>NZ_JABVCQ010000050.1 GCF_014145225.1 Thiospirillum jenense
TATTTTTAGCAATCGCCCTTTTTCAATTCGTTCACGTTGTTATTCTGCTAAAACCAATTCTTTTTCAGCTAAAGCCCGCTCCTTATCGTAGATTGGATTGGCAATGTGCATGGGGATGCCTCAGGTGAAATAGTCAGCATGAATGTGAGCGATTAAAACCATTGACAGTGCCTACTATAAATCACTTGGATGCTGCGCCCTGCTGTTGATACAATCGAAATAAAAACGTGATGCGCTCACTATCATCATTGCCGCCAGTATAGCGATACGCCGCATCAACGGCTTTATCAAGTTTGGCATGGGCTTTAGTTAATACTGGCGGCATGGTACGCGGATCGTATAAATCCGCTAATGATGAATTAGGAAAACGGGCGCGAGCGGTTAATACAGCTTGCGCGGTATTGGTAATAAAAGTAAGATGATTATCGGTTGTGTTTGGCCACGGGAAATTATTATAAACGATTTTTGCAGAATAGCTGTAACTGCTGCCTAATCGTCCGCATGTAATACGCATCCAAGCATTGTGCATTGCACTTGTCATAATACCAAAATGATAAATGGTGGCATTTGGAATAGTTTGTAACTTATCACCGGCAATATGTGTGTGCGGCAAAAAACCAATCGGTACATATTGGCGATGTTCAGAAGAAACACGCGGCACAGCTAAATAACTTCCGTCCAATGGTTGCCGAATTTCTGTAAATAACATTGGTTTTGTTGCCCATTCCCGCGTTGCCGCTTTATTGCTATTGAGTCGCATCGTTTTAACCGCTTCGACACGTTTTAGTACTTCTGGCATGTGGCGCAGTTTATTCGGTGGACAGTCAACCAGCCACAGGCAATAACGCGGGATGTGATTAATAAACTCATCGCCCATTGAAAATGGTTTGACGTATTGCTCCGTTTGCGGTTCGATTTGAATTAGTTCGTCACGTTCGGCTTGATTTAATAATAAATGACCACCGTCTGTCGGTTGACTGCCTCTGGTCATTATTGGTGCAAATGCACACAACGGCTTGCGGCGCGCTGCGATCAAAATATCCGGCGCATCTATTAAATACGGATTGATATTTGCAACCGTCACCGCCTGCGGTTCTCCTTTAATATCAGCGTAAATAAACAGCGTTTTTGTCGGCGCTGGCTGTAATGCAAAACCAATTATCACCACATGCACCGCCGCCTTGCCTTTCGCTTCATTTGACCAACTAAAGGTGCGATGAGCGAAATGAATCTGCACCCCAGATGTTAATAACGGCTGCCATAAAATCGCCACCTGTTCACCCTGCGTAATGCTATTGGTACTGACAAATGCGGTGCGTGTCATTAAATGCGTTTGTATATACGCCGCTGCCCGATAATACCACGCGCACACCAAATCCAAACTCTTATACGATTTAATAACGGGCAATTGCGGCGTATTATAAAACACCCGCTCTAAATCGGTAGTTTGCTGCGCCGTGCGAAAATTTTTACCAACAAACGGCGGATTACCAATAATAAAACTTGCATTCGGACAAACGCTCTGCCAATCCACTTGCAACGCATTCGCATGAATAATGGTCGCGGCGGTGGTTAATGGAATCCGCGCAAAATAAACGCCAAACGTCGCGCTCACCTGTTGATTCATTTGGTGATCTGTCAACCACAATGCCACCTGTGCGATCTGCGCCGGAAACTCCTCGATTTCAATTCCATAAAATTGATTCACATTGAGTTTTAGCAGCGTATCAATTTCTAATAACTGCGACTTTTTATGCAACTTTTTTAATAACTCTAATTCCAATTTGCGCAATTCCCGATACGCAATGACCAAGAAATTACCGCAGCCACACGCCGGATCAAGAAACGTCAGCGCGGCTAATTGATCGTGAAATGCCGCCAGCTTCGCTTTATGATTGCCCAATTGATTAAACTGCGCCCACAACGCATCCAAAAACAGCGGTTTAATTAACTTGAGAATATTTTCTTCACTGGTGTAATGCGCCCCCAAATTACGCCGCTCGCTATCCGTCATAATGCTTTGAAATAAACTGCCAAAAATCGCCGGACTAATGCGACTCCAATCCAATGCACACAGGCGCAATAGCGTTTCGCGCATTGCCCGATCAAAACTGGCCGGCGGCAATATTTCATTAAATAACTGACCGTTGATATATTGAAATGCCGCAAAGTCTTCATCCAAATTAGTCAAGCGCTGTGTCGGTGGCGTATTCAACACATGAAATAACAAGTTGATTTGCGCCCCAACATCACTGCCATCAAAACGGGTTTTATGAATCAATAATTCTTGAAATTGACGTTTCGTAAAAATACCGGTGTCTTCAGCAAATAAACAAAATAGCAACCGCACTAAATAGACTTCGAGCGCGTGTCCGGTGTAACCAACCGCTTTTAATTGATCGTGTAATACACCCATCCGCTCGGCCGCTTTAATGTTAATTGGGTCTTGCGGTTGAATGACTTGTGTGGTGTAACCGGCAATAAAGCCAAAGGCGCTAATGTGCATCACCAATTCGGCTAATGGAAAAGTCAGCGTTTGATTCGTCTCTAAATCAGTCAATTGCAACGTGGCAAAATCCGATACCAATACATAACGTGGCAAATCCTGTTCTTTAATGCCCGCGCAATACGCCAGCGCCTGTTGATACGCGGCAGTTAAATCTTTGCCGCGACTTTTCATTTCCACAATCAACACGCCCGGCCAAAACAAATCAATAAACCCCTGCTGCTCGCCGTATTTGGTCATGGCGTATTCAAACGTCGCCAAACGTTTATTGGTCACACCGAAGATTTCAAAAAAATCAATTAAAAATGGCTTGGCGTCACTATTTTCCCGCCCCGCATCCTGCCAACGGTGCGCAAACGCCAGTGCGCGTGTTTTCATTTCATTCCAAGAGAGTGGCATATTGCATCCTGAATAATTCACTAATCACTGAAGCGCAGGAAATATCAATTAACAGTTTTAATTGAATTGCTGTTTATTTCAATTCAACTTTGCCGACCATCAGTGCGATTGACAGATCACCCGCCGGCGCTTAGATTTTACCGCTTTATCAATCACACAACTTGTTTAATGATGCACCAATCACCTCCGCCGCTTTACACTCCTGAAGAACGTCAACGCCGTGACGACACGCCTTGGACATTAGTTCAAGGCATTCTCGCGCCGTTGCAATTCCTGATTTTTCTAATTAGTTTAATTCTCGTCGTGCGCTATCTATTCACCGGCGCGGGTGAAACGGCCGCGACCATGTCCATTGTCATTAAAACGCTGGTGTTATACACCATTATGATTACCGGCTCGATTTGGGAGAAAGTCGTATTCGGTAAGTATCTATTTGCGCGACCATTTTTTTGGGAAGACGTATTCAGCATGTTGGTCTTGGCATTACACACCGCCTACCTGATTGCATTATTCACCGGCTGGTTAGATGTGCGCGGGCAAATGTGGTTAGCCCTCGCCGCCTATGCCACTTACGTTATTAACGCCACGCAATTCTTATTAAAACTACGCGCTGCGCGTTTATCCGCGCCAGCCGCCGAGGTAACGCCATGACCGCCGAATTAACCATCACCCGCGAGCGCGGCGAATGCCAAACCTTTTGCGGCCTCGCCGGCATCGTGTGGCTGCACCGCAAAATGCAGGACGCCTTTTTCCTCGTGGTCGGCTCGCGCACCTGCGCGCACCTGATGCAATCCGCCGCCGGCGTGATGATTTTTGCCGAGCCGCGCTTCGCCACCGCCGTGTTGCAAGACCGCGACTTGGCGGGACTCGCCGATTGCAACGAGGAACTCGACCGCGTGGTGAGCGAATTACTCGCCCGCCGCCCCGACATCGGTACGTTATTTCTCGTCGCGTCGTGTCCATCCGAAGTCATCAAACTCGACCTCGACCGCGCCGCTGAACGGTTGAGCGCCAGTCGCGGCGGGGCGGTGCGCATCGTCGCCTACAGCGGCAGCGGGCTGGACACGCGGTTCACGCAGGGCGAGGACACCTGTTTGACTGCGCTCGTGCCGCAGATGCCCGCGTTGCCCAGCAGCGAGCGCAGTTTGCTCATCGTCGGGACGTTAGCCGATGTCGTTGAAGACCAATTTACCCGTTTATTCAATGAGATGGGCATCAGCACGGTAGATTTTCTGCCGCCGCGGCGCGTGGCGGATTTGCCACCCGTTGGCACGGGAACGTTGGTGATCGCGGCGCAGCCGTTTGTCGGTGAAACGCTGGCGGCGTTGCGGCAACGCGGCGCGACCGTGATTCCTGCGCCGTTCCCGTTTGGCGTGGAAGGCACGACGCTGTGGTTGACGGCGGCGGCGACCGCGTGGGGCGTGACAGCGGAGCGCGTGGCGGCGGTGATTGCTGCGCCCGCCGCTCGGGCGACGCAGGCGCTGGCGCGGTATCGGGAATTGCTCGCCGGCAAGCGCATTACGTTTTTACCCGATTCGCAATTGGAAATTCCATTAGCGCGGTTTTTAGCGCGTGAATGCGGCATGGAATTAGTGGAATTGGGGGTGCCGTATTTAGATCGGCGGATGTTGGATGCTGAATTGGCGTTATTACCGCCATCGGTGCGTATTATTGAAGGGCAGGATTTAGAAACGCAATTAACCCGCTTGCGGCAGGATCGGCCGGATATGACGGTGTGCGGTTTGGGATTGGCGAATCCATTAGAAGCGGAGGGTTTGACGACGAAATGGTCAATTGAATTGGTGTTTTCACCGGTGCAGGGGTTTAATCAAGCGGCCGATTTGGCGGAATTGTTTGCGCGGCCGTTGCAGCGGCGGCAGCGGTTGGTGGTGTGAATTGAGAGTTGAGAGTTGATGAGTGAGTTGGGTTGATTTTCAATTGACCCAACTTGGGTTATTAAACCGCAGCTTCATAAGGATAAAGCGTTTGAAAAATCAAGAACGACAAGCCATAAGTCTTTTTTCAGGAGCAGGTGGAATGGATATTGGCGTACGAAATGCAGGGTTTAAGATTCTTGCAGAAATTGAGTGTGATCAACACTGTTGTGCAACACTGATGGCTAATGCAGAAACGCACGGGTACGATACAAAAGTTATTCATGCAGATATAAGAACAATTCAACCCAAAAAACTATTACAGGATTTATCTTTACAGACGGGCGAATTGGATTTGCTTTTTGGTGGACCACCTTGCCAGTCATTTTCTTTAGCAGGAAAGCAGCGTGGTTTGGAAGACGAACGCGGGCTACTTCTATTTGAGATCATCAGATTTGCGCAAGGTTTGCAGCCTAAAGTTATTTTTCTTGAGCAAGTCAAAGGATTACTTTCCTCAAGAGGAAAAACTAATAGGCGTGGCGAAGTATTTGAAAATTTTTTGAAAAAACTAGAAATCATAAATTACACGCCAAAGTGGCGAGTTGTTATGTCGGCTGATTACGGTATTCCACAGTTAAGAGAACGACTATTTATTATAGCTACTAGAGAACGCAATGGATTTTCTTTTCCCGAAAGGACACATACACCTATTGATGAGATTAACAGTTTGTTTTCATATAAACCATATATCGGAATTGGTGAAGTATTAGATGGATTAGGAAAACCTGATTTAAAGGTGACAGGTAAAACGATGTATGAGCGAGCTGATAGTCACGTTGATGTAACGCCATCGCGGGATCGCGAGCGAATTGCTCAAGTCCCTGAAGGGGGCTATCTAGCAGCTCAAACTCACCTCGGAGAGGCACTTCGATGCAAATTGTCACCAAAAGACACAACTAAATATTTACGCCTCCACCGCAAACGCCCTGCAAATACGTTACGGTGTGGAGAAATTTTTTATCATCCAACTGAAAATCGATATTTGACCCCTAGAGAATATATGCGAATACATGGCTACCCTGATAATTACATCTTGAAAGGGCCAATTCGATCAAGAACAGGAACAGTCCCGAATTTAGATCAACATAGACAAATTGCTAATTCTGTCCCTCCGCCTTTAGCAAATGTAATGGCACGACAAATCAAAGGATTTTTAGATGAGCAAAATATTTGAATTGTATGGATACCGACTGGACTGCTGGAATGCTAAGGCTTCTGCTAACAGAGAAAAAGCGTGGTGTCCTTTTATGAATGCCGAATGTGACGGTGGCGGAAACCGTTATTTGTCTGCATTAGACATCGGCAAAAATCCAATGCTAGAAAAATTTTTCCCTGGAAAGAAAATAGTCCAATCGGGTGTGTGTTCTTTGCGTTTACGCGATTTTGAACAACCATGGATTGTATGCCCGCGCCGTCTTTTATCGCTACGAGGACAACAAGCAAACTATCAAACCTATGTTCGAGAACAATTGATGAAATGTGCAAATCTTGAGCAAGGAAAGTTATATCGGGCGTGGTCAGAAGTGAAAATGAAAGTAGAAACAACAAATGATGAAGACGAGGCAAAATCTTTTGACTATACCTTTGATTACGTCATAGCTGGTTCCAATCGAAAAAAACTATCTGATGTCGCCACACTTGTGGGAAAAGGACTGCGCGCAACTCAAAAAATCGCTGAAAACAATCAATATACTTTAGCATTCAGAAATGGTGAACTTTGGATTGATGACTTCCCCTCTGATCCAATTGTCATTGTTGAAATAATGACATCAAGTACATCGGGGGGAGATAAGAAGAAGCGTACCCAAATTGCTATGGCTTGTGAGGATGCTGTTATTTGCCCTGAATCTCATAATGGACCAGGAATTAACTATCGCCAAGTATGGGCGCGAATGGTTAGCCAGTTGATTGTAAAATCCCAAGTTGGTCTTGCTTGGCACGGCAAAACTTTTTGGCTTCTTCAGGATGTTCTTGCTCAATATATTTCATCTACCACTGCATTAGATTTATCAAAACATATTGCTCAAACAGCTGACGAAGTCAACATTCTTGCTTTCGGATATGGCGATATTGATGCGGAGCCGCTTGCACCGATCATTGAGATTAATAACTCTAGTTTTTATTCAGGGCTTATAACCGAAAATGCGACTGCTTCCATTTCTAAAGGGTTTGTTGAAATTGTAAAAATTGGTGCACCACCAGACAAAGAACATTTATGGCGTTCTTTGTTTAAAAAGAGTTCGTGCGGAAACATCGTTTGGGAGTAAATCAAAAAACATCGCTAATTAGGTTGCAGTTATCTAATAACCCAACACCATTCGCCGATTGATTTTGATTAAAAACCGACCCAACCTAAGTTAATTCTCAATAGTGAAAAACGCAAAAAAGGTGAAACATGCACATCAAACGTCAGTACATCGTTGATGAGTCAAACCGCCGGATCGCCGTTCAAATTGACATAGACACTTTCGTCAAAATAGAAGAGATATTAGAAAACTACGCGCTTATTCAACGCATGAGCACAGATACACCCGATGATGAAGTATTTAATCTTGAACAGGCACAATCCTATTATCAAACCCTAGAAAAAACGCAGTGAAAGTCAGCTATCACAAAAAATTTCTTAAACAACTTGCAAACCTGCCGCCGACTATTCGCACTCAAATTGAAACCTTTGCTTTTGAACGCTTACCAAGTGCAGAATCACTCAGTGAATTAGGCGTGATCGAGAAAATGCACGGGCATCGCGGCTATTATAAAACTCGTTTTGGTGCATATCGAGTCGGGATGAAAGTCGAAAATAATATGTTGATTTTGCAAGTTGTCATGGATCGCAAGGAGATTTATCGGTTTTTTCCATAAAACGCACTGTCACTTGTTTTGCCGACAATGTTTTTTAGTATTTGTGATTCATGTAGTTATTTTTTAATCGCCCGTTCCCATGCTCACACATGAAAACGCCGACCAATCATTTGGAGTAATAAAAAATGGAATTAACCGCAGTATTAACACCCGCGTCCGAAGGTGGCTATGTAGCACTCAATCCCGAAACCGGCACCACCACGCAAGGTGAAACAATCGAGGAGGCATTATTAAACTTACGCGAAGCAACGGCGCTGTATTTAGAAGAGTTTCCATTAGTCTATGCCGGGCGGCCGTTATTAACCTCATTTTATTTGCCTGATCGTGCCTAAATTGCCGGTCGTATCAGGTGCGCAGGTCATTCGTGCCTTGCAACGCTTAGGATTCTTGGTCATTCGTCAACGCGGTAGTCACATCATCCTGCGCCGTGATGATGTTGGCTGCACAGTACAGAATCATCGTGAATTAAAAATTGGAACATTAACTGGTGTTCTCAAACAAGCGGGGGTTACATCAGAAGAAGTCATCGCTGCATTGCATCATGCAATTTAATCAAGCATCATGGTTTGAAAGGCAGTCACCGCAATTATGTTCATCCACATGTGACAAAACCAATCACGATAGCCGGCAAGCACGGGGATGATGCCCAGCGGTATTTAATCAAAGCAGTGCAACGTGCAGTTGAGGAATCAAAACAATGAAAGCGCGCCCGCTACGCCAAAATAATTGAATGGTCTGAAGAAGATAATTGTTATGTAGGCAGTTGCCCCGATTTAGTGTTTGGCGGCTGTCATGGCGATAATGAACAAGCTGTTTTTGCAGAACTTTGCCAAATTGTAGAAGAAATGATTGAACTCTACCGGGCGGATAATAAACCGCTACCACCGGCAATGTCTGGTAAAAATTTACTCAATGTGTTGCAGCATGTTGCCTAATCAGTTTTAGATTGCCGCTATCTAAAAACCCAACATCCCCCCGGTTGATTTTATTTAAAATTGAACAGATTAAATTCAGAAAGTTACGCAGTTGAACAACGAAGATATTGGTTTCGTTAAAGTGAATATTCCCATGCTTGAATGTGGAAACGATCAATCATTTAACGCTTAACTGTGAACTTCTGATTTATTCGGATACAATTGTGCAAATCACTCTGCCTAAATTCACTCTAAAAATAGCGGATTGCAGGTGGCGCATTGATAATGTTCATCGTATGCAGCAACCATCGTTTTTAATCCAAATGCTTTTGCAATGTGCCGCAATACGTCTGTCGTTAAACACCGATCTGCATAACAATAAAACTGTTTTTTCTTGATTGCGTAGATAATCCGCCCTCGCGGATACGCATCATACGGCCGCGCTTTGAATTGTTGTTCAAGCCGCGTTTTTGGCGTGAATTGTTCCCAGAATTCATAATGCCCGCCGTGTGTTTGATGATCGCCATACGCGCTCGCTTGTTCTAATGGCATCGCATCAACTAACAACTGCTGTTCCACCATAAAAAAGATGCCTACTGATGGTGTTTGCATAGCAAAACCTCTACTAAAATTGCATGTTTATTCAAATAAGCGTAAAGCACATTGCTTGTGTTATTCTAATTACATTCATGGCAAGGTCGCCATGTTTTAATCAAAACGCTCTGATTGCTGCAAGTGAAATGCTATTGTATAATGAGAGATTCTCTCGTTTGTCAAAAAATAATACTTGCAAAAGTCATCAGAATCTGTTATTCTAATCAAAATCACATATGAAAAAAATCGCTATTACAGTTCGGCTGTCAGAAGAAACGATTGCGCGGCTGCGCTTTACAGCCGCCAAGCAAGGGGTGTCACTACAAGATTTGATTGAAATAACCCTAAACGCCTTTGCCGCGCATGTCCACCTCCCGGCGGGAAAAACGGTTGTCACTTATTTGTCTGACACGTTGCAGACGATGATTCACTCGGCATTGATTCAGATACCGCCGGGCAGATCAATTGGCTTAAAACAGTTGCTTGACGCGAATGTATGGCAGGATTTATCCGATTCTGCCCGCCGCAATTTAGGTAAAGAGTTCAAACAACTGGTCTTAAATGGTGAGTTTCCAGAACTCATTCTTGGCGATAAAAAGCCCGGTAATGGTGAACAGCAATATGTGCGTATTACAACTGATGAGGATAGAAAAAATGGCAATCATTTGAATCAATGAGCGAATGATTTAACGTGAAATTAACCATGATAGAACGAATGGAAGATAACACATGATAGAGTGTGGTTATATTCCTGAACC
>NZ_JABVCQ010000051.1 GCF_014145225.1 Thiospirillum jenense
GACGGCGGCGCGCCAGGCGCGGACGCCGGTGGAGAGGGTGAGCGACGATTGTGCTCATGACTCTGCCGGTCGAAACGCTGACGACAGCGCGCGGCCGGACGGCCAAGGCGTGTGGTCCTGATGCCGCGCGTGGCATCAACCCGAGGAGTCCTGCGCCCAAATCCGGGCCAGGAGAGCTTATCGGGGACGGCGACAAACAAACGGAGACCGTTCGCCGGGGAGAGCACGACATAAGCCGTTAACACCATCGCGTGCGGAACGCCGGACGATGTTCGGCGTGACCGTGGTGACTAACTCGTGTGCTTTTTACTATGCACACGAGGCCGCGGACGCGTCGTGCGTCCGGCGTTCCGCACGCCCTCTTGTTCGAGAGGGCGGAACGAACCTCGCAAAGCCCGGGCGCAGATGCGTCGCGGAAATGCGAAGGCATGTCTGCAATCATCTGGCTGTTTGAAATTTGAAGATCGTTTGCGCGTGACGGCGCTTACCTTCTGACGCTGCACCACATTGCGCCGTCCGTTGTTCCCCGGAACGATCGCGCGCGCTGTCGATTAGCGAGGCAGGCGGGGCGCGACAGATAACAGATACGGAGATCATTCATGGCAGGCCAAATCGAGGGCAAGCGCGTTCTCATTCTCGCCACCCACGGCTTCGAACAGTCGGAACTCGAAGTGCCGCGCGATCGGCTGAAAGCGGCCGGCGCGCAGGTCGATATCGTGTCGCCGGAACAGGGCGAGATCAAAGGCTGGGAAGGCAAGGATTGGGGCCGCCCGGTCAAGGTCGACAAGGCGCTCAGCGCGGTGAAGGCCGACGATTACGATGCGATCGTGCTACCGGGCGGGCAGATCAATCCGGATCTGCTGCGCGTCAATGCCGAGGCGCTGAAGCTGATCAAGTCGTTCTTCGACGCCGGCAAGACGGTCGCGGCGGTGTGTCATGCGCCGTGGTTGCTGATCGAGGCCGGCATCGCCAAGGGTCGCAAGATGACATCCTACAATTCGATCAAGCAGGACGTGATCAATGCCGGCGCGAAGTGGGAGGATTCCGCGGTGGTCACCGATAACGGGGTGATTACTTCGCGCAATCCGGGCGACCTCGAGGCGTTTTCGGACAAGATCATCGAGGAAATCCGCGAAGGCCGGCATCAGCGCCGCGCGGCGTAACGCCGGCCCGGTGTCGCCATTCTGATCGGCGGACACATCCGTCCCCGAAACGACCAACCGCCAAACGACAAACCGCGCCGATCCGATCGGCGCGGTTCTGATGTGAAAGGGGTCCGCGCTCCTTCAGGAGCCGGGTTCGCTTCGCCGGCGCGTCTGCATCGATCGCTCGGCGCGCACCGGGATCGGCTCCGCCCCGGGGAACAGTTCGATCATGCGCTTGCCGCCGCGGCTGCCGCCGCGCCGATCGTTGCCCATCGCCATCACCGCCGAGCCCATCGCCGCGCTGCCGAAAGTGATGACGAAGCCGAACAGCAGCAGGCCGAGCGCGGTGCCCGGCGAATTGTCAGCGAAGATCAGCTCGCGCAGATGTCCCGGATTGACCAGCAGCAATCCGCCGAGCAGCAGCGTCGCAAGGCAGACGCCCGCCGCGAGATTGATCGCCAGCAGCCTAAATAGCGGTTGTCGCAGAAGGGGTCGGGACATGGAGCGGGCCTCTTCCTGAACGGGCTGGGAGTCGATCGTCATCGGCGGGCCCGTCATTCATCCGCCGATCATCGACATGCGATCAAGATGCTGCCGTCAATATGGCGTGCCTGAGCCCGCCTCGCAACTGCAGGTCAGAAATGCTAGAGTCGCCGCATTGTGCTCGCAATACGCATCAATACGAATCGTGGCTCCGCAGCTCGCTTCAGCCTCTGCCGATTTGGAGAATGGTTTAAAATGCCCAACCTGCGCCTTGCCCTCAAGATCTGCGCCGTCGGCGGCGCGCTGCTCGCTGCCGCGCCTGCGCAGGCTGCGCGTTGCGGCGGTGATTTCAACACCTTCATGTCCGCCTTCTCGGCCGAAGCCGCGCAAGCGGGGGTTTCGCAGGGCGTTATCTCGCAGGCGCTCGGCGGTGTCACGCCCGATCCGGCGGTGCTGGCGTTCGACCGCCGGCAGCGCGGCACCTTCAACAAGACCTTCGAGCAATATGTCGCGACCCGGGTCGGGCCGGGCCGGATCAAGACCGGGCGCGCGATGCTGCAGCGGCACGCGTCGCTGCTGTCCCGGATCGAGCGCCAGTTCGGCGTGCCGCCGCAGATCGTGGTGGCGATCTGGGGCCTCGAATCCGATTTCGGCAAGGGCGACATCGGCAAGCTGCCGGTGTTTCGCGTGCTCGCGACGATGGCGCATGATTGCCGCCGCACCGAGCTTTTTCAGGGGGAATTGCTGGCGGCGCTGAAGATCGTGCAGCGCGGCGACCTCGAGCTGCGCGACATGGTCGGCGCCTATGCGGGCGAGCTCGGCCAGACCCAGTTCCTGCCGTCGTCCTACATCAAATACGGCGTCGACTTCGACGGCAACGGCCATGTCGACCTGCGCCACAGCGTGCCGGACGTGCTGGCCTCGACCGCCAATCTGCTGAAGACCGCGGGCTGGCGTGCCGGCGGCTCCTATGAAGAAGGCACGCCGAATTTCGAGGCGATGCGCGAATGGAATCGCGCGCTGGTCTATCGCAAGACCATCGGATATTTCGCCGATCAGCTCGTCGGGCAGTGACCGGCGACCGGATTACAGGGCGGTCGGCTTGGTGGGATTAGTGGGCGTGGCGTCGGGCCGCACCACCTTCTTGATCTGATCGAGTGTGAAGGTCTGGCCGCCGATCGACAGCATCGGCGGCGTCTGGGTGAGATCGACAGAGTCGATCACGCCCTGGACCTGAGTGGAGACGCCGGCGGTCTGGCCGGCGGCGTCGGTCGCGACCACCGACAGCGTGTAGTCGCCCTCCGGCCATTTGGAGCCGTCATTGCCGCGGCCGTCCCAGGTGAACCCCTGGTTCTGGCCGGCATTGAGGGTGAACTTGCCGGAATACACGGTCTGCCCCGTGGCGTTCTGGATCGAGACCTGCGCGCTCACCGGCTTGTCGGTGGACAGCGACCAGCCCGCGGTCTTGCCGTCGAAATGCGATTTGCTGCCGTCGACCACCGCATTGGCGCCGATGAAGTTCATCGCCTGCGTGGTCTGCGCGGTGGTCTGCAGCTTCAGGAGCGACGACAGCGAATCATTGGTCTTGAGCTGCTGCTCGACGCCCGCGAACTGCACGAGTTGCTGGGTGAACTGGTTGGTGTCGAGCGGATCGAGCGGGTTCTGGTTCTGCAACTGCGTGGTCAGCAGCGTCAGGAAGGTCTGGAAATTATCCGCGACGCCGGTGGTCTTGCCGGACGATGTCGAACTGCTCGCGGAGTAGTTGGCGTTCGGGGCGGAAACGGGCGGCGCAGCGGTGGTTGCATCGACGGCCATGGTGACGACTCCTCAGATCCTGATATCGACGCCGCTGCTGGCGCCCAGCATACGGCCATAGCTACGTCCGGCGGTCACGGCGGGCGGCAGTTCTTCTTCGCTGATCACCAGCCGGCGCGCATGACGGCCGCTGTCCTGCTGGTTGCCTTGCTGCTGATCGGACGACGACTGATCCCGCAGGCTGAATTGCAGGCCGCTGTCGCCGGTCTTCAACCCGGCATTGTCGAGGGCGCGCTGCAGCTGGGTCTGGTCCTGCCGCAGCATTGCCAGCGTCTCGGGCTTCTCCACGGTGAGATGCGAGGTCACCTGGCCATGGCGGTCGACGTCGATGCGGACATCGATGCGGCCGAGCTCGGCGGGATCGAGCCGGATCTCGAACCGGCTGGCGCCGCCATTGGCGCGTGCCGCGATGGTGACGGCGAGGTCCTGCATCGCGACCGGCGCATTGGTCGCCAGCGCGGCGGTGAGCTGCGGCGCAGCGGCGGTCTGCTGCGTCGTGGTCGAGGCTTGCAGCGGCTGCGTGGTCGGGACCGGCTGCAGCGTATTGGCGTCCGGCAAGGGCTGCGTCTGAACCTCGGCCGGGTGTTTCTGATGGGCGGCCGTGGCGGATGCCGGCTGCGCGTTGGCCTGATCGACGCTGGCGGCCGCCGCCTCGTTGGTCTTGGTCTGGTCGCTCTGGGTGGCCTGGGCCTGCGTCGCGCCGGCCTGCGGCAGGGTCGGCGTCGCCGGGGCGTCGGTCGCGGAGGCGGTCGGTTGGGTTTCGCTGTTGATCGTGGCGGCGGGATCGGACTGCGTCGCGGCCTTGTTGCCGACTTTGCCTGCATGGGGCTGGGCCGCCAGCGCGGCGAGCTTCGGGTCGATCGCGATGATGCCGGTCGCGGTCGCCGTCTCGGCGGCGTCGGTGGCGGCGGCTCCGGCCGGCTGCGCGGTCGCCGCGAGGTCGGCGACGGCGGCCTGTGCCTTCAGGGCCGCAGCCGTGGCGATCGCCAGCGGTCCGTCGGCGGCGGTTGTCACAGCATCCGCAACCGTCCCGGCGGAACCGGCCGACGCATCCGCTGCCGTGGTGTCGACCGTGACGGTCGCGACAGTGACCGGCGCGACCACAGGCGTCGTTGTCGCCGTGGTGGCGGCAGCGGTCTGGCTCTGGTCGGTGGCGGCGGCGGTGTCGCTGCTGTCCTTGCTATCGGCCGATTTGGCGTCCTTGGTGTTGCCGTCGCTGTCGGGTTTCGGCGCCGCATTCGCCTTCGCCGCATCATTGCGCGCCGGCGGATCATTGCTGGTATCGGCATTCGACGGGCGCGGGTCGTCGCTACGGCCGCCGGCCCGGCTCTGATCGGCTGCATCGCGGCGGCGTGCGCTGGCGGCGCGGTCGTCGGCTGCGCTGTTGCTGGAAGGGCGCGGGTCTGGCGTCGGCTTCGGCGCCGGCTGGCTTGCGGCGGGGTCAGGCGCGGTGTTGCTGTCGACCAGCGACGCAAAGCTGTCGGTCGATGACGACCGGTCCTGGCGTCCCGTCGATCGCGGCGGGGCAGGAGCCGGCGCGGTCGAGACGATATCCGAAGTGGAATTCAACACGGGCATGATCTCACTCTGTTCCATGATCCCTTCAGCAAGGAGCGGGCCACCCTGAGGAAAACGGAAAAAGTGTGCGATTTCAGTATATTGTTCCGAAGTCTGTGGCCCGGCATGGGAGTCTCGCCGCGCCGTTTCTGCCCGCCTCGGCAAGAATTGCCTCGTTGGCCTCCCGCAAAAGCCGGGGCGGGCTCATTGCGCCCCTGAAACTCGGCCTATATTAAGGTCTGGCATCACGACGTTTGCGGAATTTGGCTTCGCCGCTTCCGGAACAAGCGGAAGGAATGGTCGCGACGGCTCGAACCGCGATCGTATCGTATGACTGAAAGCATGCTCAACAGCCTGGATCTTGAAGGTCGCCCGCAGGACACCCGCGTCGTGGTCGCGATGTCGGGCGGGGTCGATTCCTCGGCCACGGCCGCGCTGCTGAAGTCGCAGGGCTACGATGTCGTCGGCATCACGCTGCAGCTCTACGACCACGGTGCCGCCACCCATCGCAAAGGCGCCTGCTGCGCCGGCCAGGACATCCACGACGCCCGGGCTGTCGCCGAGCGCATCGGCATTCCGCATTACGTGCTCGACTATGAAAGCCGCTTTCGCGAGTCGGTCATCGACAGCTTTGCGGACAGCTACGCGCTGGGCGAAACGCCGGTGCCCTGCATCGAATGCAATCGCTCGGTGAAGTTTCGCGACTTGCTGGCGACCGCGCGGGAGCTCGGCGCCTCGGCGCTGGCCACCGGACACTATGTCTCGTCCCGGCGCCTCGACGACGGATCGCGCGCCTTGATCTGTGCCGCCGATCGCGATCGCGACCAGAGCTACTTCCTGTTCGCGACCACCCGCGATCAACTCGATTTTCTGCGCTTTCCGCTCGGCGACATGACCAAGCCGCAGACCCGCGAACTGGCGCGGCAGTTCGGCCTGTCGGTCGCCGACAAGCACGACAGCCAGGACATCTGTTTCGTGCCGACCGGCCGCTACACCGATGTGGTCGAGCGACTGAAGCCGAACGCGATGGAGCCCGGCGAGATTGTCGATCTCAACGGCCACGTGCTCGGCAGCCATCCCGGCATCGTGCATTTCACCGTCGGCCAGCGCCGCGGTCTCGGCATCGCCTCGCGGGCGCCGCTTTATGTGCTGCGGCTCGATGCGGCGCACCGGCGCGTGGTGGTTGGCCCGCGCGAGGCTCTGCGAATGGAGCGGATCGTACTGCGCGACGTCAACTGGATTGGCGACGGCGCGATCGATCAGGCGGTCGGCGACGGGCTGGAATTATTCGTGCGGGTACGCTCGACGCGTGCGCCGCAGCCGGCCTGGCTGCGCGCCGTCGGGGGCGGCTACGAGGTCGAGCTGGTCGCGGGCGAGGAGGGCGTTTCGCCCGGCCAGGCCTGTGTTTTCTACGACGCGGCAGACGGGCAGGCGCGCGTGCTGGGTGGCGGCTTCATCAAGAGCGCTGCGCCGCGGTGGAGCGCCGATGGAGTACGCGACGACGCGGCTTCGCCTGCGCTGGCGGCGATGCGCGGATAAGGAATCTCGGGGCGAGACATGGGGAACGATATCGATCGCGCAGGCGTCGCGAAAGCCTACGCACGCTGGGCGCCGATCTACGACATGGTGTTCGGCAAGGTGTTCGACAGCGGCCGGCAATCGACCATCGCCATGGCGGATGCGATCGGCGGGCGCGTGCTGGATGTCGGCGTCGGCACCGGCCTGTCGCTGTCGGACTACTCGCCGACGACGCGGCTGTGCGGTGTCGATATCTCCGAGCCGATGCTGCGCCGGGCGCATGAGCGCGTCCGCACGCTGAACCTGACCAATGTCGAGACGCTGGCGGTGATGGATGCCAAGAATCTGGCGTTTCCGAACGGCTTCTTCGACGCGGTCGTGGCGCAATACGTCATCACGGCGGTGCCGGACCCGGAAGCCACGTTGGACGATTTCATCCGCGTGCTGAGGCCGGGCGGCGAACTGATCCTGGTCAACCACATCGGCGCCGAGAGCGGGCCGCGCAAGCTGTTCGAACTGGCGTTCTCGCCGCTCGCGCGGCGGCTCGGCTGGCGTCCGGAGTTTCCATGGGCGCGGCTGGTGAACTGGGCTGCGCGGCATGGCGGCGTGGAACTCGCCGAGCGACGGCCGATGCCGCCGATGGGGCATTTTTCGCTGATCCGCTACCGCAAGCTCTGAGCCGAACCCGGAACCGCGCGACGGCCGGCACGTTGTCCCGCATGACCAGGACAATTGCGCTCGCATTCGGTTGCATCTTAATGGCCGCGGCTCCTGCGCTGGCGCAGGCGCCGCCAGACGCGCCGTCGACCAAGGCCACTCCTGCGCCTGCCGGTTGCACGCCATCCTCGCCCACGGCCAACCCGCCCGGCGTTCCCGGCAGCACCACCGGCGCGGCCCAGGAACCGCTCACCGACAAGCTCGCCCGCTCGGACGGTGTGCTGTGTCCGCCCGCAGGGGTTGATCCCGCGATTCGCGCACCGACTCCTGACGCCGGCGCCACCACCCCGGTCATTCCGCCTCCGGGTTCGCCCGGCGGCGATCAAAGCGTGCGTCCGAAATAGCCGATTTCAGTTGAGTTTCGTTTCAATTCCGCGATTGCTTGACAGGGCGGCGCACGACTTCTTATATGCCGCGCGTTCGCACGGCAGCCTTCCCAAAGGCTGATCCATGAACGTTGTGGCGGGGTAGCTCAGCTGGTTAGAGCACGGGAATCATAATCCTGGGGTCGGGGGTTCGAGTCCCTCTCCCGCTACCACAAGATTCCCGATGCCAACTTCGGAAATTTCTCAACAAAATCAATGATTGCGCTTTGGGCCGCTGGCGATCTGTGTCGTGTGTCACGTGGATCGTTCACACCGCAGGGGCCAAAATTGTCACGTTCCGCCTTCATCTCCCGTCGCGGAGGTCGCTACTTTTTCGCGATCCGAACCCCCGCCTGTCTAAGGACCGTTTACCGGTCTGGGTCTATCAAGATTGCGCTCGGCACCGCGGACTACACGCGAGCATCGCTGCGGGCCGCCCGTCTGGCGTCTTGGATGCTCAGGATCAAAAGCATGGACGACGATCCGCAACAGGCGCTGCGCGCCCTCTGGCCGCGCCTGCGCGAATTGGCGCCCGAGCCGGTCCACGACGAAGACGACTACGTCGAGCGGCTCGCCTTTCAGAAGGTCGCCTTCGAGGTCCAGTTCATAGTCCGCCACGCCGGTACAAAGCCGGACGAAGTCGTCAACGGTTGGGACGAGCACTTCGTCGTGCTGGTCCGGGAGAATGGGCGTGCCGGCTCGCGGATCAAAAAGAACAATTCGCTTGAGGGGCGGATTGAACTACGCCGCCAGGAGCTTTTTGCAGCAGGAAGCCCAATTGTCGTCCCGCCTGCCGAGCCCACGGGCCTTGCGGTCAGCCCTGCCGCAGTTGCCACCGCCGTCAAAGCGGCGCTGCCACCCGAGGGCAATCGCACGCGGCTCTCGAAGGCCCTGCAAGATTTTTTGAACTGGCGCGAGGGCGATGATGGCGATCGGCGTGCAGAGAACGACGTCTCGCCCGTCATTCAATTCGCGGTCGATCTTTGGAACGACCCCTGCATCGGTGATATCGGCCCGGATCAACTCGTCGCTCTCAAAAGTGCCCTGCCGGAAATCCCGACGCCGACTGGTTTTGACCAAAACCAACGCTCGCTGTTTCAGCGATGGAGCATCGCGAACGAGAACGACTACATCATGTGCGCAATGGCAGCACCATCAAACTCCAGCGAGTGTCCGCATCCACCTTGGAAGCGCTACCGCACCGCGTGACCTGAGCCCCGCCAATTCCTCCAAGAATGGGTAGAGTCCATCACCTCGGAAGGGATGGACCCATGAAGCCAAGTCGGTTCACGGAAGAGCATATCATCGGGATTCTTTGGGGGCAGGAGGCGGGAGCGGCGACGGCCGACGTCTGCCGCAAGCACGGGATCTCGAGCGCGACGTTTTACAAATGGAAGGCGAAGTACGGCGGCCTTGAGGTCTCCGACGCCCGGCGATTGAAGGCGCTGGAGGACGAGAACGCCAAGCTGAAGAAGCTGTTGGCCGAGGCGATGCTCGACAACGCCATGCTCAAGGACGTTGCCGCAAAAAAATGGTGACGCCCGCCGAGAGGCGAGAGGCCGTCGCTCATCTGCGAATGTCCTTCGAGGTGATCGGCTATCGCCGTCTTCATGTGCTGATGCGCCGCGAGGGTCTGGTGATGAACCATAAGAAATTCCGCCGGCTTTATCGCGAGGAGCGGCTGCAGGTGCGGCGCCGCTGCGGCCACAAGCGGGCTTTCGGCAGCCGGATGCCGATGGCGATCCCGCAGCAACCGAACCAGCGATGGAGCCTGGATTTCGTGTCGGACGCCTTTGTCGACGGTCGTCGTTTTCGCATCATGACAGTCGTCGACGACTTCAGCCGCGAATGCCTGGCGCTGATCGCCGACACCTCGCTATCGGGCTTGCGGGTGGTCCGCGAGCTCGAGCTCGTCATTGCGCAGCGCGGCCAGCCGGCGATGTGCGTCTCAGACAACGGCACCGAACTGACCTGCATGGCGATGCTGCGCTGGAGCCACGAGATGCGGATCGAGTGGCACTACATCGCGCCGGGAAAACCGACCCAGAATGCCTTCATCGAGAGCTTCAACGGCAAGCTGCGCGACGAACTGCTCAACGAGACGCTGTTCACCTCGCTCGCCCAGGCCCGTGCCGTTCTGGCGGCATGGAAGGACGACTACAACAATGTTCGCCCACACAGTGCGCTGGGCAATCTGTCACCCGCTGAATACGCCGATCGCAGCGCTCCCGGACCGCAACGGGGCGGAGCGCTGCGCTATGCCGAGGGCTCCGCGCCCCGCCCCGTTGCTCCACCGAGC
>NZ_JABVCQ010000052.1 GCF_014145225.1 Thiospirillum jenense
GTTTCCTCATGCTAAATCGATTACGATTATTTGTGATAATGCGACTTACTATCGCGCTAAAGCCGTTAAAGAGCATATAAAAGATTCACGAATAAAATTGCTATTTATTCCGGCGTGTTCGCCTAATCTTAATTTAATTGAACGGCTTTGGAAATTTTTCAAGAAACAAATTCTTTATAATAAGTATTATTCTTGTTTTGGAATGGATGAAGAGGCTTGTCGTGATTTTTTCCAAAATCTTGACCGGGTTGCTGTGCAATTGCGAACTTTGTTAACCGAAAAGTTTGAAATCATCCGTCATTATTAAAACGGACGAAAATTGGTATTTATTGAGTATAGTTGAATACCCATTCAAGTCTGGGTTACATTTATACTCCCATCATCACCTCACCTCACTGCGATTATTGTAATGACACTGCACATGATAACACTCACTGATAAACAACACCGCTGGCTGAGACAACAAGCGCATCCATTAAAACCGGTGGTCATTTTGGGGCAAAACGGCCTCACGCCGGCGGTATTAAAAGAAATCAACGGCGCTCTGACCGCGCATGAGTTGATTAAAATCCGTATTAACGCGGCTGACCGCGATGACCGCGACGGCGTGGCAGTTTTAATTGCCGAGCGTAATCAGGCAGTTTTAATACAACGCATTGGCAATGTCGCCTGTTATTACCGCGCTAATCCCAAACGGCGCCAGCCACTCGTATTGCCGGCAATTTAATAGGCGCTGATTTGCTGTTCCCACGCGGGCGCATGGGAACGATCAATTTGCCCCGTCATTCAACGCGCAAATAGCGCATCATAACGGCGCTGCATGACATATCCAATGAACACGCTTAATGGCAGCGCCACTGCTAGTAAATAACCGACCTGCGCCCAACCGTTGTCGGGATAATACACGGCAATGGCGCCTTTGAAAATGAGGCGGTGGCACAGATATAAACCGAAGCTGCTGTAGGCAAATAAATTGATGGTGGGGGTGTGGAGATGACGAGCGATTGGATCGGCAATTAAAAATAGAATCAAGGCGCTCGTGATGACCAACGGCCACCGGAATAAGACGCCAACGAGTGACGGTTCATAGCCAACTAAACTCAAGCTCCATGTCATGAATAGCACTGCGCCTAATAACGCGGCGGGTTTTTGGCGGAGCCACTGTGCAATCAGCGGGTGTTGCCGGTAGAGAATGCCTAAGACAAATACGGGAAAATACAGCAGCAAGCGCCAGTCAATCGGGTTAATCACAAAATGATAGCTAATGATGAGCAGGGCAATGACCGCGCTGATGAATGCGGTTTTGCCAAGTTGCGGCGCCGCGTGAATTAACAGCGGGGCGATTAAATAAAACAGCATAATCATGGTGATAAACCACAGCGTCGGCATGGCGGGCGGACTGAGCATTGATATTAATAATAAACCATCTGTCACCTGTTCCAGAGTTGCCAGACCAAATAGCCCAAATAGAATTAACGTGAGCGCGTACAGTGGATAAATCCGCAGCAGGCGTTTTTGGTAAAATGACCAGAGTTCGCCGATGTGTAATTGAATGGATTGCCGCGCTAATAACCAGCCTGAACAGAAGACAAATGTGGCTAATGCGGCGTATTTAAACGCTTCCGTCACGCTATTGGCGTACCCCGGTAACGCGGTGGTGTAGGGAATTAAATGCCAATAACCGACAACATATAAAATGCAAAGGGCGCGCAATAAATCAATGCCAAGATCGCGTTGATTGGCGGCGCGGGCGGGTGATGTGTGGGTAGTCATAGTGAATCAATCGCTGGTGAGTGGATAAAAAATATGGCGGTGGGGCATTGACACGCACAATCAAGATGAAGCGCCATGCCCGAGCGCGTTACTATGCGCACTGTTCACGCCCGGCAACCCTAACCGCTACTGAGGATCGTTACATGGCCAATTTGGGAAACTCGGACAACTTGGAACCGCTCGCGTCCAAGTTCTCCGCTGCCCGTGTCATCCTGAGCAACTGGCTGCGCATCGCAGGTCAGTATATCGCCCACTACGCCGTCATCATCGCTCGCAACACTTGGATCGTTTTAACGCGCCTGCCGATTGCAGTATTCAGCTTTATCAAAGCATTGGCGAGTGCTGACTACGCGGATTTATTGCGCACGCTATACGCTGACAATATTTCCACGATCAACGCCCTGCCATCAGTCACCTCGGCCGCGCTCCAGCCGTCAAGTTTGCAGCAATCCCAACCCGACTCGGCGTTACTGCTGCTGGGGTTATTGCAAAAGGAGGGGCGGTTTGTGGATTTTTTACAAGAAGACATCACCAACTACGCCGATCAAGACATAGGTGCTGCCGCCCGCGTGGTGCATCAGGGTTGTCAGCGCGTTCTGCGCCAGCACTTGGAAATCCAACCCGTGTTCGATCAACCCGAGGGCAGCCCAATTACGCTCGAACGCGGCTTTGATCCGGCCGTGGTGCGCCCCACCGGTCAGGTGGTCGGTGATCCGCCCTTTCACGGTGCGCTGGTGCATCGCGGGTGGCGGGCAACGGCCGTCCATTTACCCCAGGTCGCGGTCAGCCGAGATTTGCACGTCTTGGCGGCCGCTGAGGTTGAGTTATGACGCATTCGACTGACGCTCCGCCGACTCCGCTGTTACCCAAAAAGCGCGGCGGCGGCAATCAACCCAAATTTGCGGTTGGCATTGATTTAGGCACGACGCACTGTGCGCTGGCATTTGTTGAATCAGCGCGCTGCAAAGGCGAGGACATTCCGCAGCAGCAATTGTTGATTCCGCAATTGACCGCTCCCGGCACGGTTGAGCCGCGGCCGATGCTGCCGTCATTTTTGTATTTGCCGCATCCTGATGAGTTCAACGCCGGTGATTTATCGCTGCCGTGGCCGTCGGATCCGCGCCAAATTATCGGTGAACTGGCCCGCAAACAGGGTGCGAGTACGCCCATTCGGCTGGTGGCCAGCGCCAAAAGCTGGTTGTGCCACCCGGACGTGGATCGCAAAGCACCAATTTTGCCGCCGGAAGTGCCGGAAGATGTGCCACAAATTTCGCCATTTGACGCCAGCGTCGCCTATCTAGCGCATGTGCGCGACACCTGGAATGGTCAGCATCCCTACGATCCGCTCGATCAGCAGGAGGTGACGGTCACGGTGCCGGCGTCCTTTGATCCGGCCGCCCGCGAGTTGACCGCCGAAGCCGCCCGTGCGGTGGGCATTGAACATCTGGTGCTGTTGGAGGAGCCGCAGGCGGCGCTCTACAACTGGGTCAACGATAGCGGCGGGCGCTGGCGGCACGAGGTCAAGGTTGGCGACATCATTCTGGTGGTGGACGTCGGCGGCGGCACGACGGATTTGTCGCTGATCGCGGTGACCGAACATGCTGGCGCGTTGGAATTGACGCGGGTGGCGGTGGGCGATCACATCCTGTTGGGTGGCGACAACATGGATTTAACCCTCGCGCATCTGGTACGGCAAAAGTTGAAACGGCAGGGCGTGGACTTGGATCGCTGGCAATTGCAGGCGCTGACGCACGGTTGTCGGCAAGCCAAAGAGGCGCTGCTGGCGGATGCGCAGTTGGAGAGTTTGCCGGTGATTGTGCCGAGTCGCGGCGCAAAATTGGTCGGCGGCAGTATTCGTACCGAGTTGACGCGGGCGGAAGTCACGACCACGTTGATCGAGGGATTTTTTCCCGAGGTGGCGGCGTCAGCGCGGCCAACCGAGCGGGCGCGGGCGGCGCTGACCAAAGTCGGGTTGCCATTTGCCCAAGACCCGGGCATTACCCGCCATTTAGCCGCATTTTTGGGACGGCAAGCGGGTGCCACCGGTGATTTGGAGGGGTTTGTCGAGCAGGTGCATTGGGCGACGTTTTTGCACCCGACCGCCGTGCTGTTCAACGGTGGGGTGTTTAACGCCGGTATTTTGCGCGAGCGGGTGTTACACGTTATCAACCAGTGGTTGGCGGCGGAAGATGCCCCACCCGCTCGGCTGCTCGGGGCGACTAATTTGGATTTGGCAGTCGCCCGCGGGGCGGCGTTTTACGCGCACGTTCGGCGGCATGGCGGGGTGCGGATTCGCGGCGGCACGTCGCATTCGTATTACGTCGGCATTGAACGCGCCATGCCCGCCGTGCCGGGGATTGAACCGGAACTCAACGCGCTGTGCCTCGTGCCATTTGGGTTGGAGGAGGGGTCAGAACCGATTGCCCCGCCACAGGAATTTGGCTTGATCGTGGGCGAGCCGGTGCGCTTCCGTTTCTTTGGCTCAAGTGTGCGGCGCGAGGATCGCGTCGGTGATTTGCTGGAGGAATGGAATAGCGACGAGTTGCTGGAATTGGACGAAATTCACACCTGTTTACCGGCTGATCGCCGCAAGAAAGGCGAAGTGGTGCCGGTGCGCTTGCAGGCGGCGGTGTCGGAGGTCGGCAATTTGGAATTAATCGCAATTCCATTGACTGGCGAGGCGGCCGAATGGAAAGTCGGGTTTAATACTCGCGGCGTGACGAATTGAGCGTAATAGATAATCTAATATAAAACGCTCATTAAAATAAGTGATTGATCGTTCCCGCGTAGGCAGGAATCCAGTAGCACCACACTCTGGTTTCCCACTGGCGCGGGAATGACAATTGTTCTAAACAAAAAACTTAACCGCCCGATACGCGCCAGCGTGGGAACACTTATTAAGTTTATCGCCATGCCTTCTGATGCAATTGCCACTGTATTAGTGCAATTACCCGAACAGCCCGGCGTCTATCGCTTCCTCGCGGCGGATAATCAACTGCTTTACATTGGCAAAGCGAAAAACTTAAAACGCCGCGTCAGTTCTTATTTCACCCGTTCATTAAACCACCGCCTGCAAACCATGATTGCCCGCGTGGTGGATATTCACATCACCGTCACGCGCACCGAGGGCGAGGCGTTATTATTAGAAAATGATTTAATCAAAACCCACCAGCCGCGCTTTAATGTGTTATTGCGCGATGATAAAAGCTACCCGTTTATTTATCTAAGCAGCCAAGATCAATTCCCGCGTTTAGCCTTTTATCGCGGCGCTCGCAATGCAAAAGGTGAATACTTCGGCCCCTATCCGAGCAGTCAAGCGGTGCGCGACACGCTGCGTTTATTACAATTGTTATTTCCCGTGCGCCACTGTCATGACGCCATGTTTCGCCATCGTTCCCGCCCCTGTTTGCAATATCAAATCCACCGCTGCCGCGCCCCGTGCGTCGGTTTTATTAGCGCCGAAGAATACGCGCAAGATGTTTTGCACACGCGGCAATTTCTCACCGGTCACGCGCAAACCATTATTCAATTATTCACTGACAACATGGAGCGGGCGGCGGCGGCATTGAAATATGAACAGGCGGCGCTGTGGCGGGATCGCATCGCGCTCTTGACAAAAATGCAACAGCGGCAATTCGTGACACAGGGGCGCGGCGGTGATGATTTTGACCTGCTCGCCTGCGTCCAAGCCGGCGGACACAGTTGCGTCGAGGTGGTGATGATGCGCGGCGGGCGGCAGTTGGGCAACGCGGCGCATTTCCCGCAAGTGCCGCCCGACACGCCGCCGGCCGCCGTGTTATCGGCATTTATGGCGCAGTTTTACGCTAACCGCCCCGCGCCGTTCGGGCTGCCGCCGCTGTTACTGGTTAACATCGCCCCGACCGAGCGAGCGTTTTTGCAAGCCGCGCTCAGTCAACGCGCCAGCCGTGCCGTCAAGATTCACCACCCGCAGCGCGGCGCGGCGGTGCAGTGGCTGCGGTTAGCAATTGACAACGCGAATTTAGCGTTAAATCAACATCTTGCCACGCGAGCGGATTATCAACAGCGGCTGACGGCGCTGCGTGACCTGCTGGGATTGGCGACCGTGCCGACGCGATTGGAGTGTTTTGACATCAGCCACACCGCCGGCGAGCTGACCGTCGCCGCCTGTGTCGTATTTGATACAGCCGGCCCGCGGCCGAGTGCCTACCGCCGTTTTAATTTGGATAATTTAGATCAAGCCGATTTCACCCCGGGCGACGATTACGCCGCGCTGGCGCAGGCGGTGACGCGCCACTACCGCCGCGCACTGCAACCGGTGAATGCCGCGCCGCTGCCGGACGTGTTATTGGTGGACGGCGGCCGCGGGCAATTGCGCACCGTTGCCGAGGCCGTGACGGCGCTGGGCGTGACTCTGCCGTGCATCGTCGCCGTCGCCAAAGGGGCGGCGCGCAAAGTGGGTGAGGAAACGCTGTGGCGCTGGGGTGACGCGCAACCGCTGGCGACCTTGCCCAACTCGCCTGCGCTGCATTTGATTCAACACCTCCGCGACGAGGCGCATCGTTTCGCCATCACCGGTCATCGCGCCCGGCGCAGCAAAGCGCGGCAGGCGTCAGCGTTGGATAACATCCCCGGCATTGGGGCGAAACGGCGGCGGCAATTGCTGACCGCATTTGGTGGACTGCGTGGATTGCACAGCGCCAGCGTCGCTGATTTGGCTCGCGTGGCGGGGATCGGTTCACGGTTAGCACAACAGTTGTATTATGCGCTCCATCCAACGGACTCCTGATCGCAGCGGCCGCTAAACCGGCGGTGTGTCTCATGTCAACCACAACCTTACCCTTTGATTTATCAGTCTATTTTGTCACTGATCCGCAGTTATGCGGCTCGCGTGGCATCGTTGCAACAGTCGCAGCGGCCGTGCGCGGCGGTGTGACAATGGTGCAACTACGCGACAAATCCGCCAGTGACGCGGACTTGATCGCGCTCGGGCGGCAGGTGCAAACAGTGCTAACCAATCACCCCGCCGTGCAATTGATCGTCAACGACCGTGTGGCGGTGGCGCAGGCGCTCGGCGTTGGCGTGCATTTGGGTCAAGCCGACGGCGGCGTGGCGGCAGCGCGAGCGGTGCTGGGGGCGCACGCGGTGATCGGGCAATCCATTGATAACCTTGCACAAATACCGGCCGTTGATCTGGAGAACACCGATTATCTCGGCGTCGGGCCGGTGTTTGCTACCACCACTAAACGCGATCACGCCGCGCCACTGGGTTTGGCGGGATTAGCGAAATTGCGCGCCGCCAGCCCGCTGCCGATGGTGGCGATTGGTGGGTTAAATGCGCAACACGCGGCGGCGGTGCGGGCGGCGGGGGTGGAGGGGATCGCGGTGGTGGCGGCGCTTTGCACCGCGCCCGATCCCGAGGCGACAGCGCGGCAGTTGTGGCAAGCCATGAATGGCGTCACCAATAAAACGCCGATTTAACTTACACGCACATGGCAATAAGCACGCACTCTGAGTTCTGAGTGAAGATCACCCGTAATCAACTGACGCGCCAATCAATATAGACCCATTAAAGTAGGCGCGAGTGATGGTTAATCATACAGTGTCAAATAATCCACACATCAAAAACGACGTTGTTCTCATTGTTGATGATTTTCAAAACATGCGCAGCACCTTGCGGCAAATGTTATTGTCACTGGAATATCACGACATCACCCCGGTCGCTACCGGTGAAGAAGCGTTAATTAAACTGCGCAATCGCCATTATGACATCGTGCTATGTGATTATAATTTGGGCGACGGGATTGATGGCCAGCAAGTATTAGATCAAGCCCGCACCGAAGGGACGGTTGATTTGTCCACCGTGTTTATTATGGTCACGGCCGAAAATACCAATGAAATGGTCATGGGCGCATTAGAAAGTACGCCTGATGCGTATTTGTCTAAA
>NZ_JABVCQ010000053.1 GCF_014145225.1 Thiospirillum jenense
GATTAAAGAAACGTATCTAGCGGCGAGTACCGCGCAAAAAACTAAATTGTACGATCCATTCGTGCGCTTTTTGCGCTGGGCGTCGGATCGAATTGGGGAGTATGGAATTGTTGGTTTTATTACCAATCGTTCGTATTTAGATGCGCGGCAGGCGGATGGATTGCGCAAAGTATTGGCAATGGAATTTCAGGAGATTTGGATTGTAGATTTAATGAGTGATGTGCGCAAAAATCCTAAAATCTCTGGTACACAGCATAATGTATTTGGTATTCAAACCGGCGTCGCCATTACATTTTTAGTGCGTAATCCAACACAGACAGGTGAGTGCCACATTCGTTATTTGGCATTGGATGACTTTTTATTAGCTATAGAAAAACGCCGCTGGTTAACGCATCATTCATTGCGTAAATTGGAACGAGCGGGTGAGTTTTGCCGTATTAGACCGAGTGCAAAAGGTGAATGGTTAAATCAACCAACTGAGGATTGGAGTCATTGGTTGGCGGTGGCAAGTAAAGACGGTAAAGCGGGCAAAACAGAGGAGGTGATTTTTAAGTTGTATTCACAGGGAATCAAAACAAATCGAGATGACTGGATTTATGGGTATTCAAAAGAAGAGGTCTATTATAAAACAAAATACCTCGTTGAATTCTATAACACAGAAAGAGTACGTTGGAAAAAATCAGACAAAAAACAAGCAATTGAATTATTCGTGGATCGCCGCATTAAGTGGACAACTGAACTCATTGCTTATCTTACTAAAAATACGTCATTAAAACATAAACGTGCGCACATTATGTCGAGTGCTTATCGCCCGTATTTTAATAATTTTTTCTATCACGATAAAATTGTTATTAGTCGTACTTATCAGTTACCTAAATTGTTTCCAGAGGGTATCAAGCATCAAAATATTGTGATAGGTATTTCCGGCGTACCGGTAAATAAACCATTTCAAACATTGGCGGTTTCGTTAATCCCTTGCTACGATTTATTAGAGCATCCGCATTTTTTACCACTTTGGACTTATGCTGACGACGGCATTCAACACGACAACATCACCGATTGGTCATTAAATCATTTTCAACAGCAGTATCACGACACGACTATTACCAAACGCGCCATTTTTGATTACGTTTATGCCGTCTTGCACGACCCGCGCTATCGCCAACAATTCGCCCTCAATTTGAAAAGTGAATTCCCGCGTATTCCAATCCATCCCGATTTTTGGGCATGGTCGCGCATTGGTGGTGAATTGGTGCAATTGCACACCGAGTTTGAAACCGTGCCGCCGTGGCCATTAAAGCGAATTGAGTATGACAGCAAAACTGCGCCTAAATGTCGGTTAAAAGCGAATAAAACTGATGGCACGATTGAAATAGACAGCGCGACGACGTTAATGGAAATTCCCGCCGTTGCGTGGGAATACCAACTCGGCAGCCGCTCGGCATTGGAATGGGTATTAGATCAATACAAGGAACGGACGCCCAAAGACTCGACCATTCGGGAACAGTTTAATACTTATCAATTCGCCGATTATAAAGAACAGGTGATCGAGTTATTGGCGCGGGTCTGCCGGGTGAGTGTCGAAACGGTGAATAAAACGCAGCAACTAGCGCAATTGACATGGGCAGAATAACGCTGAACTGCGCCGCCTCATTCCGCCCATATTCCCAATGAACAACGCAAGCGCGGTGCATCAGATTGATCGGCCGTGTTACTAATGACACACAGCCGCCGCTCTTGATACAGTTTAATTAACAAAGCAATGAACGCCTCATCACCAATGCGATAACGCAATTGCCGTTTAACAGTGGTTTTGGCATGAGCGGTTAATGGATAGCGATACAGTATGGTGAGCATTTCATCCAGCAGCGGTATTAAATCACGGCGCTGGCGGTGGTGTTTTTGATACACCTTGAGGCGCTCATATGCCTGCCGCCGTGCGCCCTGCACATGCCCCAAGGCACCAGTGCTACGTTGTTCTTCCGCAACAGTCGCCGCGATTCCCTGCGTCACGAGCGCGTGATGGTGCGGGTGCAGCGCCAGCGCTGTGGTATCAGCGCGACAGGCCGCCGCCTGTAAATTGGCCAGTTGCGAGTAGCTAATCACCCGCCCGTGCGCATCCACTCGCGCCAATAATTCGTTGCCCTGCGGCGTTTCCAGATACAGCACCACGCCATCCGCCGTCGGCCGGTGCGCGGGTTGTGATTTGGTCGCGGCCGCCATTTCGGGTAACTGTTCGATTTTGGCCACTAAACTTGGATCCGCGGCGGTGGCGTTGTGCCAAATTTGATACGCATAGGACGCCAAATCCACATCGTCATCCGTGCCAACATCCTCCAGCGCCCGCCCGCTCTCAGTGTATAAATCATGCCACTGTTGGATTTGCGCCGCATCGTCAAAAAACACCTCATCTGAGCCGACCACCTCGGCGTTGTCGCGCAAACGACTCAGTACCCGCTGCCGCAGTTGCAATAATGCCTCAACCCCGGCCGCGGGCATGAACGAGTAGCAGCAAATCACGGCGGCGCGTTGCCCGATGCGATCTACCCGCCCAACTCGTTGAATTAACCGAATAATTGCCCAGGGTAGGTCGTAATTGACCACGATGGCGCAGTCTTGCAGATTTTGCCCCTCGGACAAGACGTCGGTGGTGATTAACACGCGCACCTCGTCGGCGGCCGCGACTGCCGCCCGCTGGTGATTGGCGACGGGGGCGAAGCGTTGCACCAGTGACGTGGCGTTGGCGCGGTGGCCGGTGATGACCGCGACCTGCGCGACGCCGCGTGTTTGCAATTCGGCGGCTAAATACTCGGCCGTGTCGGCAAATTGCGTGAAAATCAACACCTTATCCGTCGGATGCGTGACCGTGACCAGTGCGTGTAATTTGGCTAATTTGGCGTCCGCGGTCGCCTGCCACGTCCCGCACCGCGCCAGCACCGCGAGTAACGCCCGCGCATCGGCTAACAAATCCTTTGCCAGTTGGTCGGTGAACAGGTGCGCGGGTAGCCAGCGAAAGCGGTTGCGGTACTGGGTGCGGTAGTGCGTATCTTGTTGCGCGGCGCGGGTGCGGTAGGCAGCTTCGGTGTGCGTCAACTGGGCGGCCGCATCCGTGTCAAGTACCGCGTCGTCTGCCGCCCCAGCGTCTGCCGCCGCATCCCCCGCCAACGTGTCGAAATCGGCATCCAAGTCCAGCAACAGCGCGGCATCTTGCGTCCCAATCGGGATGTCGAGTCCCTGTTCAAGTGCGTGTAACACACTGAAATTACGCAAAATATGCCGTTCGAGCGATTGCAAAAAAACCGCCCCGGCGCTCTCCAGCCGCTTGAGTAAATTGGTGCGACAAAAGCCGATCAGCCGCGTACCGGCGCGAGTGAGATTTTTGGTGATTTGCTGCTGCTCATCGGTCAGGTGAGCGGGCAGCGGTTGCAAATATTTGCCCAACCCGTAGCGCGGCAGGTGCAATTGGTTGAGCGTGGCCACCACCTCGGGCGCGTACAGTTGCGCGTAGGGATCGTCGGGGCGGATGTCGAAGGTGACATTACGCGGCTGGCGCTGGGGAAAATAGGATTTCTGCCCGTCAGCAAAGCGCAGGAATGCGCGCCCGTCGCTCTCGCGTTCGGCGTAATGCTGCATGATGAAACTGCGGGTGCGGCGTACCAAGTAACGGCGCATCAGATCGCGCCAATCGTCGGGATAATCGCTTTTTTCAAATGCCGCGAGCGAGCGCACCGCGCACTGGTGTTTGGCGACAAATGCCGCCTCGCCGCCCATTTCGGCTAATAACCGCTCCGGCCGCATCCCGACATCGGCATCTTCTCGAATAAACAAGCCCAGTTGCGCGGCTAAATCTTGGTAATTTTTGTTGTACGGCGTGGCGGATAACAGGATGACGTAGCTGTCGTTGGCGGTGATGTAATCGCGCAACGCCTGCCGCCGCTTGCCGTCCGTGTTGCGCAAATTGTGTGATTCATCAATCAGTACCAGTCGGTAGCGCCGCTCGGGCAGGTCGCGTGGCACCCGTGACAGTGACAACACGCGGGCGTTGAGTTCGTAGCGATCAACGTAGTTTTTTTGCCACATGCCCACCAGATTTTTCGGGCAAATAATCAGCGTCGCCCAGCCGTGATCGTTTTCAAACAACTTGACCAGCGCGGTGGCCATCAGCGATTTGCCCAACCCGACCACGTCACCAAGTAACACCCCGCCGCGCTCGTTGAGATACCGTGCGGCGATCTTGACGGCAGCTTGCTGGAATTCAAACAACTCGGTGGCGAACGGGGCGGGAAGGTGAAATTCGGCTAAACCGGCGCGCACGTCCGCCGACAACAGCCACGCCATTTTCAAATAAACGTGGAACGGCGGCACCGACCGCGCCCCCGCCCAGCTTTCATCAATGATCTGCGCCAGTGTGGCGGAAATGTCCACGCACGAGCGATCCGTCCAGCGTTCTTCAAACCACGTTGCTAATTTGCGACAGGCGTCGTGTTCTAGCACATCGAGGTTTAATTCGCCCTGCCGTTGCAAACCCGCAACAGTCAAATTGCTGCTACCGACAAACCCGGTGAGCGGATTATTCGCGTCGTGGCGGTGGATTAGATACAACTTGGCGTGGAGCGGGTAGGCCAAATGCAACTTGATCCGCACCTGACCGGCGGTGAGTTGCCGCGCCAGTTGCTGCAACGTGGCGTGATCGGCGGCGGTCGGGGCGCGGAACAGCAATTGGTCACGAAAGGCCGCGGCCATTTGCTGCGTGTCGCGTTTCACGGTGGCGTTGTCTAATTGCAACTTGTTGGGTTTTGCCGACATTTGCTGGCGCAGGGCGGTGCGCAACTCGTCACTCGCCGCGCCCGCCATCATGCCAATCAATACGCGGCAGCACTGACCGTCGCCGCCGCGCCACGCTTCAATTACATCGCCGAGCGGTTGCCAGCCGCGTAAATTGAAATAACCCACGCACAGATCGGCGCTATGACCGACGCGCAGTGTCTCTAATAACGCGGTGAGTAAATCTTGATTGATGTTGTCAAAAATGCGCGGCATGGCGGGAATGGGTGGCAAATAAAATGGGGATGAATCGGTATTATCAACCGAATTGCACTGCAACACAATAGGAGATTAAAATGAATGCGTTACCGGCGCAATTGCAATTGACGGCGGCGGAGTATTTGATTTGGGAACGGCAGCAGGAGACGCGCCATGAATATATTAACGGCGCTATTCATGCAATGGTGGGGGCGAGTCGAGCGCACAATTTAATTTGCGCGAATCTATTAGCGGCATTGCATCGGCAATTGCGCGGCCAACCGTGTGAAGTCTATACCAATGATATGCGGGTTAAAGTGAATCAAACCGGCATGTACACCTATCCTGATGTGGTGGCCGTGTGTGGTCAACCGCTCTTTGAAGATCAGGCGGTAGATACGCTGCTCAATCCATTGGTCATTATTGAAGTGCTATCGGCGTCCACCGAAACCTATGATCGCGGTGCCAAGTTTTTGCATTATCGCACCGTGCCAACGGTGCAGGATTATCTATTGGTGGCGCAGCATGAATGTCGTATTGAACAGTATCAACGCCAGGCGCACCAGCAATGGTTGTTGACGGAATATGTGCAATGCACTGCGGTGATTGAGTTGAATACGTTGGGCTGTCGTTTATTATTGCACGATGTCTATGAACGGGTGATGCAGTGAGCGGTGCGGCACCGGTCTGATGAAACGATAACCAGCGCGCTTTTTCGATATGAACATTATGCAGCTGTGTCAAAGATGGCGTTTTTTTCTATTTGGTTACAGTACAAATCCATCATTGGAAAGCAGAAATCATATTCGCCCCAGACCAGTTCGCCGTATTCAATCCGAAACGTTGAAAACCGCTGTGGATCAAGATAAGCGCGAATATCAGGATGCACGGCTTTAGTTAGAAATGGTTTGAAATCCACGCATTGTTGAGTACCGTCATCAAAGGTTAATTGAATACGATAATTGCGCATTTCTACAGCGGACACAATGTTAATTATTTGAGCAGTCATTTAAACCTCCGGGTAATCGTTTCGGATTTAATTGGCTTGTGCATCACAAAAAAGTCAATCCATTTTGCGATAATGTCGTCAGCGCGTGCCGAGACAATTTCATCAAAAAAATGTAATTCATGCGGTGTCAGCGGTGCGCGCCCCGCTACGGTTGTATAACAAATCTTCGTTACCACGCCATTTATAATACATAGATCATCAGTATTCATGGTTTCGTTTTAACCTCATCATTTGTTTCGTTGGCGTTTATTGATAATAGCTGTTGAATTGAATGATAGCATAATGCTAAGGTGGCAACTTAGCAAATTGTTGGGTTGCTTGCGCAACCCAACCTACAGTATGAGCATCTATTATGTCCCATCACCAACTCCACATTAACCGCCTGCGCGATTGTTTGCAAAACTTTGATTTTCAACAGTTGTTCATTGCTGAATTGGGCTGGTCTTATTCGGATAATGACGAGCCATTTGCATTAACGCTGAATGACCAAACGTGGCAAGTGAGTGAAATTGCGCAATTGGGCGGCGTGGTGGTGTTTTTAATTGATGGCTTGCCGGAACGTGACCAGCGCTTGGCAATTCAGAATGAACTGGCCGAGCGGGTGTATGAAAATCTATTGATCTTTGTTGATTCAG
>NZ_JABVCQ010000054.1 GCF_014145225.1 Thiospirillum jenense
GTTCCGTTACGGCACTTGCTGTGACTTAAGTATAAACCAATCACGCACAAAAAAACCCGCCGCCCGATTTTTCAATCAAGCGGCGGGCATTTTCATTCAATCATCAGGTCACGCCTCGCAGCGCAACCCAACCGACGCGGCTAGGCAGCAATGCGATTGTCATGCGTCATATCGCCCAAGCCATCTAATAAACCAGCGATCGAAATATCTTCATCTAATGCGTCCCAGTGAATCCCGCGTGGACTCAACTCAAACGTGTTGCGCTGTTCATGCGTTGCCGATAGCAAGCGCGGAAACCACACCAACGGCACACCTAAAGTGCGTCCGTCCCGCAATTCAACCCACAGCGTGTTGTCATCCACTCGGGCGGATTGAGGTGAAATATTCATACCAGTCTCTCCGTAATTGCGTTTGATGAATGTCAACGAGTGCTGCAATTTTACGCAAGGTTGGCGCATTAAAGCCATCATTTCTCACCAGTTGCACCTGTGGTTCTAACCAGAATTTTGCTTCAGCGCCGGTGCGCCTGACATGAATATGGGCTGGTTCACGCGGATCACCTTCATTGGCATAAAAGAAGAATTTGAATCCTTCCAAACGTAAAACAACTGGCATGGTTCCTCCCCAACAAAAAACCCGCCGCCCGATTTTTCAATCAAGCGGCGGGCATTTTCTATTTGATTAAATCCCCCCACTCGCTACGCGAGTGACCCCCTTTGTTAAAGGGGGTTTGATTTCCCCCTTTGCAAAAGGGGGTTTTGATTTCCCCCCCCTTTGCAAAAGGGGGGGAGGGGGGATTTCTTCGGAGAGGGGGGATTTCTTCGGGGGAAATGTCAGGTTGTGTGCCGTTGGGTTTGGTCATTATTCACCAATCCCGCGCATGGCACACAACCCAACCTACGCGGCTTTGCAGTAGTGTTTTTTATCTACCGGTTCTGGAATAGATTCGGCATTGATTTCAAGGTCGGCAATAACATCAGCTATGACTTGTCGTATTCCTAATAGCGCTTCTTCTGGCGTTGACGCCAGCCAACTTAATGCTGGAAACTCAACACATCGCCCTAAATAAGCATCATCTTCAGGCGACCAAGTAATTTGATAAATATAGCAATTAACGTTCATGTGTTTGCTGCTCCAGTTTATCGATTGCTCGCAACACCTGCCGTACTTGATAAGGCTTTGCTTTACCATCAAAATTTTGAATATTAGAGTTGTTCTAACGTAAAGAATGAATGATAGTGCAATAAAATTTCTCCAAATACCACGAGAAAAATAAATGAAAATTACAACATCAGACCTAAAGCAAGATCGGCAAAAGACTTAATTTTTGATGCTACTGAACAGCGCATACAACGCCCCAGCGATGACCAACAGCAAAAAGAAACCTACTCGGGTAAAAAAAAGCTCATACGTTAAAAACCATGCTGATTTCGACTAAAAATAGATTTATTAAATATTTAAGTCGTCCTTATGGCGGTAGAAGACACGACTTTCATCTATTAAAACAAGAATTTCCACCAGAGCTACCCTGGTTTGAAAATTGTACAATTAGAGTTGATTCAGGATACATCGGAATTGTTAATAATTATCGGTGTAAAAGCATTTCAATTCCACACAAAAAATCTAAAAACAAACCATTAACAAGTGAACCAAAAACTACCAATAAACAGCTTGCTTCAGAGCGTATTTTTGTTGAGCATAGTATTGCTGGATTAAAGCGATTTCGTATTCTTTCAGATCGGCTCCGTATTCATAACTTTGATTTGTATGACAAAATTCTCGGTGTTTGTGCTGAATTGTGGAATTTCAACCTAGCTAACTAGCTGATTTTGCTAGTTAAAACAACTCTATTCACTCGTGGATCATTTGACCAAGGTGTTTTGAAAATCAAATGACTGCTGCCAGTGTGACGCGGCTCACCAAAAAACCATTCGCACACTTTTTTAAGGTCAGCGAAGCGCACATTTGCCGGCTCACGGCGCAATTGTTCAAGAATTTTTTCAATTGAGGACATCAATGAAGCATATTACAACAAAAACCCGCCGCCCGATTCAACATCAAGCGGCGGGCATTTTCATTCAGTCAGGTTGAAGCGGTGGGTGAGAAGTTGGGTTGCCAACAGCGGCAACCCAACCTACGCCGCTTTTAACTGTCCAAATGGACTGTGATTCACCATTAAACAACTTAAATCAGCTTTTTGACTCGCGTGTTGCACATCAATGCCAACTAAATTGCCATCTGCATCAAAATCAAGCACCACGCCATCCGTCACTTCATCAGAATCAACTGCGGTTCGTTCACACAGATGAATATAAAGAGAATCGGTGTGTGGATCATAAGCAAGTCTCATGGCTTAAATCTCCTATCAGGAAAAGCATTATGCAACGTCACACCATCCGCAAGTGTGACCACGCGCAAATAACGTCGTAATTCAGGGACAAACCACCAGTAGCGAATACGCCCATCGTCTGCTTGTATTTCACGTCGTATCGACATTTGAATTGCGGCGAGACACCAATGCAATTGAATATAAGGACGTTTAATTAAAACATCGTTGCGAAAGTAGTCAGTCATTTGACAGTCGTTAACATCATATTCATCGTGCATTAAATACTTCTTCCGATACTTTTTTCTTAAACATCGCTCAACAATGCTGAAAGACGTTTAACTGCCAATCCGCAGATTGGGGTGTATCTACCAAAGCGCGCAATAAGATATTACGCGCACCAACTAAATCACGATTAACCCATGCACCGGATAAGAGTCGAATTAACTTTGCGCCACCGATGTTTTTAACTTCACCCGTTTCTGGATGCGTTTTACTAGTATAGGCTTCATTAACATCCACAACCCGCTTACCGTATTCAAACGCTTTATGTTTAATGAACTGCTTAAAACGATAATGCGCGAACGTCAGCATTGAACGCACCGTTTTTGATCTAATTTTACGCCCCGCTTTACTCACCATTGCTTGCGTTTCAAACGTTGGCAATAAAATCAATTCAAAGTTTTTCACTAAAAAAAGCGCAGTTTTGTGGTGCAACTCATCAATGAGATGTTTGATTTTTTCCCGCATTCGTGCCGCCGCAATCCGCATTTTATGTTGACGTTGCTTAGATGCTTTAGTCATTCTGGAAATCAAGTCATCTAAATGATACGCCAACCGCTGAATACGCGAAAAATCACCTGATCCAATAAAACCACAAGTGTCATCTGAATAGAAAGCGACAAACCTTTACCAGAAATCTTAGGATAAATCCCCGACATTTTAATTGCTGTTTTGGGAATAAAGCACGACTGTTGCGGTGATTTCCGACTGCGAAATTGTGGTTTACCTTTTGCCTTAAAAAACGCCGCCGTTGCATCTTTTATTGCAATTGCTTTAATTTGAAACGGACACTCTTTTGTCCAATGTGGTAATAATTGTGTTGCGTATTTTTTAATCTCCATCCAATTGGGCGTCCAGTTTTGACACGAGCGAATAAAATCAATCGTCCAATTGAACACATAACGGGAAACAGTCATCCAATACTTAAATATCTTTTTTTGACTGCGTGTCGGTGAGAGCTTGATTAACTTGCTTTTTGTAATTGCTAAGTCCGTGCATTCGATACGAGAAGACGTGAAGGATATTGAGCAAGTCTTTTGTGAGTTCATGCTCTGGCGAGTGAGAAGTTTGATCGAGAACCACGAGTTCTCCACCATTGTGTTCAATAACTTGTTGAATGAGTTCGTATCCGAATCTTGCCAATCGGTCACGGTGGGCAACCACAAGCTGGATGCAATCGCCGCGCATTGCGCGTTCCAAAATGGTTTTAAGTCCTTTGCGTTTGAAGTTGAGTCCACTACCGATGTCTTTAATGATTTCTGCTTGCGGATATTGATTGCGCATGAATTGAACTTGGCGGTCGAGATCATGGCGCTGTTTGAATGAAGAGACGCGGCAATAGCTAATGACAATGCGCTGAGTTTGTATTCGCAAATAGGCGTCAACGTCGTAGCGCCGCTGGCCGCTACTGGTGCGAATGTGCGGGATTTTGCCGGCATTTGCCCATCTTCTAAGCGTTTCTGGGTGACATCCGAGGCGTTTTGCCGCTTCTCTCGTGGTAACGTAGGTTGACATCGCATGTTACGAACATTCCGCGCTAATGTTGAGCAAAGTATAGATTAGATACTGTGATGTAACCCCCCTTTAGCAAAAGGGGGGTAGGGGGGATTTAACGGGTCACGCCTCGCTGCTGCCACCCAACCTATGCTGCTTTTGCTGTTATGCGGCAATTTGTTCAAACGAAAAGCTCGGGTAATCTGTCCGTTCTTGTGCATGTTCAATCGTAATACCACAAATGGTGCCGGCATCATCCAGATCAATTAACGTGTTCTCGTCTAAATCTCGCGTTTCAATAATGTTCGCGCTGCGTAATTCAATATAGAGTGTGTCCGTATCCTGAAAGTATTTTATTTTCATCATGCAAACCCTCGATCAAAAAAAGCATTGTGAACAGTCTCACCATCAGGCAGTAGCACAACCCGAAGATATTTACCATTGGCTTCTGAAATTGATGCCCAACGCCGAATTCTGCCATCTTGTTGAATCAACTCTTGCGCTGGATGTTGAATAACAAACTCAATCCAAGCAGTCTCAATGCAAGCGCGATCTGCGCGCTGACAAGTTGATAAAAAGTATTGTGTACATTTCATTTAATCATCCAAGTTCATTAAAAAACCCGCCGCCCGATTTTTCAATCAAGCGGCGGGCTTATTTTGATTAAATCCCCCCACTCGCTACGCTCGTGACCCCCTTTGTTAAAGGGGGTTTTGATTTCCCCCCTTTGCAAAAGGGGGGTAGGGGGGATTTAACGGGTCACGCCTCGCGGCGCAACCTACGCGGCTGCCGGTAGCGGTTTCATACGGCGCTGGTTGACTCGCAACACTTCGACCGCCACAACTTGACCATTATCATCAAAATCTAAAATGATGCCCGGCTGGACTTCTTCTGATTCAATGATTTTGGCGTCGCTGAGGCGAACATACAGCGCATCTGTTTCAGGATCGTAGTCGAAAGTCATCGTTTGCCCTTGATTGAACGATCAAAATAGACAGTGACAATATGCGGCGGCGTGGTGGTGTGGTTGTAGATCACGCGCAAAAAACGATTGCCGAATTCGGGAATACGTCGCCACACATGCACAAGTGTTGGGTCGTCTTGGTCGGATTGAGAAATGTCTGGTGCGTGTAGTGTTGCACTTAACCACGCTAAATTGATCTCTCGTTCTCGTACCATCTTTTCAGCATGTTGACTCAGCGTAAAGTTCATTAAATATCAAATCACGATGATGTGAATGTTAAGCATACCACAACACAAACAAAAAACCCGTCGCCCGATTTTTCAATCAAGCGGCGGGCATTTTCTATTTGATTAAATCTCCCCACTCGCTACGCTCGTGACTCCCTTTGTTAAAGGGGATTTTATTTCCCCCCTTTGCAAAAGGGGGTTTTTATTTCCCCCCTTTGCAAAAGGGGGTTTTTATTTCCCCCCTTTGCAAAAGGGGGGTAGGGGGGATTTATGAGATAAGGCGGTTGGGATGTTATGAAATAAGACGCACCCGCACAGCCTCCGCAATAACCTGTACCACCGCATCTAATTCCTGCATGACCTGTCGATTATCAAAGCGCAAAACCAGCAATCCCATTGCTTCTAAAATCCGCGTTCGCTCGACATCATAAACCAGCGCATTGGGTGCGTAGTGTTGTGAACCATCAAGTTCAATCACTAATTGCGCCGCAGCACAGTAAAAATCAACAATGAAATTGGCTAATGTTTTTTGCCGGTAAAAAGGCGCATTTAATATCTGTTTCCGCCGTAACCGTTCCCATAATAGAGTTGTTTTAACTAGCAAAATCAGCTAGTTAGCTAGGTTGAAATTCTACAATCCAGCACAAACACCGAGAATTTTGTCATATAAATCAAAGTTATGAATACGGAGCCGATCTGAAAGAATACGAAATCGCTTTAATCCAGCAA
>NZ_JABVCQ010000055.1 GCF_014145225.1 Thiospirillum jenense
CATGTACGCCAAAGAATTTTAAAACATATTCGAGCCAATCGGGAGCGGTCGCCCCGATGATTACAGCGGGGAGCGAAGCGGGCGAGAATGGCAAAGCTATTGCCACGGCGATAGCCGTGTGGCTCTTCCAAGTCATTGTAAAATCTCCATAAAGTCGGCGTGCTCTCGTTCTTCTAAATAGCTTAAAAGCTTTTCAAGTAGGGCACTTTTTTCAGTTCTTGCGGTCGCTTGTTTTGCTTTTAATTCTGCTAGTTTTTCCATCAAAACGATACGCTCATCAAGGGCGATAATTCCCTCTGTGCTTCGAGCTTTTGCTCTAATTTGTTTTAGCTCTACGACTTCCAAAATCGTAGCCGTGGCGTGCTCTTCGTTTTCTGCTTCAAAATATTTTTTTACATCTTCAATTATTTCTATTTTGAAATCAATCTTTTTCTTTTGAATTTCTCTTTTTTCTTTGTCGTCTAAAAGCGGGTAAGTTGCTTGAAGTCCTGCATTGTAGTAGTTAAAATCAGACGGGAAAATTCCCGTGTTCGTTCCCTCTTCGCTTCCACGGGCGGTTCTTCTTCCCGTGGTCGCCACGGCTTCAATTTTTAGCTTATTGTAATCAACACGATAAACCATTTTATCCATTAAGAACGCCACGGCGGTGGCGATTTTTTTCTCTTTTGGTACTTTCTGCACGGTTTTGTAAACGGTCGGGGCGAAGTTCTGCATTAGCAAAATATCTTCTTTTGTTATTGTTGCGGGTGCTTTGTCGTTTGCCTCTACATGTAAGCAAATTGCGAGTATCGCCAAAATTATTTTTCTCATTTTTCGCCTTTGTTTTTGATAATGGTTGCCAACAATAGTTTTCTTAATTGCTCGTATTCTTTGGCTAGTTCTTGCTCAAAGATTGAAGCTCTCGCCTTTTCTTCCTTTACATGTAAGGCGTGGAGTAATTCGTGCATTTTTTCGGCGTGCACTGTGTAAGTTTGCATTTAAAAATCCTCTCTTTGCTCTTTAAAATTAAGGGTGGGGCGAGGCGTTAAGACCGTGTTTTGCCTTGGCTTTCGCTTGGTTGCGACTTTGCGGGCACGAAGTCCCCCGCAAAGTTTTCTCACGGAGGCACGAAGTCCCCGAAGTGAGGAAAAGCAAGTAAGCGAAAGGTCAGGCAAAATACGGTTAGCCTCGTGGGTGGGAAGTAATATGGAGGCGTTACGCTTGCGTAATGCGTTCACTTTGTCTTTCCTCTCATCGCAAAGCGGGCGACCATAATCAAGCCCGCCAATTCGTGCTGACCCGTGGCTAACATCGCAATAATTAAAATGATGATTGAAGCGTTTGTCATGTCGTAGCTTGTCCCGCTTGTGAGCGGGATTTCGTTAAAATTTTTTTGCTTCAAAATAGAAAAGAGAGTTTTGTCGATAGACAACTCGCTTTCTGCGGAAGCAATGACAATGCGGGCGTTTTTTACGATTTGTTTCAAAAACTCTTTTTTTCGTCCTTGCATTTTATCGAGGTCGTCAATGAACACAATCGAACCGCTAGCGAAATATTCAAGAGCTTCAAGCTGAACGGTTTGCTTTTTTGCGTTCTTGCTCAAATATTGATATGTCAATTCGTCATCATTGTGGCTTTCGATAAATTGGGTCAAAACTTTTTCAGTCAGGTTTTTTGTAATCCAATCGCCGACACTTTCGTGAGCGTTTATTTTTATGAAAGTATCTTTTGGAAAAATCTCTGTTCTTGCATTGTATAGCTTTTCCAACTCTCTTGTTTTTCCCGCACTTGCCACGCCCGTGATAAGGATTGAGCTTTTTTTTGAAATCCATTTTTCTTTACATGTAGAAGAATATTTGCGTGGCTTTGTTCTGAGTACAATTCCTTTGACGGGGCTTTCAGAATTGAGCTTTTTTAGTCTTAAGTATGTCATTGTTCGTTTAGACCCTTTTTCCCTTTTAAACTGTACTATTATAGCAAATTATAGACCTTTTTACAATAGCCTTTTATCGCATTGTTTAGTCGTTCGTTTAGACTGTACAATTCAATCGCTCTAAACTTAAACCCTGCTTTGGTCGGTCAATCTCTTCTATAATAACTATGGACTGCGGGCGGGCTAATTCTTCTCATCGCTCACGGTTTCCGCTTGGCTTTCGCTTGGCTCGTTTTTCTTTGTTCGTTTTTTCGCTTGGCTTTCGCTTGGTTGCGACTTTGCGGGCACGAAGTCCCCCGCAAAGTTTTCTCACGGAGGCACGAAGTCCCCGAAGTGAGGAAAAGCAAGTAAGCGAAAGGTAAGCGAAAAAATGGACGAAAAACGAGGTAAGCGAAAGGTAAGCGAAACCGTGAGCGATGAGAAGAATATTAAATGGCTACATTTTGGAAATACGAAGTTCAAACGGTGGAGCTTTCTATTCGCTCCCGCAACTCAACGAGGGCGGGCGGGGGCTGAGGGGTGAAGCCCGCCCGAGTAGAGGGAGCGATTAAAACGCCCGCCCCCCACCATAGCCCCGTAAAAAGGGGCGGGCGGGCGTTTTCCTACCGTGACCGTGGCACGGTAGGGCGTAACCGTGACCGTGGCACGGTGGAGCTTATTGTATTTTGAGGCGAGACCGAGGCTCGCCGATTAAGCCCGACCGTGGCGGGCGTGCTCTTGCATTAGCCCCCGCAGGGGGCGGGCTGTATTCCGCCCCGCAGGGGCGGGCATTGTATTCTTTACATGTAAGGCTTTTGGTAAATCTCTACATGTAAGGATTGATTGGAAGCTCTACATGTAAGGATATTTCAGAACCTTTACATGTAAGGATTGATTTCAAGCTCTACATGTAAGGCTTTTGGTAAATCTCTACATGTAAGAACCTTTACATGTAAGGAAATAGCCATTTTTTGGCACTTTTTGGCTCTTTTTTGGCTTTTTTTGGCTTTTTTGATGAAAAAGGGCATTTTTTGCCCTTTTTTAGGGCATTTTTTGCCTCTTTTTTGACCTCAAAAAGTCATTTTTAGGGGCGTTTAGACTGCTTTTTTATGTCTAGTTTTTATATATAGCGGGGGGCGGTTTTTTTGCTTTTTCTGTTGGCGGTATTCGTTCAGCCTAGACGGTCGTTTAAACTGTTGACATAGTGTCAGCGTTTTGATATAATACCTCTAAACTAACACAAGGGGTTTAAAATGGTTTACGGATACATTAGGGTCTCGACCGATAAGCAAGATTACGACAATCAAAAACACGGCATTTTAGAATATTGTAACCGTCTCAAACTTTCGCCCGTTGAGTTCATCAGCGAGACGATAAGCTCACGGGTCAAGCTCGAAGAGCGTGATGTCTCTCGCCTCATCGGCTCGCTAAAAGCGGGCGATGTGCTCGTGACTTCTGAGCTTTCTCGTCTTGGTCGTAGCATTTTGGAAGTTATGACAATTTTCAAAGAGCTTACAGAAAAGGGCGTTGTCACACATGTAATAAAAGGCAACTTCATCATCAATGGTACAGACAACAAAATACAGTCTAGCGTGCTCATTTTTGCTTTTGGTCTTTCGGCTGAAATCGAAAGAGAACTAATAAGCCAACGAACCAAAGAAGCGTTACAACGCAGAAAGAGCGAGGGCGTTATCCTTGGGCGTAAAAAGGGGGCGATTGTAAAAAGTAAGCTAGATGGAAAGGAGGAGCAAATAATCGACTTAGTAGGCAAAGGCGTACCCGTTGCGAGTATCGCTAAGATTTTCGGCTGTGCCCGTGGCACGCTAGTAAACTTCATCAGTTCAAGAAAAATAAAAGCTAAGGATTGATAAATGATTTGTGAGATAGGTCGGAGGTGCAGGAAGCACCTCACTTGTCCCGACTGTGCGAGGTCGTGGCAACGAAAAGAATTTAAGACTTTTTGCGAGGGTACAAAAATTCAACCTGATGGAATTTTAACATATTTCGTCATCAAAACGCAAAGGCGGGGTAATCTGTTCTACTCTGTTGATGAATTGTACAAAGTTGTCGATGATATTCGGGAAGCTGTTAAGCGTTCCCGTATCTCTTCCGTTTTCTTTGGACGGTTGGAAGTTAGTTTTTCTCAATCAATGGGATTTAATCCTCACTTAAATTTGATTACATTCGGCGATGTAACGCCGTTTCTTGAAATCTTAATGAGGTATAATTTGAGCGTGTATCGAAGAATAAAAGAGAATGATAAAAATGTCTCTCGCTCTATTGTTTGGTACATGTGTAAATACAATAACTTAGGTTACGAAAAGGGGGAAATCGTGAGAACAATTTTAAATAAAAGGCAAACTATCGTGTCATCAAGGCATTTTAAAAACTTAAATATCGGCGATGTTTCCGCTACTGATGTGGATTATAGTTTTTTAAAACCTTGCCCGATACGCTATCGTGAAGAAGTAGAATTGAGAAGCAATTATGCTTCTCAACGCAGGCGAGAGCGTGAGGCTCTTATCTCTAAAATCGAGGCTATTAAGAAGTTGTACGAGACGGCTTAACTCTTCTATATTCCCACGGCGGTGTCGCCGTGGGTTCGCTCCACAATCCCACCTTTTTTTCTTTTGCTTTCTGCTCTTCCTCGATAAACTTTTTATCTTTTGAATACTTTACATAAACCCACGCCATACCGTTTTCAATCTGTTTTAAATTTGCGTTTACGCCTTTACATGTAACCGTTCCAACGGTTCGACCGTATCGGTCTATCGTTTCGATCTCTACATGTAAAGGTTTTGAAAAACAAATATCCGACAATGCTTTTTTTGAGGCTTGCCCGAAAGCTTGCGTTTTCTCGGGTGCGTCTATCTTTGCTAATCTGATTTTAATTTCTCTTTTATCATTGGTGAGCATTTTAAGCGTGTCTCCGTCCGTAATCGCTACAACTACGCCGTCAAGTGTTCCCGCTTGAATTTGAGCCACTAGCATAGCAAAGAAGAGGGTTTTTTTTAACATTGCTTTCCTTTCAATCCTTACATGTAAGGATTGAAATTATAGCAATTCTAAAACGATTTGATTAGGTAGGAAGTTTCGGCAAAAATAGGCACTCATAAAAGTTGTATTTTTTTCAATCGTTCCGTTTTGTTTGTAGTGTATTCGCTTGTCGAAGAAAAGGAATTGAGGCGAAGCGTTCGCCTCTTTGAAGCTAAATAGCGGATATTTGTCATTAAGGCACGCACAAGTCATAAGCAGAGCAAAAGGCTTTTTAAAACTCAAAGCACGCTCAAAGATTAAACGCTTACATGTAAAGGGTGGGTTAGAAATTATCATGTCCCACGCTTGTCGTGGCTCATAATTCAGAAAGTCTTGCTCAAAGTCAATATGCGAAGCGATGACCTTATTTTTCTTTGAAATCTGTTTGACGAACTCACTCTCTTGCGTGTCAAACGGACACCAAACCACGGCGTTTTTTGGAATGTACTTCAAGAGCGGAGCGACCGCATAAGCGGGCGTATAGCTCTCATCGCTTCCCGTTTTGTTGTAAAGAATTTCGCTACTTCTCAAAATAATTTAAACCTCGTCTCAAGGGCTTCTTTGTTGTCAATTATGCCGTTTTTGTGTAGATAACCGTAATCCATATGATACTTATTGAAGCCGTGCTCTTGGTTCAATAGTTCGAGGGCGTTCGATGATATGGAAACCGAAGCAATAAGCAGACCAAACGCAACGATGTATTCTAACGGCTCGCCCGTTTTTATCTTTCCACCTAGTAAATGAATTTTGTGTTTGTCGTTTGGCGTTATTGGTACGCCCGTAATCGTCAAACTATCAGCGAACCAATGCGAGAGATAGCCAATCCCAAACCAAAAGAGTATCGCTCTAAAATCAATTAAAAAAGATAATGCGATGAGCATTATCGGAATGATTAGGTAGTGCGTTTCTTGGCGGTGCTTTA
>NZ_JABVCQ010000056.1 GCF_014145225.1 Thiospirillum jenense
ATAGAATGCTACTCAATCAACTTTAATCTGGTATTTTTCCAATAAACTATACAAGGTCGGCCGAGTAACATCCAATAATTTAGCTGCTTGTGAAATTTTGCCATTCGCGTATTGTAAAGCGCGGCGAATCGTTCTAATTTCAGCAGTTTCGCGGGCAATGCGCAATGTCGTAACTGCATTTTCACAATGATATGCCTGCGGAAATATATCAGCATTATTTACTGAGGCGGTGTCTAACTCTAAATCTGCGGACGTCAGTTGTCGTCCTTCTGCCATAATCACCGCTCGTTTAATACGATTTTCTACCTCACGGACATTGCCAGGCCAACTATAGTGTGTAATAGCTGTCGTGGCATCACGAGTGAAACCGCGTATTGCTTTATTAAACTCACGGTTAAACTGACTTAAAAATGTGCGTGCTAATAAGAGTACGTCGTTGCCACGGTCGCGTAGTGGCGGCAATGAGATGGTGATTTCACTAATACGATAAAACAAATCGGGTCGAAATAAACCTTGAGTAATTTTTTGTTCTAAATCCTGATGAGTTGCACATACAACGCGTAAATCAACCGGAATTTCTTCACGCCCACCGAGTCGTTCAATGACGCGCTCTTGTAAAAATCGTAATAATTTTGCTTGCAATGGTAATGGCAAATCACCAATTTCATCAAGAAATAACGTCCCGCCATGCGCACATTCAATTTTGCCTTTGGTTTGTTTTATTGCACCTGTAAAGGCGCCTTGTTCATAACCAAATAGTTCACTTTCTAATAATTGCTCTGGAATGGCCGCGCAATTGATAGCCACGAGTCGATTTGGTATACGGCTACTCAATTGATGTAATGCACGAGCGAACAATTCTTTACCAGTGCCACTTTCGCCTAAAATCAGTACAGTTGCATTTGTCAGTGCCACTTTTTCAATAGTTTGTGCCGCCTGTAACATGAGATTACTATTACCAATAATGCCATGAAGTGGCGAGTGGTGACGTATTTGTTGCAGCCGTTGATTTTCATTTTCTAATTCCCACAGGCGGTGAGCGCGTTCTACAACTAATACTAATATTGTTGGGTCAACGGGTTTGAGATAAAAATCATAGGCACCCAAATTAATTGCTTGTACGGCACTATTGCGATCATCATTACCCGTAATAATGATGACTTTAGTCATGGGTGCGATATTAACTATTTCTTCTAATGTCGCTAATCCCTCGCGTGTTCCTCCAGGATCGGGTGGCAAACCGAGGTCAAGTGTCACGACGCTGGGTTGATGTTGTCGTATTTGCACAAGTGCTTCTTGACGATTAGCTGCAACCTCGACCTCGAACTCATCAAAACACCAGCGTAATTGACTTTGTAAACCTAAGTCATCTTCAACTACTAATAAAATTTTGTTATTCACAATAGCACGTTAGTTAGCTATGTTGGATTGGTAAAGTAATAGAATTCACCGCGCTGTTCGCTATAGGTTGAATGGGTAAAACCATACGGAATACAGTGCCAATTTTAGCTTGACTTTGTACAGTTAGTTCACCGCCGAGTAGTCGAATTAATTCACGACTTTCAAACACACCTATTCCCATACCGGTCAGACCTTTAGTTGAATCAAATGGTCGAAATAGCCGTTCTCGAATAAATTCTACTGTCATGCCGCAACCGTCATCTGCAATTTCAATTAGCGCATGGTTATTGCCATGACGTTGTAATCGCACAGTCACTTGACCCTGCATATTGGTTGCTTCTTGTGCATTTTGTAATAAATGACTGAATACAGTACGCAAACGATCACGGTCTGCACGAACTTGTAAATTTAATTCAGAATCCAGCAGTTGTGGTGCTGGTTTTATTTTTATGCGTGATGCAATCACTTCATTTAATACCACATCTAGTGCAAAGACCTCTAATTGATCTCCCCGTACCCCGTCGCGTAATTGTGCCATTAAGCGTTGCATCCGTTCTACTGAACTGCGCACGGTCTGAATCACATCTTCAATAAAAGCTGGGTTGTGTTTATGTTTTTCGGCGTTAGAAACAATCAGGGATTGCTGGGCTAAAAGATTTTTGAGGTCATGCGCAACATAAGCCGATAATTGATTAAACGCTTCAAATTGACGAGCGCGGACCAATGCTTGATCGGCAATATGTCGTGCGACATGCACCGCCGCTTGCAAACCTGCAGTTTTAAGCAACGAACGGTCTTCCCAATTCAACGTTTGCTGATAGCGTGGCTGACTCAACACGACAAATCCAAATAGTGTATTACGCAATAATAATGGAATGACTAAGCGGGCTTGTGGTAATTGCAACAGCCAATTTGGGCATTCTAATTCATTATAAACATCAGGGCGGTGATGATATTCATCTAAATCAATAACCCAGCCAGTGCGTGCCAAAAAAACTGGCAATGAATGGTGCTCAGGTTCAAATGTTACCAGCGGCGCTGTTGTATTCACATAACCGGCACATTCAAAACCACCTGCCTCGCGGCGCACCCACAACCATCCTTCTTGACTGCCAATAATCATACCCAATGCGCTAATGACAGCGGCAGTTACATCTTCACCACCCGCTGCCAAGTTTTTTGTAAAACGTAGCCATTCTTCACGGTAATCATACTTAAAACTAAAGAAATGTGTATTTAATAAGATGCGTAAACGAGCGCGCAGTTGTGCCGAAAATAATAACAAAATTAGCAACACAGCGGCAGCAAACAAAAACACTGTTTGCAGTACAATCCCCCAATTACCGCCGATAAACTGAATGTAATATCCAGCGCCGGACATCGCAATTAAATATAATCCGACGCCTGTTAACGTTGCTGAGTGAAATACCACATCACGCGATACATGTAATTCTAATGACCAACTAGGATTTCTTGCTGTTGAAACCGCAATCAATGGCACAACCAGTGCGTTGACTAATCCACGCGCTTCCCATAAACGCAAGTTAATATGCTGCAAGAGTAATGCTTCTGAATAGAAAAATAAATCATAGGCAAAAATGGCGCCTAATCCAAGACAGAGATGTTTAATAGACCAGCGATTACTGAAGCGCCGATTGCGATACAGTTGTTCAATCAACAACAAACCGACAACTGCTATTCCAATTGCACCAAACAGTTGTGATTTTAATAACAAACTATACCAAAGTTCGCCAGATGCATCTAACCAAATGGGTAAAACGATCGTGAGGAATGCGGTGCTAAATAATACTATTATTATAAAAGCAAACCATGTTCGTCGAATTGAATTGTCACGTTCAATGACTAAAATATAAGTTAAAAATAAGAGCCAAGTACTATTACGAAACCATTCAACAATGCTGTTTAACCATTGCCAGATTGAATGTGCATGATCGGAATCAATCCATAATAAGGCAATGCCGGTCCATAAAACACTGCTGCCAGTAGCAGCTAATGCAAATGCACCAGTTAAGCGCCCGCGCCATGCAGTCAGCAGCAATATGCTAAAAATTGTATAGGCTAAAAATGCCGCAAAGTAACTAATAAAACCAACAGTCATTGAAAAAGTAATGCATTACGCAGTGCCATGAGTAGAGTATTCATACCTGTCGGTTGAACAACGGCAATCCATGCAATTGCTATTGAAAATAACAATCCTACTGTTATCAGTATCAACCAATGGAACCAGGGACGCTGTTGAAACCAATAAATGATAGGATACGCTGATTGTTTGGAATCGGGTTGAATAATGATCGTGTCATTATTCATTGTATCGAGCTGGGTCATTTGAGTGGACGGCGACATGGAGACGGTTAATAAGTTTATTTGATCCGTTTTGAATGAATATACAGGCAAGGTTTCATTTGGCAGTGACGCTTGGACTGGTGAATCAGGTGTTTCTATTTTGGGTGGCACGGTAGTAGTAGTCAGTAATTCTCCGAGTGTTGGTGAATTGAGCGCATCCGTCATCACGCTTTTATCAAGCTGGGTACAATCAGTATAACGGCGTGGCAGTTGTTCTATTGGTTTTACATTATTATTTTCGGCTATATTGGTATGCTCAGTAAATACCAAATTTCGGTTGTTTTAATAATGACTGTTCATACTGAGTCTATTGCAGGATGTAACGACATTGGGCGTTCTCAGGGTAAACGAGAGTTCGTGCGTACGTTATGCTAACCCCCAAAATCGCTTAGAAAAGCTATGGTAATAGTTCATCATTTAGTTGATCTATTGTCGTTAATTCTTCCTGTTGTAATTCGGCAAAAACTGTTGCGGCATCATTTGCGGTGAGTATGTAGGTTTCATTAATGAATCCTTGTAATAATAGGCGACTACAAATTAAATTAATTCGACGTGGAATTCCTTGACTAAATTGATAAATTAACGGGAATATACCGGACTTAAACGCGGGATTACCACGCCAGCCTGCTGCTTCAAGACGGTGGCGCACATATCCAATAATTTCCGAACGGCTTAATGGTTGTAAATGCCATGCTGCAACTAGGCGTTGATGAACTTGTTCCATTTCAGCACTGCGTATGATGTCGCGCAAGGTTTCCTGACCAATTAAAAAAATTTGTAATATCGAATGTCCTTCATATTGTATATTAGTTAATAATCTCAGTTCTTCTAATGCTGACGGAATAATATCCTGCGCCTCATCAATAATTAATAATGCGCGGCGGCCTTGTTGAGCGTGTTGCAATAGAAATTCGAATAAACGTTGCAATACGCCAGCTTTGTGTGATTGATGCGCATCAATCCCAAAAGCAAACGCGGTCATTCTTAATAAATCATCGGGGGTTAATTGTACGCTGACTAGATGGGCAACTTTAATTTGTGCAGGATTAATCGTTGCAGTAATATCTTGAATTAACATGGTTTTACCAGTACCCGGGCGCCCGGTAATCATAATAAAACCTTCCGCACGATGTAATGCAAACTGCATATATGCCTTTGCTTTGGCATAGCTTGGGTGAATAAAACAAAACCGCCGATCACAATTGAGCTGAAATGGATCGTCCATCAACCCATAAAATTCTTTATACATAATTCACATTTATTCTAAAAATCGTGATGTGGTGATTTTTTGATTATTCATTTAGCAATTCAATTAAAAAACTAGCGCGCAACGTCAACCTTGGCAAGATTTAAGTCATCATCTGACAAATTCTGCCTCATTCTAAACAAGTGTGCTGACAATCACCGCACCCTCTTACACTTTTAAGCATGTAATTACACAATATTTTATGCATTATCAGCGCAGTTGTGATAAGGAATATGCAGACAGTATTCAAGTAGTGCTGGAGTAAATTTCCAGTAGTGAGTTAAGCAATTGGTAGGACATGGTTATTATTGAGTGGTGGCGAAATCTGTGAACCAGTTCCCACTCAGTCGCCTGGATTGCGCCTATGCTTGACTAACGTACCAACTGTCTGAAAACATCATACTAATTGAATAGCGAAAAGGATAATAACAATGGAAACTGCACATAATCACACCGTTGATATTTTAGCTTTGTCAGTGAGTGAACGTGTCCGCTATTATAAACGTGAACTTGATCTTGTGACGCCGCCTAAAAGTTTTCGGGAACAATTGTTATCGAATGTTTATCGTTGTTTGCTAGAACAATGCGAAAATCACCAGCACACAGCGGCAGTATGACGTTTTTACATAATTTTGTTTAATGCTGTAGCAGATAAACCTATAAACC
>NZ_JABVCQ010000057.1 GCF_014145225.1 Thiospirillum jenense
GTTGCAACCCAATATCCATTACAACAAGGATTGAAACTGGGATTGGAATTGGAATTACGCGGTTATTTGTGTGTTGCAACCCAATATCCATTACAACAAGGATTGAAACCCGTCAGGCCCGTGGCTTTGTATGTGACAGGTTGCAACCCAATATCCATACAACTAAAATCACTCACACCCCGCGCAGCGCATTTAATAACACACCCACCGTCGTGCCATTATGCAACACCGCGCTGGCTAATGGTGATAAATGACCGCTGACCGCGCCCGCTAATAACGCAGTATTGACACCGACGGCAGCGCGGAAATTAAAACGAATTAACGCCTGCGTTTTAATAGCGATGTCATACGCATCAGCAATCGCGTCTAACCGATCATCCAATAAAACAATATCGGCCGTCGCCCGCGCAATTTCCGCCCCGCGTGGCATCGCAATGCCCACTGTCGCCGCCGTCAGCGCCGGCCCATCATTCACCCCGTCACCGACAAACGCCACCCGCGCCCCAGTCGCCTGCAACTGCGCAATCACGGCCGCCTTATCCTCCGGCGTGACCTCAGCGTGAATCTCATCAAATCCCAACTGCTCACCCAGCGCCAGCGCCACGCGCCAGCGATCACCCGTCAACAGCACCAGTCGCCGCACACCCAACGCCCGCAACCGCGTCAAGGTCGCCGCCGTTTCAGCGCGCACCGTGTCACGCAGTGCAATAACCCCGACCGCGCCGTGCGCATTGCCGACCAACAACACTTGTTTCCCCGCCTGTTCCAACTCAGCCAGCCGCGTGTCGTAGCGTGAAAAATCAACCTGTTCATGCGCTTCCAAATAATGCCGACTGCCCACGATCACCCGCCCGCCACTGGGCGTCGTGGTGGATAACCCGTGCGCAATAACGTAATCCACCTCGCCATGCGCGACATGCGGCAACCCCTGCGCCTGCGCCGCCTGCACCACAGCATTAGCCAACGGATGGGCGCTGTGTTCCTCAATCGAAGCCACCAGCGCCAGCAAATCGCTCTGGCTGCAACTGCGGCTGTCAAACACCTCAATATCGGTGACGAGCAACTGGCTGTGCGTCAGCGTCCCGGTTTTGTCAAAAATTACCGTGTCAACCATCGCCAGTTGCTCAATCGCCTCGCCCCCGCGCATCAGCACCCCGTGCGCGGCCGCCTGCGCCATGCCGGACTTAATCGCCATCGGCGTCCCTAATTTCAACGCGCAGGCGTAATCCACCAAAAACACCGCTTGCAACCGCCGCACATCACGGGTGAGCGCGTAAATCGCCGCGCCGGTGGCGAGGGTCAAATTCACCCGCTGGTCAGCCAGTTGTTCCGCCTCGCGCTGCACCGTCGAGCGTTTGGTCAGCGCGTCACGGATAAAATGCGCCACCCGCGCCGCGGTGGTATCCACGCCAACGTGGGTCGCCTCGATGCGCAACCGCCCCTCCAACACAACTGAGCCGCAAATCACCCGCCGCCGCATTTCCTTGCGCACCGGCGTTGCCTCACCGGTAACGGCGGACTGATCTACCAGCGCGACGCCGTCCAATACCCGCCCGTCCACGCCAATCCGTTCCCCGGGGCCAACTTGCACGATGTCGCCAATTGCCACCTCGTTGTCCGCCATTTGCACCAATCCGCCAGCACGTTCGACCCAAATCGGCGCTGGCGCGGGCTGCAGCAGCCGTTGCAACAGGCGATCTGACTGCCGAGCAGTACGCTGTTCCAAATAATTGCCCAGCGCCAACAGACATTCGGTCACGGTGGCGGCGTACACCTCACCGCGCACGGCTGATAAACCCACCGCCAGCGCGTCCAGCACCTCAACTTTGACGCCATCGCGCACCAGCGTCATGCCGCCCTGTGCCAGCGTCGGCGCGGCGTTGATGAGGGCGAGCGGAATGCGCCACGCCGGCGGTAGCAGCGGTAGCAGTGCCAGCGTGACCAGCCCGCTGACCAGTGGCGCGAGACTGCTGCGCGGTGGGGCGCTGTCCGACCAATCCAGCACATCAGCATCCGCTTGATAATTGGCCAACCGCTGCAAAATCTGCTCGCGGGCGGCCGGGCTGGATTGGAATTGAATACAAATACTGTGCGCTGCGGTATTGACCGCCTGCACGGCGGGTAATAGTTCTAACCAATTGGCCAGCGCATCGGCTGAATAACCGGGCGTATTCAATTTTAATATCCGCACCCGCAGGCGGCCGGGTAATTCGTGAATAATGCGATAACGCAGAGGAGATAAAGCGTGAGTCACGACGGTGGTTAATCCGAATAGTGAATTGACTGGAAAGCGGCGTTGCTGTCTTGCAGGCGTACGCCGCGATGATTTAGAGATGATTTAGATTAGGAATTAAAAAACCCGCCGCTCGCGGAGAATGACACGACGGGTTTGCAAAGCAAAGGGTTTATGGTTCGCGTTGCTGCTGCGTATGACGCAATTCCGCTTCGGCATCACCAAAACGTTCTTTCATTTCTTCAACGCTACCCTGCACAAATGACCACGCCTGCACGATACCTTTAATGGCCGTGCGCTGCACCTGTTCATTGGTGAGCAAATAAGTCGCCGCCGCACCAATTAACGCACCTTTAATAAAACGTGACCAGGGCGCGGTTTGACCAATGCCCGGTGCTGACCCGTTCATCATTGACGGATGATTAGGATAACCGCCGGCTTGTGGGTGAAATCCCGATTGATAGCCGGCGCCGATTTGTGAATACCCCGGCGGATTAAATGGCTGATTCATTGCAAAACCTCTCCAGTTGATTGAATAGTTAATTCGGCGTGGTGATGATGATCGCCCGCTGCATTATGACGCTGGCAACATTCACAATTATGTTGGCAAGGCGAATGAGTTAAACTCGATTGCACTGGTGATTTGGTGCGATTAAATAAACGCCGCAGTAATAAAACCCCCGCCGCGCCGGCGAGTAATCCACCGCTGAATTCGACCAGATTTTTTTTCACGCCGTGTTGGTGGCGTTGCTGACCTTGACTTTGACCCAGCGCAAAATTAGCCATCGCCCAATCCTCCGTCCACCAGCGTCCGTTGCAAGCCGTAAAACATCGCGGCGCCGGCAATAAACATGATGCCCAAGCGCGGTAAACCTTGTTGCGTCAAGGTGTTAGCGACTGCGCCCGCGACGGTGGTGGCGATCCCCGCCGCCACGGCCGTTTTGCCAGTTGCCACCAGCGCCGGCAGCGGCAATTGCTGCCCCTGTTGCACCTGTTGAAAGTGTTGCGCGGCGGCCAAACTGCCACCGATCAGCGCGCCCAAGCTGCCCAATCGCAGCAATTCGCCGCAGTCAGCGGTCGGCGGGGCGGGCGTTGTCCACGCCGAATTGAATGGCACGGGTAGGCTCATGTCGCCGCCTCCGTTGTTTTGCTGCCACTGGATGTCGCGGCGGCGCGACGCCCAAATAGCGTCTCGCGCACGGAACTGTTGGTGAGTAGCAACACTGCGGCGGCGCCGACGGCTGCACCTTTCCAAAAATCGGGATCGTTGAAATCGAGTAGCCGTGACAGGCTGTTTAAACCCGTGCCACCGTTAGCAATTTCCTGCATGACCGCGCCTATATGACCGCCGGCGCCCGGATGTTGACCTGTTGCGGGTCCGCCACTGCCGCCGTAACCATATCCGTTACCGCCGCCTTGCCCCGATTCTGGTGGCGGTGGCGCGGCGTAGCCGTAATAACCGTAGGGCGGGTAGGGATAGGGCGGCGGATAGGCGGCGGGGTGGGGCGCACCGTAACCGTGGCCAAACGGCGGCGGTTGGTTATTTGCCCACTGTGGTTGAAATGGTACATCAGCAGCTGCTGACGGCGGCGGGGTCTGGGGGGATTGTTGATGTTGTTGATATTGCGAGAAATCTGGTGGCGAGGCGGGGGGTGAGTCTGCTGAGTGTTGCATTGCGAAACGCGCTCCAGTTGTTGGTAAATTGAGACAACGTGGGTCGGCGTTGAACGGCTGTCTGACCCGACGTTGCCGTTAGCTTAATGTAAAAATATCAAATCGTAAATAGCAAAGATTCCTATTTACAGGGCGGCGGCCGTCCTCTAAACTTGCTCCAGTCGCATCGCCATCACGCTATCAATTAACAGGAATTGTCGCCATGCCACACGTTTTGCACCCGCCGCGCACCCCGACAGTGTTTGAAATTTGCCACCAAATTCCGGGGCGGGTACGCCTGCGGGTGCCGGCGTTGTTGGAGGATGTAACACTCGCCACCCGTTTGGATGGTGCGTTGCGCACCCTGGAACATGTGCAGGCGGTGCGCGTGAATAGCATTTGTGCCAGTGTGGTCATTATTCACCGCGCTAAATGGACGCCAACTGCCGATCATTTAGCGGCGGTGTTATTACCCATGTGTCCATCGCCAATGAAACAATCATTTAATAGTGTGGCAATTGGTCTTCCGACATCTTCATTGCCATGCCGGCGGGCCGCAATCCGCAACCCTTTTACTCAGCCGACATCACCGCATTCAGCGGGGCGTCCTCTTCATTCAGGATGTATGTTGTGCCAATTAAAATTAAAAGCGATGCGTTGGTTAATTGCGGATGTGTGGCAATGTTGGCGGCAACAGTTCACCCAACGCTTAAAAATGAAAGAACTATTTACTAAAAAATTATCTATTCAACAGTTATTTACCAAGTTACCACAACTAAATTAGTATTAAAACAGCGGTTCAGTTTTTCAATGGCATGTGTTTTGGCAGTGCGGCATTCAAATGATCCATTTGAATGTCACACTGACCTTTTTTTTAAGATAATTTTTAACAGCAATCTTGGTCAGTTTTATCATTGGTTGCGTTTTGTAAAATCTGCTAACTGTCGTTGTTCCATGTAATTGAAAATGCGTTTCTTAAAAAAGCGTACAAGTTGATTTGCTTTTTTTATCCCAACATGTTTTTAAAGAGTGGCTACCCACACGCCACTCGATCACATACTCGAAAGAAACCTGCAAACGATGGTTTTGAGTAGTTTAGGTCTACAAACGCCCGCTTCCGCCAAAATAGCCGTTGACAGCAGTGGTGCTGCACATATAGATTAGTCGGCTCGACACGGCAGCGGTTGGCAGCAACCAAAACCAAATGCTTAAAAAAATATGACAAGCGTGTTGACATCCGAAAAAATAAAACCTAAGATGCACAACCTTGTTAGGGACACAAATTAAACGCTTGCTTGAACTTAAGCGTCTAAGTCCGCGAAACATATAGCTCTTTAACAGTTTAGTTTAGTCAGTTTATGTGGATGCTCTGTTGCAAAGTGCAGGGTTACATAGACGGAATTAATTGATTGCCGCGTAACCTGTGTGCAATTGATTATTAAAATTCTGTCGCAATGAAACAAGCTACTTATTTAGTAGCAA
>NZ_JABVCQ010000058.1 GCF_014145225.1 Thiospirillum jenense
TTCTTGATATTTTTCCAAACAAGGCAATCAATCTCCATATTTCCTACCTTCCGTGGAATCGCGGTGCCGACCCCAACTTTTGGAGTTTCGTAGAAGACACTCCAAAAGGAGTCACAATTCACTACCTGGACGAAGGCGTGGACACTGGAGACATAATTGTTCAGCAAGAAATAGAATTTGATTCGGACTTGGAAACACTCGCAACATCCTACGAAAAGTTACAGGCGGCAATTCAAGATTTGTTCAAAAAGAATTGGCAAAACATAAAGAGTGAAAACTGCCAAAGGCAAAAACAAATTGGCAATGGCTCTACGCACAAAGTAAAAGATAAAGAAGGTCTGCCACATTTGTTGACAAACGGCTGGAACACCGTGGTCTCGGTGTTGGAGGAATATGCCGCAGAAACGCAGATGTCACAACAATTTTGGGAAAAGTATGACTCCGAGATTGAAGAAATACGGAAACAAGAAAAGGCATAACAAGGCGCTGCACCGGACGGCAATTCCGCTGCGCTCCATTGCCGCCGGTGAGCTTGGTCGTTGGGCATGGCAAGCTTGCAGACAAATTTACCCATAAAATCTCAGTTCAGCAATAGAGAGGAATACAGTGAAAAACTCAATCAAAGCAGCTATTATTTTTTGTCTTACGTTAAAAACAATTTTACCTGTATTCGCAGGTCAAAAAATAGAGGGAACTTACAATGACAAATATGGATCAACCATTGTAATAAAAAAATCTAGCGAAAGAGATGATTACTTAATTAATGGCGATAATCATAAAGGGACTACTTGGGAAGGTGTTGGTTTTTACAGCATTGACTGCAATTGCATCAAATCTGTTTTTCGGTATACCTCGAAAAAAGAAAAATATGGCGATAATCCGGGTTATCACAGATTCCTAATAAAAAACGATGGCGATATGTTAATTTGCAATGGAGGTTGGGATAGCTTGGATGAATTTAAGGAAGGTACATATTCAAGATCATCTGCAAATAAATGATGGCTTGAAAACAGAGTGTGCGAAAGTAGAATTAAAAATTAAACGGATCAGGTTCGGTTTGGAATTAAAGGGGGTCTGGGAATTAAATTAAAGGGGGTCTAATTAAAGGGGGTCTGGATGAAATTATTTTCCAGGCACTGAATCAATCCGCAATCAATCGCCTAACGAACGCCTCCAGTCCGACCGCTCGCTACGCTCGCGGCGGCTGAGGCTGGCGTTATGCTTTTCAGATTGAAATTATGCTAAAGGAGACCGAATGACTAAACCAAATCTATTTAGTTATGCAACTTCAGAATTATCTCAAGACGCTTTTATTTGTTGGCTTTTATCTTGGATTACACCAGAAATAAGAGAGTATGATAAAAATATTCATGAATTATTTGTAAATCTTTTAAAAGCTTTTTTAAAAAACATGACAGAGAGTTTCCATCCAAAATTGAAAAAATAGATGTTAAAAAACAGTATCAAAATATCGATATTCTATTAACTGTGAATGATACCATAGCTATACCCATAGAAGACAAAATTGGTACGAGAGAGCATTCCAATCAACTTCAACGTTATTTAGAAATCCTCGAAAAAGTTAGATAATACTTTGATAATTTTGCAAGAAGCGCAAAAAATTCTTGATAAAGCTGTAAAAGCATAACCAGTCGGTCAAGCGGATTGCCCTAACGGGCAACCGCTTACTCGTTGTTAGTCCATCCACAGAAAATAGGACAATCCTATGAGCAAACGTGAACCTTACTGGTTAGGAAAGCGCCCGTCGGATGGAAAAAGGTGGGCGTATACAACATCTGCCGTTGTATTGGACGCAGGTGATTACCGCGAAAAGTTGTTTCGAATGTTTCGTCGCTATACAAAGCAGTGGAACGATATTGAACTTAACATGGATAGAGATTTATCCGAGCATACACATGAGATCCACGGAGCGCACATTGTCGGGGGCGCTGGCCGCAACTTCACGTTGCACTGGCATAACGATAAAGAAGATCACTGGATTTTTGAAATCCATTATGCCCGAGGATTCTCAGAGTATTACCCTGGCTTGTCTTGTGCGCGTAACCCCTTCCGTTCCGTCGATGATATCCGAAGCGCTCATCTTCATTGGAAGGGTAACGGTCAAGACGAATTCGAAAAATGGCTGGAGCTTGAAGAGAAGGAGAATAAGGAAAAGGGAGAGTGGGACGAATACAAAGCCTAACACGCACCTCAAGCCGACCCCATACTGCGCCCATAGCTCAGTGCTTTTTTCAGCCTCATAGCAGCGCAGTATGGGTCGGCTTAGGTGTGACGTTAGCTTTTGTGCAAGCCTGCGGTTCTGTACCCAAGCTGATAAACACAAAATTGAGCGATTGGATAAATGGCTGTTATTTACCCTGACATAGAAAACATTCAGCGCCTTAAAGTTTCGCCGACTCCCGGGGAATGGTGCTTGATAAATTACCTCAAAAAACACCTTGATGATACCTATGAGGTGTTTTTTAACCCCTACCTGGATGGTGATAGGCCCGATATTATAATTTTGAAGGAGTATTGCTCTGCCTTCATAATTGAAGTCAAGGACTGGGACTTAAAAAGCTACGAAGTTACGGAAAATAACAAATGGGAAGTTTTTGATGGTTCAAAATCATCGAGCAAAGCATCACCGCAATCTCAGGCTTTTCGATACAAGAAAAACCTCTATGATCTACATCTGCCAGTAGTCGGCTTAGCAAGGCTTACAAACCCAAACTTTTATAACCTAGTTCATTGTTTCGTATATTTTCACAATGCAGATAAAGGCGCGATTGATTCTCTGTACTTCCCAGCAGAAGAAAGGCAGAAAGAAGAGCAAGCGAGACTAAATCAAGCTATACAGGAAAGGAAAATCGTCTTTGATTCATACGAGAAGGCAAGCGAATACCTAGCTCGAAAAAAGCGCAATCTACAAAGAGACAAAAACATGTCCTTTGGCGGTGACCAACTGGGTCATCTGGTGAAAAAGATCAAGCAAAATTCTAAACATGTGCTATTTAACGAAAATGTTTATCGGGATTTCAAACGGAGACTTAGTCCATCTGAACATACACTAAATCAAGGCGTGCCAATCAAATTCGATAATAAACAGTTGTCCTTAACGAAAAGCGAAAATGTAAAAAGCAAAATCAAAGGTGTCGCTGGCTGTGGAAAAACATCTATTTTATCTCAGCGCGCTATAAACGCTTCTCAAAGGCACAATTCAACCGTTCTAATATTGACATTTAATATTACACTAAAGAATTACATCAGAGATAAGATTAGCGATATTCAGGGAAATAGAGATTTTTCGATCTTTGAAATTTCAAATTATCACCAATTCTTTAACTCTCAAGTCAATAACAGTGGCCAGGACTTCGGCGAGTTAGTTGAAAAATACGGAATCGATAGACTCTATTTTACCAATGTCTTTCAAGATGTTGACGTACCGAAGTACCAAACAATCCTTGTTGATGAGATACAAGATTATGAATCAGAATGGGTCAAAATTATTCGAGATAATTTTCTTCAAGAAGATGGTGAAATGATTCTATTCGGAGATGAGTCTCAGAATATTTATCAAAGAGATTTTGCTAGGTCTCCGGTTATAGCCCAAGGTTTTGGTCGTTGGATTAAGCTTACTCGCTCTTATAGGACGAAGTTAGATTCTCCTTTAAATCAGCTGTTTAAAGATTTTCAACTAAAATTTTTACAAGAAAAGCATTCAGACATAGAAATTACTGATGTAAGCCCCAGTCAAATGAGTATAGGGTTTAGTCTTCTAAAATATGAGGATATTCCAATCGGAAATTGGAAAGAATTAGTTTTGGATTCAATAAAGAGCTATATCAGGAGCTACGAGTTGCACCCAAACGATATAGTTATTTTATCTTCAGCAGTTTCGCTGGTTAGGCAATTGAACGAGTTATGGATAGAAAGTGAAAAAACGCACTGTATGTTTGAAACGTATGAGGAACTTGCAGCTTGCGCCAACATGCGCGTAGAGAAGTTAATGGCTTTAGACGAGAGTGAGATCAATATTCTCATAAAACAAAATAAAGAAAATGTGGAGAGGGTAAGACGAGCAAAGAAAAATCACTTTTATGCAAATAGCGGCCTAGTGAAGCTTTCGACTATTCATAGTTTTAAGGGGCTTGAGTCAAAAACCGTTTTTTATATTTTGAGCAAGGATGATGATCCGGAAATCGTATACACTTCTATAACGCGGTCCTCAGAAAATTTGGTGGTTTTCGATGTTGGAAGTAACAACAAATGCTCTGAGTTTCTGAAAGGCATAATTAAATGAAATTGCCAAAGAAAGCTAACAAGACGCTGCACTGGACGGCAATTCCGCTGCGCTCCATTGCCGCCAGTGAGCTTGGTCGTTAGACGTCACACGAGCCGAGCGTCTGGCACATTCATCCATTGGGCTTATAAGTCTCGCGCAAGCGATATAAACCGCAGTGAACGCAGATAAACGTTGATGTTTTTATCTGCGTGCATCTGCGGTTAGAATTACAGTGAAAGAGAAGTGAATGTAGATTGGGCTGAGGAACGAAGCCCAACAGGGAATGCGGCATTGTGCCGTATGTTTTTGGGATTTCGGGTATCGTTGCAAGAATATATTAAAAGCACTGAGTTTATTGACATGAAACCGCAACCGATTGTTTTTCAAGAGCTAGGCAATAACCTGAGCGGCATTTTCGACCGGGTGGTGCAGCGGCATGAAATATTTTCCGTGGAAAAAGCACCGGGGCAAACCGTCGTGATGTTGGATGCCGACGAATACGCGGGACTATTGGAAACGCTCTATTTGCTCAGCAACCCGGAAAATGCTGCCAGATTACAAGAAGGTATGGCGCAACATCGTACAGGTCAAGTAAAGGAAATTGATGTTACGGCTTACCTGGACTGAAACCGCGCTGGAGGATTTGTCCTGGTGGCAACAGCATGATGCCAAAATGCTGAAAAAGATTATCCAACTGTGCCTGGATGCTTGCAGCCACCCAACTCAAGGTTTGGGCAAGCCGGAAGCGCTGAAGCACGATTTTCAAGGCTACTGGTCACGGCGTATTAATCAAGAACATCGCTTGGTGTATGCCTTTGATAATACGCATGTCACCATCATTCAGTGCCGGTTTCATTACAAGGCTTAAAAAAGTGGTTCGGATTGCGGTGAAAGAGAAGTGAATA
>NZ_JABVCQ010000059.1 GCF_014145225.1 Thiospirillum jenense
GGGTTAATCAATTTTATTTGTCAAGTCCCGTAAAATTATAAACACGTTTATTAAAACGTTCAGGGCATTGGTTTGCGGCAACTCTGAAAACTTCACTGTCAGTTCCAATCGTCCAGACACAATCGCAGCAGTGGCGATGTTTTGCGCATCATTCCTTGCCTACAAGTGAAAGCTCAATGTAAGCATCGCTTTTTCCAGCTTTGAATTTAATTGTTTCATAATTATTTGTAATCGCTAAAACAAGAGTTAGACCTATAGCAACGATTGCTGTTATTACAGCTATTTCTATACCTGTTGCAGCTGCAATAGGCACTAGGGCAGCAAGTGATAACCCACCAGTAAAGAAAGCGGCAGCCGCCACCGCTGTTAAAGCAGTGATTAGTGCTGCTATAGCAGCTTTAGATGCGCTTTTAATTTTATATGACGTTTTAACGTCGTTGGCTAACTCACCTTTTACAATTATTCTTTTATGTCTTTCATTAACAGCTTTTTCTAGTTCTTCTTTGGTTGTTACGATTGCTAAATCTTCGGATTTAACATATGGTATTTGATTGAAGATTGCAAATATAAAAATTGATAATCCAGTATATTTAATAAAATTTCTTCTGGATAAAAAAGTTTTTTTCATAAATTAAAAACCAAAACTCAAATTTTATTTGACGTGGTATGTGATTTAAAATCCATACAGCTACTCTGGCTCTGAGAATGTCATTCATCAGTTTCAATCCTTGTTGTAATGGATATTGGGTTGCAACGCCAACCGCGCAAATGTGGCCGACAGTCCATAGGCTTGTTTCAATCCTTGTTGTAATGGATATTGGGTTGCAACCTTGCGCTGCTAAATACGATTGAATCGTTCTTAGGCGTTTCAATCCTTGTTGTAATGGATATTGGGTTGCAACGGGTATCACGGAAATCGTGATACCTACAGAAGGTGGAGTTTCAATCCTTGTTGTAATGGATATTGGGTTGCAACCTTATAACTCCGTTTTCCATCGTTGCACTAACGTACAGTTTCAATCCTTGTTGTAATGGATATTGGGTTGCAACATGCTCTCGACATGCTCCAGGCGTTGATCCAATCTTGTTTCAATCCTTGTTGTAATGGATATTGGGTTGCAACCTGATTGGTGCGTCGTTATCAGAAGGCGAATTCTTGTTTCAATCCTTGTTGTAATGGATATTGGGTTGCAACATGCTGACATCGCGGCCGCGGCTGGCCAAACGGCAGTTTCAATCCTTGTTGTAATGGATATTGGGTTGCAACTTGACATCATCACGCCGCAAGTGCCGCTGAATTTCTGTTTCAATCCTTGTTGTAATGGATATTGGGTTGCAACAGTTTTACAGTATGGATCAATTAAGTCGACTACTCTAGTTTCAATCCTTGTTGTAATGGATATTGGGTTGCAACGCAAATAGTCCGGGTGATCTATTGCCATTTGCAATCGTTTCAATCCTTGTTGTAATGGATATTGGGTTGCAACTGCGTTGATTATTGCGCGGTTGCCCAATTCTGTCCGGTTTCAATCCTTGTTGTAATGGATATTGGGTTGCAACGTCAATTACTACGGTTGGCACGTCGTGTTGATTTAAGTTTCAATCCTTGTTGTAATGGATATTGGGTTGCAACCCTGATCTACTGTGTCACGTTGTTAGGGCAATGCGTTTCAATCCTTGTTGTAATGGATATTGGGTTGCAACCAATTTTGAATGCGCGCCGCCGCATTGGATGGGAGGTTTCAATCCTTGTTGTAATGGATATTGGGTTGCAACAGAGAGAGAGAGCTTTCGCGCAAATAGCGCTCAAGCCGTTTCAATCCTTGTTGTAATGGATATTGGGTTGCAACATTAGCAAACTGCGCCCTCAAAACACGGCGATTGCGTTTCAATCCTTGTTGTAATGGATATTGGGTTGCAACGATGAAATTAGCGATCATCACGTTAATTATTGGTTTGTGTTTCAATCCTTGTTGTAATGGATATTGGGTTGCAACAAGTGGGCCGGCACTGCTATCTTACTCTTACTCTTCGTTTCAATCCTTGTTGTAATGGATATTGGGTTGCAACGTCCGAGCGGTCGGTCTCGGGTTTCGTCGTTTCGGGTTTCAATCCTTGTTGTAATGGATATTGGGTTGCAACACTTGTAATACTGGTATTTAGAACAATATAGACATGAGTTTCAATCCTTGTTGTAATGGATATTGGGTTGCAACCACGCCCGCCACGGCGCCAGTCGCCACGCCCGCCAGTTTCAATCCTTGTTGTAATGGATATTGGGTTGCAACTTCTTTTTAACGCCGGCAACGGCACGGAGATTTTTAGTTTCAATCCTTGTTGTAATGGATATTGGGTTGCAACCAGAATGCCGTCTTCGGCATTTATTAGCGCTATTGCGTTTCAATCCTTGTTGTAATGGATATTGGGTTGCAACGATTGGCTGTCTCGCGTTTTATTATTAAATACGCAATGTTTCAATCCTTGTTGTAATGGATATTGGGTTGCAACCCAGTTGGCTTCCAACCGGACTCTGCGACATTAAACTGTTTCAATCCTTGTTGTAATGGATATTGGGTTGCAACCCGCGCCAGTCGCCACGCCAGTCGCCACGGCACCAGGTTTCAATCCTTGTTGTAATGGATATTGGGTTGCAACCGTTATAGGTAGCGCCCTAGGAAGTCGCTGCCTGATGGTTTCAATCCTTGTTGTAATGGATATTGGGTTGCAACTTATTTACAGCGGCGTATTCGGAGGCAACGATCAAGGCGTTTCAATCCTTGTTGTAATGGATATTGGGTTGCAACTGTCCGGGTAGCCACTCATTGATCGCGCCTTATGTTTGTTTCAATCCTTGTTGTAATGGATATTGGGTTGCAACGTTTTCAATTGCCCACGCTGACTCGGCTACGGTTTTGTTTCAATCCTTGTTGTAATGGATATTGGGTTGCAACGTGTTAGTAGCACGGGCTTTTTTATTGGCTAATGATGTTTCAATCCTTGTTGTAATGGATATTGGGTTGCAACCCATGCCGAGCTTGTCGATCTCATCACGAAGCGATGTTTCAATCCTTGTTGTAATGGATATTGGGTTGCAACAACGGGTATTGTATTCCTGCACTCCCGACTGCCATGTTTCAATCCTTGTTGTAATGGATATTGGGTTGCAACAATTCGGAACATCAGGGATTCGTCCAAGATGGTACTGGTTTCAATCCTTGTTGTAATGGATATTGGGTTGCAACGCAGGCATTAATACAATCTTTAATTCAAGCTATCTGAGTTTCAATCCTTGTTGTAATGGATATTGGGTTGCAACGGTGTTGAATGCTTTTACACCGGCTCGAATGGTACGTGTTTCAATCCTTGTTGTAATGGATATTGGGTTGCAACATTCTTGAACGCTAAATGACTTGCCGTTACGCGGTTGTTTCAATCCTTGTTGTAATGGATATTGGGTTGCAACTAATAAAACATCCGCACTAGCGGATGCGGATTTTACGTTTCAATCCTTGTTGTAATGGATATTGGGTTGCAACATACGGAACGATAATAAAACAACCGCACTAGCGGAGTTTCAATCCTTGTTGTAATGGATATTGGGTTGCAACCAGTAAAGCGTGGACGCCACAGAGACGGATTATCATGTTTCAATCCTTGTTGTAATGGATATTGGGTTGCAACCATTCAAAACCCGCTGTTTGACGCTTTTATAACGGCGTTTCAATCCTTGTTGTAATGGATATTGGGTTGCAACTACAACGTCAAGCAATGTAAAGCGCAATACAGGTGAGTTTCAATCCTTGTTGTAATGGATATTGGGTTGCAACACGACGCTCACGTTGGGAAGGATAGGACAACCAAAGTTTCAATCCTTGTTGTAATGGATATTGGGTTGCAACGGGCGGATGAAGGCGCTGTATTGGAACTCATTACGACGTTTCAATCCTTGTTGTAATGGATATTGGGTTGCAACGCAATGGCGTTACAACCTGACTGCTATACATTGAGTTTCAATCCTTGTTGTAATGGATATTGGGTTGCAACTGTTCGTATTGAAAACAACGTTGAGTTTGTTGAACAGTTTCAATCCTTGTTGTAATGGATATTGGGTTGCAACCGGTATTACATCTCTCCCATAGATAGCGCTGTCTAGTTTCAATCCTTGTTGTAATGGATATTGGGTTGCAACTCGGTCGCGTCACCCACCAATGGACGTGGTGTGCAGGTTTCAATCCTTGTTGTAATGGATATTGGGTTGCAACAATTGCTAAACGTCGTGCCGGACTAAAAGTCTGACCAAGTTTCAATCCTTGTTGTAATGGATATTGGGTTGCAACGCTGATACCACGAAACAACGCACCTTGAGTGATCCCAGTTTCAATCCTTGTTGTAATGGATATTGGGTTGCAACTCAACACGGCCGCCCGATGGCGAGCTATGACGCGGGTTTCAATCCTTGTTGTAATGGATATTGGGTTGCAACCAGAAATAATCCGTGGTCACGCCGCGCCGTGCAAGGTTTCAATCCTTGTTGTAATGGATATTGGGTTGCAACAACACTTGCTTCTATATTATGAAGCTGATGGCTGGTTTCAATCCTTGTTGTAATGGATATTGGGTTGCAACTATAGACATCGGCGTCAGCTGTTAGTGCCTCGTACCGGTTTCAATCCTTGTTGTAATGGATATTGGGTTGCAACTCTAATTTATTGGCTGACAGATGGGATGTGCCAAGGTTTCAATCCTTGTTGTAATGGATATTGGGTTGCAACAAGACATGGGCAACCTAGGCGCAGTCGCGCTGATGGCGTTTCAATCCTTGTTGTAATGGATATTGGGTTGCAACCTGTCACATACAAAGCCACGGGCCT
>NZ_JABVCQ010000006.1 GCF_014145225.1 Thiospirillum jenense
TGTGTGATTGGCACAGCGCAAGCGCAGACCTATTATCCGCAGAAAAATTATAATAACAGTGGAAATAGTCAAGCAAAATCCGGGCAGATGTATCCAAGTAAAGGTAATGAATCATCTAGTCGTTCGGCAAAACAACAGAGTGGCAAATCATCTAAAGGAACGGGTAAAGCGCCAGTGAGTAAGAGCGCCGCTCAACAAAAACCGTATTACAAGTGATGCGCGGCAAATGCGGTCATTCGCTATCAATATGACTATCACGCGGTTCGTATTGCTCTAACCGCAGTTTCAATACCGCCAGTCGCTGGGTTGCAGCGGTTAAATCCAAATCCTGTGACTGTAATTGTGTGAGCAATTGTTCGCCCGTTTTTACTAACAACTCTAATTGCTCACCATCAAATATTTCGGCCGCGGCGGTCACTTCATCCGCCGTCGCATTTAATAAAGATGGTAATAAATCATCGGCTTGAATTGGGCTGTCTGGGTAAAGCAAATCCGCAATTAACGGCTGTTCTAATAACCGATAATGAATGACCCGTGCTGCTTCTTCATCGCGCAATTCTTGATGCGCAATTGGATCATTGCCGACCGTGCGCCAAATCGCCTTCATAATGACATCAATTAACCGCTGAATCGCCAGTTTATGCTGCTGATGCAAGTCACTTTGTGGCAACCCGCACACCTGTTCATAATGGCGTTCTAATTCTTCTTTAATCGCCAACACCAATTCACTGCCGGCGTCCGCTGGCAATGCTGCCGCCCGTTCTACCAATGTGCGAAAAGCGGTTTGAAATGCCACCGATTCGGCATGATCCGCCTGCTGGGCGGTGTGCAATTCGGCCGACGTGACCTGCGGAAGCGGCCAATGAAACAATGGGTTGGCGTGACGGCGGCGCAGGTGACGCTCCTGCCGCCCGGGATAGTCGCTGAAGGTGAGATTCATGGGATGACGCGCTGTGGTGGACAAAATGCTGGTGGTAAAAACACCAACGCCTCCGTAAAGGAGGCGTTGAAATGTTGCAAATTGGCGTCCCCACGGGGATTCGAACCCCGGTTGCCGCCGTGAAAGGGCGATGTCCTAGGCCACTAGACGATGGGGACAAATGAATTGGCCTGATGTTCACAATCGAACTTGGTGGAGCCAGACGGGATCGAACCGTCGACCTCAACACTGCCAGTGTTGCGCTCTCCCAGCTGAGCTATGGCCCCCCGATGTGAAGCTGCAAATTGTAAAGAAGCGCGGGTTGACTGTCTAGCATTTTTTACTTGCCCGCCAACAACCCACTCGCCACGCGCCCCGGCAACACTGGCACGGCGGCACTCGCTGACTGGTTGGACGCCGCCGCGACTTGCCGGTGCAGACAACTGGTGCCGCCGGCGGTGCGCTCCGGCCAGCCGCAAGTGTGACGCTGTACCAGTCCCGCCAGCATGTCCAGGTGCGCCGGCAGGTCATTCAAACACGGAATGTAATGATATTGTTCACCGCCAGCGGCGAGGAACGCATCCCGATTTTCCACCGCAATTTCCTCCAGCGTTTCCAAACAATCGGCTGAAAACCCCGGCGCGATCACCTGCACATGTTTGATGCCGGACTGCGCCCATGCTTTAAGTGTTTGATCGGTATAGGGTTGTAGCCACTCGTCCCGCCCGATGCGCGACTGAAATGCCAATAACCAGCGGTCGTCGGGCAATGCCAGTTGCGTCGCCACCAGCCGCGCCGTTTTGTGGCAGTGACAGTGGTACGGATCACCCGCTGTAAAGTAACGTTGCGGGGTGCCGTGAAATGAAAATAACAGCCGATCCGGTTGCCCGTGCGTCGCCCACGCGGCACGAATGCTGGTCGCCAGCGCGTCAATGTAACCCGGCTCGTCGTGATACTGATTAACAAAGCGCAGCTCCGGCAACCAGCGCCATGTACTCAACTCGTCCGTGACGGCATCAAACGACGAGGCGGTGGTGGTGGCGGAATATTGCGGATACAGCGGCAGCACCAGTAGGCGGCGGACGTGGGCGTCGCGCAGTTGCTCCAGTGCGCCCAGCACCGACGGTTGCCCGTAGCGCATTCCCAACGCCACCCGCACCCGCGGCCCGACGCGAGTGAGCAGCCGCTCCTGCAAACCCGCCGCCTGCCGCCGCGCCACCTCCAACATTGGCGAGCCGCGATCCGTCCACACGGCGCGGTAGGCTTTGGCCGAGCGCGCTGGTCGAATGCGCAAAATCACGCCGTGCAAAATCACCCACCACAGCGGCCGCGGCACTTCCACCACTCGCGGATCATTCAAAAATTCCGCCAAATACCGCCGCACCGCCGACGGCGTGGGTGCTTCGGGCGTGCCTAAATTGAGTAATAACACGCCCAATTGTTCTGGCGTATCGGGCGGGAAATTAGTGCCGCTTTTATATTTCATGGTGATTTAGTTCAATTCCCTAACTGGCGCTATTTGTTTTGAGTATTATAACCGCTTCATTAGGCATGATTCATTATCAATTGTCAATATCACGCACGCCGTTGATTAGAGTTGCAACAACAACCGCGTCGGGTCTTCAATCAATTCTTTAATACACACTAAAAATCGCACCGCATCGCGTCCGTCAATTAAACGGTGGTCATACGTTAATGCCAAATACATCATCGGGCGAATCACGACCTGACCGTTTAATGCAATCGGGCGCTCTTGGATTTTATGCAACCCGAGAATTGCGCTCTGCGGCGGGTTAATAATGGGCGTGGATAATAATGAACCAAACACGCCGCCGTTGGTAATTGAAAAGGTGCCGCCGGTTAATTCCTCAACGGTTAAACTGCCGTCCCGCGCCTTAGCACCAAAAGCGGCAATTTGCCGTTCAATCTCTGCCATAGTCAATTGATCGCATTGGCGCACAATTGGCACCACTAAGCCGCGTTCGGTACTGACGGCAATGCCAATATCATAGGTTTGATAATACACGACATCAGTGCCGTCTATTGCCGCGTTAATAATTGGAAACCGCTGCAATGCCGCGACGGCCGCTTTAATAAAAAACGACATAAACCCGAGGCGCACCTGATGGCGTTTCTCAAATAACTCGCGGTATTGCTGGCGCAGCGCAGACACCGCGCTCATATCCACTTCATTAAAGGTCGTTAATAGCGCGGCCTGCTGCTGCGCGTGCACCAATCGCTCGGCAATCCGCGCCCGCAAGCGCGTCATCGGGACGCGCTGTTCATTATTCGCCGGTGCGGGATCATTGGCGTCAGTTTGATGATCAAATGACGCGGTATTTGCGGTCACTGCCGCTGATAAATGATCGGGATCAATTGCCGGCGCGGCATGTTCAATACGATCCAACCACGCCATCACATCCGCTTTATGAATCCGCCCATCTTTACCGCTACCGGGAATTTGACTGGCATCCAATTGTAAAGCGTTAATTAACTGCCGCGCTGCCGGGGCAATCGCAACTGGGCGCGGGGGCGGATCAATTTCATTAGGCAGCACGGCGGGTCTTAATTCAACTGCCGTGTCAATTTGCGCATCAGTTAATGCCGGATTGCGCGGCGCAAGATTCACCGTTTTATTAGGATTTAATACGGCCAACACGGCATTGGCTTGAACCACTGTTTCCGGCGGTGCAATAATAGTCTCCAGCGTTCCATCAATGGGCGACGGCACCTCGAGAATGACTTTGTCGGTTTCCAAATCCACCAGCGGTTCATTCGCTGTTAATCCCGCCCCGGGCGCTTGATGCCATTTCAAGACCGTTGCATCGGCAATAGATTCCGGCAAGGCGGGAACGCGCAATTCATACGTCATCTTTAATCACCTTTTGGCAACAGTTTGAATCATTTTGATGACAGTTTAATGCACAACTGGCGATGGTTTTTGGTGCGCATCCAATTGCCACAGAATTATCATTACCAACCAGCCGGCCGCTAACCAACCAATCACGCCATCAACATTGCCGACCAACCAATACCAATTGCTTTGTTCCACGCCATCAGTTAAACGGCGACTGGATTGAATCACCCACACCCAGCCGGCATGAATCCCAATACACCAACCAATATGACCGCGCTGTTCTCGAATCAACGCTAATAATACACCGGCGAGGAATAATGCAATGAACGAGTCTAAATTGGTGAGTTGCCAACTGGATTGAAAACCCGCCGCGATCATTAAAAAACTGCTGTGCCAGTCGGTGATGTTAATGGTTGGTGGGGCAATGGGTTTGACAAAATGCACGAGGCTATAAAGCATGGCCGAGCCGAGGATGGCGGTAATGACATGCGCCCGACGGCGAATGGCACTGAATACGGCACCGCGAAAAAACAACTCTTCGATAGTGGCAATCAACACTCCGCCAATCAGTGCTTGAATCACGCGGCGTAACCAATCAGCATCGGGTAATACGGGTACGCGCACACCGAATGCCAGCAATAATAAAACGATGCTAGTCATTATCCACACGCCCATGCACCAGCCAATGATAATGCTCATTGTAAATGCGCGGCGCGAATTGATATTGCCGAATAGATCGCGTCGTGTTAATTGCAGGGCGCGTATTAAGGGAATAAACCCAAGTAGCATGATGACCTGCGCTAAACGGGCAATCAAGCGCTCGGGTTCTAAATCAGATAACCATGAAAAATGCAGCACTGGAATGCTTAAACACGCTGCGATGATTAAACAGCCCAGCAAATAACCGAAAAACAACAGTGTGGTGCGCATGAATGAATGGATTGCCCGGCAATCGCTGCCGGGCGAGGCGGTTATTTATTCGCCGTATCGTCGGTGTTATTAACGGCTGGCGGGGCGGCGTTATCGGATGAACTATTATTGGTAGATGAACGTGACGAATAAAATAACCACGCAACTAATCCACCGAAAAATAAGAGTTCTGCTGCGGCTAATGAATCACCGGACATGAGTTTTAACTCCTCTAGTTGTTAAATGCAAAAGTTGCACCGATTAAAGAAGGCGCGTTCCCACGCTGGCGCGTGGGAACGATCAACTACTGATTTTTAATTCGCATTCGCCCGCGCTTTTACCCAATCAGTCACAGCCGCTAATGCCGCCGGAATACCCGCCGGTTGATTACCGCCCGCCTGCGCCATATCAGCACGACCACCACCGCGGCCGCCGACGTAATGCGCAACTGTTTTAATTAAATCACCGGCTTGAAACTGTTTGGTTAAATCCGCCGTCACCCCGGCAATTAAATTGACTTTATCGCCCTGCGCGGCGGCTAATAACACCACGCCTGAGCCGAGTTTATTTTTTAATTGATCGAGCGTGTCGCGCAAAGTTTTTGGATCATCCGTATTAAACTCAGATGCCAAAACTTTAATACCCGCAATGGTCACGGCTTGATCCACTAATTCCGCGCCAGCCGCTGCGGCCAAGCGCGATTTTAATTGTTCTAATTCACGTTCTAAGCGCCGCGCCCGTTCCAGCAATTGCGCAACTTTATCATTGGCATCCTGCACATTACTTTTCACCAGTTGCGCAATGCCGCTTAATTGTTCATCGGCGGTTTCAATCCACGCCAGCGCCGCTTCACCAGCCACCGCTTCAATTCGCCGCACCCCGGACGCAATGCCGCCTTCACTGGTGATTTTGAATACGCCAATATCGCCGGCCGCGTGAACGTGCGTACCGCCGCATAATTCAATTGAAAAGTCACCCATGCGCAATACGCGCACTTCATTACCGTATTTTTCACCAAATAACGCCATTGCTCCGGCCGCTTTCGCGTCATTGATGTTCATTAACTGCGTTTCGACGGGATAATTGCGCCGAATGGCATGATTCACCAGCCGTTCAATGGTGCGCAAACTGCCGCGTTCAATTGGTTCAAAATGTGAAAAATCAAAGCGCAAGCGGTCGGGATTTACTAATGAACCGCGCTGTTGCACATGCTCACCTAATACGCGCCGCAATGCCGCATGTAATAAATGCGTGGCGGAATGATTCACCGCCGTTGCCTGCCGCCGTTCATTATTCACTTGCGCATCAACCCGATCACCAATTGCCAATTCACCCGCCGTCACCCGCCCGAGGTGACAAATGACGCTGCCGCGTTTTTGCGTATCGGTGACAGAAAATTGCGCGGTGGCGGTGGTTAACTGCCCAGTATCGCCAACTTGGCCGCCCGATTCGGCATAAAATGGCGTGACATCCAGCACGACCAGCGCGTTCGCCGTCGAATCGGCCGCGTCAGTCGCCACCAGCCGCTCGGTCGCCACGCCGTCCAAATACAGCGCGATCACGGTCGCGGCGTCGCGGGTGCGCTCGTAGCCGCAAAACACCGTTTCTCCAGTCACATCAAGCACTTGCGATTGATTGGCGCCAAACTGACTGGCCGCCCGCGCTCGCGCTTTTTGCTGCGCCATCAAGTCGTCAAATTCGGCCAAATTGAGCGCTAAACCGCGTTCGCGTGCCACATCGGCGGTCAAATCCACTGGAAAACCGTAGGTGTCGTAGAGCTTGAAAATCACTTCGCCCGGGATAGTGTTGCAAATGCAGCTGGCGGTGATGTCGTCGAGCATTTTCAAACCGGCGCTCAGGGTTTCGGCAAAACGCTCTTCCTCGACGCGCAACACCTGCTCGACGGTGGCGGCGCGGGCGGCGAGTTCCGGGTACGCCTCGCCCATGACCGCGACCAGTGGTGCGACGAGGCGGTGGAAAAATGGTTGATGCTGCCCGAGTTGGTAGCCGTGACGGATGGCGCGGCGGATGATGCGGCGCTGGACGTAACCGCGCCCCTCGTTGCTGGGCGTGACGCCGTCGGTGACGAGGAACGCGGTCGAGCGGATGTGGTCGGCGATGACGCGCAGTGAGTGGTGGGTGCGGTCGCGGCAGCCGGTGACTTCCATCGCGGCGGTGATTAAATGTTGAAATAAATCAATGTCATAGTTGCTGTGGACGCCCTGCATCACCGCCGCCAAGCGCTCCAGTCCCATGCCCGTGTCCACCGACGGGCGGGGCAGTGCGGTCAAGCGCCCGTCGCTGGCGCGGTCGTACTGCATGAACACCAGATTCCAGATTTCAACGTAGCGGTCGCCGTCGGCATCGGGCGAGCCGGGCGGGCCGCCGGCGATGGCGGGGCCGTGATCGTAAAAAATCTCTGAACACGGGCCGCAGGGGCCGGTGTCGCCCATTGCCCAGAAATTATCTTTGGCGCCGCAGCGGGAAAAACATGCCGGGTTAATTCCAATATCATTTAACCAAATATTGGCGGCTTCATCATCATCAATAAAGACCGTGACCCATAAACGCTCGGCCGGAATCTTTAATACGCCGGTTAAAAACTCCCACGCATATTGAATAGCGTCGCGTTTGAAATAATCACCAAAACTGAAATTGCCGAGCATTTCAAAAAAGGTGTGATGGCGGGCGGTATAGCCGACGTTTTCTAAATCATTATGTTTGCCGCCGGCGCGGACGCAGCGTTGGGCAGTGACAGCGCGGCGGTATTCGCGTTGCTCACGTCCTAAAAACACATCTTTGAATTGCACCATACCCGCATTCGTAAATAATAACGTCGGGTCATTGCCGGGAATAAGTGGGCTACTGGCAACTGGGGTGTGATCGCGTTGGGCAAAATAATCAAGAAAGGCGTGACGAAGCGCGGCGCTGCTAGTCATGGTGAATTGCTCAGTCAATAGTCAGCAAGGTGGGAGTGAGTAAAAATCATGCCACCAATTGGTGCAGGATGCAACCGTTTGGTGCTGGGTTTATTCGGGGTAATTGAATAGAGTTATATTTGGTTTAATCTTTACCACGCAGGCGTATCGGAACAATCGATTTACTCAATACAACTCTAATGAAACGCGGTATTTAAGTAATGAGTTTAACACGCCTGCAACACATAAAATGTATAGCCGTAATGGTCGCTGTATTGCGCGAATAATGCCATTTCTTGTTCAGTTTCACGCAGCACTGGTGCAAGAGATGATTCGGAATTGAGCTGCTGTATTCGTATTTTTAATGGCTCATAATAATTCGCCCACCAAGCGGCGCTCGGCAACCGACGAGTTATTAATACATGAAAACCTGCTCGCTTTGCCCGCGCCATATTGTCCAATTCATTCGCCATCGTCGGGTACGCCGTTTGCCAATAAGTCTGAGCAGGCGGCGGCGCATCATCAATAAACCAACTCATTTCAGAAATCACCGCAATCCCCCCGCTGCGTATTAACGGCCGCCAGCGGGTTAATGCGTTTTCAAATCCGAGTTGATAGGCCGCTCCCTCCGACCATAATAAATCAATTGATTCGTTCGGCCAATTCAAATCTGCCATATCTGCGTTGATGGGCGTAATGAAATCGGCCAAACCCGCCGCCTGCGCCCGCGTACTTAACTCTGCAATAAACTCGGCGGATAAATCCACCGCTAATACGCGGCTGTGATAATCATTGGCTAATAACAAACTAGCCGCCCCACTGCCACAACCAAGATCAGCAATACGCGGATTCACGGGTAAATATGCGGCGAGTTCTTGTAATAAATGGCGTGAAAATTCGTCATCACCTGGTCCTTGACGTTTGAGGCCGCGATGTAATTCAATGAGCGCGGCAATGTAATCAGTTTCACTGTCCACGTTAATTAGCTCTTTTAATTGTCTGCATCATCAATCAACCCGTTACGCAACCCGCATTGAATCACACCCGCCGTAAAGCCGCGCTGCATGAAAAAACGCATACATTTCGCCCATTGCCGCGCATCAGTCGGCGGGTTTATTCCATAGCGTTTGCGATATAACTGCTGAATAATCTCTATCCAACATGGGTCATCCATATTCGGCAAGGCCACATCAATCGTGGCTTTTTCAATCCCCAACGTCAATAATTCTTGACGAATACGCAACGGACCCCAGCCCTGACCAATTCGCTGTTGTATTCGCTGCGTCACAAAGCGCGTATTATTCAACCAATCCGACTGTGTTAATTCCGCTAAAACCGATTTAATCACCGCAATTGGATGACCGCGTGCCGCCAATTTGCGCGTCAATTCCTGACTGCTGTATTCGCGCCGTGCTAATAACCGCAGCGCTGCCGTTTGCACTGATTTGTACAACGCAGTCTCATCCGGCGCGGCATCTTCTAAAGAATCGTTGTTAAACTCATCAATCATCATGGTGATGGCTAATTCAGGTTAACCCCTTCAATCAATCGGCACGAGGTGTCATACGCTATTTTAAGTTCAATCGCTACCATTATCTGCCAAATCGGCAGCATCGCCATCATCAACAACGGCTGCTTCAGTCACCGGCGGCAAAACATTAGCGCGAATTTTAGCTTCAATTTCACTGGTTAATGTCGGATTGTCTTTTAAGTAATTCCGCGCATTTTCTTTACCTTGTGCAATACGAATGCCGCCGTAACTGTACCAGGCGCCGGATTTATCAACAATCCCTTGCGCAGCACCGAGATCAATAATTTCTGCTTCACGCGAAATCCCCTCACCATAGAGAATATCAAAGGCAGCTTGTTTAAATGGCGGCGCCATTTTATTTTTAACCACCTTGACTTTCGTTTCATTACCAATAATTTCTTCACCCTTTTTAATACTGCCAGTGCGACGAATATCCAAACGAACTGACGCATAAAATTTGAGAGCATTACCGCCGGTTGTCGTTTCGGGGCTGCCGAATTGAATACCGATTTTCATGCGGATTTGATTAATAAATAATACAATGCCATTCGAGCGTTTAATATTCGCCGTCAATTTACGCAATGCCTGCGACATTAATCGCGCTTGCAAGCCAACATGCGCATCACCCATTTCGCCTTCTAATTCAGCTTTCGGCGTTAATGCGGCCACCGAATCAATCACCACTAAATCTACTGCATTTGAGCGCACAAGCATGTCGGTTATTTCCAACGCTTGTTCACCCGTATCGGGTTGCGACATTAACATTTCCGACATATTCACACCGAGTTTTTCGGCGTATTGCGGATCAAGTGCATGTTCGGCATCAATAAATGCGGCAGTCCCTCCCATCTTTTGTGTTTCAGCGACAATGTGTAATGCCAATGTCGTTTTACCTGATGATTCAGGGCCATAAATCTCCACGACGCGCCCGCGTGGAATACCACCAATACCGAGTGCTAAATCAAGCCCTAATGAACCAGTAGAAATAACGGGAACATTACGCACGATACTGGAATCACTCATCCGCATGACTGAACCTTTGCCAAATTGTTTTTCAATTTGACTCAGCGCCATTGCCAGTGCTTTTTTACGATTATCATCCATAGTTTAATATCTCAATTAAAATGTCACTATTTAGAATACCCCATGCCACTAGCTAATTATTACACACCCTGCCGCTGACGTCATGGAGAATTGTATTCTAACATGCAGCCGTGGTAACTAATGCGGTTAACCCCGGCCAAATGTGGCACATTTCGCACCCTTTCTTCGGCGATTTTAGTTATACTGCGCGTGTTTTGTGCGATGCACTCGTCACCGCTGTCGGAGTTAAGTATCCAATGACCATGCCTGACATTAACCCTATTCGTTTTCAATTGATTGATTTAAAAGAGCGTCACGCCGCGCTCAGGGGGTATCTTTAACTACGCTGATAAAGAAGAACGGTTAACCGAAGTATTACGCGAATTAGAAGAACCGAGTATTTGGAATGATCCAGAACGGGCGCAGCAATTAGGGCGAGAGCGGGCGTTATTAGAACGAGTTGTACTGGGTCTGCGGCAACTACATCGCGCATTAGATGATACGCAAGAGTTATTAGAATTAGCTATTGCTGAAAATGATGTGACGGCGGTCATTGCAATTAGTGAAGAATTGCCTGCTTATGAACGGCATATTGCCACATTAGAATTCCAACGCATGTTTGCCGGTCCAATGGATGCGAATCATGCGTTTTTAGATATTCAAGCGGGATCGGGCGGTACTGAAGCGCAAGATTGGGCAGAAATGCTATTAAGAATGTATTTACGCTGGGCAGAAATGCGCGGCTTTAATACTGAATTAACCGAAGTATCACCGGGCGAAGTTGCGGGTATTAAATCGGCCACGATTGCGGTGCGTGGTGAATACGCTTTTGGTTGGTTGCGTACTGAAACAGGTGTGCATCGTTTAGTGCGTAAATCGCCATTTGATTCGGGTAATCGCCGCCATACTTCATTCGCGGCAGTATTCGTGTCACCTGAAATTGATGATTCAGTAGAAGTGGAAATTAACCCAGCGGATTTGCGAATTGATGTTTATCGTGCTTCGGGGGCGGGTGGGCAACATGTGAATCGCACGGAATCGGCGGTGCGTATTACGCATAATCCGACTGGTATTGTGGTGCAATGTCAAAATGATCGGTCACAACATAAGAACAAAGATCAGGCAATGAAGCAATTAAAAGCCAAGCTGTACGAATTGGAAATGCAGCGGCGGCGCTTGAATCAACAGGCGATTGAAGATACTAAGTCTGATATTGGTTGGGGCAGTCAAATTCGCTCGTATGTACTGGATCAATCGCGGATTAAAGACCTGCGCACGAATGTCGAAACTGGCAATACACAAGCGGTGTTAGATGGTCATTTGGATATGTTTATTGAAGCGAGTTTAAAACAGGGTTTATAATTTACACTGGCTTGATGACACACGCTGTGTACTTGACTGGTGAAATGAGTCACTGGCAAGGAGTATAACGGATGACTATTCATTGGGAAGACATTGCGGCTGAAGTATTTCATATAACTGGTACTCTGCCAGGCGCTATACAAGTTAGTGAAGTTGGCGGTGGCTGTATTAACACCGCCGCGATATTGCGGTGTGGTCAAGCAACCTATTTCATTAAATGTAATCGGGCAGCATTATTGCCAATGTTTATTGCCGAGTCGGCGGGATTAACGACGCTGGCAACCGCCGGCGTTATTCGAGTGCCGCAACCAATTGGCACGGGTACAATTGGAAACACCGCATGGATTGCAATGGAACATGTTGTTTTACATCGGCGGGCAAATGATCGCGCACTGGCATTGGCAGGTGAGCAATTAGCCGCATTGCATCAGGTCACGCACTCTCAATACGGTTGGCATCAAGATAATACGATTGGTGCGACGCCGCAATACAATCAATCAGCGACTGATTGGGTGCAGTTTTGGCGTGAACAGCGATTAGGGTTGCAATTGAAACTAGCAGCGGCAAATGGCTACAAAGGTCAGTTACAAGAACGCGGGAATCTGTTATTAGAACAGTTGCCGATGTTGATTAATCACAATCCAGTCGCATCATTGTTACACGGTGATTTGTGGAATGGTAATTTAGGCTATGATGTACAAGAACAGCCGGTGTTATTTGACCCAGCAGTGTATTATGGTGACCGCGAAACCGATTTGGCGATGACCGAATTATTTGGCGGATTTTCAACACGGTTTTATGCTGCATATCGCGCCACCTGGCCATTGCCAGTGGAATATAACACGCGGCGCTATCTATACCAGCTTTATCACATTTTGAATCATCTCAATTTGTTTGGATACAGTTATTTGGGGCAAGCTGAGGATATGATTAACCGCTTGTTGGCAGAGTGTCATTAGCATAACAATCATCATACATAGAATCGCAAAATCTGATTGCGAATTCCGATTTCCCTTATGTTAATTAATATGTTAAAAACACCGTTAACGTTTTATGTTTGAATAATCATTTTTTAACTGTGTTAGCAATTTTTATGGCTCGTGAATTATTAATTTTGCGGCATGCAAAATCCGATTGGGATCGCCCCAATCTTGCTGATTTTGCCCGTCCACTGGCAAAACGTGGTCGCCGTGACGCGCCGCGAGTGGGGGCGTGGCTATATCGTGAGGGGTTGGTGCCGGATGTTATCATTAGTTCGCCAGCGGAACGGGCGCGGACGACAACACTGCACATTTGTAAGCGACTGGATTATAAGAAAAAAAATGTCGTGTGGGATGCGGCAGTGTACGAAGCGAGCGTGACTGAATTGCTCGGCGTGTTGGCGCATTGCCCTGCTACTGCCGCGACCGTGTTGCTAGTTGGCCACAATCCGGGCTTGGAGGAGTTAATTCGTTATCTAGCCGATGGTGATGTGGATGAACCGGCGGATGGTAAATTATTGCCGACGGCGGCGACAGCGCGTTTAGAAATGCCAGATAATTGGCAACAGCTTGATAGCGGCTGTGCAGTTTTATTATCGGTGACGCGCCCGAAGCATTTGCCGAATTAAATAGCATGAATGAAACAGCGGGAATTGATGCAGGAATTAAGTGACGCTTGCGCCGCGGCGTTTTATACTAGCCAGCGGTGGACGGCATGGTGAAATAATCACACCGCCGCTCGTCACCGCGACTTATTAAATGGTTAATGATTGTTGGTTGTAAAGATTATGTTTGTTCAATTGCTTGAATTCGTCGGAAACCATTGGGTTTTATTTATTGCCCTCGCCGTCGTGGTGGGGTTATTAACCCATAACTTCATTGTTGGCAGCAAGGGCGTGGTTGATCCCGCTGGCGCCACTGAGTTAATTAACCGCCGTGATGCAACGGTGATTGATGTCCGCGCTAGTGCCGACTTTGCTAAAGGGCATATTATGAATGCCGTGAATATCCCCATGAATGGGTTTAAGAACCAAACGGCCGCTTTGACTAAATACCGTGACAAGCCAATTGTTATTTCTTGTCATTCGGGAAATCAATCGCAGTTGGCGTGCATTTTATTGCGCAAAGCTGGTTTTCCCGAGGTGTATAATTTGCGCGGTGGTATTATGGCATGGCAGAATGCGAATTTGCCTTTGACGCGAAAGTAAATGACAATTTTATTGCGGTGATGAGCAAATGATATTCACTTGATCGGCCGGTTTTATTTTAATTGCCGCCACTGTTTTTCATTACCGCAACGCAGTTTCATAAATCACGATTTCATTCATCAACAGGACTACATGCTATTATGGCTGACACTGACCAAGCACCGACTGGCGAGCGCCAGTTTTTAGTTCGCACCATTTACACTAAAGATTTGTCATTTGAATCACCCAATGCGCCAGAGATTTTTCGTGACGAATGGAAACCAGATAGTACGTTGCAATTTGATATTAAACTGCAACAATTGGCCGAGCATACGCACGAGGTGGTATTAACTTTAACCACGACGGCTAAACTGGGTGAAAAAACTGCGTTTTTAATTGAAGTTCAACAGGCTGGAATTGTAACCATCGGCGGCTTTACCGAAGCCGAATTGGGGCAGTTATTTTATGTCTATTGCCCGAGCATTTTGTATCCGTATGCCCGGCAAACGGTAATGGATTTAGTCGCCAAAGGTGGGTTTCCGCCATTAGTGTTGCAGCATGTTGCATTCGATCAGATTTATGCGCAGAAATTGAATGACACGCCGCCGGCGAATGGTGATGGTACGCAGCGTCATTAAGGTTTCATTCAATAATCAATAGGATTAAAACAAATGGCAGCGGTTGCAGTCATTGGTGCGGGATCATGGGGAACGGCGCTGGCGTTGTTGCTGTGCCGCAACGGTCATCAGGTGCGGCTGTGGGGACATGATCCCGCGCACATCGCCGCGTTGTGTCAAGACCTTGAAAATAAAGCGTTTTTACCTAATTTCCCGCTGCCGCCAACGCTTGAACCCACTGCCGATCTGACCGCCACCGTCGCCGGGGTGGATGCCGTGTTGGTGGTGGTGCCGAGCCAGTTTTTTGCCACTACAATCAAGCAGTTAGTCGCAGTATTACCCGCTGACATGGGCATCGCGTGGGCGACCAAAGGGTTTGACCCAGACAGCGGGCGGTTGTTGCACGAATTGGTGCAAACAGTGGGCGGCGAGCGCGATTTGGGCGTGTTATCCGGCCCGAGTTTTGCTACAGAAGTCGCCCGCGGCCTGCCCACCGCCGTCACCGTCGCCGCCTCCCGCCCCGCCTACGCCGAATATCTCGCAACACTGTTTCACAGCGACCGCTTTCGCGCCTACCGCCACGACGATTTGATCGGCGTGCAAGTCGGCGGCGCGGCGAAAAATGTGCTGGCAATTGCGACCGGCATCGCCGACGGTTTGGGCTTCGGCGCCAACACGCGCTCGGCATTAATTACACGCGGCTTGGCCGAATTAATCAGGCTGGGCATGGTGTTAGGTGCGAAACGCGAAACATTCATGGGACTGGCCGGCTTGGGCGATTTGGTACTCACTTGCACCGACAACCAGTCGCGTAATCGGCGGCTCGGGTTGGCGTTGGCGCAGGGGCAGTCGCTGGCGCAGGCGTTGGCGGCGATTGGGCAGGAGGTCGAGGGCGTGGTGACGGTGCGGGCGGTGTGCAAGCTCGCGGCGTTGCATAAAATAGACATGCCAATTGCGCAACAGGTGCAGGCGGTGTTGTATGAAGGCCGCACACCGCAGGCGGCAACGCAATTATTATTAGAACGCACGGGCAAGGTTGAATTAGATTAGCCTGTTTTTTAATTGCCCGATCTGACGATTTCAATTCCCGCTATTTGATCGTTTCCAAACATCTGGGAACGACTCCCCCGCAGTGAATAACTCTTATTCAATTCCCCAGCGCATGAGGTGATGTTATGTGTGGCATCTGTGGCGAATTACGCTTTGACGGCGCCCCGGCACAATTAAACACCATTGATCGCATGTTGCACCAATTAACCCGGCGCGGTCCCGATCATGCCGGTAGCTATAGCGATGGCGTATTCAGTTGCGGGCAGCGGCGCTTATCAATTATTGATTTATCGCCCCGTTCGCATCAACCAATGGTGGATACGCAATTGGGATTGGTGCTGGTGTTTAATGGCACTATCTATAATTATCCTGAATTACGGCGCGAATTAAGCGGGCGCGGCTATCGCTTCTTTTCTGACGGCGATACCGAGGTGATTATTAAAGCATTTCATGCGTGGGGGGAGCAATGTCTGACGCGCTTGCGTGGCATGTTCGCCTTTGCGATTTGGGATATGCACGCACGCAGTTTATTTCTCGCTCGAGATCGGTTTGGCATTAAACCGCTGTATTGGAGTGCGACGGCTAATACGCTGCGTTTTGCATCAAATACGCAGGCGTTATTAGCGGCGGGTGATGTGGATACGTCAATTGATGCAATTGGTTTGCATCATTTATTGACTTTGCACGCGGTGGTGCCGGCGCCGCGTACTATTCTCAATGGTATTCGCAAATTACCGCCGGCGCATTGGTTGCAAATTGATTGTAACGGTCAACAAACCTTGCAGCGTTATTGGCAATTAAATGCCACACGGGATACCGCCCTGACTAATGAAACCGATTGGTATGAAGCAGTGGATGTGCAATTAACCCAGGTGGTGGCGCAGCATCATCGTATTGCCGATGTGCCGGTGGGGGTTTTATTGTCGGGTGGCTTGGATTCGAGTTTATTAGTGGCGTTATTAGCGGAAACTGGTGCGGATGATTTGCGCACCTTTTCAATTGGTTTTGAAGATACGCCCGAAGAAGCCGGTAATGAGTTTATTTATTCAGATCAGGTGGTGGCGTGGTATGGCACACAGCATCAGCGCTTGTTAATTCCGAATGCGGCGGTATTGACGCGCTTGCCTGAGGCAATTGACGCGATGGCCGAGCCGATGTTTGCACAGGATGCGGTGGCGTTTTATTTATTAGCGGAGCAGGTGGCGCAGTCAATTAAAGTGGTGCAATCGGGGCAGGGTGCGGATGAATTATTCGGCGGGTATTTTTGGTATCCGCGCATTGCGGCGGAGATTAACGGTAATGCAGTTGAACGATTGCGGCGGCATTATTTTGATCGGGATCATGCCGAGTATTTGCAATTAATTCATTCACGTTATGCGGGGACGGATTATACGGGCGAATGGGTGGCGGAGCAATTGGCATTGCCCGGTGCAGATGAGTTAATTGATGCGGTATTGCGATTAGATGTGACGACGTTCATTGTGGATGATCCAGTGAAGCGCGTTGATAATATGACAATGGCGTGGGGCTTGGAGGCGCGGGTGCCATTTCTTGACCATGAATTAGTGGAATTGGTGGCGCGTTGTCCACCGGCATTAAAATTGAATGACGGCGGCAAATATCTATTAAAAAAAATTGCGCGGGGGCGGGTGCCGGATGCGGTGATTGATCGCCCGAAAGGCTATTTTCCAATGCCGGCGTTGAAATATGTGCGCGGGGATTTTTTAATGATGATGCGCGATACGTTAATGAGTCAGGCGTGTCGGGAGCGCGGGTTGTATCAATCGGATTATGTGGCGCAGTTATTGGCAGCACCCGAGGCGCATTATACCCGTATTCAGGGTAATAAATTGTGGCATTTGGCGTTATTAGAGTTGTGGCTGCAACGGCATGTGGATTCCATTGCCTAAATCTCTTTTTTGCAAGGCGGATAATCTGATCTATTGCAAATAACCGTTTTCACGTCTGAATGACGTCGGGCATAAAAAATCGGGTACACACAATTGAGCATACCCGATAGTTGCGCCAATTGACGCAATGAACAATTAAGCGGTTTTATGCAACCGACGGCGGAATGAAGCGCCCATGCCTAATAAACCAGCGCCTAATAAAAGGAGCGTGGAGGGAAGGGGGACTTCGTTTTCGGCAGGCGGGACTGGCGGCTCATCTGGCGTCGTTGGTGGTTCGTCTGGCGTCGTTGGTGGATTATTCGGCGTCGTTGGCGGCAATTCACCTTCGCCGAGCAACTTAGAAGACCCTTCATTGAATCCAGTAGCCCCTTCAATACTTTGAACGCGCATCGCCACCCGCTGGTCATTAAACATACTGGTACTTAAACCGGCATACATCATGTCGAAACTGACTGTTTGATTAAAGCCGCCGCCGTTTCCTCTCTGACCAACTTGGATGGCAAAGTCGAAATTGCCTTCTGGTGCCTTAATGTCTTTGTCTTCAAACGGTTTATTACTCACACTATTTGCACGGAACACCGCTTGTTGAATAGTTCCAACGGGATCAACATTCGTAAAAAGCGCACTTAAACCAGTGCTACTCAGACTTGGTAATAGTGCCTCGCCATCCGAATTAACATCAAACCACACACCTAAAATATCGCCCTTAGTCAGCGTTGTATTCACTGGCGGTGCAATATCCAAAACAAAAGTTAATCCAATGTTTTGATTAGTTGCGTTTAATAAATCACTAATGGTGACTGTAGCAAAGAAACCGCCATCATTCGTATTATCCTCTAAAGTAGCCGTCACCGTCCCCGCCATTGCCGTTGTCAATCCACCCGCACACACCGCCGCGAATGCCAGTGAAAGCAGTGTTTTTTTCATCATGGTTGCCTCTTCTAAATAAAATTGCGTATCGAAATAAACCCAACTCAACTGCGACAAAATCTAGCAAGTCGCTTGCCAAAATTATTTTACGTTGTTAAAACAACGAGTTAGCAGTTGACCGCCGGGACGGCGTGGCAAATGACTGTAAAAAAACCTGACAGTTTGAGCGCCAAAATCGCGTAACAGTGATGCAACAGTTCAAGAAAACAGTCTATAAAACAATTGGTTGGCTAAAAACCATCCTGAAAATTTTGACTGTAAAAAAAGCTGACAGTTTGAGCGTGTTTTTTAACGGTTTTTTTAATAACCATTTGATTTAATAAACATTTAATACAAAAAAATAAGTGTAAAAAAACCTGACAGTTTCATAGCGATTTTTATTTCGTTACTGATGAGGTTTATAGCATTTAATCAATAATGACATACTGTTTTTAATTGCCAACCGCTTGATTATAAAACAAATCATCACGCACCGCGTTTAAATTAACACCCCCTGTCATTTTCTACCAGGTTTGCTAAATCAATCACGGTTGCCTGGCAACGAAATTGCTTATACTTTATCCCGTGCCGGATCAACCACCGTCACCCAACGTAATCAATTATCAACCAAGCTGAGAAAACCATTATGAACACACCGCCCAGACCAATTCAATTCACCGCGGCCAGTACGCTATTATTAGCAACCAGCAGCACGGCATTTGCCAATCCAATCGAACTCAATTGGTTTTATACGCTCCCCAATTCAATTTTAAGCGCCATGATTGTGCTGCTATCCATTAGCCTAATTTGGATGGGGTTAATCACCTATCGTCGCCGGCGCCCCGCCAAAATCAATAACCGCCGCGCTGGTTATTACGCCACCATGACCGGCAGTTTATTAGGCGTTTTAATTGCCATCACCGCCGCCGATCCCTGGAATGCGTATATCACACAGCAATTGATGCAATTACCCGCCACGGCCGCCGCGCCGGAAACGCCCCCCGGTCAAGCGCGGCGGTTATTTGATGATCCCGATGACCAATATCGCAATCAACCGCCCCGTTCAGAGCGGGCGTTAATTGCATTAGCGGAGCGCCATGTCGGGATTGATCCGAATGCGTTGAATGAAGATATGCTGGAATTAGAATTAGCCGATGATTTAAGCGTCACCGCTGTGCGAATTAAAACCGAGCAAATGCAAGGCGGCACCGCGTGGATTGGACAAATTGATGGCGATGACGGCAGCCAAGTCATTCTCGCCAGTAAAGGACGCACCCTAGCCGGTACGGTATTAACGCAAGGGCGGTTATTTGAAATCGTTTATGTGAATGGCAAAACGCACGCGGTGCGGGAATTAGATCAAAGTCAATTGCCACAGGATGATCCCGAAGCACCTGTTCCAGAAGTAGATGGTGATATTGCCACTGACGGCACCAGCACCACGATCACCACTACTTCAGCGCCCGCTGGCACCAAACAAATGATTGATTTAATGGTGGTGTATTCACCGCAAGCCGTGAGCAAAATGGGGACTGAAGATGCACTAAAAAGTACCATTACTGCGGCAATTGCGGCGGCGAATACCGCCTATGATAATAGCCAAATTAACGTGGCATTAAACCCGGTGTATTATGGACAGGTGAATTATACCGAACCCGCCACAATGCCAACTGCACTCACGCAATTACAATCAAAAACGGATGGAATCATTGATGATATTCATGCGTTACGCGATCAATATTCCGCCGATTTAGTCGTATTGGTAGATACCAATACCGATTATTGCGGCTATGGTTATATTATGAATTCTAGCTATACATCATCAGCATTTGCCCCCTATGCGTTTGCCGTCGTGAATTATAGTTGTTTAAGTCTTAATTCCCTAGCGCATGAAATTGGCCATTTACAAGGCAATCAACACAATACCGAAAGCACCACCAGTACCGGCGCCTATAGTTATTCTTATGGCTATCGTGTGTGCGGAATATTCCGCGACATCATGTCTTATGATTGCCCAACACCGAATACGGGTACGCCGCGTGTTCTGCACTTTTCTAATCCAAATGTGACTTATCAGGGTTTAGCAACTGGCTCTAGCACCGCTAATGCCGCACAAACGATTAATAATACCGCTGCGATTGTCGCTAATTTCCGTGTGCCATTGACTACGCCGCCCAATGCGCCGACTAATTTGCTCGCCACAGCCAATACTACGAATAACTCTATTAGCCTAAACTGGAGTGATAATGCGGCAACCGAAACCGGCTATAAGGTGCAGAGTTCATTAGACGGTAGCAATTGGACTGACATTGCTACCTTGAATAGCAATGCCACCAGCTATACCGATAGCAATCTAATATCCGGCATGAGTTATTCTTATCGCGTCTATGCGTATAATGGCATTGGTAATTCGGCGTTCTCTAATACTGTCACGCAGTCATTAAGCGCACCACAAGCCGATACGAGCGCGCCAACTGTCACGGTCAATGGCATCACCAATGGCGGAACAGTGTCGGGGAATAGTTTAACGATTAGCGCGACCGCGAGTGATAATATTGGTGTGACGAGTATGAAACTCTACATTGATAATAGCCTAAAATCTTCCAGCAGCTCAGGTACGCTCAGCTATAACTGGAACATTAAAAAACTGTCCAGCGGCAGCCACACCGTGCGCGTTGATGCCACAGATGCAGCAAATAATCTCGGTACAATATCTGTGTCAGTAACGAAATAAACCATCGTTGTATTACCTATATGTTAATAACATGCAGGGACTGATAACCATAGGTGAGGTTGCTGAAACGGCCTCGCCTTTTCTGTTTCCATCGCTTAAAAAACTTGGCATACTGCCAAGCTAAACATTTGTCATCTCCGCTAATGACAAATAACTGCTATTATTCAATTGATGCACATCACGGGTGCTAGTTTTATTAATAGGATTATTTAGTATGTCACTATCCAAGCAACTCACCACTTTGATTTTTATTTTATTTATACTCATTTTTAGCGGTAATTTTACTATTAGCTTGCAACAGTTCCGTGATTATTTAGAAATAGAAACGCACAGCCATGCACAGGACACGGCAACATCTTTGGGACTATCACTGACTCCGCACCTTAAAAATACCAACGACCCTATTATTAAAACAATGATAAAAGCGATTTACGATATGGGGTACTATAAAGAAATCAAATTGACCGACATTAATGGTACAACTTTAGTTATATTCAGTACAAATCAAGTATTTGAAGAGATTCCAAGTTGGTTTATCCACTGGATACCAATGGAGGCATCAATGGCAATGAGCGAAATCAGTTTTGGTTGGAACACTGCCGCAATTTTATATGTCACCATTAATCCCAGCTATGCCCAACTCAAATTGTATCAACAAGCTCAGGCTTCTTTTTATTACTCATTAGTCGCATTATTTATTTCAACGTTGTTATTATTTGCCGTACTAAGTCTAACCTTAAAACCCCTCAAAAATATTAGCGTTTTAGCACAAATGATTGGCTCAGGCCACTTCGCCCGCATTAATCCTTTACCCTGGACAAGTGAAGTACGCCATGTCGCCAAATCCATGAATTTCATGGCAGGAAAAATCGAATCAATGATAGAAAATCTTCACCGCAAATTAGAATCACTCAGCACATATTTGCTGTGCGATGAACTTACCGGTTTATATAAACAAGGCACTTTTGAAACCGATATAAAACAGTTGTTTATAAAAAATGGCAATGGGTATGTTTTTGCCATTAAACTCAATTGTTTGGCTGACTTGATGAAAATGCAAGGAGCGGCAATCACAGATAACTTTTTGAAACAATTTGCAGCAGTTCTCATGCAATCACCCACGAAACATAAGTTTAATACGAAGGCTTATCGTTTTTATGGTTCTGAATTTATTTTATTAATGAAAAATGCCGCGGCCGCAGAAGCAGAACAGTTAGCGCAAACCTTGCAAAAAAAATTAGTCAAGCTGGCTGAACAACACCAACAACAAAACATTGCATATATTGGCATTGCCCCTTTTAATCCATTTGGCACAACTAGTGGTATTTTAACCGCTGCAATTGACGCGCGGGAACAAGCCAGTTTAATTGGTGCTAATGCTTATTATTTACGCACCGATATCCATGATGGTAAGGGATTAGAAGAATGGCAAGAATTAGTGTCAATAAACATTGATCAGCATTGCTATCGAATAGCATATATTAACCAAGTGTATGATTTTGAAAAAAAACATTTGTTGCTAGAAGAAGCCAGCACCCAAGCAATAGATCATCATGGAAATATCGTTCCTATTGGTGTTTTCGTTGCTATGGCCGAAAAATTTGAACGTATTGTTGAACTTGATAAAGGTGTCACAATACAGGTCGTCAATCATTTAACAACAACTGCTTGTGCACACGGTATTGTGATTAATTTATCGCTAATCACATTAAAGAATGCTGATTTCCGTTTATGGCTCATTGAATTTCTAAAACATCACCATTTGTTAGCCAAACAACTTATTTTTAGTATCACGGCCTATACCGCTGCCCAAGATTTATCTTTAGTTAAAAATTTTATTGATTTCATTCATCAGCATGGTGCTAGTGCATTACTCAAACGCTATGAGGTGCAGTTTATTCCAATTGAAGTGGTTAAATCACTTCGACCTGATTATATTCGATTAGCTAAAAATTTAACGACAGACATCGCTAAAGATTATGGAAAACATACAATTGTAGAAAGTATGAAGGAAGTTGGTGATTTGCTCGATATTATGATTATCACTGAAACGGTTCAGGATGCTGATGACCTTGCTGTTATTCAGGCAATTGGATTATCTGGTGTCAGCCATTAATCAAGTCGATTCTGATTTAGCCGAGTCAAAAATTAATCACATTATGCACGATGAACGTTTAGCGCAAACTGCACTCTATCTGTTTGCTTTTTCCCTATTTTTAATACCGATTGGCGTAGAAATTAGTCTAGCGTTGTTATGGTTAAATTTCTTTTTCAATCCGCCAAAAAAACAGTTTTTTATACAAATGCCAGTTCTCAGTGCTGGGATATTTAGCGCCTATTGTCTATTACAATTTTTAGTGTGTATTGGGTTAGAGGGTGGGGGCAGTTTAACCACTTGGTATGCAACCTTAATAAATTGGATAGCACTAATCAGTTTTATTCCATTAGCGTGGGCGCTCAACGGTGATACGTTGCGAATGATGCGATTATTGTTCCTAGCATCATTCAGTTTGATATTAAACATGCTTTTAAGACTTAATTGGCCATTATTGTTAAGCAGTCCAATTGAGTATATTCAAGCCGGCGACGGTTTTGGGGTTGTTGCTATTGCCTTCGGTTTATACAGCGCCAGTGTCATACTTGGTTTTATTTTAGTTGGCTATCAACGTATCACCACACAATATTCACATTGGAGTATAAGAATCATCACGGTATCAGTGATGATTTTTTTAATACAAGGACTGTTGCTAACCCAATCACATGCTGCTTGGTTGGCCTTTTTAATTGCATTGTTTGTTAGTTGGTTACTTAGCCGCCACAATAAATCTACGAACAAAAAACGCGCTCGTACACAGTGGATTATTTTAGTGGCAATTGCTGTTTTATTAACAATTAATGCCAGGTTAATCGTTCAACGATTAACACACGAAGCGTCAATTGCACAAGCCATCATGACTGGACATGCTACAATTGACAACACTTCTTCACTAGGACTTCGTTGGTATGCACATCAATTCGGTTTAGTGCAATGGCAACAACGCCCCTGGCTGGGTTGGGGTGCGGGTGCCACCCAAACATTAATATTAAACAGCAGTGTCAATCGGCCGGACATTTTAACTGATAATAGACAAGTGTGGCGCCCCTTGCATAATAGTTATTTAGAGCTATTAGTACAACTAGGCGTGATTGGATTAGGTTTGTTTGCAGCGATTATCATGACACTTTTATTGACGCTGTGGAACAGAAAAAACCAAAGCACCCTCCCTGATGATTTAAAAGTATTTTTAATAGTAACGTGGGTGTTATTATTAGTTTGGAGTGCATTTGATTTTCGCGCATTACATCAAGATTGGCGAGCATATTGGAGTTTTCTTGCTGGAATGACACTGGGGGTTTCCCACCGTTGGCGCACGTTAGAAATGCCAATCAATCACGCGCATTGTCGGATTCTTTTAATACGTCTCAGTGCTATTGGTGACATCGTATTTGCCACACCGCTAATTACAAGTTTGCGGCGTGCTTATCCCCAAGCGTATTTAGCATGGCTCGTACAGCCAGAGTATGCGAGTTTATTAAAAAATCATCCAGACCTGAATGCAGTTATTATTTGGCCCTATCCAGAATTGCGTGATCTAGCCAAACGTGGAGACATCAAAAAAATATTATCAATAGTTGGTGATTTAAAGAAAAAACTACATGATAGTCGCTTTGATTTGGCAATTGATTTACAAGGTTTAATTAAAAGCGGATTGCCAACATGGCTGTCTGGCGCCAACACCCGTATCAGCTTAGGCGGAAAAGAAGGTAGCAGTTTATTAATGACTCATGTCTTGCCACGTTTCAGTACAATCAATAAAATCAGTTCTGAATATCAATACCTTGCACAATCACTTAAATTACCAAATCAACCTTTTTTAATGTCATTGCATATAGATGATGTAGCACGAAAAAAGGCGATTACATTAATTAAAACAGCCGGATTAACCGCGCCAAATTATATCGTGTGTTGCCCATTCACAACCCGCCCACAAAAGCACTGGCCAGAAGAACATTGGGCGCACTTAATTGATCGCTGTTCCCACAAAGTACCAATCATTCTACTGGGTGCTATGGCAGATCAATTGGCAGCAACACGCATCCTGTCATTTACGCATCAGCATAGCAAGTTGTATAATCTCGTCGGTCAAACTGATTTGTTAACTGCGGCCGCGGTTATTACTGAAGCACGAGCAGTAATTGGTGTTGACACTGGACTCAGTCATATTAGCGTTGCATTAAATCGTCCAACAATACTTTTATTTGGTGCAACCTGCCCTTATTTAGAAACTGAATATGCTCAAGTACGCATACTTTATCAATCCCGTGCATGTTCGCCATGCCGAAGACATCCAATCTGTGCAAATCATTTTACTTGTATGCGTGAATTATCCGTTAATCACGTTATGTCGGCATTAACGGAATTAAACATTGTGCAACATTTAAACTAAACAAGCGCAAAATTGCTGTGGTAAAACATCATGGACATCACTCCGTATTTGAAATTGATGAGTCAAAAACGTGCTTCAGATTTATTTTTTTCTGCTGGTACACCAGTTAGAATTAAAATAGACGGTGTTTTACAAGCCGTTGGCAATACCATTTTTGATGACAACATGTGTCGTGCCGCAGTGCATTCTATTTTAACCCCAGAACAACGTGAAACCTTTACGATAAAACGCGAGCTTGATCTTGGAATTGGTTTAGAAAACTATGGACGGTTTCGTATTAATGCGTTTCACCAGCGTGGCACGGCGGCAATGGTTATTCGGTATCTTAGCAGTGTCATTCCAAACATAGATGACTTGAAATTACCGCAAATTTTAAAACAAATTGTCATGCACAAACGTGGAATTGTATTAATGGTTGGAGCGACCGGTTCAGGCAAATCCACTACGCTGGCGGCGATGATTGACCACCGTAATAGTAATGCAGCTGGGCATATTTTGACAATTGAAGACCCAATTGAATATTTGCATCCGCATAAACGAGCTTTAATCAACCAACGTGAATTAGGTATTGATACACTTGATTATGCTGCAGCATTAAAAAGTTCGTTGCGTGAAGCGCCAGATGTGATTTTAATTGGTGAAATTCGCACACGGGAAACGATGGAAGCAACTATTGAGTTATCTGGAACAGGGCATTTGGCGATTTCAACGTTACATGCAAATAATGCCTATCAAGCAATGGAACGTATTATTAACATGTTCCCCCAAGAATTACATAAAACTTTATTTATGGATTTATCATTAAATATGCGTGCCATCATTTCGCAACGATTAGTGCGTTCAGCGGATGGGCATCGTGTCGCTGCAATTGAAATTTTAATCAACACTCCGCACATTTCTGACCTTATTCGAGATGGGCGTGTTGATGAAATTCGAGAAGCAATGGCTGACAGCAACGAACCCGGGATGGTGACATTTGACAGTGCTTTATTATCGCTATACCGCGAAGGAAAAATTGTGCTTGATGAATGCCTAGCGAATGCTGATTCAGCTGCTAATTTAGAAGCGCGAATTAATTTTGGTTAAGCCAATTGTTTATCTCTATTTAATTCGGATACACCAATTAATGAATAGATAACTGGCACTAATAATAAACTGACTAAAACAGAAAAACTAAGCCCCGCTACAATTGTTACTGCTAATGGTTTAAGCAATTCCGCCCCATCACTATTTGCTAATGCTAACGGCAACATGCCTATGACGGTTGTGAGTGTTGTCATTAAAATTGGACGAAGACGAAGACGTGCAGCAGTGAAAATTGCTTGATATTTTTCTTCGCCATCTTGGCGCCGCTGTTCGATAAATTCAACTAATAAAATTGCATTATTCACAACGATCCCAACTAGCAGAATCACCCCTAACCAAACTGGGAGCGACAATGATAAAGTAGTCAAATTCAAGCCGATGACCACGCCGATTAAACAAAAAGGGACAGACAATAAAATAACTAAAGGATTGCGTAGCGATTCATACTGTACTGCCATTGCGGTAAAGACAAGAAACAATGCAAGTGCAATTAAAATTCCACCAAGATTATATCCTTGTTTTAACAGTTCTAAACCACTATCTTCGTAAATGGCATAGCCGCTCGGTAATGAGATATTAGCGATTGCAGCGAATGATTTTTTTATAGCTTCATCTAAAACCAATTCATCTCCAAATGCCGCTGTTATATCAATAACCCGACTTTGCCGATCATGTAAAATAGTGGCTGGCAATGATTTAATTTCCACCGTCGCAACGTCACCAATACGAATTGGTAGTTTTGAGTCATCAACCAACAATAAAATTGATTCAATCTCTGCTGGTGTTGCAATCGTAGCATGATCTAATTTAACCCGTATTGCAATCCGCCGATTACCATCAAATAATTCCGTCACAACCTGACCCGCAAAAGCAAATTGCAACGCCTTGCCAATTGTTTGCACATCTAAGCCATAATTTGCGGTACGCATACGATCAGGTTGAATAACTATTTCAAGCGCCTGCTCTTCACTAGAATGTCGCACATCGCGCAATCCTGATACGGTTTTTAATTGCGTTATCATACGATCTGCTAGGTTATTTAAAATTGTTAAATCTGCACCGGTGATGCGTAATTTCAATTCATCATCATCCTGACCAAGCCGAATACCACGAATCCCCGCCGTGTTGACTGTCACCTTTAATCCTGCAATTTTTTCTTGACGTATTAAACGTCTTATTTGCTCATTCCATTGTCGAGTATTCATTTGTCGCTGTGAACGAGGTTTTAATTGCACTTGTATCGTTGCACGATTAGCATTTTCAAAGTTGATCCGCCCGAATACTGATCCACCAACGGTGGTAAATACCGTCATCACATCTGATTGTTTTATCACAATCGCTTCGATTTGACGTGTTAATTGATCCATGTAGTCTAAACGGATGCCAGTATCGGCCGTTAAGTTGATGCGCACTGAACCATTGTCTAATTCTGGTAAAAATTCCTGCTGCCGATCAAATAAATTTGGAATAGCGACTACTAAACTGACTGTAAATAAAATGATAATTAACCAGCGCTGGTGTAATAAATAATTTAGAATTTTTGCATAACCAAATGCCAATGTTATGATGAATTGGTTAATCTGAAGCCGCAAGTTTGCGTCGCACTTCAGTGGTACTCTTGCAGCTAATGTCGGTACTAATGTAATTGCAACAACCAATGATGCGATGATTGCGGATGAAATAGTAAAAATGAGTTCTTGAAATAATAAACCAATTAAACCACCAATAAATAAAAAGGGAACGACGGCAGCCAGATTAGTCAAGGTGGATGCAACCACGGCACCAATTACTTCATTTACTGCGTGACTAATATTATGCAATTTTCCATGCCCATCACGCTGGTGACGGTCAATATTTTCCAACATTAAAATGGTATTATCAACAAGCATCCCAACACCCAAAGCCAAGCCGCCCAATGTCATTAAATTAAAGGTTAAATTGAATACAGCCATAAAGATAAAGGTTACAAACACCGCAATTGGAATAGCACTTCCGATAATTAAGGTACGGCGTAAATCACCTAAAAACAAATAGACAACTATCATAGCTAATAAAGCACCGCTCACAACTGCATTGGTAGCATTTTGTAGTGCATATCGGATATATTGTGCTTGGTCTTCTACTTTGGTGACACGCAAACCATGCGGTATCAGGCCTTGTTGAGTGAGCTTATTTAGTTCTTTATCAACCATTTCTACAACACTCACCGTATTAGCGTCTGGTTGTTTTTGAATAGACAACTTCACGCCGGGGCTTGTATTCAAACGAATACGCAATCGTTCTTCAGCAGTGCCATCAATGACATGGGCAAGTTCGCTAACTTTAGGTAAAATCACTGCCGCTTCGTTTGTCCTAATTGGCACAGGTAATTCGGCAATGTCAGTAGCGGTTGTTAAATATCCAGAAGTGCGCCCGCCTATTTCACCATCTGACCATTGCAAACGTCCTGTGCTTATCTCATAGTTAGCTTGTGAAATAACAGCGGCAAATGCGGCCACGTTTAATCCAACGGCGGCTAATCGAAATGGGTCAACAATAATGTTTATTTCCCGTTCTAAACTACCGCCTACTTCAGCTGCTGCAACACCGGGTAAAGTTAATAATTGGCGACTTAAATTATCATCCACTAACATGCCTAAATCTACTGCATTTTGCAGATAAGAACTGACAATATATTCTGCAACAGGCAATTGAAATGGATCACGTTTAATAATACTTGGCGGATCAATTGTGGTCGGTAAACTACGTTTAGCGCGATCTAGTTTGGCACTCGCATCTCGCAATGCCTGATCAATGTCTGTGCCGTATTGAAATGACAAATCTATGATTGTACGACCTTCGCTTGTTTGCGATTGAACTGCAATAGCGCCTTCTGTAGTGGCTAATTGTTCTTCGAGTGGGCGAGTAACTTCATGTTCCATAATAGTCGCTGCAACATCTGCGTCAATCACGCGCACTCGAATCTCAGGATAAATAATACGCGGTAATAGATCAACATTGAGTCGTGTTAATGCAAATACACCTGTTACCATGACAGCCAGCGTCAACATGACAACACCAATTGGATGATGCAAACACCAATTAATCATTAGAATAATTATTCGCTTTTAAATTGGTCAACATAACATGAATACATTTTTCTTTTCGTTGAAAATCCATCAAGATGCTTTTCAAGCGTATTATACTGGTCAAGCGCGGCGCGTCAGTGTTGTGGCTGAAAACGGCAAACGGTTAGAATTACCAGCACATGTGTTTCGGCCATTTGTTAATCATCAGGGAGTGACTGGTAGATTTAAAGTGACAATTGACGACCAATATCGCTTGATACAATTAGAGCGGGTTTAGTATTGAAATTGATAGAAGAGGTCGTTACAATAGCTGTGACATCTTATTAACAAAGCATTAATTATTAGGAGTCTACCTATGCAACCCTTTACTGCTTTTACTGGTCATATTCTTCCGCTGGATCGCGCTAATGTTGATACGGACGCAATCATTCCGAAACAGTTTTTAAAATCCATTCATCGCACTGGATTTGGACCTTATCTATTTGATGAGTGGCGGTATTTAGATCGGGGTGAGCCGGGGCAGGACTGTAGTCAACGACCTATTAATTCAGATTTTGTATTAAATTGGCCGCGTTATGCAGGTGCGACCATTTTATTAACACGGCATAACTTTGGCTGCGGTTCATCGCGGGAACATGCGCCATGGGCATTAGCAGATTATGGGTTTCGTGTATTATTAGCACCTAGTTTTGCAGATATTTTCTTTCAAAATGCCTTTAAAAATGGATTGCTGCCAATTCGGTTAGATGAACAAACAATTGCTGATTTATTTATTCAAGCGCAAGCTGACACACCCTTGTTAATGCGCGTAGATTTGGAGGCAATGCAATTAGAACCGGTGAGTAGTGCGCCCATTCCATTTACGATTGATCCGTTCCATCGCCATTGTTTACTCAATGGGTTAGACGATATTGGATTAACCTTGCAACACGTTGATGAAATTAGTGCCTACGAACAACGGCGGCGACTTGAAACGCCCTGGTTATTTAATGATCTGGTAGCAGCAAATTAATTCGTTGGGTTTAAGCGGCGGAATAATTCACGCCGTGAAATTTCACGTTGCAATGGACAGTCGCGTTGTGTTTGCGCCAGATTGGTGTCGCGGATTTGAATGACTGCCCCCCATTCATTAAAAACGGCATTGGCATCTGTATAGTCTTCCATGCGCAAACACAAGGGTTGTAATAAATAATGACCTAATTTTACATGATAATTAAGATGCCCCACCTGAGTTTGACCTAACAATGTAAAATTTAATTTTGGACCTAATACAATGTAATCTGCATTAGCGCGTTCAGTTGCACTCCAGTTGGCAGGTAATGTGTTGACGGGGGGTGGTCAGGAAATAATAGACGGGATAACATCCATGGAGTCAATAATAGTAACAGACGCCAGTCTTCAATCCGCCTTAATGCACGTTGTTCAATTGGCAAAGTTAAGTTGAGCAGTGGATCATGTGCCAGAGCATGACTTAATAGTGCAGTGTGTACTGCTAGGACAGTGTCAATTAACGTCTGGTCATCATGGAGCGCATCGGGATAGCGTTGCCATGCAGATATTGAATAAGAATCGCGGCCGTTAGACATGTATAGATATTCTCAATTTTACGCAATGGGTGATTACAAAAGATGCGGCCGCCCCATCAAATAAGATTGGCGCACATCAATTAACGCACGTCCAGCGAGTGCTGTGCGTCCCAATAACATACGGAAACGCATAGTGGCACGATTCGTTAAACTTAATTCAATTGCCCATAATAACGCACCAATCCGCAAATGAGTACGAATGACATACCGCTGTTCGCCATGACCTCCAGAATTAGTAATCATGCGTCGGTCAATTAACGGTGCTATACATTGCACTGAGCGTTCTGGATGCGTTTTTAATGGCTGTACGGCGAAACAAATCAATTGTTTATCGGGCGCAAGAGTAATTAAACCCGCTGCTTCGGCGTGTAATGCTGATGTGTGTGCGCCGCTGTCTAGTTTTGCTTTAATGAGCGGAATATCCAAATCGGGTAGCCCGACCCATTCGCGCCAACCTAGAATAACGGGCGACTGTGGTGATGGTGTTTTAATCCCAAAAATCCAAATAAATTATTATTATAACTGAGCTGATTATAACGATGAACGCAACACTGAATGCATATTTTTCACATGCTTTTTTTGACCGACCAGCATTGGGGTATCCGTTGCGTCTTTATCAATCAGCGTATGATGTAAAATGTGATGCGTACTGGGCAAAGTTGGTTCCGTGCGACGCCGTGGTGGCGATAATGATGTGCGTGATTTAATTGCGGGTGTTGATGAGTCAATTACCGTTGGTTTCATTGGGACGACGGACGGCGATGTTGCTAATAAATGCGGCTGCTCATAGACGGTGCTGATTGGTTGACGAGGCGGCGGCAAAAACAATAGCGCTCTAATCACTGCAATGGTGATAGCACCTATGCCGTCAATTAGTGTCATAGGTGAATTGCCGGTGAGTAATGAGGCAGCTGCAATTAATAAACCAAGTAATGATAAATCGGCACCGGTGTGATTAAAAAATTGCGCAGCGATGTCCGATCCGAGCAATCCTAATCCGCCGCCAATACCATTGGGTAATAACAACGTCGCTGGGAGTGCAGTTGAAAACTGACGGCTGGCGAATGCGGTAAGCGCCAACATACCGAGTAAAAAACCTAACCAGCGTAATAGCATCCACAGTGGTGTAGTTTTATTATCAGCGGTTGATTGGAAAATAAGAATGGCGCTCCAAATCATCATCACGGGAAATAAATAAGCGCAAATGCCAAATAAAAAGAGCATGATGTCAGCACTCCATGCCCCCACCCGCCCACCGATGTTAGCAATGGTGGCATCGCTGCCGACGTGTGACCAGCCAGGATCGTTGGGTGTGTAACTGACGAGTGCCAACAGTAGGTAAACTGCGGCGCCGATGAGCAGCCACAGTGCCGTGTTGCGCACGGTGTGTTCGACGTGATCGTTGAAAGTGCGATATCCAGCGCGGATTGCTTGGCTCATGGGTTCTCCTCCGAATAGTAGATTTATTATAGTCTTATCGGAGAGACTTCGTGTAAATTCTAGTTTAAAATTATGGCATGATACCTGCTTAATAACCAATTAAATTGCGGTCGGGCGATGCTGACCGCCGTTGACAACACATGAGGAGTGGTAATGAGCGCAATTAAACACTGTCGGTTATTGATTTTAGGGTCTGGCCCGGCGGGTTATTCGGCGGCTATTTATGCAGCGCGGGCGAATTTACATCCGGTGTTAATTACCGGCATTGAACAGGGTGGTCAATTGATGACTACGACGGAAGTGGATAATTGGCCGGGTGATCCAAATGGCGTGATGGGCGCAGATTTAATGGATCGTCTGCGCCAACATGCCGAGCGTTTTAATACCGAAATTGTTACTGATCACATTCAAAAAGTGGATTTAACCCAGCGCCCATTTCAATTAACAGGGGATAATACTCTCTATTCGTGTGATGCGTTAATTATTGCCACCGGTGCAAGTGCGCAGTATTTAGGTTTGGAATCAGAACAACGCCTGCGCGGGCGCGGTGTCTCTGCCTGTGCCACCTGTGATGGTTTTTTTTATCGCAATCAGCGGGTGGCGGTGATTGGCGGTGGGAATACCGCAGTTGAGGAGGCGTTGTATTTATCCAATATTGCGGCACAGGTGACGCTAGTTCATCGGCGTTCTTCATTGCGCGCTGAAAAGATTTTACAGCAACATTTATTCGATAAAGCGGCGCTCGGTAAGGTGCAAATCATTTGGGATCATGTCCTAGATGAGGTATTGGGTGATGCCAATGGTGTCACTGGCATACGCATTCGCCATGTCAATGATCAATCCATCCAATCATTAGAATTAGAGGGCGTGTTTATTGCGATTGGCCACCGCCCCAATACCGCTTTGTTCGCCGGACAATTAGAATTAAACAATGGGTATATTCAAGTGCGCAGTGGTACAACTGGTCAAGCAACTGCGACATCAATCCCTGGTATTTTTGCCGCTGGTGATGTAATGGATTCAATCTATCGGCAAGCTATTACCTCAGCGGGTAGTGGTTGTATGGCGGCGCTTGATGCCGAAAAATACCTCGATTCATTGGCATAATAATCCACAATAACAAGACAGCAAAACAGTTTGCTATTGGTTTTAAGCACGTTCAATCTGCCACGCGCAATCGCAAAGCGGCACAATTTTCACAGTTTTTCATGGCAAACTCGATAGCAATAACCGGCTTTTTACCAAAGGTTGATGATTAAAATGACAACATCTCGTATTCGTATTGCATTTATTGGCGGCGGCAATATTGCGCGCAGTTTAATTGCCGGGTTAATTGCAGATGGCCATGAACCCAATGCGCTGTATGTGGTGGAGCCAGATGATACCAAGCGTGGTCAATTGGTCACGCAATTCGGCATTATTGCATTGGAAACCAGTGCCGATGCCGTCACCAGTGTCGAGGTGGTGGCATTATGTGTTAAACCGTTAATTGCACCGGTTATTTGCCGTGAATTCGCGCCGGCATTGCTTGCAACCAATGCGCAGCCCTTGTTTATTTCGGTCATGGCGGGCGTCACTGAGGCGAGTATTGATCGCTGGATCGGGCGTCCCGTTGCATTGGTGCGTGCGATGCCAAATACACCTTCGATGATTCAATCGGGTGCAATTGGCTTACATGCCAATTCGTTAGTGAATCATTATCAGCGCAATTTAGCCGAAGAAATTTTACGCGCTGGGGGATTAACGCGCTGGGTTGAGAATGAAGTGGATATTGATACCGTCACGGCATTATCTGGCAGCGGTCCCGCGTACTTTTTATTATTAATGGAAGCATTAGAACAGGTCGGGATTGCGCACGGTTTAGCCCCGGAAACGGCGCGGTTATTAACCATTCAAACCGCATTAGGCGCGGCGCGCATGGCATTTGAAAGCGATGAATCACCACAGCAATTACGCGCTCGCGTCACATCCCCCGGTGGTACAACAGAGCGGGCAATTGGCGTATTTGAAGCGGGCGGTTTGATGTTATTAGTCAGTGAAGCAGTCACCGCAGCGCGAGTACGAGCGGCAGAATTATCACAAATATTAGCCGAGGTTGATTAATAACATGGGTGCATCTTATTTGCTCAATCCCATCAGTTTTTTAATTAAAACGCTGTTTGGGTTATACATCACATTATTGATCTTGCGCTTCATTTTGCAATGGGTGCGGGCGGATTTTTATAATCCCATTTCGCAGTTCATTGTGCGCTTCACCACCCCCGTTTTACGTCCGGCGCGGCGCATCATTCCCGGCTGGGGCGGTACAGACTTTGCCTCATTAGTGATGGCGTGGGTATTTCAAACTGTTGAATTGATTGTGCTGGCATTGTTATTAGGTGTTAATTACTCTATGCCGCAGATATTCATTCTGTCGCCACTCTGGGCAATCCCCGAGTTACTAGACTTGTTGATTAGCCTGTTCTTATTTGCGTTATTGATTCGGGTTTTACTCAGTTGGCTCAATCCGGATCCGTATAATCCAGCGGTTGGGTTATTGACGCGCTTGACCAATCCGTTATTATTACCGGTGCAGCGACGGGTGCGCCCGATTGCCGGCGTGGATTTGTCACCTATGATCGTAATGATTATGCTAATCTTGCTGGAAATGCTATTATTACCGCCGCTACGGTTTTTCACCGCCAGTCCGTTCTAATGTCAGCACATTAGCAAATAATCATTTAGCCGCTGTCAATTGCCAAACGCCGATGTTTATGATTGCCATCCATCACGCGCCCCGTGCGCTTTACAATTAACAGGTATTGTATTGTGACCCAGCACCGCTCCCAACCTGCATTGCCCAGTGATGATAAACGTTGGAAGATTGTTAATGCGACCATGCGCCGCACCGGCTATGCCGAACATGCGTTAATTGAGGCGCTGCATAGTGTGCAGGATGCGTTTGGTTTTTTAGATGAAACCGCTATGACCTTTGTGGCTGAATCACTCGATTTGCCATTGAGTAAAGTGTATGGCGTTGCCACCTTTTATCATTTATTTACATTAAAACCAAAGGGGCGGCATACTTGCGTGGTGTGTACTGGCACGGCTTGTTATATTAAAGGTTCAACCGCGTTATTAGATGGTGTGCAACAGCAATTTGGCGTGACCACTGGCGGCACCACGCCCGATCAGGCGCTGTCGGTATTAAGTGCGCGCTGCGTTGGTGCCTGTGGATTAGCGCCGGCGGCGGTGATTGATGGGCAGGTGTTGGGTAAATTAGATGCGGACAAGTTATTAGCCAATCTGGCGCAGGTGGTGACGCAATAGTGCTGCGTTGTTCAATTGGGCGGTTAATTTGCGCACATCGCTCAATGCTATTCAACCCCCGTATGCAATTATGCGCATTTATTACGCACCATGATTGCCTTTTTAATTGGGAATTCATTGCATGAACCGCGACGATTTAGACGAACAAGCGCACCGTTATCAATCCGATCATAATGCGGGCATTAATCAAGAAGTGCGCGTCTGCATGGCCGCCAGTTGTCAATCGTCCGGCGCGCTGCCCGTATTTGACGCATTAACGCACGCATTAACTGCCGCCGCCGCACCGACCTGCCGCGTCAAGGGCGTCGGCTGCATGGGATTATGTTCCGCCGGCCCGCTGGTGGCGGTTGCCGCACCTGATGCCGCGCTGAATACCGCAACCTTGTATCGTGACGTGCAGCCCGACGATGCGCCCGCCGTCGTCGCCGCCGCGCTCGGATCAGATAACGTGACAGCAGCGGCTGCGGCTGAATTGGAGACGCGGCGCATCCCCGCTGATTTGCCATTTTTCGCCTATCAACAACGACTTGTGTTGGAACACGCGGGCGTGATTGATCCCGACAGTTTCAGCGGGTACGTCGCGGTCGGCGGTTACGCGGCGCTGGTGCAGGCGTTGACTGAGATGACGCCGGGGCAGGTGATTGCCGCCGTGACCGCGAGTGGGTTGCGCGGGCGCGGCGGCGGCGGCTACCCGACTGGCTTGAAATGGTCAACCGTGGCGAAAATGCCGCCGGGGCAAAAGTACGTTATTTGCAATGCTGACGAGGGCGATCCCGGCGCCTTTATGGATCGGGCGATATTAGAATCTGATCCGCATCGCGTATTAGAAGGCATGGCAATTGCGGCGTATGCCATTGGTGCGAATAAAGGTTTTATTTATGTGCGGGCGGAATATCCATTAGCAGTTGAGCGCCTCAATACCGCAATTCGTAAAGCAAAAAAGGCGGGATTTTTGGGCAATCATTTATTTGAAACCCAATTCAATTTTGATGTGGAATTACGCCTCGGGGCGGGTGCTTTTGTCTGCGGTGAAGAGACGGCGTTAATGGCGTCTATTCAAGGATTGCGCGGTCAACCGCGACCGCGGCCACCTTATCCGGCGGAAGCGGGATTATGGGGACGGCCGACCTTAATTAATAACGTGGAAACCTTTGCGAATATCGCGCCCATTATTGAAAACGGCGGCGAGTGGTTTGCCGCAATTGGCACTGAGCGGTCAAAAGGCACGAAAGTGTTTGCACTCGCCGGCGCCATTACGAATACGGGTTTAATTGAGGTGCCGATGGGGACATCATTGCGCACCATTATTGAAACCATTGGCGGTGGTATTCCCAACGGGCGGGCGTTTAAAGCGGTGCAAACCGGCGGGCCGTCGGGCGGATGTATTCCCGCAGATCATTTAGATGTCGGCGTAGATTATGATAGCTTAAAAACGCTCGGGACTATTATGGGATCGGGCGGGATGATTGTGATGGATGATTCCGCCAGCATGGTGGATGTGGCGCGTTATTTCATGGAGTTTTGCATGTCTGAATCATGCGGTAAATGCGTTCCATGTCGCGCCGGTACTCAACAAATGCACGGTTTATTAGATAAAATTGCGCGGGGACAAGCCAGTCACGCGGATTTGAGTTTACTCGAACAGTTATGCGAAGTGGTGCGCGCTACGAGTTTATGTGGATTAGGTCAAACCGCGCCCAATCCAGTATTAAGCACCCTGCGTTATTTCCGGCATGAATACGAACAGCAATTGCAATTGACGGGCGTTTAATGATGGTTGATGCGCAGTAATCAATTTAGTTTTTAATTAGTTTTTAGGATGTACTACACATGGCTTTAATGAAATGTCCCGAATGCGGCGGTCAAGTTTCCGATCAGGCGCGCAATTGCCCGCATTGCGGTTTTCCAATTGCCGAAGGGGCGACGGGCATTGCTACCACCGCGCCAGCGGCGACCTCGGCAATGAACGCGCCCGCGGCCACCAAACCGACACTTAAATTAGCGCCCCGCGCTCTGTGGCAGCGGGTGTCGTGGTCATTCGTTTTATTTTGGGGCGGCATGATTGTTGGCGTGATGGGCAGCGATGTGATCGGCAACATGCAGGCCGGCGGCGTCACCAGTGACCACCGCACCCTATTTGGCAAGATTGGTTGGGTGATGATTTTTGCCGGCATTGGGTTGTTTTTATACAACGAAATCCGCGATTACCGCCGCAAGCAGGCTGAGGAATTGGAGGCGGAACAGCAGGCAATTGCCGCTGAACAGGCGGCCAATCAGCAGTCCAATTCACCGCCAACCAGTTGATTGACCGCGTATTTATCACGGTCACGTCCACCAGCGCCGCATGAGTTTTTCAGGAGAACAACGCGATGCCCGTTGCCACCTCACCTGCCGTCCGCGTCGTCACACTCAACATTGACGGTCAGGATTTATCAGCGCGTGAAGATGAAACCATCATCGAAGTTTGCCGTGAACACCGCATCCCCATCCCCAGCCTGTGCCATTTAGACGGGCTGACGTTGTGGGGCGGCTGCCGGCTGTGTTTGGTGGAAATGGCCGGACAGGAGCGCTTGTTTGCCGCCTGCTCGACCCGCGTGGCCGAGGGAATGCACATCCTGACCAACACCGAGCGCCTGCGCCGCTACCGCCGCACCATCGTCGAATTGCTGTTCGCCGAACGCAACCACGTCTGCGCGGTGTGCGTGTCGAACGGTCACTGCGAATTGCAAGCGCTGGCGCAGACTTGCGGCGTCACCCACGTCACGGTGCCGTATCGTCACCAGCGGTACGACGTGGACAGTTCGCACGAAATGTTCCGCGTTGACCACAACCGCTGCATTCTCTGCACCCGCTGCGTGCGCGTGTGTGACCAGATCGAAGGGGCGCACACTTGGGATGTCAAGGGGCGCGGCAGCGACTGCCAAGTGATTACCGATCTCGCGCAACCCTGGGGCGAGAGCAGTACCTGCACCAGTTGCGGCAAATGCGTCCAAGTCTGCCCGACCGGCGCGCTGGTGGAACAAGGCACATCAGTCGGCGAAATGGTGAAGGATCGGCGCTTTTTACCGATTTTGGCACGGCGGAGGCAGCCACGATGAGTACGTTGCAACAGAGTACGGACGCAACCCCGCGCAAATTGACCGTCGCCACCGCGTGGCTGGACGGCTGCTCGGGCTGTCACATGTCCTTTTTAGATTTGGATGAACGGCTGCTGGCGCTGGCGGAGTTAATTGACGTGGTTTATAGCCCGTTAGTTGATGCAAAACAATTGCCGGAGCAGGTGGATTTGGGCATTTTAGAAGGCGCGGTCAGTAATGAAAACGATTTGCAACAGGCGCGGTTATTTCGCCAACATTGCAAAGTGTTAATTAGCTTAGGTGATTGCGCGGTGACGGGTAATGTACCGGCCATGCGCAATACTTTTCCATTAAAGGCGGTATTTGAACGGGCGTATTATGAAAACGTCACGCAGCGCCCGGGCGTCATTCCCACCATTGAAGTGCCGGCGTTATTAACGTATGTGCAGCCATTACATGCCGTGGTGCCGGTGGATATTTTCATTCCCGGCTGCCCACCGCGAGCGGATGCGATCTATACAATTTTGGCCGATTTATTAGCCGGCAAAACCCCCGATCCCAACGCCGTCACACGCTTTGGTGCGTAATGAAAACGGGCGCTGGTGAATGGCGGTTGTCTCATGCGTCATTGACCTTTAATAAGGCGGATACCGATCATCCAAATTGGCCGGACACAGCACGTCGCGCATGATGCCAATCAGTTCCAGCAATTGACCATTACGAATGCGGTAATAAATGCGATTGGCTTCTTTGCGCGCCAACACGATATTTTTATTCCGCAATTGTTCTAAATGCTGCGAAATATTGCTTTGCGAGGTGCCGGTGCGCTCGACAATTTCACTCACCGACAATTCCCGATCACCGAGTGAACACAGGATTTTCCAGCGCAACGGATGCGCCATTGCTTTCAGTGCATTCGCCGTTAATACGGTATTCGGGTCCACCGCATCTTCAAAAGAGGTCACTTCTGCCATTATTACTGCTCCGTCCTACTTAATTGTGGTCATTACTGAATCATTGAAATTGGTCGCCGTCATTTTATTGAATTGTACGCAGGCATAGTATTGCATTAAATCAAGTCTAATGGTGGTACACCAATCACATTTTCATTATCATCCGCCACCCGCACATAACCGCTCATATCTTTCGCAATACAAATAATATCGGTAATGTGACCAGCCGCATCAGTGACCGCCGTCCGCGAAAATAAAATCGGCACCCGCCGGCCATTTTGTGCAATAAAACGTGCCTCAATTTTTTCTAATGCACCAGTGCGAATCAATGCTTCCAACCAAATGCCCATAAAGGCGCCCGCCTCAGCATCGCCCTCCTCTTCAAACACATCACCAATCGCCATACCAATTAAATCATTTGCGGCATACCCGAGCATTCGATAAGCGGCGGGATTCGCCAATTTAATTGCCCCCTGCGGCGTTAACACCAATAACGCCTCGCCCATGTAAGTCACAATATTTTCTAAATACTGCCGTGCCTGTTCTAATTCAGCGGTGCGCTCGGCCACCTTGCGTTCTAAGACGCGATTTAATGACCGCTCTTTTTCAATTAACCGAAAATAGGTGCTGATTTTATTGATGAGTAACTCATCATCGAGCGGTTTTAATAAATAATCCACCGCGCCAACGGCATAGCCACGCTGTTGAAACTCCTCTGATTTAAACGCCGCCGTGAGAAAAATAATGGGAATATCGCGGGTGCGCTTGCGGCGTTTTAATAATGACGCGGTTTGAAAGCCGTCCATCTCCGGCATTTGCACATCGAGAATAATCAAATCAATATCATACACTTCGAGCGTGATGTCAATTGCATCACGCCCCGAGGTCGCTTCAAGCACTTGCGCGCCCAAATGTTTTTCAATTAACGTGCGCAAGGTGTACAGATTATGCGTATGATCGTCAACGATCAACACCTTGTAATCAGCCGCTTGAGTCATGGTGTTATTGAATTGATTGCAATCAAAAAAGCGTAAATGACGTTCGTCACACTTGGCAACGACTAGAATTCACGCACCCGTGTGCAGCGCGTGAATAACAAACAATTAACATTGCTCCCAGGGCAAGCCATGATACCGCCAGCCACCACTGGTGCTGCGATGATGTTCGCTATCTAATTCGCCTTCAAACCCTTCGCTAACGTGAAAGACTTGCGTAAAACCTTCATTTAATAATGCGGTGCCGGCCGCTAATGAACGCTTGCCGCTACGGCAAATAAGAATCACCGGTGCGCAATTCGTGTCTAATGCACATTGCGCCCCGCCGAGTAAAACTTTGCGCACCAGAGTCACGAACTCGGGATTGACTACCCAATCAGGTTCATCAATCCAGGGAATATGCACACAGCCACACGGATGCCCAACAAATAGATATTCCATTGTCGAACGAATATCAATTAACACCGCTTGCGGATGTTCGCCCAACATTTGATACGCCTGATGCGGTGTTAATGGCTGTGGCAATTGATTCATGTGAGTGTCCCCTTTGCGTGATAGTGGTCGCGCCTAAAATGGCCGTGTTATTTTTTTTATCAACAATGAACAATCGAGCGAGTTTATTTTTACTGGTTTAACCGCTAAAATCAAGTGTTGCTGCGTTCAGTCACGCAATTCCTTTTTATACCCACCGGATTTGAAAATGTCTTTCAATCAGCGTTTTATTCAATGGCAAGACGAGTTTATTCACCACCTATTGCGTATTTTAGCGCGGCTGCCATTAGCTGTTTTACACCAATGTGGCACGGTGATTGGGTTGCTCATTCATTGGCTGCCGAATCGCCAGCGCCGCAATACGTTAATTAACCTTGCGCTGTGTTTTCCCGAATTATCCGACCGCCAAGTCGTGCAATTGCGCCGCCGCAGTTTAATTGAATTGGGTAAAACCTATTTTGAAATTGCGTATTTATGGCAGCGGCCGGTGGCTGAGGTATTCAATCTCATTCACGAGGTGCGCGGTGGTGAATTATTACACACCAATTCGCCGCACGGGTTAATTGTGTTATCCCCGCATTTAGGCGCGTGGGAATTAGCGGGTTTATATCTAGCCGCGCAACGCCCGACCACGATTTTTTATAAACCGCAACAGCAGTTTGATGCCATGATTCGCCGCGCTCGCCATCGTACCGGGGCAACTTTAGCACCAATTAGCGCGACCGGTATTCGTTTATTAGTCAAGGCGTTAGCGCAGGGTGAGGCGGTTGGGATTTTGCCCGATCAAGCGCCGCGTACCGATAAGGGCGCGGTATTTGCACCGTTTTTTAATGTGCCGGCGTACACGATGTTATTAGTGCAACGCCTCGCGCAACGCACGGGGGCGACGGTGATTTTTTTATTTGCGGAACGATTAAATAGCGCGGCGGGGTATCGGATTCACTGTTTAGCGGCGCCGTCGGCTATTAATCACGCGGACGATCAGGTCGCGGCGGCGGCATTAAATCAGGGAATTGAAAACTGCATTCGCCATTGCCCAGAACAGTATTTGTGGAATTATCGGCGGTTTCGAGAACGCCCGGCGGGTTGGGCAAAACTCTATTCCGGTGCGAATACGAATCAAGCGGCGTTATCAATTGCTAAACAACGCTTGCGGGAATGGCGGTGATGATGAGTGTAATCTGATGTTGCAATGAAACGCGGGGGTTTAGTATTCTATCCACGTCTATTAACACCAATGAGGATTATGTCTTGACTACTCCCGATTTCCAACCCGCGGCCGCGTCTGTGGCAGAACAGTGTCATCAATTGGGGCGGCAATTTGACGACGCGGCGTGGCTAGAATTGTTGATTGCCAGCATTCAAGCGCCGGTGCAGCAGGGCGTGCAGATGCCGTATTTTCCAGATGATGCGCTGCAAATCGGGATGGTGGGGACCGCTGGTGAGCAGCCGTTGCGTGAGGCGGCGCGGTTTTGGCAGCAAATCAAGCATTATTACCAGCAACACGGGGCGCGGGCGCTTGCGGATAGTACGGTGCTGGATTTTGGTAGTGGTTGGGGGCGGTACATGCGATTGTTGTTGAAAGATGTGCCGCCCGAACGGCTGGTTGGCGTTGATGTTGACGCGGATTTTGTGAAACTGTCTCAGGCGCTGTTGCCGGGGGCGCAGTTTCAAGTGGTGCCGCCGTTGCCGCCGTGTGATTTACCCGCGCAGTCTTTCGATCTGATTTATGCGTATTCGGTGTTTTCGCATCTGTCCGAAGCGGCGCATTTGGCGTGGGTTGAGGAATTTGCGCGGCTGTTGCAACCGGGCGGGATGGTGATCGTGACCACTCAACGGCGGGGATTTTTGGATTTCTGTGAATCGTTGCGCCATCAACAAGATTTGGACTCGTTGTGGCATCTTTATTTGTCGCAGTCGTTTCTGGATGTTGAGTTGGCCAAGCAACAGTATGACAACGGCGAATTTTTGTACTCGGCTACCGGTGGCGGCGGCCCACGCGAGGCGTCCTTTTATGGCGAGGCGGTGGTGGCGCCGGGATATGTCCAACGCCATTGGCGGGCGTGGTATGACATCATCACTTTTATTGATGATGAGGCGATTTGTCCGCAGGCGATTATTGTGGCGAAGAAAAAGTAGCCAGCAAATAATCCTGTTTAATCAAGTGAATAAACGCAGTTTTGGCGGGTTTGCCGCCGTCGTGTTGACCTCAATCCGATTGCGTCCATGTTGTTTGGCAAGATAGAGCGCCGCGTCGGCACGCGCCAGCACCGTGTCGGGCGTTAAATCAATCGGTTCTGCGACCGCCATCCCGATGGAGGCGCTAATGGGTGGCAATTCCTGATCCTGATGGCGGATGCACAGCGCAGTCAGGGCTTGGCGCACGGCATCCAATCGGGCGGCGGCAACCGCCAGCGTGGTTTCTGACAAAATGATGGTGATTTCTTCGCCGCCGTAGCGACACACGATGTCTTCGCGGCGCAGCGAATGCTGCAAAAGGTGGCCGACTGCGCGTAGTACGGCATCGCCCGCCTCGTGACCGTAGTGATCGTTGAAATGTTTGAAATGATCTAAATCCAGCATGGCGACAATCAGTGATCCGCCGTTGTGTCGGCAGCGGGTGAATTCTCGCTGCAAACTTTCATTCAGATAACGGCGATTAAATAACCCTGTCAATGGGTCGCGGATGGCATCTTCCCGCAATTGCATTTCCAAATATTGACGCTTGGCAATGTCCTGTTCTAATGCTTTTTGCACCAAACAATAGTCGTGTTCAATGCGCTGCGCATTCATAATGATCTGCCCTAAAACGATCAATAGTGTTGTTCCAATGTTAATTAAAATAAACACGGCTTGACCGGAGGCAGTCATAAAATCGAACTGCGACTTTTCATAAAATCCGGTATAGCCAGCGCGAATCAAGGTTGCGAAAACTAAAAAACTCAATGCCAGCGCCAGAAATTGATCGCCTGATCCAAACCATGCCGGGCGGCGCGTGAATAAAATAAATACCGTCCATGACATGAATGCGCCGGCATAAATACACCACACTAAAATGCGCATTCTGGTATCCGGCACCATGACGGTGAACCACGCAAATAGCGCAATAAATGATAGCAGTGCGGCGATTTCTATCCCGGAATGTGCTGGGCGTTGCTGGTTGCGAAATATGCGTAGTCCGTGTCCAATCAATACGATGTCTGCGAACAATAGGGTATTGGCGAAGATGATAGTGAGCCAGGGTGATAATTGGTCGCGGAATAGAAATAATAGTGAACCCAGCATTCGACATAGGGTGCCAAATGTCCAATACCCGAATCCGAGATAAACACGACGAGTTAGAAAAAGCGTTGCCATGCTTAAAGCGCCCGCCAGTGCCATGACGATGCCGACAATCACCAGTGTTTTTATATCCATCGGGCAATCACCTTGCATCAAGCGGCGTGGGATTTGAATTGGGTATGATCTGCGCTAGTCCTACCAATACTTTATAGTTCTACATAATAGGATTGTTAAAATCAGCGCAATCGCTTGGGGTTCTTACGCTGGAGTGTGGGAATAATCAATTGCCCGCCAGTGCATGATGGTTATGACGCTCAATTCTCAATAAAAACCGCGGCGGGTGATTACCGCAATCAGTTTTTATTCACACAAAAAACCCGCCTAATTCGGCGGGTTTTTATTATCCCCTAAAAAGCGGGTCTCAGTTCGTACTTATCAACAGATGGATTAACACTAGCAGTCGGTGTCTCAATCCCCTTAAAAGCGGGTCTCAGTTCGTACTGTGAAAACAACAAAACGTGCGATCGTGTTTGTGAAGTCTCAATCCCCTTAAAAGCGGGTCTCAGTTCGTACCAAATAAAAAGGATTTAAAATAATATACAGTCTCAATCCCCTTAAAAGCGGGGCTCAGTTCGTACCAGAACGTAAAGCCACCGCGTTGGTGGTTGAAGGGTCTCAATCCCCTTAAAAGCGGGTCTCAGTTCGTACCTATAAATGTATACGTTAAAGATTGGTTTGAAGGGTCTCAATCCCCTTAAAAGCGGGTCTCAGTTCGTACTTAATGATCGGGAGTACCTGCCGATTCGGAAGTCTCAATCCCCTTAAAAGCGGGTCTCAGTTCGTACCCTATAGCAGTAGCCCATGAATTAGACACTCTACCCGTCTCAATCCCCTTAAAAGCGGGTCTCAGTTCGTACAGCGGCGTGATTTTTTTCTCCTGACAAATCAGAGCGTTACGAAGCAGTTTTTGTGCGTATAAGATCACGGAAAAAAGTTAGCCTACAGTAACACTTTTGGACACTATCCGACCCTTTACAAATCAAGCACTTACAAACGCGGTTGCGTGTTACAAACTGCCAAATCGCAAAAGTCGAAAAACTTAGCTTCATTGCCGCCGCAGACGCATCGTTATTGATCTGCGCGACGCTATCAAGTGTGACACAGATCACACAATTTGTCACGTCGCGCACCACCACTCGCCCTTTTTTATTGCACCTGCACCTGCGCCGGCAACCACCGCGCAATTAACCGCCGCAACGTCCCATCGGTTGACCACTGTTTAATCACCGCATCAATCCCGACTAATAACGCCTCATCCGTTTCGCGCACCACCCAAACTAATTGTTCAGTGGCTAATAATTCCATCACGCCAATCAATTGCTGTTCATTCGGATCAGCGGTTATTCGCCACGCCGTCGGCGCATCCACAATTAACACGTCTATTTGCGCATCACGCAGCGCCGCAATGGCCTCTTTTAATACAGCAAATGGAATACGCTGCGCATTGGGGAATTGTTGATGCACCACCCGCGCCGCATCGGCATCGCGCACAAATCCAACCCGCGTGCGCGTGATAAATACGTCGAGCGGGCGGGTAAAGTGCGCGGTTTGTTCACGCCGCACCACCGCCATTTGCCCGCTTTCCAACACGGGTTGACTAGCCGCCAGCCGCAGCGCGTGCAATTCCGCCAGCGGACGGGTGCTTAACAGTGTATCAACGCGCCCGCCCCGGAGTGCCTCGACGCGGTCGCGCTCGGGCAACACCGACAGCACCAATTCCATGCCAAGCGCGCCGCTCAGTGCTTGGGCTAAATCAATTTCTAACCCGCGCAAAATCCCCGCTTCACTGACCACGCCGCTGGCGGGCGTGAGGCTGACACCGACGCGCAGGGTAGTTTTGACGGCGCTGGGTGGCGTGGCGGCTACCTGTTGCGCGTGAACAACAGCGGTGACTCCGAGCCACAGCGCCAGCATGATAAATGCCACGCCGCGTTGCCAGCTGCGGTCAGGATGTCGCCAAATGACCACGCGCTGCGGCACGGTGACGCTAATTAACGGTCAAGCAGCACGGGCGTGGTGGCGCCGCGCTCGGGATCGGCAGTGGGTGTGAACCACGCCAATTTGTCGTGTAAACGCACCACTTCGCCGACGATAATCAAGGTCGGCGGCTGCGGCGGGTCGTGTTGAATCTGCGCCTCGATGTCGGCTAATGTACCAATGTACACGCGCTGCATGTGCGTCGTGCCTTGCTGCACCAGCGCTATCGGCATCTGCGGTGACACGCCATGCGCCAGCAGTTGCTGAATAATGGTGCGCAATCCCACCAATCCCATGTAAAACACGACGGTTTGATTGGGCTGCGCCAGTTGCGGCCAGTTGAGATCAATCGTCTGATCTTTCAAATGCCCGGTGACAAAGGTGACGGATTGGGCGTAATCGCGGTGCGTCAACGGGATGCCGCTGTAGCAGGCGCAACCCGAGGCGGCGGTGATGCCCGGCACCACTTGGAATGGAATGCCCTCCGCTGCGAGCGTGTCAATTTCCTCACCGCCGCGGCCGAAAATGAACGGATCGCCGCCCTTGAGGCGCAGCACCCGCAAGCCGTCGCGGGCTAATTGGATCAGCAGCGCGTTGATTTCCTCTTGCCGCATGGTGTGGGCGTTGCGCTCTTTGCCGACGTAAATGTGGCGGGCGTCACGGCGGACGAGTGCCAAAATGGATTTCGCCACCAGTCGGTCATACACCACGACATCCGCTTGCTGCATCAGGCGCAGCGCCCGGAAAGTCAATAAATCTGGATCACCCGGCCCCGCGCCGACCAGATACACCTCGCCCAGTTGCAAGTTCAGATCGGGATTGGCCAACTCGCGCTCTATCGCGGCATTTGCCTGTTCCATTTGTCCAGAAAATACCCGCTCGGCCACGCCGCCTTGCAACACGCGATCCCAAAATCGCCGCCGCTCGCGCTGCTGGTCAAACCGTTGTTTCACGCGATCACGGTAGCGGGCGCACAATTCGGCTAACCGCCCGTAACTGCTCGGTACCAGTGATTCGAGCCGCGCACGGATCATGCGTGCCAACACGGGTGAAGCCGCGCCGGTGGACACGGCGACCACGACTGGCGAGCGGTCAATCACCGACGGCATGATAAATGAGCAGAGTTGTGGTTGATCGGCCACATTGACCGGAATACCACGCGCCCGCGCCAACGTGGCGATGTCGGCATTGGTGGCTGGCGCATCAGTGGCGGCGATGACCAATCGCACGTCGTCCAGATCGCGGGTTTCAAAATAACGCGGGCGGTGCGTCACGGCGCCGCTGTCAATCAACGGCCGCAACTCGGGCGTGACCTGTGGCGCAATCAGTCGCACCGCCGCGCCGGCATTTAATAACAGCGTCAATTTGCGCAGTGCCACCGCGCCGCCACCGACCACGAGGCACGGCTGCTGTTTGACATCGAGAAAGATCGGTAAATAATCCATATTGTTGTTTTTTAATCACAAATGCGTTAAAGTGGGTGACTTGTGCAACAGTAGCCGGCGGCAACGCGGCACTTTCGCCGGGATGTAACCGCCGTGAATCGTCACCACCGGATTATACTGTGCAGACTGGCGTCGTTAATTTTTACGATTTAACTATTCAATTAGACTGAATTTAGGACACAAAGATGGGCAGTCGGCGCGTGATTTGGTCACTTTTATGGGTGATATGCAGTTTCAATTTCACCAGCACCCTCGCTGCGCGCCCCGTGTCGCCAGTGCCGGGGCTGCCGGACTTCACGCTGTTGGTAAAACGCAACGGCCCCGTGGTGGTCAACATCAGCAGCAAACAATTGCCTGACACGCAAGCGCCCGAACCCAACAGTGGCAACAGCCTACCCGAAGATAGCCCGCTGTATGATTTTTTCCAGCGCTTTTTTGGTGACGACGGCGAACCACTCGACCCCAACGATCAGGGGCGCTCACTCGGCTCGGGATTTTTTATTTCGGCTGACGGGTACGTCGTCACCAACGCGCATGTCGTTGAAGCGGCCACGGAAATCATTGTGCGCACCAGTGACCGGCGCGAGTTCATTGCCCAATTAATTGGCGTAGATGAACGCAGCGACATCGCGTTATTAAAGGTGGACGGTCAAGATTTACCCACTGCTGCGATTGGCGTTGCCGCTGATTTACAAGTCGGTGAATGGGTCTTAGCCATTGGCTCACCATTCGGTTTCGATCATTCGGCTACTGCCGGCATTGTCAGTGCCAAAGGGCGCAGTTTACCGAATGAAAATTACGTTCCTTTTATTCAAACTGACGTGGCAATTAACCCCGGCAATTCCGGCGGCCCATTATTCAATTTAGCGGGTAAGGTGGTCGGGGTTAATTCACAAATCTATAGTCGCACCGGCGGATTTATGGGCGTGTCATTCGCCATTCCAATTGAAGTTGTCATGGATGTCGTCCATCAATTAAGCACCCGAGGGCGCGTCAGTCGTGGCTGGCTAGGCGTGTTAATTCAAGATGTCACCCGCGAATTAGCCGAAACGTTTTCAATGCCACAACCCCGCGGTGCATTAGTCACGCAAGTCTTACCCGACAGCCCCGCCATGCAAGCGGGTATTCAAGTCGGCGACATTATTCTCAGTTTTAATCGCAAACCAGTGGATATGTCCAGCGCCCTGCCGCCATTAGTTGGGCAAACCCCAGTGGGTAGTCAAGCACAGATCGAAGTATTAAGAATCGGGAAGGTTTTGCCATTAACGCTGGTTTTGTCTGAATTACCCGATGAGAGTAGTGAACTCATTGGTGATGAAGAAGATACCATCCCCCCGGTATTAGATCTGCTGGGATTAGCTGTGCGCGATTTGAATGCAGAACAACGGGCGCAATTGGATATTAAAGTCGGCGGCATATTAGTAGATGTGGTTAGCACAGGGGCTGCTGAAACGGCCGGTATTCGTGTGGGTGATGTGCTATTAACCTTTGACCAATTGCCAATTGATAATGTCGCGCACTGGCAACAACTGTTGACTAATGCAAAAACAAAGGCGGGACGGGCTGTTGCCGTATTAGTTCAACGCGGCGATGGGCGCTTATTTTATCCAGTGCGAATGCCAGCGGCGGTGCCGACAGAGTAATGCAAATTAATCAATTACCTATTATAAATTGCTTCGGATGACAGCCGCAGTGTCCATCAACCAATCTCACGCCATCGTATTCAGATTTCCTAAAACAGCATTAGGTTTTGGTATTCTGATTTGGTTAGGTTTATACCAAACTTTAACGCCGCTCTCCGAATGGCTTGTCGCACTATTGCCAATCAACCGCGCCAGTCATTTCGGCGGTGCCGTGCAATTTTTCTGTTATGAAACGCCCAAAGTTTTATTATTATTAACTGGCGTTGTCTTTATCATGGGCATTGTCAATTCGTATTTCACACCTGAGCGCACCCGCGCTTTACTCGCCGGCCGCATGAATATAATCGCTAATGGCATGGCCGCCGGATTGGGCGTTGTCACTCCGTTTTGTTCCTGCTCGGCCATTCCATTATTTATTGGCTTTTTACAAGCCGGCGTCCCATTAGGCGTCACCTTCAGTTTTTTAATTGCCGCCCCAATGGTCAATGAGATTGCATTGGTATTGTTATTTGGATTATTCGGTTGGCAAGTTGCGGCACTCTATCTCACATTGGGATTAACCTTAGCCATTGTTGCCGGCTGGTTAATTGGCCGCCTCCACATGGAGCGCTATTTAGAAGACTGGGTACGCGCCATGCAAACGATCACCGTTTCAATTGAAACAACTCGCGTTCCATTTATTCACCGTTTGCAGATGGGCGCGAAAGCGGTGAATGATATTGTCGGTAAAGTATGGCGTTATGTCGTGATTGGTATTCTGCTCGGCGCACTCATTCATGGCTACGTTCCTGCCGATTTAATGGCATCTTTTTTAGGTGAAGAGATTTGGTGGGCAGTGCCAGTAGCGGTGTTAATTGGCATTCCAATGTACACCAATGCGGCAGGCGTGATTCCAATTGTCCAAGCGTTATTAGCCAAGGGCGCTGCATTAGGCAGTGTCTTAGCATTTATGATGAGTGTCATTGCATTATCACTGCCCGAAATGTTAATTTTACGCAAGGTACTCAAGCCGCCGTTAATTATTACATTTATTGCCATTGTCGGGTGTGGCATCATTGCCATTGGGTATATTTTTAATGCGTTGTTGTGACGCTGTCAATGTTGAGGTGAATCAATTATGAAAGAAATTAAAGTATTGGGTTCGGGCTGTGCGAATTGCAAAAATACGGCACAGTTAATTGAAACTGTGGCGCGGGAACAGCAGGTTGAGATTCAATTAGAAAAGATTACAGACATGCAAAAAATCATGGCTTATCAGATATTATCTACACCCGGCGTGGTGATTGATGGGCAAGTGGTTCATGCCGGCGGTGTGCCATCCCGCGCTCAGATAACGAATTGGTTGACTTAATGATTTTGATATTCATCTCGCCGCCCATCGCCCTCTATATTAACCCTTGATTGATTAACTGCTGTATGACGACCTTGTCGTTGCCGAGGTAACTGATAATGACTGAAACTCCCTCATCGCCGCGTACTGGCGCTGCCATTTTATTTGATGTGTTAATTGACCTCGGCGTCGAATACATTTTCGGTCACACCGGCGGCGCTGTCATTCCATTACACGTTGAATTAAATAAACGAATGCGGCGCGGCGTTAAGGTACCGCAATTCATTTTATTTCGCCAAGAAGGTGGCGCCGGTCACGCGGCTGAAGGCTATGCGCGCACCAGCGGCCGCGTCGGCGTTGCATTAGCCACCTCAGGGCCGGGGTCAACTAATTTAATTACCCCAATTGCCGATGCCTATAAAGATTCGCTACCAACGGTATTCATTACCGGTCAAGTATCCAGCCTGGCAATAGGCACGGATGCTTTTCAAGAAGTGGATACGGTCGGCATTACGCGCCCCGTTTCTAAACATAATTATTTGGTGAAAGATGTCGCCGATTTGGAATGGATCGTGCGCGAAGCATTTGTATTAGCCGGCACCGGTCGCCCCGGACCGGTGGTGATTGATATTTGTAAAGATGTGCAATTAACGCAATTAACCACCATTCATAAACCGCGCACTCGGCATCAGGATTTAATGCCATTTGACACGGCGCGGGCTGACGCGATTTTAATTGCATTAGCGGCGGCGAAGCGCCCGGTCATTAAAGCGGGCGGCGGGATTATTCATGCCAACGCGGCGTCTTTATTACAGCAAGTCGTCACTCGTTTTGATACGCCCGTGACCACTACGTTTAATGGACTCGGCACCATTCCATTTGACATGCCACATAATTTAGGAATGCCCGGAATGCACGGCACTATTCCTGCAAATTATGCGTTGCGCGATGCTGATTTTATTTTAACGCTCGGCGGGCGCTTTGATGATCGCGTGGCGGTGCGTGATTTCGCAGCGGGCAAACGCATTGCGCATGTGGATATAGACCCGTCGGAAATTGATAAAACCATTAAAACCGATTTGGCAATGGTGGCGACGGTGGATCAATTCCTGTCTTATGCTATTACCAGTCAACGCACCGCGCATCATCCTGAATGGATGACGCAAATTGCGGCATGGCGAACGCAAATGCCATTGCCCTATGCAATGGGCGATTATATTAAACCGCAAACGGTCATTGAAATCCTGTCTGAATTAACCAATGGCATGGCGACGGTGGTGACTGGTGTTGGTCAACATCAAATGTGGGCGGCGCAGTATTATCAATTCCAACGCCCGCGCCAATGGGTGAGTTCAGGTGGATTGGGGACAATGGGATTTGGCTTACCGGCGGCAATTGGCGCGTGGTTTGGTGATCCAACTCATCCGGTGGTGTTAATTGATGGCGACGGCAGTTTTCAAATGAATATTCAAGAATTGGCGACCATTGTGGCGAATCGTTTGCCAATTAAAATGTTCGTCTTGAATAATAGTTTTTTAGGCATGGTGCGGCAATGGGAAGATATGATGGATGATGGCCATCATTATGAAACCTGTTTAGCGCGGCAGCATGATTGTGACCGCGATTGTACGAATATAGATCAAACTTGCCGGCGGCAATTGCCCAATTTAATTGCATTAAGTCAAGTCTATCCGCGCTTAAAAACGTTGCGGGTGCGTGGCACGGATGCGTTGCGTGAAACGCTGAATGATGCAATGGCGGCTGAAGGGCCGGTGTTGGTGGATGTTTGGATTGATAAAGCTGAAAATGTTTTGCCAATGGTGCCACCCGGCAAACGGTTGGATGCGATGATTGAATCTTGATTTAATCAAGCATTACGCAGGAATGATCGTTCCCATCTGTGAGCGTGGGGACGAACAATGCTATCTATTTAATTAAATCCCCACGCTTTTCAATTGGCATTATTTCCCCGCCGCTATTAACGCCGCTTCAACTGCCGCATGTTTTTGTTCCCGCGCCCAATCCAATGCTGTGCGGCCTTTTTGATCTGGCAGGGTCACATCTGCGCCACGTTTTAATAAGATTTCCACCGTTTTTAAATGCCCCAATTTCGCTGCCCAAATTAACGCGGTGAAACCTTCGGTGGTTTCTTGGTGATTAATCATCGCGCCGTGATCGAGTAATAACGCCACACAATCGGCGTGGTCATTGGATGCCGCTAATAATAACGCGGTGTAATTACCTATATCCACTGCATCCACTGCCGCGCCGGCGGCGAGTAATTCTTCAATTACCGCTCGATGCCCGTTCAATGCCGCTTTCATTAACGGTGTCCATTGACAGCTATTGCGATAATCGGGCGGGGCGGATTGTTTTAATAGCGCCGTTAATGCCGATACGTCGCCCTGTTCGGCCACTGCTAATAATGATTCACCCTGTGTTGCCGGGTCTTGACCGCCACAATTGGTTAATAAGAGTGGTGCACAACTCAAGGCAGCAATGATTAAGCAGCGACGGCAGGTGCGCTTGAGTGTGGCGGTGTTGGGTAATAAGAAACAGTCGTTTTGATTTGTGTTAGTCATGGGTTAATAATAACGATGAGTTGAAAATAATGGCATGTTAGATCACGCCGCCGCTGTCCAATGGCTGCGAAACATAAAATACACCGCGCCAATAATACACAGCGCCGCCCATAAATAATCCAGTTTTAATGGCTCGCGTAAATAAAACAGCGCGAATGGAACGAAGATGGTTAACGTAATCGCCTCTTGCATAATTTTTAATTGTGCAACTGAGAAGACGGTATAACCAATGCGGTTGGCCGGTACCTGCAATAGGTATTCAAATAACGCAATGCCCCAGCTAATGAGCGCGGCAATGATCCATGGTTTATGACTGAGTTCTTTGAGGTGCGAATACCACGCGAACGTCATAAAGATATTGCTGAATGATAACAGAATAATCGTGAGCCACATTGCACGCATAAGGTTAATCAAGTTTAGTCAAATGTTAAATGAGAATTGTCAACAAACCAGCCGAATTGTGACCAGGGATGGTCGCGCCAAGTAATGATTCCCGCGCCAGCGTGGCAATAGCTAACACCCGCCACGCTGATTAACCCGTGTTGATTGCACACCAATGGAATGTAAGCCCGCAGCCAGGGTGGAATGCCGGCGGTTTGAAATAAGTATTTGAGTGAACGTGGCGGTTGATTTGGCAAATAACAGCGCAATGATGGCAATAAAGAAACCGCGAATTGTACCTGAATTGGCGCGGAATTGATGAGCGCCGGCGCGGCAATTAAAACCCCCAATTCAGTTGGCAGCACCAGCGGTTGGCTGACATCCGCCCACGCAATTGACGCCGGCGGGCGCGGCGGTAGCGGTCGCAGGGCAAATAATTCGTCACGGTAGCGCCGCACTTCGCAGCCCGTCCAATGTACCAGCGGGTTGGCATCGGGGCGCGGCGTGAGCATTTCGGTCGCCAATCGCTGCAAATAAGCGTGATTTGGCGGCAAAAATCCGTAATTGGTCAGCCAGTGGCGCAGAACGTGACGGCGGGTGGCGAGCGGCAGTTGTTGTAACCCGTTGATTGATAAGGTATTTGGGCGACGGCCGGCGATGCTCGCGCACACGCTCGCGCTCTGTTCGGTCAACCAACTGGTCAGATCTGCACAGTGCGCGGCGCTGCGGTTGATGGTTTGTACCGCGCTCGGCCAGCGTTCGCGCAACGTTGGCAGGACGCGGTGGCGCAGAAAATTGCGGTCGTAGTCGGGATTGGCGTTGCTGGGGTCGTCAATCCAGCGCAGGCGGTGGCGTTGGGCGTAATCAAGTAACGCGCTGCGCGGCCAATTCAGCAGCGGGCGGATCAAATAACCGGCGGCGAGCGGGCGGATGGTGGGCATCGCCGCGAGTCCCGCCACACCGCTGCCGCGCAGCAGTGCCAGTAACACAGTTTCAGCCTGATCGTCGGCGTGGTGCGCGGTCGCCAGCTGTTCATTGCGCTGCAATAACGTTTCCCACGCCGCGTAGCGTGCCACCCGAGCGGCCGCTTCGGGACTGACGCCGCCGTCACGTTGCACCGTAACCTGTTGAATGTGTAGCGGAATTTCCAACGCCGCGCAGGTGTGTTGGCAATGCGCAGCCCACGCGCTGGCGGACGGGTGCAGCCCGTGATGAATGTGAACGGCGGACAGCGGCGGCAGGTGTGATCGCACTTGCGCGGCGGCGTGGAGCAAAACGTGCGAATCCAACCCGCCGCTGTAGGCAATCCACAGGCGCGGCGCGGCGGGTGCTGACCAATTGGCGAGCAGGTGGGCGGGGTTAAATGGATTTGGCATCGTTTTATTAGGCAAATCCAAGAAAAACTGCTAATGACCGCGTGACCGCCAGCATCGTGTCATCATCTAAACGACCGAATGCTGCGCCGATCTTTTCACGGGCGACCGATTGAATTTTATCCACCATCACTTGCGACGGTTTATTTAATCCATTTAATTCGTTTGGATACAACGGAATGCGAAATAGTGGGGCGTCGCGCCATTCACTCGTCACGGGTAGAATTATCATGGAAGGATGCGCGTCGAATAAATCAGATTGAATGATAAGCGCCGGGCGTGGCTTACCCAAATCACCTTGCAATGCCACCGTCACCAAATCGCCGCGTTTCATTGCCAACCATCGCGGTCGGCTATTGCTTCAAGCCAAGCAATCGTATCGTGTTCGTGGGCGTCGGTTTGCAATAATAATGATTGACGACGGCATTCTTCAGCAAAACCAGCGCGGCGCGTATTCGGCAGCCATAATTGTATTGGGCGCAAACCGGCGGCGCGTAATGCCGCATGGCGTTGTTTCAATCGCGTTGAATGATTCGTTTTCATTATCGTTTCCAATACTTTTTTAATCTGATCGCTCCAGCGTGGGAACGATCAATCAAATGGCGACATGGTTAGACGGTGACTTGGCAGCCGCATTCGAGCGTGAGTTCGACCGGTGAAATCAATCGCGTGGCGTGATGCTGGCGCAGGTGTAATACGAGTAACGTGGCGGGATCAAATACGATGACGTCTTTAATACCGTGTGATAAATAAAACGGCGGGGCGATTTGTAAATCTTTTGCTTCATAGCCTTTGCTGACAACTTCAATCACCGCTTCAGGAATGATGGTTAATGCACTGTCTTGTTGATCGTCGGGTGGTTCTTGACAAAAAATTGCAATGTCGGGACGTTTTAAGCTAGTGCCAAATTGAATGTACACGTCAATTGCATAAATACAGCCGCATGGGTGAATTGTATTAGAGACGGGGCGGATGGTTTTCACAATGCGATCAATTGCTTTTTGATGGCGATAGACGGGTTGCGCTTCCCATAACGGTAGCCCGTTGACCATTTCCAAACGAATGCCCAGTTCATTGGCGTCTAATAACATGCGGGGGAGTGTCATATAATTAACCGGTGTGGTAAATCAATTTTTATTAACGCCGCTTTTTATCCATTGGTGCGGTTAATTGTTGATAACGGTTGAATAACAACGCCACGCGCTCGGCACCGTTATTAAACGCGAATTGTGAATACGCCGCATCCACCGCAGCGTCTAATTGGCGATGAGCGCGCACTAATGGCGGTGGCATGAGTAATGGATCATACAGCGCGGCTAATGATGAGTCGGGGTATTGTTGACGGGCAATTAATAACGCTTGGGCGGCAGTTTCAATGCGTTGCTGGTGTTTATCAGTGATTAAGTCTGGCCACGGAAAGTTATTATACACAATGGTATTGGAGTATTGATAATCGCTTTTTAAGCGCCCAGTAACCGTGCGCATCCATGCAATGTGCATAGCGGATGATAATACGCCAAAGTGATAAAGGGTGGCATTGGGAATAATATGCAATTTATCACCAGCAATATGTTCTGGCGGTAAAAAACCAATTGGAATATAGCGTCTGCGTTCAGATGAAACACATGGAATCGCTAAATACGGCACATCTGGCTGGCGTATTTCACCAAATAACGTCGGCGAAGCGGCCAGTTTATTTGTTGCTGCTCTGGTACTATTCAAGCGTACCTGTTTACATTGATTAACACGAGCCAAAACGTCCGGCATTTGTCGCAGTTCGTTGGGCGCAATATCAATTAACCAAAGACAATAACGCGGAATCGCATTAATGAACTCGTTGCCCATCGAAAACGGTCTAATCCACCGCATCACTTGTGGATTTTTGCGAATCAATTCCTGCTTTTCAGCCTCAGATAATAGCAAATGACCACCATCGTTTGCCATTGAACCAAACACAATTGGCGGGACATGACAAATTGGTTGACTACGTCGCGTTATCACGACATTGGGCGCATCAACTAAATACGGATTGATATTATTTACCGTTGTTTCTTTCGCTTCACTCCGCACATTCTCATACACAAACAAGCGTTTTTTGATTGGCTCATGCAATGCAAATCCAATCATCACACAATGCACCACTGCTTGCCCACTGGCTTCATTTGACCATTGAAACGTGCGATGCGCAAAATGAATCTGCGCACCGCGCTTGAGTAATTCAGACCATAAGACGCCAACCTGCTCGCCCTGCGTAATTGAATTGGTGGCGACAAATGCGCTTTTAATTGCGGGATTGTCGGCCATGTAATCCGTTGATTTAATAAACCACGCCGCCACAAAGTCTAAAACCCTCGCGCCTTTAATACCATTAAACACCTGCGCAAAGTCCGCCTTTTGTAATGCGTTCTGCTCTTTTTTACCAACAAATGGCGGATTACCCAGAATATAAGTCAATTCAGCGGGCGCTATAATCGAGCGCCAATCCAATTGCAACGCATTGCCGTGTACAATGGTTGCGGCATGAGTTAATGGAATACGCGCATAATACTTGCCGAATTGCTGCGACACCAACTGATTCATTTGATGATCGGTCAGCCACAATGCCGTGCGCGCAATCTGCGCCGGAAACTCCTCAATTTCAATTCCATAACACTGGTTCACATTGCACAGGATATTAAACTCACCCACGCCAATGGTTAAATTGCTGGTATCATTAAATAACACCTGCAAGACTTCCAATTCTAATAATCGCAATTCCCGATACGCAATGACTAAAAAATTGCCGCAGCCGCAGGCCGGATCAAGTAATGTAATCGCCGCTAATTGTTGTTGAAACGCAAATAACTGTTGCCGCGATTGGCGTTTAATCCGTTGCCATTCAGCGCGCAATTCATCTAAAAACAGCGGCCCAATTAACTTGAGAATATTCACCTCGGACGTGTAATGCGCCCCCAATTGCCGCCGCGCCGCCGGCGCCATCACCGCTTGAAATAACGCGCCAAAGATCGCCGGTGAAATGCGCCCCCAATCCAATGCACACGCGGCTAATAACAGATCGCGCAATTCTCGATCAAAGGCGGCTGTTGGTAAATGCTCGACATATAATTGCCCGTTAATATAGGCGAACGCCGCTAATTGTTCATCCAAGCGCGTCGAGCGTTTATCATTTGGCGTATTCAATACCTCAAATAAATGCGCCAACCATTGCCCTAAATCACTGCCATCTGCCGCCGTGCGCTGCTCGATCAATTCCTGAAATTGATTGATTTCAAAAATACCGGTGTGTTCGGCAAATAAACAAAACACCAGCCGCACGAGATAGACTTCTAATTCATGTCCGGCGTAACCGCTCTGTTTTAATTTGTCATGCAGCCGCCCCATTTGCTCGGCGGCTTTCACATTGGTTAGGTCTTGTTCTTGATAGCGCCGCGTGTGATACCCGGCAATAAACCCGAATAAATGAATATGCTGCACCAATTCAGATAACGCGAATTCAACTTGTGTATTGTCTTCTAAATCATATAAGCGCATTCGTGCAAAATCTGACACCAAAATATAGCGCGGCAATTCATATTCTTTTAAGCCTGGAAAATAATCAATCGCCGGCGTATAAGCGCGATCTAAACTTTTACCGCGTGATTTTTGTTCAACTAATAACGTGCCTTTCCACAATAAATCCACATACCCATCCCGCCCGTCTATTTTTTTAACACGCTGTTCAAAACTCGCCACGCGCCGCCGCGTTACGCCAAAGATTTGAAAAAAATCATCCCAGAATGATTTGGCTTCGGCGTGTTCGGCGGTTTCATTCGCCCACTCATGCGCAAATTGCTGCGCCCGTGCTTTAATGTCATTCCAGGCTAATGGCATGGTTTATTCCGTTATCGTGTTGAGCATCATAAAAAATCTTATTCAAGATAACTCAGGAGTTGCGCCGTTCAGATTATAACTAATTGATTAAGACAGTGCGTTCCCACACTGGCGCGTGGGAACGATCAATTTTTTATAAAAGGAGGCAGTCGGTTTTAATCCTTAAACCGCCCATACGCACGAATGCGTTCATAGCGCCGCGCCAGCAATTGCTCCGTTTCCAATGACTCCAATTCAATCAACTGCTCTAATAACACACCTTTTAATGCCGCCGCCATGGTTGGCACATCACGATGCGCCCCACCGAGTGGTTCTGGCACAATGGCATCCACCAAATCTAATTCCTTCAATTTGTCCGACGTAATTGCCATTGCCTCGGCGGCCAATTGCGCTTTATCAGCACTTTTCCATAAAATAGACGCGCAGCCTTCGGGTGAAATGACCGAATAAGTGCTGAATTGCAGCATAATTAACCGATCCCCCACACCAATTGCCAATGCGCCACCCGAGCCGCCTTCACCCGTGACCGTGGCAATAATTGGCACGCGCAAAGTGGACATTACCTGCAAATTGCGCGCAATGGCTTCACTCTGCCCGCGTTCTTCTGCACCCACGCCCGGATACGCGCCGGGCGTATCAATAAAGGTTAAAATCGGTAATGAAAACCGCTCGGCTAATTGCATTAAACGCAATGCTTTACGATAACCTTCGGGTCGCGGCATTCCAAAATTACGCAGGATTTTTTCTTTCGTATCCCGCCCTTTTTGATGCCCAATGACCATCACCGCCCGCCCGTCCAGCCGCGCCAACCCGCCGACAATCGCCTGGTCATCGGCAAAAGCGCGGTCGCCGTGCAACTCTTGAAAGTCATCGCACAGGTGGTGGACATAATCCAAAAAATAGGGACGCAGCGGATGGCGCGACAATTGCGAGATTTGCCAAGGCGTCAGCGCGGCAAAAATCTGCTGCGTCAGCGCCTGACTTTTAGTTTTTAAATGGTCAATTTCTTCCTCAATGTTAATTGCGTTATCCTTACCAACATGTCGCAGTTCTTCGATTTTCGCCTCCAGTTCGGCGACAGGTTGCTCAAATTCTAAAAAGTTTAGGTCCATGATGCCTCGTGTAAATGATAAAAACGCCAGTTAAATGGCAGGAAAAATTGTTTGGCGCCGCCCAGTTGTCTAGGCGTTAATTGCGCAGATCGGTAGTATCCTAAAACACTCTTGCTTGACGTGCTTGCCAGTTGAATTGCCACCCATGACCCACACCATGCCCGCCACCGCCTCCGAACGCGACATTCAATTATTCACCACCCTGCTCGGCGAAGTGTTACGCGAACACAGCCGCAAACGAGTATTAGTGGTTGTTGAACGCCTGCGCGATGGGTTTTTAACCCTGCGTCGCGCTGATGATCCCGAATTGCGCGCCAAATTGATGCACCGAATTAACAGCCTTGATCCGCAAACGCTATCCGAAGTCATTCGTGCCTATAATATCTATTTCAGTTTGGTGAATATCGCCGAAGAAGTGAATGGTTATTTACAGCGCCGTTCATTAGTCAGCGCCGGCGGCCGTTTATGGCGCGGTTCATTCGATCACACCTTGCGTCAATTCGCCGCCGACGGTATGAGCGCCGACCAATTGCAAAACTTATTTGCGCAATTATTATATCTGCCCGTCTTCACCGCCCATCCCACCGAAGCCAAACGGCGCATTAACTTGGAAACGCAACGGCGGATTTTTTTATTAGCCATTGACCTACACCGCCATAAACTCAATCAAGAAGAACAACAGGATTTACTCGGCAAAATCCTCGGCGAAATCCAAATTTTATGGAAAACCGATGAGGTGCGTATTCACAAACCGCAGGTCGCCGATGAAGTGCGTCAAGGTTTATATTTCTTTCGGGCGTCATTATTTACCGCCTTACCGCTGCTCTATCGCAATTTAGATCGCACCGTGCGGCGCATTTATAATACCGAAAAACCCATGCACGTCCCCAGCTTTATTCAATTCGGCTCGTGGATTGGAGGCGACCGCGACGGCAATCCATTCGTCCGCCCCGAAACCACCGAATTGGCAATACGAATGCAATGCGAACTGGTATTAGAAGAATACCTCGAACGCATTCAACAATTAAGCCGCATTCTCAGTCATTCGAATCTGTTATGCCAACCATCGCCGCAATTTCTCAATAGCCTCGACGCGGATGAAGATTATTGGATCAATACCATGCGTCAAAGTCAACGGCGCTATGGCCATGAACCCTATCGCCGCAAATTAGCCACCATGCGTCATCGGTTAATGGTCACATTAGACCGAGTACGCGCCCGATTACAGGGGCATGATGTGCGATTACCGGATGGCTATCGTGATGCCGATGAATTGCAACAGGATTTATATCTCATTCGTGATTCGTTAATGAGTCATGGGGACGCCAATGTCGCCGAAGGTGAATTAAAAGACTTAATTCGTTTAGTCGAAACCTTCGGGTTTCATTTGGTGCATTTAGATATTCGCCAAGAATCCAATCGCCACACCCAAGCCGTGACGGAATTATTTGCCCGCCAACCCGGCGCTCCGTTATATGCCGCATTTAATGAAGAACAAAAACTACTCGCGCTCTCCGAAGCCATTGCCCACCCGCACCCGTTGCATATTGATAAAGCCACGCTCACCTTTGAAACGCGAGAGACATTAGAAGTTTTTGAATTAATCGCCCGCCTGCGCGCTGAAATAAGCCCACAGATTTTTGGTGCCTATGTGATTTCCATGACTCATCACGCCAGTCACGTCATGGAAGTCATGTTATTAGCCCGACTTGCAGGATTAGCTGGCTATACAAATGACGGCTGGTTTTGTCATCTTCAAATCGCTCCATTATTTGAAACGATTGAAGATTTAACCCGCATTGATCAGATCATGGCTACCCTGTTTAATCACCCGACCTATGCTGCTTTATTAAAAGCATCGGGGCAATTCCAAGAGGTCATGCTCGGCTATTCTGATTCCTGTAAAGACGGCGGTATTTTAACGTCAACCTGGAAATTATATGAAGCACAAGAACGGGTGATGGCATTAGCTGATGCGCATGGTATTCAATGCCGTTTATTTCACGGCCGCGGCGGCACCATTGGACGGGGCGGCGGCCCAACGCATGAAGCAATTCTGGCGCAACCAATTGCAACCGTGCGCGGGCAAATTAAGTTTACTGAACAAGGCGAAGTCTTATCTTATCGGTATGCCAATCCCGAAACGGCGTTATACGAATTAACAATGGGCATCAGCGGGTTAATGAAAGCCAGCCGTTGTTTAATTGAACCAGTGACGGAAATACGCAAAGATTATCTTGGCATCATGGCCGAATTAGCGCATGATGGCGAAGCTGCATATCGGCAATTAACTCAAAACATGCCCGGCTTTATTGATTATTTCTATGAAGTCACGCCATTAGACGCCATTGCATTACTTAACATTGGCTCGCGCCCGGCACATCGCAAACGCAATGACCGCTCATTAAATTCCATTCGCGCCATTCCCTGGGTATTCGGCTGGGCGCAATCCCGCCATACATTACCGGCCTGGTATGGCATTGGCAGTGCAATTGAACGGTGGCGCGGTAATGATTTAGAACGATTAGCCAAGTTACAGCGGATGTATCAAGAATGGCCATTCTTCCGGGCGCTATTGAGCAATACGCAAATGTCATTATTCAAAGCGGAAATGCACATTGCGCATGAATACACCCGGTTAGTTCAGGATCGCGGTATGGCGGAAATGATTTTTCAACATATCCAAGCCGAATATCAACGGACTTTAACGCAAGTACTGCATATTGCTGGGCTGCAAATGCTATTAGAAGAAACGCCAGAATTACAGGTTTCATTAGGGCGGCGTAATGCGTATCTTGATCCGTTAAATCACGTTCAAATCACATTATTAGAACGCTATCGTGATGAAAGTACACTCGAGCAACGTGAACAGTGGCTGGATTTATTATTGCGTTCAATTAACGCGATTGCGGCAGGAATGCGGAATACGGGATAAAATAAATCAAAATAACAACGGGTGCGCAATTGATGGGAGATGATCCGATTTACTTTTTACCGCATTTCCCCGCAAAGTCAATTGCGTCACCGCGAATAACGCCGAATCAATCGCCGTCTTCAATATTGCGGTAACGGTCACTGAAACGCATGACTAAAATGGCAATGGTAACCAATAAAATTGCACCACTTTCATACACCAAATTAAGACTGACATTTTTACCTTGCAAAACAATTAACCGTGATAATGCAGTCACAGCAATCAGCATCGGGTAGGTAAAGGGGACGGTGTGACGTTGAAAATACACATTCGCCATTGCCATAATTTCAATAAAAATGAACATTAACAGCAAATCTTGTAATAGCACCTCACCCTGTATGTGAATTGCAAATACAGCTTGACCAATCCCGATCAATGCGAATCCGCCTATAGCTACAAGAGCGGCTTTTTCAACATAGCGGAATAACGCGGATAATAAACGGTCAATTCGTTGTTCTAAAGTGGTTATATTCATGGTGATTAAACCTCGTGGTCTGGATAATGATGATCGCGAATAGCATTAACACGGCGCTGCTTAGTAGCAGCGCGTAAAATGCCGCGTAAAATGTTAATTTCAACTCGGTCTGGACGGGCGCGATTGAATAAACGCCGCAAGCGTCGCCGCAGGGTTGCTGAATGCGCAGATTTGGCAAAACCCAATTGAATCAGTGTGTCATCTAGATGCGCAAAAAACCCGGCCATTTCTTCCGCCGTTGCAATTGCCTCGGTATTATTATGCGTCACGGCTGGCGCGACCGTTTCAGCACAAGTTATTTGAGTATTCGTCTGACTCATTGCCAACCAAATGCGGTGAATCTCATAGGCAAATACCTGCGCCGCCGCCCCTAAGTTTAATGAACTAAACGCTGGATTTGTGGGAATTTGCACGAGATAATGACACTGCGCTAATTCATCATTGGTTAAACCTGAATTCTCCCGTCCTAATACTAATGCCACTTCACCCGCCGCCGCTTCAGTTAATAATTGCTGCGCGGTGGTTTCTGGCGTTAAAGTTGGCCAATGAAGACTGCGCCGCCGCGCACTCGCTCCAATAATTAACCGACAACCCGTTAATGCCGTAGTTAAATCCGAATGCACCGTTGCCTGTGCTAATAAATCATCCGCACCTGCGGCTCGGGCAACCGCATCAGCATCGGGAAAATGCTGTGGCTGCACTAATGCCAAGCGCGACAATCCCATTGTTTTCATTGCTCGCGCCACCGCGCCAATGTTACCGCTGAGACTGGTTGCCACCAGCACAAAACGAATACGTTGCAATACCAATTCGGTGGGCAAATGCGTTATAATTTGCTCGGCACTTTGTTTAATTGGTTGTTCAAACTGTTGCTCAAATGGTTGCATGTTAAATGATCTTGACGGTGCGCGGTGTAAAAAACGGGTACGTTTTTTTATTAAAAGTGAATTGATAAGAGTGAATAAAATCTCATGGATCCTATGTTAAATATCGCCGTGCGTGCCGCACGAAGCGCTGGGCGAATTATTATGCGTCATTATGAACGTCGTGATGAAATTCGCGTCAGTAGCAAACAACTCAATGATTTTGTCAGTGATGTAGACCGTGCAGCAGAAGCCGCAATTATTCAAGAATTACGCAATAAATATCCCGATCACGCTATTTGGGCTGAAGAGAGCGGTCAACAACGCGGTAATGAATACGAATGGTTGATTGACCCACTTGATGGTACCACGAATTATTTGCATGGGTTCCCCCAATTTTCTATTTCCATTGGCTTACGCTGGCGCGGTCAAATGCAACAAGCGGTCGTGTATGATCCATTACGCGAAGAATTATTCACCGCCAGTCGCGGTGGCGGTGCATTATTAAATGATCGGCGATTGCGCGTCACCGATCAACGCGAATTACGCGGGGCGTTAATTGGCACCGGCATTCCATTTCGTGACCAAAGTGAATTAACAACCTATTTAAAAATGCTGGAAGCCATGATTGCTGATACCGCCGGTATTCGCCGCCCTGGCTCTGCCGCATTAGATTTTGCTTACGTCGCCGCCGGCCGTCTTGATGGCTTTTGGGAATTAGGTTTATCACCCTGGGATTTCGCCGCCGGTTCATTATTAGTCACTGAGGCCGGCGGTAAAGTCAGCGATATTAACGGCGGCGACCGCCATTTTGATACGGGTAATGTCATTGCTGGTAATGTGCGCTTGCATCAAGCCATGTTGGCACGATTAAATCCATTATTAAACGAACGGTTACGCGCTGGGTGATTGTTAATCCTATATTCGCAGCAGCACCAGCGCATCATTACGCATTGCGCTTAATGCAGCGTGATGATTTGCCCGCTGTGATTGTGGTTGAAAAAGCCGCATATCAGCACCCCTGGAGTAGTGGGATTTTTCGCGATTGTTTGCGCGCCGGTTATTGCAATCTCGTATTAGAACATGTTAGTGACGATCATTACCAGTCTATTATCATTTGCGGTCATGGCATTATGATGCTGACAACAGATGAATGCCATATTCTCAATTTGTGTATTCACCCTGATTATCAACGGCGCGGATTAGGTCGCATTTTATTACGGCGCTTACTCGCGCTGGCGCAGCAACGACATGCTATGACTGCGTTTCTTGAAGTGCGGGTTTCTAATGGCACTGCTATTGCACTTTATCAAGCAGAAGGCTTTAATGAAGTGGGTTATCGGCGAAATTATTACCCGACCTTGACCGGACGTGAAGATGCGCTGGTCATGGCACGGGCGTTGTAATAAATAACTTGCGGTAATGACAATTCACTATAATCGGTTACTCAAGTCATAGCCTAAAAAGCCGCGTATCTGGGGAAAATCGCGCAATGCTGACAATTCACCTTGCGCAAATCCAATGACCTTAAACCGCTCGCCCATCTGCGTTGGCAATAATAATTGTTTTACTCCCGCAGTGAATTGTAATTGTGTCGCTGTGTCGCCCGTCGTATTAGCCTCAGCTAATAACTGTTCAATCCCGCAATTGACAAGATAACTCGCTTGCGTTGTATAGCCGACTAACTTTAATCCCGCTTGTTCACCCGCATCTGCCACCGCTGTGAAATTAACATGTGCGGTAATATCCTGCAAACCAATCAATTGATAAGGGTCAGTATGAGCGCGATGACGATAATGACACATTAACGTCCCGCTGCGCCGCTCGGGATGATAAAGCTCGGTTTGCGTCCCACCATAATCAATTAACAATAATAAACCGCTCTGCAATGCCGCCGCCAATTCGGATAACCATGGCTTCAGGTGTGGATTGAATTCGCCGTAATAAACCGGCGTGTTTAATAATTGAAAAACTTGCAATTGTACAATAGCATCGGCTAATCCTGGCGATTGCACAGCGGCAGTTATTTCAATTAACTGGTCATGCTCATCCAATGTGACAAAACATTCCGCTGCGCCATCGTCGTTAATATAAAACCGCTGAACGGGCATGGCGTCCATCACTTCATTGGCGAGAATGACGCCGCGCCACTCGCTTGGCAAAGCCGTAATCCATTGCACACGCGGTAATAAATGCGGAATACGGGCGGCAATTAAAGCGCGTTGCCGTGCTTGTAAATCCGGGCTGATTTCCAATATCCAATAATGCGGTGGGCAACGACCAATGTGGTCAAGTGCAATTAAAATATCAATGGCAAGTTGACCGGAACCTGCGCCGAGTTCGAGTATATTTCCATTACCACCAAGGTAATGAAAAACATCAACACAGGTATGTGCAATGCAGCGACCGAATAATGGTGATATTTCTGGGGCAGTCATAAAATCGCCTGCCGCCCCCAATTTTACTGCACCAGCGACGTAGTAACCCAGCCCAGGTGCGTATAAAGCCAAGTTCATAAACTGGTCAAATGACAGGCGTTGATTTGGCGCCGCTTTAATCGCAGTACGAATATGGTTTAATAATTGTTGACTGTGCGTTAATGCAGCAGTGTCTAATTCAGAATGAGTTAATAATGGTAGTATAGTTTGAGACTGCATCAGGAAATACTATTAAAATAATTGTATTAAATTAGTTAATCAACTAGGCTTGTGGGCAATCATATTGAGACTAATTGCAACACCTTTGAAGATGAGGGTGCTGGTGTCATTAAATAAAGCAAACTCCGCCACTTTTTGAATATTGACATAACCAGCAGTCGCAAGAAAAAATGTTAAAAACTCGGTATTCAAACCCACAACATGATAATCATAACGATCAACATGCCCGCCAAACATCATACGCATCACCATAAAACGCTCATCCGCAGTTAAATGCTGTTTATCAAGCATTAGCCGTGATAAAACGTCTAAATCAGGGACGCTCACTAATAATTGCCCGCCCGGCAGTAATACCCGTTTCCATTCAATTAAGGTTTTCAGTAATTCGCCAACATAATCAAGATGTTCAACGACATGCGACGCATAGAGCATCTCGAATGTATTATCGGCAAATTGACTTAAATTATTCGCATTGCACACATGATCTACATAAGGCGCAGCAGTGGCGTTTAATACTTCCCAATCCTGACAGCGTATTTTACCACCAATATGAAGTTTTCTTGCCATAAGCGTAAATATCAATAGGATTTGAATAATTTCAGCATTGATCGGGTCGTGTTTGATTAGGAAATAGTTGCCCAACTCTCTCACCGAGCAGTTGATACAGCTGTAATTTTGCATGACGTTGTAAATCAACGGCGAATTGTGGCAGCCAGGTCAATAGGTATTTTTCCCACAGCGTCACTAATAATTGCTGTGCCAATTGACCATCCGCGTTCTGCTCTCGTGCTAAGTCAATTAGATACGCTGCGCAGTCAAATAATACCCCCAAATAATCTGGCGCAACTGTTGCGGGTAACTGTAATCCAGCACGGTCATACAGAGCGCGTAATTCGGCCGAAATACGATCATTTAATTGCGCTTGGCCATATACTGCCGCAAATGGTGGGCAGGGTGTTTGGGGATACCCGGCAATAAATAACTGCGTATATTCCGCTTGCCACTGATCGAGTGGTACAGTTAAAAGTTCATCAATTGCAGGAATTAACCAGGGTGCACGGGGCGCGATTTCTTGCAATACGTTAATTGAATCGGATTGCGGCAGTGCGAATAAAGCGGCGAGCAGACGCAAGTGCTGTGAATCACCTGGGATTAAACACCATGGGGTTTGATCGCCGCTATCAATCATATTAATTTGCTCATGTTACGCAATTGAATGACCGATTAAATCACCAAGGATACGCATAGACGCCAGCATACATGAAATAGTGGCGTAATAAATATCCACCCACTAATACCAACACGGATGCGGTAATGATTGGGACGCGAGTTGACCAACCTTTCATCATGCTCTTGAGTTCAAGGAAGAATGGCACAATTAAACCAAAGCCAATGAACCCAATTAACCAGCCGTGATCGTTCCACAATAATTCCATTGAACGTACGGCCGATTCTGACCCGTTTTTGAGGTATTGATACAATGAGAAAAGGATCACCAATTCGGCGGCAATCAATACTAAGTCAATCCGTTCGTATAGCACACGAATATACTCGTCTGCTTGGTCATGGAGCAGGGTGTACATGAGCAGTAATAAGAATGCCATTGCCGTTGAAAATGCTGACACGGTAAATAACAACGGGACGGCTGGGTTATGCCACAAGGCAACCGCTGGGAATGATTGCAATAATAAACCGGTATAAACTGCAACACCAACACCATTAACAACGGCTAACCAACCCACGCCGCGATGATAGTGTTTAACTACTTTAGCAATGGCGATCACAAACGGTTGGTCAATTAAATTTTTAATGACCGGGACACGTCGTGGGAATTGCGTTTCGCGCACATCGGGCAGTGCATATAATACACCCCACACCATCATCCAAATAATAAATTGCGTTCCCCATGCAATCCACGCATCGGGTTTATTAAATAAGATCATGGGGTTGAGAACGTGAAAAACGGCGCTCTTGTGTAATAAATGCCCAAATAACATGAGCGATCCTAGCGCAAGTAATACAACGCCGGCACCCGCTCCCCAAATCACCAAATGGCGATGGGGTTTTAAATACATGTCGGTTAAAAAGGTCACGGCTAATGTTGCCGCACCAAGTCCGCCGAAATAAAGATAAATCGCTAACCACCAAGTCCACATTTCTTGAGTGGCATAAGTCATGTTGACGTCCATTAGATTAGCTCCTCCATTTCAAATCATCAACATAATAAACATTGGGTTTAGTGCCAATATGCGGCATCAATGGACGTGCAACGCCGCTTGCAACCATTTGCGCGACCGGATCATTGGCATCTTCTAAATCACCGAATAATCGTGCTGATCCAACACAGGTTGTGACACAGGCGGGTTTTTGTCCCTGTTCAACTAAATGATCGCAGAATGAACACTTATCCATACTGGCGCAGGTGCGGTGATAATCAGAGCCATAAAACGCTTGACCAATCTGCACATCATCATTCGTAATCGGAATACGCGCATGATACGGACACGCCATTGCACAGGCGCCGCATCCCATACACAATTCTTGATTAACCATGACAATGCCATTCGGTTTTTTATAGGTCGCACCAGTGGGGCAAACGGTCATACACGGTGGATTATCGCAATGATTACACAGGCGCGGGAAAAAGCGCCGATTCACATCCGAACCAATACCGATTTCTTTATCGTGAACGTAGGTTCGCCATTTTTTCTTATCCCAAACTGGGGTTTGATTTTCCATTGCGCAGGCCGCCATACACGCATTGCAACCGACACAGGTATTTAAATCAATCACCATAACAAAGTGTGGCATGTTTTATTTCCCTTCATTAAGCGGCTTTAGCAACGCGAATAGTGAATTCCTGTGAACGGAATCCGGCAACCACCGGCTCAATTTGATAAGGAATCAATTTGCTCGTTGCGGTGCCTTCACCGTGGGTACGCGACAGTGCTTTATTTTCCACGCCGAATGAACTGTACACAAAAATCACTTCCGGGTGAATTAAGCGCGTGACATAGGCATGACCAGTGGTATTTTGACCAGATTGGGTATTGGTCAATTGAATTTTATCACCCATTTTAATTCCCAACGCGGCCGCACGGTCAGGATGAATCCAAACACCTTTATACACATCAGTTTTGAACTCATTGATTGCCGCTAATACCGGATTATTACTATTGGTTGAGCCATGCGAAACAGTGGGCGTTTTACCATAAGCAAAATAAAACTCATCTTTCGCTAATGGCGCATTCACTTCTTGCGCTGACCCCGACCGCAATTTCACTGGAATATGAGTTGCCAATACATGAAAATTGAGTTCTGTATGACCGTCATCACGGAGTTGACGCATAAGATTGGAAAAGAATTCCACTCGCCCACTTTCGGTTGGCACTGGCATTTTTAATGGCATTGCATAATGTTCAAGCATGTATTCACGATCACGTTCGTGATAAACACCTTTTGCCCGCAATACCTCATCAATATGCTGCGGCGTCACGCCAAGTCGTTCAGCCGTTTGCGCAAATGACACTTCACGACAAGCCGCTTGATAAGTGCCTTTTGTCATGGTTTGGCGATTACGCTCTAATGCCGCTTTAATTGGTTCGGCTTTTAATCCAGTTAATTTTTCTACCCATTCGTGATAACCATCCGTATTGCCAGAAATGATCTCAGTCATTTTCAGTAAAATATCTGCCGTCTCCTCAGTATCATAGAGCGGTTCAATTGCGGCATAGCGGGTTGTTAATGCCAAATCGTGATTGACACCATTGCCATACAACGTCGGCTCATTACGTTCTAAATAGGTAGTATTTGGCAAAATAACATCTGCCCAGGGAGCGGTATCCGATGGCAATACTTCAATCATCACCACCAATTCGACATTGCTATGGCCAAGCGTTTCTTTCCAGCGACTGTCGGGATAATAATGCCGCACTGGATTAGATGCATTAATTAAAAAAGCGCGGGTCAGGTAAGGTTCGTTATTAAACTTGACCCGCCCTTCAACCGACTCTTTTAATCCCGCATCGGTCATCACTGGTAAAGCAACATGAAACCGTTCTGCCGCTTTTTCCTGCGCACTCCATGCCCATGTCCAACCGGGGTGACCATGTGAAAAGTTTTCACCTTTTGATAATGCACCCACCACCATTTTGGCAAATGCCATTCCCGCTAATGTGGCTAATGGCGACCCCATTTCATAGCCATGTTCCATTGCCTCATACATGTGCGCCGCTTTATGATGCACTTCGGCCGAATTCATCCAGCCACCCACGCGATCTAATCCACCCGTGAGGGCTTGAATCATTGCTTGAACACGCCGCTGCATCATCACATTACCAAAACGAGCGCCATGCCAACCCGGATCAATAATTGCCGGACGGGTGGTACCGAATTCATGTGTAATACGCGCAATATCGGTGGCTTTAATTCCGGTAATATCCGCTGCCCATTCGGGCGTATAGGTCGCTAATTCTTGAAACTGCGCATCAAAGACGGTGAGAATTGCTCGACCATCGAGAATAAAACCATTGGGCGCTTTTAATGCTGGCGTAAAGGTTTCACCCGCAATGTCATGCGTATTATCATTCGTAAACTTTGGCAAAACGCGGATTTGAGTCGTGCCTTCAACTAATACTTGTGGGCGATCTTCACTATCAGTCAATAGGCGCAATTCACCCGTTTCATCGCGGTATGCCAGCATTGGCATATTGGTATGACGCCGTAAAAAATTAGCATCATATAAACCATCTGCCATTAAAATCCGCATCATGGCTAATAAAAATGCTAAATCAGTTCCTGGACGAATAGCAATCCATTCATCGGCTTTAGCGGCGGTTTCTGAACGGCGCGGGTCTAATGCAACAATCTTGGCGCCTTTTTTACGTCCTTGTGCAAAACGCACCATTCGGCAGGTGGAAACCGCACCAATTGAAGCGTTATTCCCCATGAATAAAATGTATTTAGCATTATCAAAATCTGGCAACACTTCATCATGGATATTGAAATTACCGGTCACTAAATCAGTGCCTAAATGGCCGGTGGTCACGCAATGCTGCATAGGTGACGCGATGATATTTGGCACTTCATTCGCCATTGAAAAAGGCACTGCCCAATTCATATAAAACACACAGGATGTCCAACCGCCCACCATTGTCCATTCCCAGGGTTTAATTGCGGCCGTTTTATTCTTTTCGGCAATATAAGCGTAGGCTTCCTCCCAAGTTGCGGTGCGAAATGCGTATTCACCGCGTTGAGTACCTCCAACCCGAATCAATGGCGTTTTTAATCGGTCAGTATCATAGGTTTGACGTAATCCAGCTTGTCCACGCGCACAGATTTTACCGCGATTTAAGGTGGAATACGGATTGCCGTCTAATTTAACTACCCGCTTTTCACCATTGCGGGTGTGACTGGTCACACGCAAATTGCATAATGAAGAACAAAAATTGCAAATGCTATAAGAAATGTCTTCTTGCACTGCATCGTTTTCATTTGCAATCGCGTCGGTGGTAAGACGTGTAAGTGGTGATAAAAAGGTCAGCCCGGCGGCGCCAATACCCGAGGTTTTCAGGAATGAACGACGCGATAGGCGCGGTATACTCCAGCTCATTAAATACCTCCTCCAAGGTGACAGAATACTCCGAGGCAATTGCCCAGGACTTTAATTATTGTGATCGTCGAATGGTTGAGTTTACCGTAATAGATAGTCAACAACTAAGCCGACAAATATTGCCATACCGAAATAATTATTGTTTAAAAAAGCAGTAAAACAGGTACGCGGTTCCCGATGGCGAATGAGATACTGCTGATAAATTGCGAACGATGCGGCAATGCCCAATCCCATGTAATAAAAAATGCCAAGCGCCGCCGTGTGTCCAATGTCAATCAACATCAGCAACATGACAATTTGCAAAATACCGACGACAAGGCGATCATAATGGCCAAATAAAATTGCCGTAGATTTAATGCCAACTTTTAAGTCATCTTCACGGTCAACCATCGCATATTCGGTATCATAGATCAGCGCCCAAATAATTGTTACAATAAATAAGAGCCACGCATACATTGGAACGTGATTGGTAATTGCCATAAATGCCATCGGCACTGCCCAGCCAAAAGCAGCACCAAGAAACACTTGTGGCAGGTGAGTAAATCTTTTCATAAAAGGATAAATCATTGCTAATAACAATGCAACCACTGACATTAAAATTGTTTGCCAATTGAGCATTAACACTAGCCCAAACGCTAATAAACTGAGTGTCATAAAAACAATGACTGCTTCGCGGGGGGTCACATCGCCAGTTGCTAATGGACGAGTGCAAGTGCGCGCCACATGTCCATCAAAATCGCGGTCGGCATAATCATTAATAGCGCAGCCGGCTGAACGCATTAAAACTACACCAGTAATAAAAATTATCACAATGTGCCAGGGTGGAGAACCTGCACCGGCAAGCCATAATGCCCATAATGCTGGCCACATGAGAAGGAAAATACCAATTGGCCGATGCAGGCGTACTAATTGAATATAATAACTAATACGGGTACGCACGGTGACAGAAAAAAACGAATTGCTGTGACTGATACGTTGGGGCATGGTGTGATAGAAAATGATGGGTTGAGATCGGGTTGCAGTGATTTTAACAACGGTGCAGAGTATGCCACATTATGGTTGATTTTTGTATGCGTTGCTGATAGGGGTATTCACGTTGGTGCAGGATTGGCGTTATACTGCATTTGTTTATTATTATAATTAATTGAGCGTGGGTGAAAACATGTATGATTTTTTTGGTTGGGTCACACCGCCGGCGCAATCTGATACTGCACAATCCGAATGTATTAGGCGATTGCTGCAGCATTGTCGCAATTCCAGACAACCAATAATTTATCAAGATGCAATTAGTACAGTTGTCACAGTTGGTCAATTGGTTGATGTGGTGATGACTGATGATGTGTTGGTCATGGTGGCAGGTCGCCCTCGTATTACTAATCAAGCAGAGTCAGCGCACATTAAAAACCCTGCCGCCGCCATACTCGCATTATGGCAACAATACGAACTTAATTTGTTTGAAAAACTGCTAGGTTCATTTGCATTGATTATTATTAATCGGCGTACTGGCGCGACAGTATTTGCGATTGATCGTATCGGCATACAAACGCTTGCATTCGCCGTCACTCATCAGGGATTGGTATTTTCTAATCGAGCTGATTTGGTTGCAGCACATCCGTTTGTGGCAGCACAACTCTCGCCGCAAGCTATTTTTAATTACTTTTATTTCTTCAAAGTGCCGGCGCCGCAGACGATTTTTCAAGGGGTGGAAAAATTATTGCCGGCTGAATTTGGTCGCTATTCTAATACGACGCTAACACGTTCATTTTATTGGCAGTTGCATTATCAAGATGCCCCGCGGCGTGATATACAAGCGCAAACTATTCGTTTCCGTCAATTATTTAAAGACACGATTCAGCGGGCTTCTAATACCGATAAGGTCGCGGCTTTTTTATCCGGCGGTACAGATAGTTCAGCGGTTGCTGGAATATTAACAGATATTCAAGGTCAGGGCGCCCGCACTTATTCTATTGGATTTAATGCGTCTGGCTTTGATGAAATGGAATATGCGCGTATTGCAACACGTCATTTCAATTTAGATGCGCGTGAATATTATTTGTCGCCGCAAGATGTTGTTGATACCATTCCCATCATTGCTGCGAACTATGATGAACCCTTTGCAAATGAATCAGCGGTATCGGCATACTTTTGTGCAAAACTTGCGGCTGCTGATGGTTATCAAGTGATGCTCGGCGGTGATGGTGGCGATGAAATATTTGGTGGAAATGCGCGTTATGCACGACAACGGATTTTTGAATATTATCAATGGTTGCCATTCAAATTACGGCATTCGGTATTAGAACCATTAGCCGATTTACCTTTGGTGATGCGCCTACCGTTAATTCGTAAGTTCCATGCGTATGTCAGTAAAGCAAAAACCCCTTTACCACAACGTTTAGAGGCGTTTAATTATCTTTATCGTCAGCCATTGACCGATATGTTTTCTGCTGATTTTCTGGCTGCGATTGATCCAAAACAACCTGATTTGCTGTTAAAAGACCCTTATGAACGTGCCGATTCACAACATTACATTAATCGTATGCTGCACCTTGATCTAAAGTTAACGTTGGCTGATGATGATTTGCGCAAGGTGACAACAATGGCTAATGTGGCTGGGGTTGAAGTGCGCTATCCATTATTAGATGATGACATGGTGGCATTTTCCGGTGAAGTCCCACCGAATTGGAAAGTACGCGGTTTAACTTTACGCTGGTTTTATAAAACGGCATTACGCGGATATTTACCTGATACAATTTTAGATAAACGTAAACACGGGTTTGGATTACCATTTGGCATATGGTTAAAAGAGTATTTGCCATTAAAAGAGCGTGTCAATGATCGGTTAAGTGATTTCAAACGACGCGGCTGGTTACGCGCTGATTATATTGACCAAGTACAGGCGTCACATTTGCAAGATCACGCAATTTATTTCGGTAAACTATTATGGGTTATGCTTATTTTGGAAGAATGGTTAGAGCAACATCAAACAATTACGCATGATATATGACTGATTTAACTTTTTGGGTAGAATCACCGCATGTTTTTGTCTGTGATGGGTTGCGTCTCATTGGTGTTAGTTGTGTTCCTAAACGTATTAAACCAACTTCGACAGGGGTGCTGTTTATTATTGGTGGACCACAATATCGAGCGGGAACGCACCGGCAGATTACGTTATTGGCACGTCAGTTTGCGAGCGCTGGAATTGCGTCATTTCGCTTTGACTATCGCGGTATGGGTGATAGTGAAGGTGAAATGCGTAGTTTTGAATTCATAGAAACGGATATTAGTTCAGCAATAAAACAATTTATCTCACAAGTGACAACTGTAAAAACAATTGCACTGTGGGGATTGTGTGATGCTGCGTCAGCCGCATTATGTTACGCCTACAAGGACGGGCGCGTTAAGCAACTTATTTTGTTAAATCCTTGGGTGCATGATAATTATACAGAGGCACTTGCGCGGTTACGGCGTTATTATCCTGCGCGGTTATTTGCGCGTGATTTTTGGTATAAAACCGTGCGGTTACAACTCAACATCTCAAATATTTATCATGATTTGTTGCGATTTATTCAACAATTCAAGCCTTTTTGGATGGAAACTAGGATAATTAATACAGCCGATTTTATATCACAAATGTTAATGGGATTAGAACAGTTTAACGGCAAAATTTTGGTAATTTTAAGTCATAGTGATGATTCAACAGTGGCAGAATTTTTAGCATTATTAGCAACGAATCACCGCTGGCTACAAGCGATTCAACGCGGTAATGTCACTTGTTACCAATTAGAATCTGCAAATCATAATTTTTCTCGTCAGGAATGGCGCGAGAATATTGCTATTAAAATAATTGATTGGTTGGTTGAGAACAATAATGCTGATATTTATAAGAATTCTGCACAACTATTAGTGATGCAGCAACATGAACAAACCTAATATAAAACTTTGATAAAGGCGATAAAATGTTTGAACAGTTAAGTATTGCAACAGCGACAGATGCTGAACAGATTTATCATGGTAAGTTCAATGAAGTAGCTAACTTAGGTTGGGGGCCTAAGTTACGCCTGCGATTTAATTATTTTACACCTGACGAATACTATGAAGCACAGGTGGTAAAGTTAATTTCACCGCAAACAAAATGGCTAGACGTGGGCTGCGGCCGACATATTTTTCCGAGTAATCAAGCCTTAGCACAGCAATTAGCTGCACGAGCAAAACTATTATTTGGCGTTGATCCTGATGAAAACATTAAAGACAACCCGCTCATCCACCAGCATTTTCAAGGCGCACTAGAGGAATTCTTTACGACAAAAACCTTTGATTTAATCACTCTGCGAATGGTTGCTGAACATATTGCAAATCCAGAAGCAGCGCTAAATAAATTAGCAGAATTGACTCATGTCGGAGCTGTCGTTGTGATCTATACGCCTAATTTACATGCACCCATGTCTTATTTTGCTCGGCTGACACCATTAAAGATACACCACTTTTTTAAAAAGATTTTATGGCGTACAGAAAAACGTGACACATTCCCAGTACAATTCAAAATGAATACACGCAAAAATCTTTTCAAGTTATTTCAACATCATCATTTCAAAGAAGTACATTTTACTTATTTAGATGATTGCCGTACTTTTAGCCGATTTTTCTTTCTAAACTATATGGAGTTACTCTTAATGAAAGGATTGCGGCAGTTGGGGCTACGTTATCCTGAAAACTGCCTATTAGGTGTTTATCAAAAGATTGCTGATTAATTGTTGGGTGAAGCATCCTTCGACAGGATATTTTAAGCGTAACTTTCTTAAAATCTGAAGGATTAAAACTTTTAAATTCCTACTAACTGATGTACTACCAATTGTTATTTGTTATGTCGCTTAACGTCATTATTTTAACCAGTGGGCTAACAGGCAGCTCTGTTGTCGCGGGCTTATTCGCCCAATCAGGATATTGGGTTGGTGATGAAACTATTCACAAGCCTGACTACAATACATGGGAAAATGCAGAGTTAGTGAAATTAAATCAACAGATATTGAGTGAGACCAATTTCACCGAAAACTGGACTATGTGTTTTCGCCCAAACTTTATTGATGTAGTCACAACTTCTGCGTTGAGACTTGATCCGCAACCATATCTTTCATTTATAGAAAAATGCGCCCAGCATTCGCCCTGGATATGGAAAGACCCACGATTGTGGCTCACAATACGTTATTGGCAAACCTTGTTAGATTTAACACAAGTACGCTTTATTTTATTAACTCGTGACCCGCTTCAATCGTGGATATCAATGACATTGAGACGGCAAATCCAAACGTTCGATTATGCTCGTAAATACGAAATTGGTATCAATAACAGCTTGCGTTATTTTCTAGATAAGAATGCTTTTTGTTATATCGAAGTCGAATATGAACAATTGTTATTGCATCCAACTACAACGCTCTGGCGGATCAACAACCTAATAGATTTATCTTTGACCGTTAGTGATCTTAGAAAAACATTTAACGGGCTTCTTTATCAGTATCATCACGGTATGTTTGATTTTTTCAAAGCGATTATTATTTATGTTAAAAATTATTGGATACGTTACCGTTGAACTTTTTTTGTTGTTTTCTATTGATGCTAATGCGGCTACATTAAATACCGCTGCATTGTCTATAGTTGGAAAAAACTTGCACGGCATTGGTCCAGTTACTATTGAAGAAATCAAATTTGTACCACAACCCTGCGTCACCATTGGCATGGGTGAAATTAATGGCACTACTTGGCTTGACCATAACGTATCTCTTCATCGTCCAGAAGATGCGATGGCAAGGAATGCCATTTGGTTTCATCATTATTGTTGGGGGTTAGTTCATAAATTTCGTTCCTTATCAGCACGCGATGAAGTAACTCGTAAATTCGAAAGTAGTCAATGGCGCAAAGAAATGCAGTTTGTTGTTGGCGCAGCAAATCAATATGGAGGCGGACGTTGGCCATATCTGTTTGTCGTTCACAAAGAAATTGCAGCCGCGTATTTGGCTGAACAAAACTATATTCAAGCAGCGGCGGCGGCACGTCGTGCATTGGAATTAAAGCCCAATCTTATCAGCGCACATCTAATTCTTGCCGATGCTTTGATTGCAAATGGACAACGAGATGAAGCACTAAAAACATTACAAACAGCAATGCGATTAAAGCCTAATTCTGCATTATTGCAGCGGCGTTATCGTGTTTTAATGAATGTTGATAGTTCCGATTTTCCTAATCAAACTGTTACAGAACACTCTGATATAACCGTGAAATCGCCAAAAAAGACCGAACAGCCTGAACCACCAGTTCAAATTATTAAGTCGAGTGCTTCCAAACAACAAGTAAAGATCACTAAAACAAAAATTAAAAAATTAACTAACACAACTCAACAAAAAAAACAGCCAAATTCTGAGTTAATCAATTCAAAAAAATCAATCAACGATGATGCTCAAAAGTCAGCAGCACCAATATCCAGTTCTCACAATCCGTATTGTCGGTTTTGTCCAGTTGATTAACTCTACATAGCGAACTGAAATGTTGATGACACTCTGAGCAATATTGCAATGCGAGACTTACTGATTGTTGGAATCTTTGTTGTCTTTATTTCACAAGCGTTTTCGCGTCCTTATGTTGGAGCATATTTATGGGCGTGGTTTGCTTTTATGAACCCACAGCGCTTGAGTTGGGGATTTGCTTATAGTTTGCCTTTTTCACAAATCATCGCATTAGTCACATTTCTTTCACTCTTCATTAGTCGGGAAAGGAAACAAAATGTTTGGTCAGCACAAACAGTTATTTTACTGTTGTTGGTTATTTGGATTTGTATCACAACTATTTTTGCTGCAAATCCCGAAGGTGCGCAGAAAGAATTGACCCGTTATTTAAAAATTCAAGTGTTTATTTTTATTACGATTGCCGTCATAACAGACAAAGAAAAATTAAAAAACTTGATTTGGGTTATTGTTTTATCAATCGGATTTTTTAGTGTTAAAGGTGGCTTATTTACCATTTTGACAGGTGGTTCTTTTCGAGTTTGGGGACCAGACGATAGTTTTATTTCAGGTAACAACGAAATGGCCCTGGCAATGTTAATAACGTTACCATTGATGTATTACCTTTATTTACAGGAAAATAAAATTTGGATTAAGCGGGCATTATTAGTTTCAACGTTTTTAACCACTGCTGCTGTGCTTGGTAGCCAATCGCGTGGGGCATTTTTAGGTATTTTATGTATTGGTGTATTTTTTTGGTGGAAATCCCCTAATAAATTTGGCCCGACATTAATTATTGCCGCCGTTGCGTTACTAATCGTACTATTCATGCCGCAATCCTGGTGGGATCGAATGAATACGGTAGAATCCTATGAAGAAGATGAGTCGGCCATGCAGCGTATCAATGCTTGGACTTTTGCATGGAATGTTGCCAATGATCGGTTTTTTGGCGGCGGTGCGAATATGCACACTCGCGCAATGTATGCCATTTATGCGCCCAATCCTAATTGGGTATATGACATGCACAGCATTTATTTTCAAATACTAGGTAATCAAGGGTGGGTTGGCTTTAGTTTATTTATGCTATTGGGTATATCAACTTGGCTACGTTGTGCGTGGATTGTTCGTCATAGTCGTGGTGATCCAGATAAACGTTGGGCAACGGATTTGGGTTTAATGTTACAGGTGAGTTTAATTGGGTATGCAGCCGCAGGTGCATTCTTAAGTTTAGCCTATTTTGATTATCCTTATTATCTCATTGCAATGAGTGTCATTGCTGGCAAGCTAATACAACAACCGAATGATGGCATGGCACCACGTCAAATGAACAAAAGAACAGATCGCACCACCAAATGATAATTCCACCGATTCGTTTTCACACCACTTACCGCGCCATGGCAAGTCTCCTTTCCCCGGCTGGCAATCGCGCTGCATTGTCTGTCCTAATTTATCACCGTGTTATTCCCGAACCAGATGCGTTATTGCCAGATGTAGTGGATGCTGCAACGTTCACACAACAAGTATTAGCATTACACACTTGTTTTAATGTATTACCACTTGCTGAAGCCATTGAACGGCTAATTAAACACGCCTTGCCCGAGCGCGCCGTTTGTCTTACATTTGATGATGGTTATGCAGATAATCTGACCGTAGCAGCGCCAATTTTAGTTAAATACGGATTACCTGCAACCTGTTTTATCGCCACTGATTATCTTGAAGGCGGACGGATGTTTAATGATACAGTAATTGAAGCAGTGCGACGGGCTGCTCCAATAACTGTTTCTTTAGATTCATTAGGATTAGGCCAGTACGATTTATCTTCTGCTGCTAAAAAACTTGCCGCCATTGACCACTTAATAGCGCAAGTCAAGTATTTACCTGCGGCGCAGCGATTAGAGCGTATTAACCAGTTGACAGCCGTCTTGACCAATGAACCATTGCCAACTGATTTAATGCTAACCGGCGGTCAAGTACAACAACTGGCAGCAATGGGAATAGAAATCGGGGCGCATACGGCGAGTCATCCTATTCTAACGCAATTGTCACTGACTGAAGTACGCGATGACATAACACGCGGGCGAGCGCGACTAGAATCATTACTGAATAGCCAAATCAAATTATTTGCTTATCCCAATGGCAAACCCAATACCGATTACACCGCCGATCACATTCAGTTAATTCAAGATTTGGGATTTATTGGCGCCGTTTCAACTGCGTGGGGGTGTGCGCATTCAACAACAGATCATTATCAATTGCCACGCTTTACTCCCTGGGCAAAACAACCCGAACGCTTTATACAGCAGTTATTGCGTAATTTATTACGACGGCAAACCATACCGTCATTATTAACACGGTCGATTAATCATCATTAAACCAGCACTTCAAGCGGTGGTTCATGCCCCAAAAATCCCAATGGACTAGCAGTTAAACCGTATGCCCCTGATTGTAAAATTGCGATTAAATCCCCTGCCTGTGCGTGTCCTAATGGTGCGTTTTCAGCTAATATGTCGCGTGGGCTGCATAATAAACCAACAACGTTGGTCATGCTGGGTTCATTATCAGACACAACCCGATTAGCAACCAGCAACGGATAGTTTTTACGCACTAATTGTCCCATATTACCTGTCGCATTGAGATGGTGATGCAGCCCACCATCCGTAATTAAAAAGCGTTGTCCGTGTGATTCTTTAAGATAAGTTACTTGAGTCACATAAATACCTGCTTCACCAATCAATGCGCGTCCTAATTCAACAATAAACATCGTTTGTGGAAAATCAGTTTTTGCTTGGGTTAGCTGTTTGGTAAATTCTGTGCCCAACTTCTTTAGGTCTAGCAATTGATCGCCGGGAAAATAGGGAATACCAAAACCGCCACCAAGATTAATGTATTTGATTGGCACAGTGCAATGACGACTTAATTGGCGTATCAATGCAATAGTTTGGGTTATTGACTCGATGATTTCAGCGGCATTCAGATTTTGTGAACCGGCAAAAACATGAAACCCTAAAAAAGCGACTTTATCATTGGGCAACTGCGCTAATAATGTCGGGATTTGTTCGGCATCAATCCCAAAAGGTTTTGCCCCGCCGCCCATTTTCATACGCGACGACTTCAATTCAAAAGGTGGATTGACTCGCAACATGATTTGCGGAAGGAGTGCTAGTTCCTGTCCCAATTGAATAATCAACTCTAATTCTGCTTCCGATTCAACAATAATGACAACACCTGCTGCAATTGCCTGACTTAATTCACTACGTTGTTTGCCAGGTCCGGCAAAACTAATGTGGCTCGCTGGCATCGGCGTATCTAAAGCAATTCGCATTTCTCGTGCAGAGGCAACATCAAAACCATCTATTAATGCAGCAAATTGTTGAACAACTGCCGGCATTGGGTTTGCCTTAATTGCATAATGCACATGCACTTCTGGAGGTAAAACCTGCCGTAATGCTTTTACTCGTTGTTTTATAATTGCGCGATCATAAACATAAAATGGTGTGCGTCCAACCCGCGCTGCAAGTCGTGTAATTGGCATTCCTCCAACCATTAATTCATTATTCACGACTGGAAAAAGCAACGGGACATGGTGTTCTAGGGCATTCATACTGTGGGTTCCGAAAACAGCGTAGCAATTGTTTGAGTTAATAATTGACGATCTACTTTGCCATTGGGATTACGCGGCAAAGGATTAGAATAAATAATAAGTCGATGGGGCACCATAAATGCGGGTAATCGTTGTTGGCATTCAGTTAATAACGTGGTGTTAATTGTCGGGTCTGCGTTGAGTGCATAAACAATAGCAACAATTGCTTGCCCCAATACGGGATGCGCAACACCTAATGCAACTACTTCGGTGATTAATCCTGTCGCATAAATGACTTCTTCAATTTCAGTGGGGCTGACTCGATACCCCGAGGTTTTAATCATTTCATCCCGTCGCCCAATGAAATATAAAAAACCTTCATCATCCATTTTAACAGCGTCACCCGACCAGACTGCAATTTCAGTTAATGGCAAACCTGTTATTTGCCCGGGGGCGGGTCGAAAGCGTTCGGCAGTTTTTTCAGGATCATTCCAATACCCCATTGCCACATGCACACCACGATGTACTAATTCCCCCGGTTCATTCGGAGCGCATAAATGACCATTGGGATGAACCACTTGGATTTCCGCATTGGGAATCGCTTTACCAATAGAGTCCGGGCGCTGTTCAATGTATTCGGGTGGTAAATAAGTTGAACGAAAGGCTTCCGTAAGTCCATACATTAGATAAGGTTGAGTTTTTGGTAATTGCGTTCTTAATTGTGCTAATGTCGAGATCGGCATTGCTCCACCAGAATTGGTGAAATAACGCAAATGCTCGGTAATTTCTATTGGCCACTTGAGCTGTGCTAATTGAATCCACAATGGTGGCACGGCAGCCAAGCCAGTGATTTGTTCACGCGCTGCGGCACGAATTACGTCACGCGGTAAAAGATAATTCATTAAAACAACGCTGGCGCCAACTAAAAATGCAGTCGTTAATTGATTAAAACCGTAATCAAAACTCAACGGTAATACTGATAAAATGCGGTCTGCCGAATGATTCCGTAAATACTCCGCCACACTGATAGCGCCTGCCACAAAATTACGATGCGCTAATACCACGCCTTTCGGGCGACCAGTGCTGCCAGATGTATAAAAAATAGCAACCATATCTTGATCGATAACCCGCCAAGCTGGACAAGATTGCACACCGTCTTTATCATTCCATGCACGAATTATCACGTTTTTGGGCAATTCAAGATAATCAACATGCGCTGCGCCAACTAATAAAATGATACGCATATCTGGACATTGATTAAGCACTGGGGCGAGCAATTCTAAACGCGCCGGCGATGTCACTAATAAACGCACATTACAATCTGCTAAAATATAACCAACTTGTTCAGCTTTTAATAGCGGGTTAATCGGAATAAATACGCCTCCAGCAGCCGCCGCAGCAAATAATGCAACAACTGTTTCTAATCGTTTTTCTAAATACACCGCCACCCGTTCACTGCGCTGTAATCCTAATGCGAGATAATGATTTGCGGCGGCGTTAATGGCGTCAGCCAGCACATCATAAGTCAGCGTTTCATTTGCATAGCGCACTGCGCAGGCGCTCGGGTTATTTTCTGCTTGATGCAATACCAAGTGATGCAATAGCGTCGGTGGCACATTCGTTGCCATCGTTATTCTCCAATCGTAGTCAGAATTAAAAATAAAACAGCACGATTATAAATGAAGCAATTTTTTAATGCTAGACCGCAAGCGGTGATTTGCGGTATTCATTAGCCCCCGCCAATGAAATGGATTAGTAGCAAGAATACCCCAACGTTCGCGCCGGTGGGTCATCCAATCACGTTTATAGGAATCATCACCAATGAGGTAATCAATTTCTGTTACGTTGTCAACCGTTATGACGTGTTGCATTAAATGCGCAGTTAATAATGAACCCGGCGAAAATTCAGCAAAACGTGGATCATAAGCTAATTTACAAATCGCGGCGCGTTGTTGTGTAACTATCCATAATTGCGTTGCGGCTGGCGTATTATCAATCATTGCAAATCCGAGGCGCAACTCACCGCGTACTGCGAGTTGACGAATCAATTGCGGAATAAAGTATGGAAAAGGTTCAGGACTTTTCCAACTGGCAGCATAAATGGTTTGATAGGCATCTATTGCGTTTTCTAATTCAGCGCCACCCGTAATTATTCGGAATTGCCCGCGTCCGTGCTGAGAGAATTTTTTATTTTTTCGTGCTAAAGTATGACGCAATGCCGCTGGGCGTTCAGCATAATACCGTTCGTAGGTTAATCCAGTGGTTGGTAAATACCAATTGCCAAAACAAAAAAACGCATCACTTAACCAACCGGCATTATCTAAACACTCATGCCATTGCGGTAAGGTGTTTTGCGCTAATGGACGTAAAATTAAAGTGGCAGGCCGTAATACCTGCCGCACTTGAATGAGTAATTCAGTTAATGCAGTATTACCACCTACACCATTTATTATTGGGTTGTATAAAGTGGTATAGCAATTAGTGAGTGCGCGCAAGTGGTGATGTTGGCGTAATGAACTGCACAGTGGTAATAACGCATAACCTGATTGCGGGACGGTTATTTCATTAAACCAAAACTGAGGGGATTCATCAGCATTTAAACCGTGATCTATTAATAATTGCCACCAGTCAGCGCCTAGTTCTGGATTGTTCAATTCAGCGATATTAAGAAGCTGTTGGTAAATCACTGGCAATTGATTAGCATGGCTAACGTAACCCATTTGCTGATTCATGGTGCGCGACCTTTGGCGCAAAATCATAATGAAACGTTCCGTTTTAATTTAAACAGGGCGTGTAATGAAGTGAGTAAGTTCGCCAGACTTTAATACGGTGTGATACGCTATTCGTCACGCGAGTGCGGCAGCATTCAATAACAAGTATAATTACTATTTTGTTGACATATTTTGGTATAAAGCGATGAACATTATTGAACAAATTACGGCATTACGGCAGCAGTTAGCGCAATGGCGACAGGCGGGGCAACGTATTGCATTAGTCCCAACAATGGGTGCATTGCATGACGGGCATTTGAGTTTAGTGCAATTAGCATTCACGCATGCCGAGCGCGTGGTCGTGAGTGTATTTGTTAATCCACTCCAATTCGGCCCGAGTGAGGATTTTACTCGCTATCCACGCACCTTTGCAAATGATGTTGCGCAATTAACGCGGGTTGGGACGCATCTTTTATTTGCCCCAACCGTAAAGGAGCTCTATCCAAATGGTCAAGCATTGCATACGCGAGTGCTGGTGCCAGAATTATCAACGCAATTATGCGGTGTGACTCGTCCAGCCTTTTTTGATGGCGTGGCGACCGTTGTTACTAAACTATTTAATATTGTGCAACCCGATTGTGCGGTATTCGGCGAAAAGGATTATCAGCAATTGGTGTTAATTCGCCAATTGGTGGCAGATTTGAATTGGCCAATTATGATTCATGGTGCGCCGACAGTGCGCGCTGCAGATGGTTTGGCATTAAGTTCACGCAATGCGTATTTAACTCCGACGGAACGAGCAATTGCATCGCAATTATACGCAGTATTAAAACAGGCGGCGACAGCAGTGCGGGCGGGAATAGCAATTGACCAGATCGAGCATACGGCGCGTGAACAATTAAATCAACATGGATTGCGGCCAGATTATGTCAGTATCCGACGGGCAATTGATTTGGCGGTGCCGATTGAAGGTGATAAATCATTGGTAATTTTGGCCGCGGTTTATTTAGGAACAACGCGGTTGATTGATAATTTGACGGTGGTGCGTAATGAAACTGACGCTTGATGAATCGTGATTCATTAACAATTTGCGAGTTATTTGCATGACTGGTTTAATCGCTAAGTTCATTCACGCGCCGCGCCGCTGCAATAACAGTTGAGACTCGCCGGTTTACCCCCGATAATGCCTGTCATCTGGTTAAACGGTGGGGTTGTTGCCCCAAAAAGTAAAGGAATTCAAGCTGATATGAAAATAGGCATTCCCGCAGAAACGCTGCCCGGTGAGCAGCGCGTAGCGACCACGCCCGAGGTCGTGAAAAAATTGGTGGCGAAGGGCTTCACAATTTTGATCGAATCTGGCGCGGGGACGGCCGCCTGTTACCCTGATGCCGAGTTTGCCGCCGCTGGGGCGCAACTGGTTGATCGGTCAGCAGTTTTTGACGCCGATCTGGTGCTGAAAGTCCGCCGCCCGACGGCTGACGAGGCGGCGGCAGTGCGCACTGGTACGGTGTACATTAGTTTGCTGGAAAGTTGTGGCGCCGATGCACTTGTCGCAGAAATGACGCATCGCGGCGTGCAGGTGCTGGGAATGGAACGGATGCCGCGCATTTCGCGGGCGCAGGCGATGGACGCACTGTCGTCACAAAGCAACATCGCCGGGTATCGCGCCGTGATCGAAGCCGCCGCCCACAACAAACGCTTTTTTCCCGCCATGATGACCGCCGCCGGCGCGGCAAAACCCGCCCGCGTCGTGGTGTTGGGCGCTGGCGTCGCGGGTTTGCAGGCGATTGCCACCGCTCGCCGCCTCGGTGCGGACGTTCACGCTTACGATGTCCGCCCCGAAACCCGCGAGCAGATTTTATCACTCGGTGCAAAACCAATTGAATTAGATTTGGGTGAAAGCGGCGCGGGTGCTGGTGGCTATGCGCGGGAATTATCAGCGGAAGCAAAAGCGAAACAACAAGCGGCATTAGCGAATGAATTAGTGCGGGCGCAAGTCATTATTACTACGGCATTGATTCCGTGTCGCCCGGCGCCGGAGTTAATTACCACTGATGTAATAGAACGCTTGCGTCCCGGCGCCGTGGTAGTTGATTTAGCAGCGGCAAACGGCGGTAATTGTAAATTGACGGTTGCCGATCAGGTCATTGAACATCAGGGCGTGACGTTAATTGGTTATACGAATTATCCATCACGAGTAGCGACTGATGCCAGCAGTTTTTATGCAAAGAACTTAATGAACTTGCTGGACATCATGGTGGAAAAAACCACCGATGAACTGCGCTTGCGTGATTTGCAAAACGATGAAATTACCCGCGCTATGTTAATTGCTGCTGACTAACCGTTGCCAGCACTGTTTTAATTCACAGGAATCACACCATGTCGGAATCGGTATTAGCACTGTACGTTTTTTTACTCGCCTGTTTTATTGGCTATTACGTCGTCTGGGGCGTCACGCCCGCATTACACACACCATTGGTCGCATTAACCAACGCCATTTCGGGGATTGTATTAGTTGGTGCATTATTAGTCACAGGTTTAGATCAGGCCGGCTTTGCCGCATCCGCGATGGGATTCATTGCCGTGTTATTAGCCAGTATTAACGTCTTCGGCGGGTTTTTAGTCACCCACCGCATGTTATCCATGTTCAAAAAGAAGAATAAAGGTTAGTCAGGTTTATTGCCATGTCAATTCCAGTTTTACCACCATCCACCACCGCAATTGATTTAGCCGCTATGACCTTATCGCCTAATGCACAAGCAATGGCGTATCTATTGTCAGCGGTGTTATTTATTTTTGCGTTAAAAGGTTTAACCCACCCAACAACAGCGCGGCGCGGCAATCTATTCGGCATGTTGGGCATGTTAATTGCCATTGCCGCAACCTTGATGGGCAGCGCCGTGCAAACCTATGGGTTAATTATTGTCGGTATTGGTTGCGGCGCCGTGATTGGTATCATCATTGCCAAACGCATTCAAATGACCGCCATGCCGCAATTAGTCGCGGCATTGCACAGCTTTGTTGGCATGGCGGCAGTATTAGTTGCTATTGGCACCTTTTTTAATAAACGCGCCAGTGCCGAATTAACCGGGCTATTAATGGGCGAATTATCCGCTGGTATTGTGATTGGCGCCATTACCTTCACCGGCTCCGTGATTGCGTTTGGTAAATTGCAAGGGTTAATTAGCGGTAAACCGGTCAAGTTCAGCGGGCAGCATTTCATCAATGCGCTATTAGCGATGGCGACCGTTGCATTAGCGGTGCATTTCGGTTTAACAGGTGCGCTCTGGTCGTTATTATTAATGACATTGCTGGCATTTATTTTAGGCGCAACCTTAATTATTCCAATTGGCGGCGCGGACATGCCAGTCGTGATTTCAATGCTGAATAGCTATTCAGGTTGGGCGGCCGCGGCAACGGGTTTTACGCTGCACAACTATTTGTTAATTATTGTCGGGGCGCTGGTTGGATTTTCGGGTGCAATTCTTTCTTATATTATGTGTAAGGCAATGAATCGCTCAATTATTAACGTCATTTTCGGTGGCTTTGGTTCGGATAATGAAAGTGCGAATACGGCGACCGCGGCCGCAGGTCAGGGTGTTAAATCAGCGTCAGTTGAAGATGCGATTTATTGGATGGAAGATGCCAGTAAAATTATTATTATTCCCGGCTATGGCATGGCGGTTGCACAAGCACAACATGCGTTAAAAGAATTGATGGAGCAATTACAAGCGCGGGGGGCGGAGGTATTATTTGCTATTCACCCGGTCGCCGGGCGAATGCCAGGACACATGAACGTTTTATTAGCTGAGGCGGATATTCCGTATGATTTGGTTATGGAAATGGATGAGATCAATCCCGAGTTTCCGAGCGCGGATGTGGCGTTAATTGTCGGAGCAAATGATGTGGTTAATCCCGCCGCAAAGGATGATAAAAGCAGTCCAATTTATGGAATGCCGATTTTAGAAGCGAATAAAGCGCGGCAGGTGTATTTCCTCAAGCGTTCAATGCGTCCGGGCTATTCAGGTGTGGATAATTTATTATTCTACCAAGAGAATACCGCGCTGATTTTTGGTGATGCTAAAGCGACAATTGAGGGCATGGTTGCGGCATTAAAACGGCAATAAAACAGCGCGGCGGCAATTGATCGCGCACCAGTTGAATGACTAAATGACGTTGCCGATTGAATTACCGCCGCTGCTGGTTTACTCGGCATCTTTACCACCACTTTGAGTGTGATTTAATCAATATGACTTATTCTGATTCTCATCAAACCATTATTGAAACTGCCTTTGAAAACCGCGCCGACATCACGCCGCGCACAGTAGATACGCACGTTAAAGATGCGGTATTGGCGACCATTGAACGCCTGGATCGGGGTGAATTGCGCGTTGCCGAACGCAATGAAACTGGGCAATGGGTGGTGAATGATTGGGTCAAAAAAGCGGTATTGCTGTGGTTTCGGATTGAAGATAATCAGTTAATGAACGGTGGTTGCACCAATTATTATGACAAGGTGCCGAGTAAATACGCCAATGCCACCGCGCAATCATTTCGCATAGCGGGAGTGAGAGTGGTGCCGCCGGCAATGGTGCGGCGCGGCGCTTTTATTGCACCGAGCTGTGTGTTAATGCCATCTTATGTCAATATCGGTGCGTATGTTGATTCAGGGACAATGGTGGATACTTGGGCGACGGTTGGTTCATGTGCGCAAATTGGTAAAAACGTGCATTTATCAGGCGGCGTTGGAATTGGCGGGGTATTAGAACCGGTGCAGGCGGCGCCGACTATTATTGAAGATGATTGTTTTATTGGGGCGCGGTCGGAGGTGGTTGAAGGCGTAATTGTTGAGCAGGGTTCGGTGATTTCAATGGGCGTTTATATTGGGCAAAGTACCAAAATTTATAATCGCCTGACGGGTGAGATTTCATTCGGGCGGGTGCCGGCCGGGTCGGTGGTGGTATCAGGTAATTTACCAGCGGCAGATGGGTCGCACAGTTTATATTGCGCGGTGATTATTAAACAGGTGGATGCAAAAACGCGCAGCAAAGTTGGGATTAATGAATTATTGCGCGATATTTAATTGACATAAACCGCCGGGGTAATTGCATCAAACTGCCCCACTGTTTTAATTTTAATCACCAGCGGCGCGAGTTCATTCAGCGCCGCTGTTCGTTTCATCCAGTTTAATTCAATTCAATCTGCGCTTGGCCATGCCGCACGAATGGCGGTTTAACAATGCGCGCCGCCACTGGTGTATTGCGAATAATGACGTGACAGGGATCACCGATGGTCAGAGTTTTATTAATCAAGCGCGCCAGCGCAATCGAACGCTGCAAGGTCGGTGCAAATCCACCCGAGGTAATCACACCAATTGAATCTTGATGATGATTCGTCACCACCTGCCCCGGCCGCATAATGCCGCGCCCCAATAGCAATAAACCGACAAACGGGCGGTAATGATCGCTGGCGCGTTGTGCCTCCAGCGCCGCCCGTCCAATGAATCGGCGATCTGTCGGCTGCCACGCCACCGTCCACGCCACGCCGCTATCCAATGGCGTGGTGGTTTCGTCCATGTCCTGCCCGTACAGATTCATGCCCGCCTCCAGCCGCAAGGTGTCACGCGCCCCGAGTCCACACGGCGTAAATCCCGCCGCGATCAGTTGCGTCCACACGGCCGCCGCTTCGGTGTTGGGCAGCATCAGTTCAAAACCATCCTCGCCGGTGTAACCCGTCCGCGCAATGAACCAGTCCAGATCATCGGCGGAGGTCGCGGTGAACGGCGGCAAGGCGAGGGCGGCGTCGCGCAACTGGGCGGGCAACACCGCGGCGGCTTTGGCTCGCGCATTCGGCCCTTGCAGCGCCAGCAGCGCGAGCGGGCGTTGGATAAAAGTGACTTCTAAATCAGTGATTTGAGAGCGCATCCAGTTCAGGTCACGCTCGGCGGTGGCGGCGTTTAACACGAGGCGGTAGCCGTTGCCGGCGGGTTGGCGATAGACGATGAGGTCGTCCACGATGCCGCCGGCGGGATTGAGCAGGCAACTGTAGAGCGCCTTGCCGTGCGTGGTGAGGCGGGCGATGTCGTTGGCTAACAGACGGCGCAGTGCCAGTTGCGCGGCGTCACCGTCCACGTCAATCGCCCGCATGTGCGAGACATCAAATAGCCCGGCGTCAGTGCGCACGGCGTGATGTTCGGCCAGTTGCGAGCCGTAGTGCAGCGGCATGTCCCAGCCGCCAAACGGCATGAACGTTGCGCCAAGTTGTTGATGGACTGGGTAAAGTTCGGTGCGGTACAAAGCGGACATGGCGGTTAATTTTGCTTTCTTGGGAGGGGTTAAAATTGATAGGGTTGCCACATAGTATCCAATAAACTGTGTTTTGCTTAGCATGATTGAGGAATGCTGAGTCCGTTAGCATATTTCTGACAGAGAACGACTTTGACAGTGCAAAAATCCGTCGTTATCCTAAAACTGGGTAGCATGTATTTTATGGCGATAACCAAGCGCGTGCTACTCAATCACGCTCTTTAACAAGTTCGAGTATGCGGTTGCCAGCACGAGTTGCTGGCGTAAAACTTGAAACGCATCAAAGAGTTCGCGCTGTAAAAACATTTGTTTTTGCAGCCTTGGTAGATACACCCCAATCTTCGGACTGGCAGTTAAGCGTTACTGAGCATTGCTCACTAATGCTTAAGAAAAATGTATCGGCATTAATAACCAGTGACAGGTGTTACACGGCTACAGCATGGGATGCGATCTGATGTGACCGATGGGCATAGGATAGACAGGCAAGAATATCGTCACGTTCTAGCCACGCATAACCGAGCGCCCAAATTGCGTCCCGCCGCAAGCGGGGCAGGCGGGAATGCAGCCGGTCTGCGTCAAGGTCACGGCCGCGCCGCAGCCAGTACAGCGTAACGTGCCAGGTGCGGTGATGTCGCCCGTTTGGTAGCGGTCAAACTGCCGCCCCTCGTGCTGGAGCTGGCGCAATTGCAAACTGGTTTGATCGGCGACGCTGGTAAAGGCGGTGAGAATGCGCTCTTCAATTAACGCCACATCAAAGCGCCACCAATTGCGTAAATCATCCCCGGTGGTGACAAGATAACTGGCGGCGTCGTGTAAATCCCGTTCTAAATAATCACCAATGCGATTGGCTTCCTCGCGGGTTAATTCGCCCAATTCCACCATGCGATCACGGACGGCGGCTAATTGATCGCGCAGTTTTGTGAAGACCGGCGCGGCGTTATCCGCTTCAGCGGTGGAATGAACATGCAGCAGGTCTAACATGCGTTCATAGGCGCGGATCAGGCGATTGGAATATAAATCTGATGGCGGCGGCGTGATTGGATCAGTGGAATGCGGCATGATTGATTTCCTGATGATGTGAATTGAGTTGGTATGAATGGTGGTGAATAAAACTGGCGCCGTTTTGCTGACCTAATTCATCTGGCAGATTTGCAAATGTGCCACCGTCCGGCAAATGCCAATTAACGTTTTCGCGTCGGTGATTTGCCCGTTTTGACACCAATTCCACACTTCCACCAGCGGCAGCCAATGCACTTCAATTACCTCGCCGCTGCCGTGCGCCATTGCCGTCGGCGTCAAATCCCGCGCCAAATACACATAAATCACCTCATCAAACACGCCCGGCGAACTGTGCAACCAGCCCAATTCCGACCACTGCGCGGCGGTGATGCCGGCCTCTTCCGCCAACTCGCGCTGCGCAGTTTGCAACGGCGGTTCACCATCATCGCGCTTACCGGCGGGCAATTCCCACAACCAGCCGCCGCCGGCGTGGCGATATTGGCGCAATAAACACAGTTGCAATTGTGCGTCAAGTGCCACCACCGCCGCGCCGCCGGGGTGGTGAACGATCTCCAATTCCACCCGCTGGCCGGTGGGCAGTTGCACCGTTTCCAGTGCCAAGGTCACGACCTTGCCTTGATAAATCAGCGTTTGAAACGCCGGCGGTGCTGTGTCATTTAGTGCCATAGTTGTCATAAACTGTCATGTCATGCGCAAAATCACAGTTACACGGAAGGGCTAGTGTATGATGTGCGCAGTATGATTGTGTTGATAGATCATGCAATTAAATCACCAATAGAGGTGCGCAATGGGATTATTTAGCGGTTTACTCGGCAATGCCACGACGGTTGACTCTGACACTTTACGCCAGCAATTGGCACCAATTTTAGCGGAAACTGAAACGATTGAAATTGGGTTTCAATTAATTCGTGACCAATTTGTGTTCACCAACCGGCGGTTGATTTTAATTGATAAACAGGGCTTGACGGGGAAAAAAACTGAGTATTTGTCCGTGATCTACCGGGCGATCACGCGCTTTTCCGTCGAAACTGCCGGCCATTTTGATCTCGATGCCGATTTAAAAATCTGGGTGTCGGGCGCGGCCGAACCGATTGTGCGCTCATTGCACGGCGGTGACAATGTGACGGCGATTCAACAAGCGCTCGCCACCGCCGTTTTATCCACCCGCTGAATTGGTCACGCCCTCGCCGTATTCAACCAACTCAATTCAATCGCCCCCCGCGTTTTATTTGCCTGGATGATTTGAACAATGGCGCCATCTTCCCCCCCCGTCCCGCCGTCACCGACTACCAATAAACCCGCCGCCCCGCCCGCATCTGGTGGAGTCCGCGATGCCACCGCCGTCACCGCCGATTTGGCCGTGTTACAGGAAAATGAAGGTTTGCGGCTGGCGTTGCGTGAACAGGAGCGCATCGTCGAGGAATTAACCAACGAATGCCGCCGCTTGGAAGATCGCCTCGAAGATCGTTACCAAGATATTGACGCGCTGCGGCGGGAATTGGATCGCAAAGATCGCGTGTTAAAAGATGCCGAAGGACGCGGGTTCATTGCCGGCGGTAGCACTGATGCCGCCGCCGTGGCCGCCTCAGCCGCCAGTCAAGCGCTTGCCTCACCGCCAGAGTTTGATCCGGATGCCGAGGCTGCCGATCACCCGGGGCGCTTGCGCTTTGTCGGAGGTTTTGCCACCGGGTTAGTGATTGCCGCGGTGGCCGGCGGTGGGCTGTGGTGGAGCGGCGTTTTACCACCCCCACCGTTTATTCAAACCACCACCGCAGCCGGTGCGCCAATGTTTGATGAAACGACCATTGCCAATCATTTCAATCCATTAGCGCCGCTGGTGGGTGAACCGTACTTGACCGACACGGCGCAACCAGTGACCGCCGCGCCAGCCCCCGCCGCCAATCCGCCCCCCGCCGGTGACGTTCCAGCGTTACCCGCCGATGCCGCGCTGGCACAATCAATTGTCCTGCCATCCCCCGCTGACGCGGTAGCCGACCCAGTGCGCGACCCCAACGGGCCGGAGATGGTCGTAATTCACCCCGCCCGCTTTGCAATGGGCGATCCAATCGGCATGTCAGACAGCGATGCCCGCCCGGTGCGCGCCGTGCAATTGGATGGCTATTTAATAGGCGTTAATGAAGTGACGTTTAACGAATACGACCGTTTTGTTCACGCCACCAATGCGCGCCGCCCGAATGATTTTGGTTGGGGACGCGGCAGTCGGCCGGTGGTGGATGTCAGTTGGGAGGAAGTGCAAACCTATTTGAAGTGGCTGTCGCAGCAAACGGGTCACACCTACCGCCTGCCCAGCGAAGCGGAGTGGGAATACGCCGCTCGCGGCAGTAGCGCCTCCTCCTACTGGTGGGGCGCCGGCTCTGCGGAAAATCGCGCCGTGTGTTTTGACTGCGGCACTCGCTGGGATCGGGTGTCCACCGCACCAGCGGGCAGTTTTGCCGCCAATCCGTTCGGGTTACGCGACACCGCCGGCAATGCCTACGAGTGGGTGGCTGATTGCTACCGCCCGACCTATCACGATGCCCCCGCCAGCGGCGCGGCGGTGGAGGACGCGAATTGCCAGTATCGCGTGGTGCGCGGCGGCAGTTTCAGCAGCCCGTCGAGTGCGATGCGTAGCCACGCCCGCAACCGCTTCGCTGCTACCACCCACGTTGACATGATCGGCTTCCGCGTCGCCCGCAGCGTGGGACGTTGAGATGGCAACTGGGCAATTGATTATCGGCGTGGGCGTGGCGACGCTCGACATTGTCAACCGCGTCACGAATTATCCCGCCGAAGATGCCGAAATGCGGGCAATTGGGCAACGCCTCAGTCGTGGCGGTAATGTCACCAATAGCTTAACGGTTTTAAGTCAATTCGGTCATCAATGCGCGTGGCTCGGCACCTGCGCAGACGATCACGCCGCCATGTTCATTATGAATGAATTACGGCAAAACGGCATTGTCACCGATCAAGTGATTCACCACCCCGGCACCACATCGCCCACGTCATTTATTACCGTCAGTCAATTAACCGGCAGCCGCACCATTGTGCATTATCGCACCTTGCCCGAATTAACTGCCGATGAATTCGCGCAGGTGTCATTGGATAATTGCCGTTGGATTCATTTTGAAGGGCGGCAGCCGGATCACACGGCAAAAATGATTGCGCGAGTGCAACATGATTATCCGCATTTGCCGATTTCAATTGAAATTGAAAAAAACCGCCCGGGGATTGAGGGTTTGTTATTACCGGTGCAGGCGCTGTTATTTTCACGCGCTTTTATTATTGCCACCGGTGCGCATGACCCGCGCCAGTTTTTAATTCGCCAACAATCCATTAGCCACGCCGCGCTGTGCATTGCCGCGTGGGGGGCGGATGGTGCGTATGCCGTGACCAATGATCATATTCCGCAATTCGTGCCAGCTTATCGCCCGCCAATGTTAATAGAAACGCTGGCCGCCGGCGATGTATTTAATGCCGCAATTATTGACGGGTTATTAAAACAATTGCCGCTCGTGCAAGTATTAACTCGCGCCGTGCATTTGTCCGGCTACCACTGCGGACGGGAAGGATTGGACGGGTTAATTAAGAGCGCGGCGGCGGCGGGGATACTGTAGCGATTGCCACGCCACCGTGACCAACGCGGGTGGCATCTCAGGTGCGATACGCGGCGTTGATGCGCACATATTCGCAGGTCAAATCACAGGTCAGCACCCGCACCGCCGCCGTCCCCCGCCCGAGCGTGACGCGAATAGTGAATTCATCCAGCGCCATCACCCGCTGCCCGTCGGCTTCGCGGTAGTTGGCATCCCGCCCGCCGTTGCGCACGATGCACACCTGATCCAACCAAATCGCCACCTGTTCGATCACCAAGTCGGTTAAACCAGCGCGGCCGACGGCGGCTAAAATCCGCCCCCAGTTTGGATCACCGGCCGACAGCGCGGTTTTGACCAGCGGCGAGTGGGCAATGGCATCCGCCACCAGTCGCGCTTCAACTGCCGACTGCGCGCCCTCCACCACGACCTGCACCAACTTGGTCGCGCCTTCACCGTCGCGCACGATTGCCGTCGCCAGTGCCAAACATGCCTCCGCCACCGCTGCGCTGAAACTCGCCGCGGCCGCGCTGTCGAGCGTGTCAATTGCCGCGTTATTCAATTCACCCGTCGCCACCAACACGCAGGCGTCGTTCGTCGAGGTATCGCCATCAATCGTGATGCAATTAAACGACTGGTCAACGGCGGCGCTCAGAACGGTTTGCAACACGGCGGGCGCGACGGCGACATCGGTGGCTAAAAACGCCAGCATCGTCGCCATGTCGGGACGAATCATGCCCGCACCTTTGGCGATGCCGACCAGCGTCGCGGTGCGCTCGCCGACCTGAAACTGCCGCGTCACCAATTTCGGCCGCGTGTCGGTGGTCATAATTGCCCGAGCAGCGGCTGACCAATTGGTCGGGGCAAGTTGGTCACGCAATCCGGGCAGCGCGGCGCTGATTTTGTCCACCGGCAAATCTTCACCGATCACGCCAGTGGAAAATGGCAGCACCTGCGCGGGGTTGCAGCCGGTCACGTCCGCGACCGCTTGGCAACTGGCGAGCGCGGCAAGTAAGCCCGCCTGACCGGTGCCGGCGTTGGCGTTGCCCGAATTGATGAGCCAATAACGTGGCGATTGCGCGGCGCGGTGGATTTTGGCGACCGTCACCGGTGCCGCGCAAAAGGCGTTGCGGGTGAAGGTGGCGGCGGTGTGACTGCCGGGGGCGAGTTCAAATAACACCAAATCATCGCGGCCGGCGTAGCGAATGCCGGCGGCGGTGGTGGCAATGCGCACGCCCGCCACCGTTGGTTCAACAGTTTCTTGTGATAAATCAACTGGTTGCATGGCAACGTTCACTCCACTTGACCGTGACAATGCTTGTACTTTTTACCCGACCCGCACGGGCAGAGTTCATTGCGGCCGATTTTGCGCCCCGGCCGCACGAACGGCTGCTCCGCCGTGTCAGCCGCCGCGCCCGCCTCACCTGCTGGCGCGGGATCGTCCAAGCCGTGAAACTCTTCATGTTTGAATTCAAACAGTTGCTCCTGTACGCCCAGATGCGCCAGCTCGGGCGGGACGCTCTGCACCTGCAACCGCGCCAGCGTCGTGACCACTTCTTGTTTAATGTTGGTCAGCATCAGCGAGAACATTTCAAATGCCTCGCGCTTGTATTCCTGCTTGGGATTCTTTTGCGCATAACCGCGTAAATGAATGCCCTGCCGTAAATAATCCATTTGCGCAAGATGATCTTTCCAATGCGTATCCAATGCCTGCAACATCACGCCCTTTTCAATTTGCCGCAGCGTGGCGCCACCAATGAACCGCTCTTTTTCCGCGTACCGCTGATTTAATTCATCCGCAATGCGCTGGCGCAGGGTTTCTTCATGCAGACTTTGATCGCTATCTAACCACTGCTGAATTGGCCACTCGCCATTAAAAGCATCGGCCAACGCGGTAGTTAACCCGGGAATATCCCATTGCTCTTCCATGCTGTCCGGTGGAATAAAGCCATCAATTAAATGACTCAAAATGTCGGTGCGAATGGCAATAATTGTGTCGGAAATATCCTCGCTGTCCATTAACTCGCGGCGCTGCGTATAAATGACTTTGCGCTGATCATTGGCGACGTCATCGTATTCTAATAATTGTTTCCGAATATCAAAATTGCGCCCTTCCACTTTACGCTGCGCATTTTCAATTGCCTTTGTCACCCAGGGATGTTCAATCGCTTCACCTGACTGCATTCCCAACCGCTGCATTAAATTAGACACGCGCTCGGAGGCAAAGATGCGCATTAAATTATCTTGCAATGATAAATAAAAACGGCTCGACCCGGGATCACCCTGCCGCCCCGCCCGCCCGCGCAATTGATTATCAATGCGCCGCGATTCGTGGCGTTCCGTACCAATCACATGCAACCCGCCCGCCGCAATGACGCGAGCATGGCGCGCCTGCCAATCCGCCCGAATCTGCGCACGACTGGCGTCATCCGCCGCCGCCTGCAATTCCGCCTCCAAATTGCCGCCCAGTACGATGTCCGTGCCGCGCCCCGCCATGTTGGTTGCAATCGTGACAGCGCCCGGCTCGCCCGCCCGCGCAATGATGCCCGCCTCGCGCTCGTGCTGTTTAGCGTTCAACACCTCGTGCGGAATCTTCTCATCGTTCAACAACTTAGACACCAACTCCGACGTCTCAATGGACGCCGTGCCAACCAGCGCCGGCTGGCCGCGTTGAATGCAATCTTTGATGTCGGCAATGATCGCCTGATATTTTTCATCTTGCGTCAAATACACCAGATCGCCGCGATCATCGCGGATCATGGGCTGATTGGTCGGGATCACCACCACTTCCAGCGCGTAAATCTGCTGGAACTCATACGCCTCGGTATCCGCCGTGCCAGTCATGCCCGCCAATTTCGGATACAGGCGGAACAGGTTTTGGAAGGTAATGGACGCAAGTGTTTGATTATCGTGTTGAATTGACACCCGTTCTTTGGCTTCCACCGCCTGATGCAGCCCTTCTGACCAGCGCCGCCCGGGCATGGTGCGACCAGTGAATTCGTCAACAATGATGATCTGCCCATCGCGCACGATGTAATCCACGTTCTTTTGAAACATGGCATGAGCGCGCAATGCCGCGTAAACGTGGTGCATTAACATGATATTTGACGAATCGTACAGACTTTCGCCAGTGGATAATAAACCCAGGTCGGTTAATAAATCTTCGACCTTTTGATGACCGTCTTCACTTAAAAACACCTGCCGCGTTTTTTCATCCACTGAATAATCACCGGGGCCGAAATCCGGCTTACCTTCTTCATTGGTGATCGGGTCTTGGCGGGTTAATAACGGAATGACTTTATCAATGCGGGCGTATAATTCCGTGCTGCCTTCGGAGGGACCGGAGATAATTAACGGCGTGCGCGCCTCGTCAATTAAGATCGAATCCACCTCGTCAATAATGGCGTAAAATGGATCGCGTTGGGAGCGCTGCTCGGGGGCAAATGCCATGTTATCGCGCAGGTAATCAAACCCGAATTCGTTATTGGTGCCGTAGGTAATGTCGGCGTGATAGGTTTGACGGCGGGAGACGGGGCGTAAATGCCGATAACCCGCGTCCGCGCTGGCGGGTAAATAGTCGGGATCGTATAAATAAGACGCGGCGTCCGGCCCCGAATTGCCCGAGGAATTAATGACCCCGACCGATAAGCCGAGGAAATGATAAATCTGTCCCATCCACACCGCGTCACGGCGCGCTAGATAATCATTCACGGTGACAACGTGGACACCTTTACCGGGCAGGGCGTTGAGATATGCCGCCAAGGTCGCCACTAAGGTTTTACCTTCGCCGGTGCGCATCTCGGCAATTTTGCCGTTGTGCAACACCATACCGCCGACCATTTGCACGTCAAAATGGCGCATTCCCAGCACCCGTTTGCTGGCCTCGCGCACCACGGCGAAGGTTTCCGGTAGCAACTCATCGAGCGGCGCACCTTGACTGAGGCGCTGGCGGAACGCATCCGTTTGGTCACGCAGCGCCGCGTCTGACAGAGTGGCCAATTCCGCCTCGCGGACGTTGATGCGCTCCACTGTTTTGAGCAGGCGCTTGACCAACCGCTCGTTGCGACTACCAAATATTTTTTTTAGAAAATCAATCCGCATAACGCGCTCTCTTGGGCTAAATTGAACCACCGACACCGTGGCATCGAGTTGCGGCTAAGTATAACGCCAATTATTGTTCACCCCAGTTGCGTTCGCGGTTTGGTGAAAAATAAACCACACAATCAAGCGGTTAGAATTCGCCCGTGCCACGCTCGCGCCGCAGTCGGTGACAGTGCCGCAGACTGGCAAGCCGCCACCGTCTGTAGTGGATTGGCATTGCGTATAATCAAATCTAGGACTACTGGCTGAGATCAACGCCATGAATGAACGACAACCCATTTCTCCGCGGCGGCGGTTACAACTCCTGCGCGCCATCCCCGACGGGCATCGCACCGATGCTGAGTGGGACGAATTAAATGAGTTGGAAATTATGTTGGCACCGGAAAACCGCCTCGCGCCTAGCCAATATCGTGACGAGGGCAATCCCGGTAATCAGGCCACGGCACCGGTGCGGCCGCCGCATCCGAGCAGTCATCCCAACGCCAATGCCAACGCCCTCGCCGCTGGCACGGTGACCAATCCGCATCGCCGCCCTAAACCGCCAAAACCTCGCGGGCGGCGGCGCGGCCCGGATGACAACGGCAATGACGGCGCGCCGCCGGCCACCAGTGCCGCTGAGTAATGCCGCTCAACTGCGCCGCAAATGCCGCGTCAACGCGATCTCGTGCAGCGCGGCGGCGAGCTGACGCGGTTGTGACAACATTGCGTCATGGCCGGCACCAGTCAGCAAGCGTGGCTGGCATCCCAACTGTGCCGCGCACCGCTGCGCCTGCGCGGGCAACAGGTGACGATCCGCCGTTGCCAGCAGGTAATCACGCGGTAATTGCAGCCGACTCGCCGCGAACTCAGTTGGCACGAGGTACGGTGCCGTCGGCGCGGGCGTCAATTTGCGAAACCACCGCCGCGCTGCCGCCGCGCTCAGGTCGTTGAAAAACTGCGCCTGCGCGGTGGCAAAATTGATCGCCAAGGTGCAATCGGCGGTGGTGGCGGCGGCGCTCATCACGCAGCGGCGGTAGTCAGGTGACAAATACGCCAGCGCGCACTCGCCCGCCTCCAGCGCGACGGCGGCGAAAAAAATCACTTGGCGGAAGCATTCTGGATAGCGGGCGATCACTTCGGGCAACACGCTGCCGGCCAACCCGTGTCCGACGAGGACGGCGTTGCGCAGCCGCAATTGCAATATTTGCGCTTCAATTGTCACACGGTAGCTGTGGCGATCTAGCTGCTGGCGCGGGTGTAAATCAGCGCCATGTCCCGGTAAATCAAACACATACGCTCGGTCGCCGTATTGTGCCAACGCCGCCGTGACCTCGCGCCAGCACCACGCGCCGTGCGCCGTCTCGTGAATCAAAACAAAATCGGTCATGGGTGGTGCAGGTTGGGTGGTTAAATCAAAGCGCAATTATCATTTAATTTTCATGCCCGGTGCCGCGCCCTGATCGGGTGTTAATAAAAATAATTCATTCCCGCCCGGCCCCGCGGCTAATACCATCCCTTCTGACACGCCAAAGCGCATTTGCCGCGGCGCCAAATTCGCCACCATTACCGTCAACCGCCCAACTAATAAATCGGGCGAATACGCACTGCGAATACCGGCAAATACGGTGCGCTGTTCCCCGCCAATATCGAGTGTTAATTGCAGCAATTTATCGGCTTTGGCAACCGTTTCGGCAGCCACAATTCGCGCCACGCGCAAATCAATTTGCGCAAATTGGTCAATGGTAATGATCGGCGCTAATGGATCGCGCTGCCAATGTGCATTCAGTTCATTGGTTGATTCATTCATAAATTCATTCACAGCGTTATTCGCAGATTCATTTGACTGGACGGGCGTGGTATTCGCCGCCGTTGCTGTTAAATCCTCGCGTGAGGCGGCCAACATTGCATCAATTGCCGCCCGTTCAATGCGCGTCATCAGCGGTTGAAACGGCGCGATGCGGTGATTCAACAACGGCTGATTTAAATCCGCCCAATTTAATGGCGGAATCATTAAAAACTGCTCGGCCGCCGCCGCCGTGCCGGGTAATACCGGCCGCAACCACCCAATTAACAACCGAAATAGATTTAATCCCTGAGTACACACCGCTTGTAATTCATTTGCGCGTTCGGCATCTCGCGCAATCACCCACGGCGCCTGCTCATCAATGTATTGATTTGCCCGATCCGCAATTGCCATGATGTCGCGCATGGCGCGGCTGTATTCGCGTTGTTCATACGCAATGGCAATGCGTTCACCAGCCGCTGTGTATTCATTAAATAATGCGGAATCAGGTAAAGCGGCGCTGAGTTGACCATCAAAACGTTTATTAATAAAGGACGCGGTGCGGCTGGCTAGATTCACCAATTTACCGACTAAATCGGCATTCACCCGCGCTTGGAAATCGTCCAGATTCAAATCAAGATCATCCACGCCGCTACTTAATTTGGTCGCAAAATAATAGCGCAAATATTCGGGATTTAAATGCTCTAAATACGTCCGCGCTTTAATAAAAGTGCCGCGGGATTTCGACATCTTTTGCCCATCAACGGTTAAAAACCCGTGCGCGAAGATCGCCGTTGGCGTGCGTAAATTGGCGCCGCGCAGCATTGCTGGCCAAAAAAGCGCATGAAAATAAATGATGTCTTTCCCAATAAAATGATACAACTCCGCCGTGCTATCCTGCCGCCAATATTTATCAAAGTTTAATTCGGGAGTACGGGCGCACAGATGTTGAAAACTCGCCATGTAACCAATTGGCGCATCCAACCAAACGTAAAAGTATTTATTCGGTTGATTCGGAATTTCAAACCCAAAATAGGGCGCATCACGCGAAATATCCCATTGCTGCAAACCGGCGGTGAACCACTCATCTAATTTATTCGCCACCTGCGGTTGCAAACTACCACCGCGAGTCCAGTCGCGCAAAAACAATTCAAAGTCGGCCAATTGAAAGAAAAAATGCACCGATTCGCGCTGCTCCGGCACGGCGCCGGAAATAGCCGAGCGCGGCTCTTTTAATTCGGCCGGCGAATAACTCGCGCCGCACACTTCGCAATTATCCCCGTATTGATCGGGCGCATTGCAACGCGGGCAAATCCCTTTAATAAACCGGTCAGGTAAAAACATCTGTTCAATTGGATCGAACGCCTGTTCAATCGTGCGTTCAATAATATGCCCCTGCGCCAAATGACGTTGATACAATTGCGTGGCTAATTGCCGATTTTCTTCAGAATGCGTCGAATGATAATTGTCAAATCCAATCCGAAACGCGGCAAAATCTGCTTGATGTTCAATCGCAACCTGCGCAATTAACGCCTCGGGCGTTAATCCCAATTGCCGTGCTTTGAGCATAATAGGGGTGCCGTGCGCATCATCCGCACACACATACCAGCATTGATGACCGCGCATCTTTTGAAAACGCGCCCAAATATCGGTTTGAATGTATTCAACCAAATGCCCGAGGTGAATAGGCCCATTGGCATAGGGCAGGGCGCTGGTAATTAAAATATCGCGGGGTTGATTTATCATAGTTAAAGCGCAAGAATTAAAGTGAAGCAGCCAATTCTCGCTACAAGCATAACGGAATTGGCAACGATGGTGGGTTATTTGCGTGAATAATGATCGGCGGCGGCATGTTTAGCGCGGTACATTGCAGCATCGGCATGATATAGCAATGTTTCAACGGTATCGCCATGTTGCGGATACAACGCCTGCCCAATACTCACACTCATGGTTAATGCGTGTCCCATAATTAGATAGGGTTGGCGAATAACATCAATTAAAATGTGTTGTAATTGGATTAAATGATCTGGCGCAGTTAATTCCGGTACGAGAATAATAAACTCATCGCCACCTTGCCGGCAGACCGTATCCGAAGCGCGAATATGATTTTGCAAACGACGGGCAACTTCGCGCAGCACTTCATCGCCCACTTGATGTCCGTATTGATCATTAATCGGCTTAAACCCATTTAAATCAAGAAATAACAAACCTAAATGACGTTGATAGCGCCGCGCCAATGCAAGTGATTGTTCAATCCGTTCAGCAAATAATAAGCGATTCGGTAAACCTGTCAAATAATCATGGTGCGCGAGAAAATGCGTGTGCGCTTCTAAATTGCGGCGATGTGTAATATCTACAATCACACCAACAAATCCAATCGGTTGTTGGCGATAATCTGAGATGACATGACCACTCATTTGCCCCCAGAATTCTTCGCCGTCACGGGTACAATAGCGCCGCTCTAATTTAGAAATAGATTGCCGCTGTTCTAATAAATGCGTAATCCACTCTTGGGTGCTTTCGCTATCATTAGGATGCACATGACTCAAATAATCACTGCCAATTAACTCACCAAAAGGACACCGTAAGCGCTCGGCCATCCACGCATTCGCCTGAGTAATTTTGCCATTCAAATCTGTTAAAAAAATGGCGACATCCGACGCATCAAAAATCAAGCGTAATTGTTGTTGACTTTTTAATAACTCATTGTGCGCTCGTGCCGTTTGATGCAATGCACGGGTCACATGACCATGATTGTACAATAATATCCACGCAAATGCCGCGAGTATAAAACTTGCCCCCATCCCAGCCGCGATAATAGAGATGTCTTCGACAGTCAATTGATATAAATGCGCATCAAATGCTGGCAAAGTTTGCGCATGTAATATCCACGCATGATGACTTAATTCAATGGGTTGGACTTCTTCAAAATGATGCGGTGTTAATTCAGTTGGCGCTGCTGACGTGAACATCAAACTGTCGGGCGTCATGTCCATGCCATCATAAATCGTAATTGCAATCTGCTGTGCTAATTCGGGATATTCGTTTTTTAATAAACTGTCCATGAGGTTTTTAACACGCAGCGGTGAATACGCCCAACCGAGTAAATTGTTCCGCCGCGCATCAATTGAATCAGGGATGCTGCCAAATTGATAAACCGGCACATAAATTAAAAAACCTGCTTGGACATCTTGATTTGTTTCTTGCACTAATCGCACTTTACCCGATACCGCTACCTGTCCCTGTTCCCACGCATGACGCATTGCCGACCGCCGGATTGGTTCAGAAAACATGTCATACCCAAAGGCACGTTGATTACGCCAATCAAAGGGTTCTAAATAGATAATGGCGCTATACACATCACGCGTTCCAATTGGGCGGACGTGATAATCAGGAAAGCCTTCCGCTCGAATGGCTTGTTCGTGATTGATTAAATCTGCTGGTGCAATGCGTAATGAAAACCCGACACCTTGAATACCGGGGTAACGCTCGTGTAAATCCAATGTTGCAACATAAGCACGGAATTCGGCGCGGCTAATGTGTTTACTTGCCGCAAAGAAACCGACCACCCCACGCAAAATTTGTTCATTCTTTTGAATGCGGTTTTCAATCCGAAACCGAATACGGGTAACGAGCGTTTCAAAGCTGGTGCGATGTTCGGCAAGATGTTGGACGCGGCTGCTTTGCCAAATGAATGTGGTAATGACCAAGCCGATGATAAATAATAATACCGGCAATAGATAAACCCACGGCCGCAATTTACTGGGTTCTAAAGGGTTTGTCATAACAGCCCTGCCATCCTCGGTAATGCTTGGATTGCATTAATTAACGCGGTCAACGCCGTTAAAAACAACTGCTGTCAACGAGCTGCACTGATAATTTAGTCAGTTGAATTGCAGGTTGGATAATTGATTAACTGAGTGAAGGTACTCAGCGCCGCTGTGTTAGTAGGGTTTCCGGCGGTGGATAACGATGGAAATAACCGCGGATGCCGGTGAATACCGCTTGTGCAATTTGCTTTTGAAATGCCGCGTCACGCAAGCGGTTTTCTTCATTCGGATTGGAAATAAACGCGGTCTCAACTAATAATGATGGAATGTCCGGCGCTTTGAGAACCGCAAACCCAGCCGATTGAACGCGCTGTTGATGTAAATCACCCAATCCGCTGAGTTGATCTAAAATGCGTTTAGCGGCTATGTTGCTATGCTCCAACGTTAAATTTTGTGTCATTTCCATTAACACGCCGGCCACTTCTTCATTGCTTTTGCCTAAATCAATTCCGCCAATTAAATCGGCTTGATTTTCACGCGTGGCTAACCATTTTGCCGCTTCACTGGTGGCGCCGCGTTCAGATAAGGTGAACACCGATGAGCCGCGCACGTCACGATTGGCGTAGGCGTCGGCGTGAATAGAAATGAATAAATCAGCGCGGTGTTGGCGGGCAATTTGAATGCGTTTGCGCAGGGCGACAAAATAATCACCATCCCGAATCATCACGGCGCGCATTCCCGTTTCTTGGTTAATTAACTGCTTTAATTTACGCGCAACAGCGAGAGTAATCTCTTTTTCTTGTGTCCCCTGCGCACCAATTGCACCGGGGTCTTTGCCGCCATGTCCGGCATCAATTGCAATAATGACTGGCCGCAGCGGGTTAATTGCACGAGGCGCTGGTGGGGCGGCGTTTTCTTGACGCCAGGGCGTGAAAGAACGATTAAATAACGTTTGAATAAAACTGTTGTCTTCAGCCGCAGTTGTTGCTACGCGGGGCGGCGCGCTGGTGTGAATACTGGCTTGAATTGGCGTAACGGATTGATGTGATTGCAACGGTGGTGGCACGACCACTGATTGCAGCGGTACCGCGCATTGGTTGTCGGCTAATTCCATTGCCGCCTCACCAGTATTCGCAGCTAATTCAATTACCAAACGGTGGCGATATTTTCCATTCGGCGGCAAATGAAAACTCTTGGTACGCACCGCTTGTTTTAAGTCTAATACAATGCGCAAATCTTGATTATCACGCATCCCGCTGCGAATACGAAATAATAATGGATCGGCTGCATCAGGTGAGGGCAACCGATTGTTTAATTGCACATTGGGTAAATCAACCACCAAACGCGGTGGATTATTGAGCGCAAAAATGCGGTGCGCGGCGACGGCAACGGCGGTCTCCAGCACCAAGCGCGTGGTCGGTGGCTGGGTGACAAGTTGCGCCTCCTGCACGGCAATTTGGTTGGCGAATGCCAGTAGTGGCCATAGCAGGATCAGTGTGATGCTCACTTGACGCATAGCGCAACTCCATCACTTAAAAAACGCATTGTTCAGCGGGGGTTGGGGGGGAATTTCTCCAGGGTAAGCATAGCACTAAAATTGAAAAATTCAATGCAAACCGACAAGTTAAACGCTTTATCTCTAATTTACTTGAACTTTTTGTGGATCACTAAAACACTGCATCACTGCCATGACCGCGGCCCAACTCGGCTGACCGCTGGCGCGCAACTGCCGTGCGGATGCGGTGATGGTCAGGTGCAAACTGACATCGGCGGCGGGCAATAATGGCGCACCACGCTCCGGCCATTCGATTAACAGCAATCCGCCGTCCGCCCGCAGGTCGCGCCAGCCCAGTTCGTCGAGTTCTCGCGGGTCAGCCAGGCGGTACAGGTCGAGGTGAAAAAGCGGCCAAGTGGTTGTTTTATCAGCTAATTGGATGGAATATGGCTCGATGAGGGTGTAGGTCGGGCTGCGTACCGTGCCAGTCACGCCCAGCCCGCGTAGCAAACCGCGTACCAATGTTGTTTTACCCGCGCCCAAATCGCCGTGTAAAAAAATCAACCCCGCCCGTCCAATGAGTGCGGGGGCTAAAGCGCGTCCTAACTCTAATTGCGCCGTTTCATTTGGCAAATAACAATCGGCAACGAACGGTGCGGTCATGTCAATGAACTCGTGCGAATGAATGGCAATTTTTGTGCGCGGGCAACGGTGTAATGACTGCCCTGTTTTAATTTGGTGTAATTACCAAACACGTCATTTAAATTGCGTTGCATAAATTGCCTTAATCCATTTACAGTGACTAAATACAGTTGGCCGCCATCGCGTAAATGATGATGCGCATCGTGCAATAACAAGGTTAATAACTCCTTGCCCACTTGCGCCGGGATATTGCTGGCAATGACATCAAATCGCCGCTCACGGTCAATGTGATTAAACCCATTGCTCAATTGCACTTCTGCATGGGTTAATTGATTCAAAACCAAATTGCGTTGGGCGTATTCAATGGCGACAAAATCCTTGTCAATCAATAAGGTACGCCCACGCGGCGCTAATCGGGCGAGCGTCATACCAATTGCCCCGTAGCCGCAGCCGAAGTCTAAACAGTCGGCGGTCGCGGCGATGCTAATGTGTTCCAACAATAAGCGCGTACCGCCGTCAATCTCACGCGGCGAAAATAACCCCCAAGTGGTGGTGAAATGGAGTGGTTGCCCCGCCAATGTCGTGGCAAACTGGAGTGGTTGCCGCAATGCAGCCAGTTGTTCAACATTTAACATATTTGCGATAATGACCGACGGCCTGTTAGGCTATTGATGACAAAAAACTGATATTCTAACCGTTGTGATGAGTGAGGAACTGTGACGCATGAACCGCTTAATAAACACCATCGTTAGCGCCCTATTAACTATGGGGTTGCTATTCAATAATAATCTGCTTTACGCGGCCGGTGGTAAAGAAGAAACCGTGTATCCGGCGTATTTGACGCTGACGCCGACTATTGTGAATTTGAATGACCAAAATCGTGCGCGATTTTTGCGCGTGGAAATTGATTTGTCAATTAAAACGGCTGAAGATGCAGAATTGATTCATCAACACATGCCCGCTTTACAAGATCGCTTGGTTGTATTACTTGGTGGGCGCGATACGAAAGAATTACAAGCGCCCGGAGCGCGGGATGCGTTGCGCAAAGAAGTATTAGAAGCATTGCGTGATACTATGATGAAAACCGCTGGGCAGCCGGCGGTTGATGATTTGTATTTTACCGGGTTTATCATCCAATAAGCAATACATGTTGATGTTGAGCGATTGTCAAATGAAAATGGGTGCTTAACCAATGGAGGAGCTGAATGCTTTATTCTTGATCCAATCTCCTGAAACCTGACTTTTAAAAACGGGGCGCACGTTGATTAGTTAGTTCACCGCTGCGCTCTTTGCATAAAACAATTTAATTCATAGACATTCAACTGAATCACACAACACACCCTTGAATCACCACCCACGCAAACGTTTTGGTCAGCATTTCCTGCGCGATCCAATCATCATTAATCGTATATTGGCATTGATTGATGCCAAACCCGGCCAGCAATTAATTGAAATTGGCCCAGGTCAAGGTGCATTAACCACTGGTTTATTAACGGCAGCGGGCGCACTTGATGTCATAGAAATTGACCGCGACCTCATTGAACCACTCGCCAAACGCTGTCAACCGTTTGGACAGTTGTGCATTCATCAGGCCGACGCCCTGCAATTCGATCTTTGCACACTCCTCAATGACTCTTGTGCAGCGGCGATAAGTGAATCAATTCCCGCCTCATCAACTCAGCGCCTCCGTTTAATTGGCAATTTACCTTACAATATCTCGACGCCATTATTATTTCATTTCCTCAAATACGCCCACTGTTTAGATGATCTGCATTTAATGCTGCAACGTGAAGTGGTCGAACGCATTTGCGCCGCGCCGGGGAATAAAACTTACGGACGTTTATCCGTCATGGTGCAAACCTATTGTGCCGCTGAAATGGGATTTATAATTCACGCCGACGCCTTTTATCCCCCCCCTAAAGTTGAATCTGCACTCTTGCATTTACGCCCTTATTTACAGCCCGCATTTGCACTTGGCAATCGCCAACATCATGCTACGCTCGTCGCCACTGCATTTGCACAACGGCGTAAAACGTTGCGCAATAGCCTGCGTGAATTGATCTCTACTGCGCAATTGATTGCAGCTGAGATTGATCCCAATGCCCGCGCTGAAACCCTGACTATTGCTGAATTTGCACGTTTATCTGAACTGACTTGTAATCCACACATTTCACCCTGATATGCTGTCATTAACACTAACAACCCAATTAGGATTAACGGCATGACCGAATCAGAAAACGCACTCGACTCATTATCAGCTGCGACCATTGATAATGACGCTGATAGTCACAGCGATCATGACGGAACACCATTAGCACGGGCGCGAGATGTATTACCGCCGCTCATTCCATTATTACCCGTTGCGGCGCGGCCATTCTTTCCTGGCCAAGCCGTACCATTATTGATGGATGCGCGGCATTGGGCATCTACCTTACGCACTGTTGGCGCTAGTGAACACCGCATATTAGGTGTGATATTAGTGAAAAATGACATTTCCGAAGTAGCAATAACTGATGATTTTTATACGGTTGGCACCGCCTGTCGGGTGCATCGGGTGCATGAATCAGATGGTAAAATGCAGGTATTAGTTGAATGTTTGCAGCGGTTTTCTATTGAACAATTTATTAAATCTAAAACGCCATTTTCTGCGCAAGTACGGTATTTACCTGAGCCGCCGACCTATGAAGAAAATGAGGTTAAGGCCTATGCAATGGCGGTCATCAATACCATTAAAGAACTGCTGCCATTAAATCCGCTATACGTCGAAGAATTGCGCATGTTTTTGGATCGTTTCGGGCCAGATGATCCGTCTCATTTAGCTGATTTTGCCGCCAGTTTAACCACGTCCACCAAACAGCAATTGCAAGAAGTTTTAGAAACCTTGCCGTTATTAAAGCGCATGGAAAAGGTGCTGGTATTACTGCATAATGAATTAGAATTAGCCCGAGCGCAGCAAACTATTCGCCAGTCGGTTGAAGAGCGAATGCAAAAACAGCAACGCGATTTTTTCTTGCGTGAACAGCTCAAGGTCATTCAAAAAGAGTTGGGTATTGCCAAAGATGATCGCACTGCCGAATTAGACAAATTCAAACAACGCATTGCGAAATTAACCCTGACCGAAGAAGCGAATAAACGGGTCACGGAAGAATTAGATAAGATGGCTATTTTGGAGACGGGTTCACCAGAATATGCCGTCACACGCAATTATTTAGATTGGATTACGCTCTTGCCCTGGGGGCAACTATCCAAAGATAAATTGGATTTAAAACGCGCCCGCCGCATTTTAGATCGGGATCATTATGGCTTGGAAGATGTTAAAGCGCGTATTATTGAATTCCTCGCGGTTGGCATGATGAAAGGCGCTATTGCTGGTTCAATTTTATTATTGGTTGGCCCGCCGGGCGTTGGCAAAACCTCAATTGGGCGATCTATTGCTGCGGCATTAGGCCGTCAATTCTATCGCTTTTCAGTCGGCGGCATTCGAGATGAAGCTGAAATTAAAGGTCATCGCCGCACTTATATTGGCGCCATGCCGGGCAAGTTTTTACAAGCAATGAAAGATGCTGGCACGGCTAATCCAGTCATCATGTTAGATGAAATTGATAAAATCGGCGCGAGTTATCATGGCGATCCCGCCTCTTCATTACTCGAAGTGCTTGATCCCGAACAAAACCAGGATTTCCTCGATCATTATTTGGATTTGCGATTTGATTTATCCAAAGTGCTATTTGTTTGCACCGCCAATCAAACGGATAGCATCCCCGGTCCATTATTAGATCGTATGGAAGTCATTTCATTATCCGGCTATATTGCCGAAGAAAAACTCGCCATTGCTAAAAAATATCTGTTGCCGCGTCAATTAGACAAGGCTGGATTAGATCGGGAAAAAATTAAATTGGATACCGCCACGCTGCGGGCGTTAATTGATGGCTATGCGCGTGATGCTGGGGTGCGGCGATTAGAAAAACAATTGGGTAAAATTGTGCGTAAAAGCACGGTTAAATTATTAGACGGCAGCGAGCCGCCAATCCGAATTAACACGGATGATTTGCAAGCGTATTTAGGCAGCCCAGTCTTTCGGGATGAACGCAAATTATCCGGCCCCGGGGTGGTGACTGGATTAGCCTGGACGGCAATGGGCGGCGCTACTTTATCAATTGAAGCGGTGCGGATTCACGAATTAACTCGCGGGTTTAAACTCACCGGTCAATTGGGCGAGGTAATGAAAGAATCGGCTGATATTGCCTATAGTTATATTCTCAGCCATGCAGCTGAATTCGGTGCAGAACGCCGGTTTTTTGAAAATGCTTTTATTCATTTACACGTCCCGGCCGGCGCCACACCTAAAGACGGCCCCTCGGCGGGTATTACCATTGCGTCGGCGTTATTATCATTAGCACGCAATGAATCTGTGCGACGCATTGCCATGACCGGTGAAATCACTTTAACCGGCGCCGTATTCCCCATTGGCGGAGTGCGGGAAAAACTCATTGCCGCCCGCCGCGCTGGGATTAAAGAAGTCTTATTACCAGATGATAATCGCGGTGAATACGAAGAGGTGCCGGAGCATTTGCGCACCGGCTTTACCGTTCACTTTGTTAAACGCTTTACCGATGTCGTGCCGCTATTATTTAAGCATTAAACAGCATATTCATTATGGTATTTGCGTTCTATTCATCCATTGCCGAGACCTCACTTTATCGTGAATAAACTCTACATTCAAACCTACGGCTGTCAAATGAACGTCTATGATTCAGCGCGCCTGGCTGATGTATTACACGCCTCGCACGGATTAGAATTAACCGATTGCGCGGAAGACGCCGATGTTTTATTGCTGAATACCTGCGCCATTCGTGAAAAAGCACAGGAAAAGGTGTTTTCACAATTAGGTCGCTGGCAAAATTGGAAAGCCCAACGCCCCGAGTTAATTATTGGCGTTGGCGGTTGTGTCGCCAGTCAAGAAGGCGAGTTCATTCGCCAACGTGCGCCGTTTGTTGATATGATTTTTGGCCCGCAAACCGCGCATCGTGTCCCGCAGTTAATTGACGCCGTTATACGCGAACGCCGCCCGCAAATTGACATTTCATTTCCCGAAATGGAAAAATTCGCCTGCCTGCCACCCGTCCGCGCCACCGCCCCCAGCGCCCTCGTGACCATCATGGAGGGCTGCTCGCACTATTGTACCTACTGCGTCGTGCCGTATACGCGGGGCGCAGAAGTCAGCCGCGCCGTTGATGACGTGCTGGCCGAGGTTGTCGCATTAGCACAACAGGGCGTCCGCGAGGTCAATCTGCTCGGGCAAAATGTCAATGGATACAACGGGTTAGACGCCGCCGGCCGCGCCGCCACACTCGCCGATTTACTCTACCGCGTCGCCGACATTGACGGCATCGAGCGCATCCGCTTCACCACTTCGCACCCGAGCGCCTTCTCCGACGACCTGATCGCGGTGTACGCCGACGTGCCACATTTGGTCAATTTCTTGCATCTACCGGTACAAAGTGGCTCAGATCGCATTCTCGCGCAAATGAAACGCGGCTATACCGCAGCCGATTACCAACGTATTATAAATCAATTGCGTCAAGTCCGCCCGTCTATTGGCATTTCATCCGACTTTATTATTGGTTTCCCGGGCGAAACTGATGCCGATTTTAATGACACATTAGCGTTAATTGACGCGGTTGGGTTTGACCACTCATTCAGTTTTCTATTCAGCCCCCGCCCCGGCACCCCGGCGGCGAATTACCCTGATGACACGCCGTTGTTATTAAAGCAGCAGCGGTTAGCGCAATTACAACAGCGGATTAATACGCAAGCGCAATTGATTAGCGCCCAAATGGTTGGTACGGATGTGACCATTCTGGTTGAAAAACCGTCGCGTAAAGATGCCAATCAACTGAGCGGGCGCACCGAAAATAACCGCGTGGTCAATTTTAATGGTGACAGCAATTTAATTGGACAATTTGTCACCGTGCGCATTACTGAAGCGCTGCCCAATTCATTGCGTGGTGAATTAACCACCCGCGCCGCTAATCCAATTATCAAATAATCATTACACTTAAATCATAGGAGCATTGGTCTCATCTTGACTACGCATCTCACCAGCCATGATCTGGAATTAGAACCCGCCGATAATCTGCGATTAGCCAACCTCTGCGGTCAATTCGACACGCACCTGCGGTTAATTGAACGCCGCCTCGGCGTTGAATTAAGTAATCGCGGCGGCAGCTTTCGCATTACCGGCGAACCCAATGCCGTGACATTAAGTGAGCGGTTATTGCAAATGCTCTACACCGCCGCCGCCGATGAAACGCTGTCACCGCCAACCGTGCATTTACATTTACAACAATTGGGCGTGAATGATGATTTAATTGCCGAACGGACGTATGAAGTGGCGGATGTTAAATCCGAGATTGTGATTAAAACGAAACGCGGTTTAATTCGCGCTCGCGGGCCGAATCAACAAGAGTATTTGCGCGCTATTCAGCGGTATGACATTAACTTTGGCATTGGTCCGGCGGGGACGGGTAAAACGTATTTAGCGGTTGCCTGTGCCGTTGAAGCATTAGAAAGTGAACGAGTGCGGCGGTTATTATTAGTGCGGCCGGCAGTGGAAGCGGGCGAACGCTTGGGCTTTTTACCCGGTGATTTAGCGCGTAAAGTGGACCCGTATTTACGGCCATTATATGATGCGTTATTTGAAATGCTCGGGTTTGAAAAGGTGAATAAGTTATTAGAGCGCAATGTCATTGAAGTGGCGCCACTGGCCTATATGCGCGGGCGGACGTTGAATGAAGCCTTTATTATTCTCGACGAGGCGCAGAATACCACGCCTGAGCAAATGAAAATGTTTTTAACCCGTATTGGTTTTGGCTCAACGGTAGTGGTGACGGGCGATGTGACGCAAGTAGATTTACCGCGTGGCCAGCCGTCGGGATTGCGCCAAGTCATTAACATTTTGCGTGATGTTGACGAGATTAGTTTTACGTTTTTTAATACCCGCGACGTGGTGCGCCATCCATTAGTGCAGCGTATTGTTCAAGCCTATGAACTCCACGATCAGGCGCGGCAATAGCCTAATGATAACACCAGTGAAAATGTTTTATGCCACGCTCAACGGTCACAATTGATTTACAACGGGCAACCACCATTCCAACGGCGCAATTGCCAACGCCGGTGCAATTAAAAACTTGGGTCACAGCGGTACGCGCTGCATTAAAAAAAACGACCACGCCAATTGAATTAACCATTCGGCTGGTTGATTCAAGCGAGAGCGCGGCCTTTAATCAACGTTATCGCGGGCGGGCGGGGGCAACCAATGTGTTGTCATTTCCATTTATTAACCCGCCCGGCGCGCCGTCATCCTGCGCGTTATTAGGCGATTTAATGCTGTGTGCGCCGTTGGTCATTCAAGAAGCGCACGTCCAGCAAAAAGAATTATTTGCACATTGGGCGCATTTAGTTGTGCATGGCGCATTGCATTTGCACGGGTTTGATCATCAAGATGCGAATGAAGCGGCGCAGATGGAGCAATTAGAAACGCAGATTGTGACGGGATTGGGATTTGCCGCGCCGTATGAGGTTATTTGAAAAATAGCACGGCAGTTGATTAAATAGCGGGCGGGTTGATTGTCACGCAATCATCACACTGTCACCTGCTGTTGCAGTGCATGACTGAACAGCAGGTCATTGCACGGTGTGAATTAACCGGCAATGGTGATGTGATTAAACATTGCGCGCATCCATCATGCGCTCGATGATTGGCTGTAAAATGACTTCCATTGCAAAGCCCATTTTGCCGCCCGGCACCACCATGGTATTGCGCCGCGACATAAATGAATCGCTAATCATGCTTAATAGATACGGAAAATCAATTCGGAGTTGCACGGGATCACGGAAGCGAATGATGACGAAACTTTCGTCGGGCGTGGGAATATCGCGGGCAATGAACGGATTCGACGTATCAACGGTAGCCACGCGCTGGAAGTTAATATCCGTTAATGAAAACTGCGGCGTGATGTGGCGAATATAATCGGGCATCCGCCGCATAATGGTATCTACAATGGCTTCGGCGGAATAACCGCGTTCTAAATTGTCGCGGTGAATCTTTTGAATCCATTCCAAATTGACAATTGGCACCACGCCGACGCCTAAATCAACATGTTGCGCGACATTATGATCTTCAGTAATAACTAAGCCGTGCAAGCCTTCGTAAAATAATAAATCAGTGCCGGAGACAATGTCTTCCCAGGGCGTGAATTGGCCGGGTTGCAAATTGGTGCCGAGCCGCGCATTGTGATGCACTGCTTCATCATGGCTGTGCAAATAATACCGCTTTTTACCGCCGCCAGTGTCGCCATAGGTACTAAATAAATCTTCTAATAAATCAAAACAATTGGCTTCGGGACCAAAATGACTCAGATTGCGATGTTCAGCAACGGACTTTGCCATTTCAGTTTTCATTTCATTGCGATCATAGCGGTGAAAACTATCACCTTCGATCACGGCCGATTGAATGCCGTCACGATAAAAAATATGTTCAAATGCGCGTTTAACGGTCGTGGTGCCTGCACCGGATGATCCTGTGACCGCGACAATCGGATGTTTTTTTGACATGAATATTCAATTCCTAATAAACAGGCGCTCGGGGGCGCGTTAATAAACTGCGATGAATCACCAGTCAGTTGCAATAAAAATGGATTGCAACGCGGCGCACCCATCACAGGATGACCGATCAGGCAGCAGCGGCGATGCCGTTGGCGCGATGATGCTGCACCGCAGCTATTGTAACGGCCGCTTGACCGCTCGCGGTGCAACTTATTTTATCAAATAGACGCGCTACCATTGCGCACCATTGAGGCGGTGGCGGCGTATCTGAATTGCCACTGCAATATGATTTCCCGTTGTTCAATTTCTCCAACTACTCTGACCACTCGCCAAATCCCTCAGATGACCACCTCAAATAATTTGCCCTTCCCCGCCGCGAGCGGGCGCGTGTTTGCCGATCCACCTGCGATGGCACACGCCGCCAGCACCATGATTGCGGAATACGCCGCCATGCGTCTAACCCAGCAGGATTATTTTCGCATCGTGTTAGCCGGCGGCACGACCTTTGCTTTAACTTACCAATTGCTCAGTCGCACCGCCGCCGATTGGTCGCGCTGGCGCTTTTATTTTGGTGACGAACGCTGTGTGCCGCCAGATGATCCGGCGCGCAACAGTCAATTGGCGTGGACGACTTGGCTGCGCCCGGCGGGCATTGACCCGCGCCAAGTGTTTGAAATTCCAGCGGAACTTGGCGCAGTCGCGGGCGCGGCCGCGTACACCCCCGACGTGATTGCCGCCCTGCCGTTTGATTTGGTGCTACTGGGCATGGGCGAGGACGGTCACACCGCGAGTGTATTTCCCGGGCAAATAAGTTTGGCCGATCAATTGGTTATGCCAGTCACGCACGCACCCAAACCGCCCCCGCAGCGCGTGACCTTGACGCCCGCCGCGCTGTGTAACGCCGCTTGGGTGTTGATTTTGGTCACCGGCGACAGCAAACGAGCGGCAGTGGCGGCGTGGCGTGACGGCGCGGCGTTGCCAGTGGCGCAGATCGCGGCGGGTAGTCGCAGCAGCGTGTGGTGTGATGAGGCGGCACTTGGCAATGCAATTTGAACAATTCGCTAATGATGGTCAAGCGCGCTGCGGGCAATTGAAATTTGCGCGGGGAATAATTGAAACGCCCGCCTTTATGCCGGTTGGCACCTATGGAACGGTGAAAGGATTAACGCCGGAAGAATTAACTGATCTGGGTGCGCAAATTGTTTTGGGCAATAGTTTTCATTTAATGAACCGCCCGGGATTGGAGGTGATTAGTGCGCACGGTGATCTGCACAATTTTATGCACTGGCAGCGCCCAATTTTAACTGATTCGGGTGGTTTTCAAGTCTTTAGTTTGGGTGCGTTGCGTAAAATAACCGAGCAAGGCGTTCATTTTCGTTCGCCAATAGATGGGCGGCGGTTATTTATGGGACCGGAAGAATCCATGCACGTCCAGCGCGTATTAGGCGCTGATATTGTGATGATTTTTGATGATTGCACACCCTATCCAGCCACGCGGGCGCAGGTTGAACAGTCAATGGCATTATCATTACGTTGGGCGGCACGGAGTAAAACGGCGCATGGTGATAATCCCGCCGCGTTATTCGGCATTGTGCAGGGCGGAATGGAATTAGATTTGCGTTGTCAATCACTCGCCGGGCTATTAAACATTGGCTTTGATGGCTATGCAATTGGCGGATTATCCGTCGGTGAACCGCTCGCCGACCGCCAGCGCGTATTAGAAAATATCACCCCGCAATTACCGCCGCACCTGCCGCGTTATCTAATGGGCGTCGGCACACCGCAGGATTTATTACACGCGGTGCGCTGTGGAATAGATTTATTTGATTGCGTCATGCCCACGCGCAATGCCCGCAATGGTCATTTATTCACGCGGCACGGGGTGATTCGCATTCGTAACGCCGTTCATAAAAACGACACACGCCCACTTGATCCTGATTGCCAGTGCTACACCTGTCGTCATTATAGCCGCGCCTATTTGCATCATTTAGATCGTTGCCGGGAAATACTTGGCGCACGATTAAACACCATCCACAATTTGTATTATTATCAGTCGCTCATGCGCGAAATGCGCACCGCCATTATGCAGGGTCAGTTAGATCGTTATGTTTTATTGTATTAGATAATGCCCCGCCATTATAACTGGTTAAATCGTTATGTTTTATTGTATTAGGTAAAAACCATAATAACAATCTGCTGGTATAAATGGTTTAAATTGCGCTTTCAGTAACAGCGAGACTGGTACGCCTTCATTAAAAAGATCGCCACCGCCGTTGATATTCATCATTTTATTTATTGAGTTATTGTTATGTTAAACAAAATCGGCAACCTGCCAATTTGGATGCGCTTAATCGGCGCCATGTGGTTAATTCTTATTCCCGCCTGGACGGGTATGATTCTGTGGGCGGCGCAGGCACAACGCGACACGGCAATTGAACAGGCGCAGGCGTTCACTGATACGCTGCATGAAATCACCATGGCCGGCATGACAACGTTAATGATTACCGGTACGGTGCATAAGCGCGCTGAGTTTTTAGATCAAATTGTTAAATTGCGTAATTTGAATGATTTGCGCGTCATGCGCGGTGATAATGTGATTAAACAATACGGGGCGGGGCATGAGAATGAACATCCGCGAGATGAGATTGAACGGCAAGTGATTCTCACTGGCAAACCGTATATGAACATTTCCGAAGATGGCACTACATTACGCGGGGTTGCGCCCGTTTTCAGTTCAAAAGACTATTTGGGTAAAAACTGCATGATGTGTCATAGCTTTGCCCCCGAAGGATCAGTATTAGGCGCCGTTGCAATGGAAATTGATTTGCAAGATGTCAATGCCTCGGTCAGCAAGTTTCGCCTCAGTATTTTTTTCATGGCTTCATTGGTCAGCGTCCCAGTTTTAATTCTGTTATATTTCTTTACTAAATACTTTGTCACGCAACCGCTGGATGAAATGACGCACAGTTTGACGGGCATTGCCGCCGGTGATGGTGATTTAACCCACCGCTTGCCAATTAAAGGTGAAGATGAAATTGGACGCGCCGAGGTGGCGTTTAATAACATGATGGATAATTTCCACGATTTAATTAGTCGCGTATTAAATTCGACCGTGCAACTGGCGCAGGCAGCGAATAATCTTGCGAATATCACCGACCATACCGAGGCAGGTGTGAGTCGCCAACGAATTGAAGTGGATCAATTAGCAACGGCAATGAATCAAATGAGTGCGACAGCGCAGGAAGTGGCACGCGGGGCGCAGCACGGTGCCACAAAAACACAAGAAGCGTTCCTCGCAGCGACGACCGGCACAGATGTGGTAGAGCGCACCATGAGACAGATTGAACAACTCAGCGGTGAGGTGCAAGGTGCCGCGAATGTGATCCGTGAGTTGGGTAATGATAGTCAGCAAATCGGTAAAGTGCTGGATGTCATTCGTGGTGTTGCCGAGCAAACCAATTTGCTGGCGCTTAATGCAGCAATTGAAGCGGCGCGTGCCGGTGAAGCCGGGCGCGGCTTTGCGGTCGTTGCCGATGAAGTCCGCTCGTTGGCTAATCGCACACAAGCCTCGACGCATGAAATCCGAACGATGATTGAGCATTTGCAGCAGGTGAGCCGCCGGGCGGTATTGGCGATGGAGGAAAGTCAAACGCATGCGCGGGCCAGTTTGGAGAGCGCTTCTGAAGCAAATCAGGCGTTGCGCATGATTGGTCAGTCAATAGCGACCATTGGTAGTGTCAATATTGAGTTGGCGAGTTCGGCAGAGGAACAGAGCGTCGTCACTGAGGAAATGAATCGAAATGTCACGAGTATTTCGGATGCTGCTGAAAGTAATGCGCAAGATGCGCGTCAAACCAAAGAATCATCTGTGCAATTGAATGCGTTAGCCGAGCAATTGCAAAATCTGGTAAAACGCTTCCGGCTGTAATCGCGTTAATCCAAAATCAATTGATTGCAGACGGATGTGATCTGCAATCAGTTTGGATTAATGACAATCGTTTTCTAATTAACTCATTTATTTAGAGATGTAAACCGTATGTTCACAGTCACACCAGCTGCTGCTCAACAAATCATTAAAGCCGCGCATGATGGCGGGGCGGAGGGCATGGCGTTGCGATTAGCCGCTCGCCGCAATGATGATGGCGCTATTGATTATCGAATGGGGTTTGATACCGCAACTGATGAAGATATTTGCACACGTTCTGAAGGCATTGAAATTGCCATTGCACCAGAATACATCACGTTATTAGACACGGCCGTCATGGATTTCGTGACGCTTGATGATGGTAATCAACATTTCATTTTTCTTAATCCAAAAGACCCGAGTTATCGGCCGCCGGTGGAGGATTAAACCGATGCGATTTTCACCCGTTGTTTATTCTATGATTGTGATGCTTGGCAGCATTAATGTTTATGATTCAACAGCACTAGCGGGCAATTGTGGGCGCGAAGAATCCACCACCCCGGATTCCGGGCGGTTTAAAGACAATGGCGACGGCACATTAAATGATAAAGATCAAAATGTGATGTGGAAGCAATGTATTGAAGGATTGCGCGGTATTCGTTGCCGTTTGGGAAAAGCGAATTATTTTAATTGGATACAAGCACAACGCAAAGCGGATAATACGGTCTTTGCTGGCTACGATGATTGGCGTATTCCCACTGATAAAGAATTGCGCTCGTTAATTGAGCCAGGATGTGAATTACCCGCCATTAACTTGGCATGGTTTCCGCGCACACCTGCGAGTGCATTTTGGTTTAATTCACCCGAAGCCGACAATTCATTTCGTGCCGGCGCGGTCAGTTTTGCTTATGGTGAAAGCGTCAGTCACGATCAAAAAAACGTGTTGTATTTGCGGTTAGTGCGTAGTTTGCCGCCGTCAAATGAGAATCAACCAACGGCAAATACTCCACCCGCTGCGGTGAATACACCACCGGCTAATCAACCGCCGCCTGCTAATGAAACGCCCGCGCCCGCCGCGCCACCGGTAAATAACACGCCGCCTGCTGTGCCTAATACTCCGCCGGCTAATCAACCGCCAACTGCTAATGAAACACCCGCCCCACCGGTGAATAACACGCCGCCTGCTGCGCCTAATCAACCGCCAACTGCTAATGAAACACCCGCGCCACCGGTGAATAACAACCCAGCGCCACCGGCAAATAACAATCCGCCTGCTGTAGCGAATCCTCCACCGGCTAATCAACCACCCGCCGGTGCGCCTTGATGAATCATCATTGGCAAACGAATTGTCACTCGCGCTCCACGCACGGTATTGTCAGCGGTAATAATCCCGCCGTGTTCTTCAATGATTTTTTTGACAATGGCTAATCCCAATCCCGTGCCTTTCGCTTTAGAGGTAACGTAAGGTTCAAACACCCGTTCTAATAACTCGGGTGTAAAGCCGGGGCCATTATCTTCAATGCGCAATTGCACGGCATGATGATCGCGGCTGGTATCCACTTCAGTGGTTATGCCAATACAGCCCTCGGGTGTTTTATCCAGTGCTTCGCTGGCATTTTTTAATAGATTGTGCAGCACCTGCCGCAGGCGTTTGGCATCACCGCGCAATTGCACTGTCGGCGCCTGTAATGACACCTGCAATTGCACCGGCCCCGCTCGATATAATTCCACAACATCATTAATGAGCGGATCAAATTCAAAGGGTTCATGTGTCATTTCGGGGGTGCGGGCATAATTGGTAAAGTCATTCACCATTGCCTGCATTGCCTCGACCTGTTGCACAATGGTCGTGGTCGCCCGATCAATCAAGTTTGCTTCATCCGGCGGCAGTTTTTTTAATAACTTATAGCGCAGCCGTTCGGCAGATAATTGAATCGGTGTTAATGGATTTTTAATTTCATGCGCTAAACGGCGCGCCACTTCAGCCCAGGCGGCATTGCGTTGGGCGCGAATTAACTCAGTCACATCATCAAATACCACGACAATGCCGTCACTCGTCCCCGGCAAGCGACTGCCGCGGCATAATAAAACCTGCCGCCCTTCATTACTAAACAGCGTCACTTCCGCCCGCCATTCGGCATGATTCACCGATTGCCGCCGCACCAGCGCCGCCCATTCCATTAAATGCGGATAGCTCTGTTCCAGCGCATCTAATGATAAGGGCGTGGCCTGTTCTTCATTCAACCGCAGAATGACTTGCGCGGCCGGATTACTGGTGGTTAATTGCAATTGTTCATCAAATGCAATCACGCCAGATGATAAGCGCCCTAAGACGGTTTGCAAATACGCATGTTGTTCTTCCACCACCTGTTGACTACGCGCTGCCGCGTCCCGCGCTTGTGCCACTTTGCGCGTCATCGCATTAAAAGACGCAATTAAAAACGCCAGTTCATCGGCATGGGCGGGAACGGGTAATTGCTGTTCATAATCACCTGCGGCGACGGCGCGAGTGCCACGCGCAATATCGGCAATGGGCGCAACTAATCGCTGCGCGGTGCGGAAGGCTGCTAATAATGCGGTTAATAATCCGAAGATCAATACTAAAGATAATGTTAATGAAAAACTGAATTTGAGTGATTGGCGTAGATAGGCGAGTTCGCGGTAATGATTATAGGCATCTTCGAGGCGGTTTGCTAATTGACTAATACGCTCGGAAGTGGGAAAGCTGGCGTGCATCATTAAAGCGCGATGCTTGGGATCATTCACCAGAACGCGCACTAATAATTCGCCGTTGTCGGCCGTGTCTAATCCAACATAATCACTGCCGTCGCGCACTCGTTGCATGATTTCATGGTCGGGTTGATTCGGCACTAATTGCACCGGATCATCACTCGCTGTTCCCATGACCTCGCCGCTCGTATTAAACACGGTCAATTCTAATGCACCAGATTGATGCCGCAAATCACCGAGTGTTAAAGTTAAGGCCGTGACCGAGCGATCTTCAATTCCCGAGAGCAGTTGCGCGGTGTATTTCATTAACACTCGTTGATTGATGTCTAACGAGGCTTGATTTAAGGTGAGCGCGTCTTCCATTGCTCGATCAATAGCAACGTCAAACCAGCTATCAATGCCGCGTAATAAAAAGCCGAGGGAATAATAATAGACCACGCCGACGGGGAGTAATGCAATGAGTGAGAATAATCCGAGCATTCGAGCGGTTAAACGCGCTCCAATGGCTTGGCGGCGGTAGCGTTCAATGAGTTTAATAACATTGATGACAACCGCGATGACCAATACCACTAATCCGCCAATGACTAAAAAGAGTAATGGCAGAAATAAACGGCTGAGGGCTTCGGAATTTTGTACCGCATTGCTCATTAAATCCAGCGCAATGAGCAGGACAAATAATAAGATGATGACGCCAACGCTGCCGGCATGACGTTCTGGTTTGAAATCCCGCTTCACGGTGTGAGTGGCCACCTAGTCCATTCGCTGGTTTGTTGCCATGTGGGATGCAAATACGCCATTGGGCGCAAGGGTAATGGCAGGGCTTCGATGTCTAATGAAACGCGCACTTGCACGGTGTAATCACGGCGGGTGTTTAAGCGGTTTTGTGTTAATAACGGCACGTCGGTCAATTCACCCAGCGCGTTAATGGCGGCATCACGACTAATATAACTGCGTTGCGTTTGATCGGCTAAATTGGTTATGAGGTAGGCTTTAGACAGTGGTTTATAGCGGATTTGATAATACAATTGTAAATCGGCGAGGCTTTCTTCCCAAATCCAGGCGTCATTGCGGCGCACCTGGATTTGAATTTGTAATGTCAAAGGAACGCCATTATCTAATGCGTCGAGTGCTTGTGGATTAAAACGGTATTGCACGGTGGCGTTGAGAAAATATTGGTTTTCAATTCGATAGGTGCGGACGCTGTCAATATGAAAATCTTGCGCGGCGTAAATGATGGTCACGCCGCCGAGTAGCGCGATTAAATACGGGAATAAATGAAAAGTCCGCGCCGCTGCAATCATGGTGAACGCTGGCGTTGCAGGCGGGCGTAAAAGAAGCCGTCGCTGCCCGCTGCGGTTGGTAATAAGTAACGTCCGTGCGCAGTTGTCACGCCCCAGTCGGCGCTGATTGGTGCGAGGTCGGCGTCGGCGTGGCGGGTTAAAAATGCGGCGATCTGGTGGTCATTTTCGTCGGGGAGCAGCGAACAGGTGACGTACAGCAGGATGCCGTCGTCGGTTAACAGCGGCCACAGCGCGTCGAGTAACCGCGCTTGTTGAGCGACGACGGCGGTGATGTCGCGGTCGCGCCGCAAACATTTGATGTCGGGATGGCGGCGAATGACGCCGGTGCCGGAGCAGGGCGCGTCGAGCAAAATGCGGTCGTACCGCCGCGTTGCCCAGATTTGATCGCCCGGTTGACTGGCATCAGCGCAGTGCATGTCCGCCGTCAAACCCAGCCGCGCAAATTCCTCGCGTAACGTCACTAGCCGCGCCGGCGCCTGCTCTAATGCGGTCAGGTGCAGTTGATTGGCGGCCAATTCCTGCAAGTGCGCGGCCTTGCCACCGGGTGCGGCGCAGGCGTCCAGTACCAGTTGCCCGGGCTGACAGTCAAGCAACGCCGCGACCTGTTGCGCGCCAGCATCCTGCACCGACACCCGCCCGTCGCTGTAGCCGGGCAGCCGTGACGCGGCCACGGATTCAAGTACCCGCAGTCCCGTCGGTTGATCGGGCAGCGGTTCGGCGTCAATTCCAGCGGCGGTCAACTCCGCCAAGTACGCCGCTCGCGTTTGGCGCAGCGGATTGGTGCGCAAAAATAGCGGGGCGCGGGTGTTACTGGCGGTGACAATCGCTTGCCAATCATCCGGCCACGCAGTTTGCAAACGGTTTAATAGCCACGTTGGAAAACTCCACTGCAACGCGGCGCGGTCATCCGTGCGCGTCACCTGCGCCAGCAGCGCGGTGCTGTCGCGTTGAAACCGCCGCAAACTGCCGTTGACTAACCCCGTCGCCCAGGGTTTGTCCAGCACCCGCGCAGCGGCGACCGTTGCACCGACGGCGGCATGAGCGGGTAGCTGCAACCTGTCCAACTGGTACAGCCCGACCAGTAGCAGCGCGGCTAAATCCTGATCGGTGGCTTTGAGCGGCCGCGCCACCAGTTGCCGCAGGATCACCTCCAGTCGCGGCAAATAGCGCAGGGTGCCGTAAGTCAATTCCTGCACAAATCCCCAGTCGCGGGCGTCCAGCGCGGCGGTGGTGGGCTGCATTTCCAGCAGCGCCGCCGTCAGCGAGTGGCCACCAGTGCGCACCTGCGCGACGATTTGCGCGGCACGCGCCCGAGTCACGGCGCCAAGTTCAGTCAAGGGTCACTCCAGTTAAGTTGCGGGCGTTCAAAAACTCGGCGGCGGTGAGAACGCGCTTGCCGGGCGGTTGCAGCTGCGTGATTAACAAGTGGCCGTCACCGGTGGCAACCGTGATGCCCGCCGCGCTGGTGGCGATGACTTGACCGGGTGACGGTGTAACGGCGTTGGTTGCAGCATCCGCCGCTGGCGCGGGGAGTGGCTGCGCCGCCCAAATCCGCAGCGTGTCACCGCCCAACCGCGTCTGCGCCACCGGCCACGGATTCAATGCGCGAATGTGGCGATCAAGCACCGCCGCCGGTTGCTGCCAGTCAAGCTGCGCCTCGGCTTTGGTGAGTTTTTTGGCGTAAAGCGCCCCCGCCGCCGGCTGCGGTGTCGCCACGCACTGCCCCGCCAACACGGCCGGCAGGTGGCGAATCAACAGATCGGCGGACACGGCCGCGAGCTGGTCGTGCAGACTGCCGGCGGTGGCATCAGGTGGGATTTCTACCACTTGGCGCGCCAACAGCGGCCCGGTGTCCAAGCCCGCGTCCATTTGCATCAGGTCAACGCCGGTTGCGTTATCACCCGCCAAGATGGCGCGTTGAATCGGTGCGGCGCCGCGCCAGCGTGGTAATAATGACGCATGGAGATTAATGCAACCGAGGCGCGGCGCGGTTAATACGGCCGGCGGTAATAATAACCCGTAAGCAATTACGATCATTAAATCGGCGGCGTATTGGTTTAATTGCGCAACGGCGGCGGGGTCTTTGAAATTCAGCGGCTGTTCAATCGGTAATTCAATGGACGCGGCGTATTCTTTAACTGGACTGATTTGCAACTTTTGCCCGCGGCCGGCGGGGCGGTCTGGTTGCGTATACACAGCGGCAATTGAATAGCCGGCGTTGACCAGGGCAATTAAGGTTGGCACGGCGTAAGCGGGGGTGCCGGCGAATAATAAACGGGGCATGGAGATCACAACAATTAACTACCCTACACTCCGCCGCCGCGCCGCTGGTTTATTGGATTCAGCTGTTGCGGGCGAGCGCCGATCTTTTTCCAGTTTTTGCCGAATACGCTGGCGCTTAATTGCCGACAAATAATCAACAAATAACTTGCCGTTCAAATGATCTAATTCGTGTTGAATGCAGACGGCTAATAACCCGTCGGCGCTGAATTCTAATACCTGCCCGGCGGGATTTAAGGCGCGGACTTGAATTGTGGCGGGGCGTTGAACGGTTTCATAAAAGCCCGGTACGGATAAACACCCCTCCTCGCGCTCCTGTTCACCGTCGGCTGACAAGATTTCTGGGTTAATTAACACGAATGAATCATTGTGGTTTTCTGACACATCCATCACCACGATGCGCCAGGGAATACCGACCTGCGTGGCGGCTAAACCCAGCCCTGGTGCTGCGTACATGGTATCCAGTAGATCGTCAACGTGCCGGCGGATGGTGGAATTGACCTGCGTTACCGGCTTGGCGTGGGTGCGCAGGCGGTTGTCCGGGAAGGTGAGAATCGTTAATTTTGCCATGTGGTGCGACTCGCAAGCGGGGGTGAATGCTGGGATTTGCCGACAACAGTTGAGTGTGTCGGGTAATATCGGGATGATACACCAATGTTAAAGTTAGACATTCAATCAGCTATGCAACAGGTCATTTCCACGTCCGCCGCGTCCTTTTTAGCACTCGTCCTTTTGGGCGCGGGCAATTGGACGACAGTCAGCGCAGTTGAGTTGCAACCCGATCATCCCCAGACATATCAAGTCGTTGCGGGCGATACGCTCTGGGACATTGCCGCCAAATTTTTGCGTGATCCCTGGCGATGGCGTGAATTGTGGCGGGATAACCCGGGCATGGGCAATCCCAACCAGTTGTTTCCGGGCGACACTTTGCAACTGGTGTATCGGGATGGCCAACCGCATTTGCAGCGTGGGACGGGCGGGACGCGGACGCTCAAATTATCGCCGCGGGTGCGGGTTGAAGAACTGGAACGCACCATCCCCACCGTGTCGCTGTATGCCATCGCGGCGTTTTTATCACGGCCGGTCGTGGCTGATGCCAAACAGATTGAGCAAGCGCCCTACGTCGTCGGCTTCGAGGACGGGCAAACGATCGGCGGGCCGGGTGATGTGGCACTGGTGCGCGCCATTCGTACCGCCGCGACGGATCGGTTTGAAATTCTGCGCCCGGGGCGGGAATACCGCGATTATGAAACCAATGAACCGCTCGGGTTTGAGGCCGGGTTTGTTGCAACTGCGCAACTGAAACATATTGGCAACCCGGCCACCTTGCTGGTGACACACGCCAACCGTGAGGTGGCGGTCGGTGATCGGGTACGCCCGGCGGTGAAGGATGAGGCGCTACGCGATTTTTTACCACGTCCACCGCCGCCAGCGGTGCGCGGGCATTTGATCGCGGTGCTAAACGGTGTGTCACAAATTGGGCGGTATGACGTGGTGGTGCTGGATCGTGGGCAGCGCGAGGGCGTGGTGCCGGGCACGGTGTTTGCGGTGTATCACGGTGGCGATGTGCGGCGCGATGATGTGCGTGCCAGAACAATGGATTGGAATTGGCGCAGCGAAAGTCCGCTTGACCATGAATACTGGTACGGCAATTGGCGGCTGCACGGCTGGCGGGCGGATGATGAGCCGTCACCCAATACGCCATTTCCGCTGCATGTTGAAGCGCGGCGGTATAATGATAGTTACATTGCGCCCGATACGCGGGTCGGAATTCTATTGGTCTTTCGCACCTTTGAGCGGGTCAGTTTTGCATTAGTCATGGCCGCGACGGATGCCATTCAAATTGGCGCGACGGTGGCGGATCCCGATCATTAAATACCAACACCGTGATTGATTACGCGCACACTTGAATTGAGATGAGTGCGCCACCAAATGACCGATGTTTATGATTCGTCAGCACCCGCTGCTGATACCTGATTTAATTAACCAGTCTGTATTGAGGATTGAATTGCAATGCCAACTTATGATTATCGCTGCAATGCCAACGGTCAAACAATTGAAGTGCAACACCGCATGAGTGAACAATTCACAACCTGGGGTGAATTGTGCGCCCGCGCCAACCTGCCCTGCGGTGACACGCCCGCTGACGCGCCGGTGCATCGCCTCGCCACCGGTGGCAACGTCATCACCAGTCGGTTGGGTAGCGGCAGCGCGCCGGCGCCGATGTGTGGCACGGGCGGCTGCTGCCCCAATGGCATGTGTGGGTTGAATTAACCCAGCGGTGGCAGCATTTAGCAACGGTGATTGTCAAATCGCAACGCCAACCAGTCACATTACTGCTACACTGGAAACGGTTGATCGTCACGATCACCACGCCCTGCTTCATTCACATTCAATAGAACTTAGGATACACCCATGATTAAAAATGTCGGCAAAACTGATCGTAATCTGCGCTTCGCTGTGGCTGGCGCATTAGTTCTCGCGGCAACGTTAGGCGGCCTTGACCAAACCACCTCAATTATCTTATCGGTATTAGGTCTGGTCGCGCTGGGAACAGCATTTGTCGGTTTTTGCCCCGCTTATACCGTATTCAAGATCAATACGAATAAAGACGGCGATGCTTAAACTGACAATTGCGCTGATCATCGCAGGGTAAATTAACCCCAGTTTTGATCAGAACGGCGGGTTGCAATGGAGTCATCACTAATTGCAACCTGTTTTTGTTATTAAATAAAACAGCGATTTTTGCGCAACCATTATTCACTCGACTATTTGCGCATCACAAGCGGCCAACGGCACCACCTCCGCCGTCACTTCCAATTCCGCTTGCATTTTAATCTCTATCTCACCCTTTGATTTATAAAACACGCGCACCACGTTCACGCTCAACGTGCGATTTTGTTTTAACAATGTTGCCACCCGCGCAACGCTTCACTCAAATATTACCAATTAAACTCATTAAAAAACGCGAGGTCTGTAAATGATACAACTGCCACATTTGATTGATAAAACCCGCTCTCCAATCGCCCGCGCTGCGCCGCGTTCATTCCCACGTCCGCCGCAGGTTCAATCCACTCAATTGGCGGGGTTCATTGCCCTCATCTGCGGGAGTTTAATTACCGCGCCGAGTTTTGCCGCTGGAACGCCGCCCGCCAGCGCCACCACCGCACCGCCCGCAGTGGTGCAAACGGCGCCGGCGACCGCGGGGCCGGTCAGTTTTGCCGACATCGCCGCTCGGGTGACGCCCGCCGTGGTTAATGTAACGGTGTTGCAAACACCCGACAAACCAGCGCGGGATTGGTCAAAACTGCTGCCGCGTGAGTTGCCCGACGATTCGCCGCTGCACGAGTTTTTCCGTCATTTTCACGGCCAGTTTGAGCAATTTGGCGACCAATTTGGGCGTGAACCGCGTCAAGAGGGGCAAGGCTCGGGTTTCATCATTGATCCCAAAGGTTACGTTGTCACCAATCATCACGTCATCGCCGATGCCGACCAAATCAGCGTCACCCTGACCGACGGGCGGCGCTTTGACGCCAAATTGGTCGGGCGCGATGTCAAAACCGATTTGGCGTTGCTGAAAATCACCTCACCGACGCCATTGCCGGCGGTCGCGCTCGGCACGTCAACCAGCGCCCGCGTCGGTGATTGGGTATTGGCAATTGGCAATCCATTCGGGTTGGGCGGGTCAGTCAGCGCCGGTATTATTTCGGCTCGCGGGCGCGACATTCAATCCGGTCCCTATGATGATTATTTGCAAATTGATGCGCCGATCAATCGCGGTAATTCGGGCGGTCCATTATTCGACGCGAGCGGTAAAGTCATCGGTGTTAATACCGCGATCTATTCACCCAGCGGCGGCAATATCGGCATTGGGTTTGCCATTCCGGCCGAAACAGTTGCCATGATTGTTAATCAATTGCGTGAAAAAGGCACGGTCGAGCGCGGTTGGTTGGGTATTCAAATCCAGCCAGTGACGGATGAAATTGCGGCTAGTTTAGGGCTAAATAACACCCGCGGTATTTTGGTCACGGGGATTATTCCCGCCGGGCCGGCAGCGAATAGTGACTTGCGCGCCGGTGATGTGATTTTGCAATTAAATGGTCAGGCGTTGGCCGATTACCGTGAATTAACGCGGCGCGTGGCTGAATTACCCGCCGGCAGTACGGCTCAATTGCTGGTTTTGCGCGGTAATCAACAGGTGACGGTGGCGGTGCAGATTGGTCAAATGCCGAGTAATGAAACCGCCGAGCAATTGCCGCAATTATCACCGTCCGCGTCAGATAACCATTCACCCGCGGCTGCGTTTCAATTGGGTTTATATTTGGCTGAATTGACGCCGGCACGGCGCGTTGAATACGGTTTGAATGCAGACGTGACGGGCGTGGTGGTGACGCAAGTGCAGCCGGGCAGTGCGGCGGCGCAAGCGGGTATTCAACCTGGCAGTGTGATTTCAATGGTCGGGCAGCAGGCGGTGGCTAAAACAGCCGATGTGAGTGCGCAATTGCAGCAGGCAATTAAAGATCAACGCCCGGCGGTGTTATTGCGCATTGAACGCGGCGGTGAACAGCGGTTTATTGCGGTGCCATTTGAGAAGGCAGCAGGGCAATAGCCATCGCTGTTAACTGCTCCAGTTAATACAGTCGTCATTCCCGCATCCGCTGGAATGACGATTTATGATGACACGGCCGTTCGTTATTCACCACACCCAATCAATCAATTGATTTGCCGCAATTGATTCGATTCATTCGTTATCATAACCACCCCCACCGTTCCCAGCGCGGCGCTATACTCACAATCGCCTCTTCACTTCATTCGCAGAACGGGAACGATCCAACATGTTCACCCGCCTTTACACACTTTTGACAGCCGCGCTGGTCACGGCGCTGCTGATGGCTTGCGTCTCAACGCCCGACCGCGCCGAGGTTTTGGCCGCGGCCGGGGCGACTGAGGATATGGTCAAAATGGACGATCTGGTGCTGGTAGATTGCCTGCTGCCCGGGCAAGTCCGCCAACTTGGGCAGTACATGACGTATCTGGCGCCGCGGCGCTGGACTAAAACCACGCAGTCAGATTGCGGCATTCGCGGCGGCGAGTTTGTGCTATTTGACCGCTCTGATTACAGCACCGCGTTACAGGTGTTGATGCCCAAAGCGCAGAGCGGCGATGCAATGGCACAAAATTACGTCGGCGAAATTTACGAAAAAGGTCTCGGCTTGCCCAGACCGGATTATGTTCAAGCGGCGGTCTGGTATCGCAAAGCCGCAGACGGCGGGTTGCCAGCGGCGCAGACCAATTTGGGGCTGCTCTACGAACAGGGGTTGGGCGTCCCGCAAGATCGGACGTCGGCGTTGCAGTGGTATCGCAAAGCAACGGGCGTGGATGCCGACGGCTTGGTGCTTGAATCGCAGTTGGAAGCCGAGCGGGTGGCATTTCAGCAGGAAATTACCTTGCGCAATCAGGTGGCGGCGAAATTGACGCGGCAGTTGCAGCGGGCGCGGGCTGATTCGCCGCCTTCAGCGCGGGCGGCACAACCCTCAACGCGGGCGGCGGTGCCTAAATCACCCGCCAAGTCGCGGCGTCCAGCGGCGAAAAAATCCAGTCCAGCGCCAATTCCGGTGTCACCGCCCAGCAAATCCACCGCCCCTAGTCAGTCGGTCGCCAGTCAAGCGGCGGGTAAATCCACCAGTGCGGGGCCGACGGCTAAACCTGGCACTTCGGGTAAGCAAGCCAGCGCCGGGCCGATGGTGGATATGTCAAAGTCAGCGCCGCCGCGCATTGGCAAGGCGACGGTCAAACTCGGTGCGCCGGCATTGGAGCGGGCGGCTGTGTCGTTGCGGCGGGATGCGCAGGCGCAGGTTGAACAGGTCAAGCGGACATTGCACGCCGTGCAGGTGCTGAAAAATGCGGCACCGGTGGCGGGTACTCAGGTCAGTCAGGTGTCGGGCAAAAAGTCGGCGCTGATGGGCAAGTTGGAATTGACTTTGCGGCAACGTTCCGATGCGTTGGTGGATAATCAACAACGCTTGACAATGGTCGTGCGTTAATTCGGCTTTAATGAAAATCGCTTGCTCCCCTGTTTGCGGAGGGGAGCATTAAATCAATCCGCTTGTGAATCTGAATAATTAAAAAACCGCCCCAATTTAATTGATTGAGGGCGGTTTTTTTCTGAGAGTCCGCTGGCGGCTTAATTGCCGTGTTGAAATTAAATGATCTTGGATTGACTGTAGCATCATAGTCTGTCTCATTAAATGCGCCGCTTGAATTTAACAGATCAATCCTGCAAAGTGGCGCCATTAAACTAGATAGAATTCTCACTCGCCCTAACCCGCTCCCGCTGGGCGATGGAATTAAGATTTAAATCACCATGAACCCCCAACAAGCGCGTATTTATATTGCTAATCTATTTTCCTGCGCTTTTAACCGCGGCAAGTTTTTGGAATTCACGCGCAATTTACTCAACGACAATTTTGATGAAAACAAGGCGACGGTTTGGCCGAAAAAATATATTAAAGATGCGTTTAAGCCGTTTGTCAATCATTATGAACGGCTCGGCACTTACACCGCGCCAGATGATGAAAAACTGGATGTCTTAGTTGTTCATTTGACGAATGATGCGCAATTAGAACGGGCGCGAACGGCGCTGCGCAATTTTATTGCCGATCATCTTAAACAGCGTAATGAAAAGGACGCGGCGCTGGTCGCTTTCGTGTCACCGAGTGAACAGCAATGGCGGTTTTCATACGTCAAAATGGAATACAGCGCAATTGAAACGGCGGCGGGGACGGTTGGTATTAAAACGCAATTAACCCCAGCGCGACGCAGTTCTTATTTGGTCGGGGCAAATGAAAGTTGTCACACCGCGCAGTCGCGGTTTATTGGGTTATTACAGGAAGTGCGGCGGACGCCGACCTTAACTGAGATTGAAGAAGCGTTTAGTGTTGAGGCGGTTACTAAAGAGTTTTTCAAACAATATGTCCAGTTGTTTAATCAGTGCGAGGCGGCGCTGGCGGAATTGATCTCGAATGATGCGGCGCTGGCGGCCGAATTCACGCGGGCGCAAATCAATCCGGTGGAGTTTATTAAAAAGTTATTAGGGCAGTTGGTGTTTTTGTATTTTTTGCAAAAGAAAGGTTGGTTGGGCGTGGCAAAAGATGGCAATTGGGGCAGTGGTGCGCGGGATTTTTTGCGGCAATTAACTAATGGTGCGCATGGTCAATACACCAATTTATTTAATGACGTATTAGAGCCGCTATTGTATGACACGCTCGCCACTGATCGCGGTCATGCGGTCTGGTGTGCGCAATTCAATTGTCGGCTGCCGTTTTTGAATGGCGGGTTATTTGAACCGCTGGGGAATTACCATTGGCGCGAGGTGGACGTTTTATTACCAAATGAATTATTCACCAATAATGAACGCACGGCGGCGGGCGATGTTGGCACGGGTATTTTTGATGTCTTTGATCGCTACAATTTTACGGTGAATGAGGCGGAGCCATTAGAAAAAGACGTGGCGATTGATCCCGAAATGTTGGGCAAGGTGTTTGAAAATCTGATTGAAGATAATCGCCGCAAGGGGTTGGGTGCGTATTATACGCCGCGTGAAATTGTGCATTACATGTGTCAAGAAAGTTTAATTAACTATTTGGAGACGCAATTAAACACGCCTGAATTGACGGCGGTGCCGCGAGCGGATTTGGAAACGCTGGTGCGGGCGGGTGAGCAATTGGTGAATTATGAATCTGTCAAAACACATTACGCCGGGCGGGAAATGCCGGCGGCGATTCAACGTCATGCCAAGTTAATTGATGTGGCGTTGGCGGCAATGACCGTGTGTGATCCAGCGGTCGGGTCAGGTGCATTTCCGGTGGGAATGATGACGGAAATAGTGCGGGTGCGGTTGGCATTAACGCCGTATTTTAATACCGCGCTGCCGCGCTCGGCGTATTTATTCAAACGCCATGCAATTCAACACTGTTTATACGGGGTTGATATTGATCCAGGCGCAGTAGAGATTGCAAAATTGCGGCTGTGGTTGTCATTGGTGGTGGATGAAGTAAACGTCCAGCAGATTAAACCGTTGCCGAATTTGGATTATAAAATTGTGGTGGGCAATTCGCTGTTGGGGGTGAGTAAAGATTTATTTAACGAGGCGTTGTTTCGGCAATTGGAAACATTAAAACCGCGCTATTTTGATGAATCAGATCGTGATCAAAAGGCGCAGTATCGGCGGGAGATTGAGGCGATTATTCAGCAATTGACGAATGGCAAGGCGACGTTTGATTTTGAGATTTATTTTTCGGAGGTGTTTCATTACAAAAAAGGGTTTGATGTTTTAATCGCCAATCCGCCGTATGTGCGGCAGGAGAAAATTAAAACACTCAAACCGGCACTGAAAACAGCGGGTTATGAATGTTTTAATGGCACGGCAGATTTATTAGTGTATTTTTATGAGCGGGCAGTTAAATTATTGCGGGCGGGCGGTTCAATTGCGTTTATTACTTCTAATAAATACTACCGCGCCGGTTATGGTAAAGCGTTGCGTAGTTTTCTGCCGCGTGAATTGACGTTGCATCAATTGATTGACTTTGGCGATGCGCCGGTTTTTGAGGCAATTGCTTATGCGTCTATTTTGACTGGAACGCGCTCGCCACCAGCGCCAGAGTCCGCACTATTAGGTTACACCTGGAATCAAGATTTGCAATTAGAACGAATCACGCAAACTATTAGTGAACGCGGTCAACAGATTGCGCAACATGAATTGAAACCAGATGGTTGGCAATTAGAGTCACCGGTTGTATTCCGATTGTTAGAAAAACTGCGTAAAGCCGGGCAACCGCTCGGAGAATATGTTGGCGGCCGTCTTTATTATGGTATCAAGACCGGATTTAACGAAGCGTTTGTTATTGATCGCGCCACTCGTGACCGTCTTATTCAAGAACATGAATCATCTGCCGAAATGATTAAACCGTTTTTGCGCGGGCGCGACGTGAAAAAATGGCGAACTGAGCCGCAGAATTTATGGCTCATTTTCACCCGTCGCGGTATTGATATTAAAAAATATCCTGCTATTCAAAAACATCTCATACAATTTAAGCATGGTTTAGAAAAACGGGCAGGAAATCAAGCATGGTATGAGTTACAAGCGTCTCCGGGCGATATGATTAGATTTGAGCAACCCAAAATTGTGATTCCGGCCATTGCAAATAATGCTGCATATGCAATCGATTGTGAGAAGCATTTTTCTAATGATAAAACTTCTATTTGTATCACTAACGAACCAAATTATTTACTTGGATTGTTGAACTCAAAAGTTCTTTGGTGGTTTATTTGTCGAGTTGCAGCAAGCAAACAAGGTGGTTTTTACGAATTAAAACCAATGTACATATCATCCTTACCTATTCCCGCCGCATCACCTGAACGACAACAACCAATTGAATTATTCGTTGACCAAATCCTCGCCGCCAAAGCAAATAATCCTAAAGCGGACACCAGCGCATTAGAACGGGAAATAGATCAATTGGTGTATGCACTGTACGAATTGACACCCGATGAAATTGCCATTGTGGAAGGCGCGGGGAAATCATAATGCACACCATTAACAGAATAAAACTGCTGAATTGGAATCCGCTTAAATCAAGCGGGTTTCACGCTGGCACATGGGACAATTAGAGTGTCTGTTAATTCAAATGAAACGCGCCAAAATCACACGATTTTTCCCCGCCGCTTTAGCCGCGTACATCGCCACATCGGCTAAATGAATCAATTGATCTAATTCCGTTGCGTGATCGGGAAACAGCGCGACGCCGACGCTGGCGCTGACACCGTAGCCTTGCCAGCGCATGATGGCGATGCGATCACGGATGCGCTCGGCCACCGTGACGGCGGCGCCGGCGTCGGGTGCGTCATTGAGTAACAGCGCGAATTCGTCGCCGCCGTACCGTCCAGCGCAATCTTCCGGGCGGCAATTTTCCACCAAACACATGGCGACATCGCGCAGCACCTGATCGCCCATTTGGTGACCAAAGGCGTCGTTAATCCCCTTAAACCCGTCCAAATCGAGATTAATCAGCGCGAAACGGTGGCTGTGGCGCTGGGCGGTGGCATGGATGCGCGCCAACTGTTCAGTAAACCCGGCGCGATTGGTCAGCCCAGTTAGGGAGTCAATGTGCGCCAGTTGGGCGAGCGCCAGCGCCTCCTCTAAACGTTCCTGCTGGTCGCGCAGAATGGTATAGGCTTGCGTCATGTCGGTGACATCTAGCACGGTGCCGGCCATGCGCAGCGGTTGCCCGTGCGCGTCGCATTGCAACTCGCCACCGCCGGACAGGTAACGGATTTCACCGTCGGCGCGCAGGATGCGATACACAAAGTTATCCGGTGACAGGCCAGCCCAGCAGTCTTCAATCCACGCCTGCATGACTGGGCGGTCATTCAAGTGCAGCAGTTGCAAAAAATTCTCGGCCGTCGGCGTGAAACTCGCTGGTGACAACTGCCACATTCGGTACACCTCATCTGACCAGATGATCCGCCCATCCAATTCGTGTACCCAACTGCCGATGTGGGCGATGCGCTGCGATTCGGCTAACCAATGTTCACGTTCGCGCAACGCTTCCTCCATCTCACGGCGCGGCGTGATGTCCATGACGACACCACGCATCCGCGTCGCCTGACCAGCGGCATCAAAGGTGAATTCACCGTAACCGGCGATCCAGTGGACGCTGCCATCCGGCCAAACCACGCGGAATTCTTGGGCTAAATGGCTACGGTCAGTCATGCTGCGGTTGTGGTTGGCGTTGACCCGCGCCAAATCGTCGGGATGGACGCGACTGGAAAATGCCGCGTAACTGCCGTCAAATTCGCCCACTGCAAACCCCCACAGGCGCTCGTGTTGCGCTGACCAAACAATGTGATCGGTGGCGATGTCCCAGTCAAAAATGCCCAGTTGGGCGGCATCGAGCGCTAAACGTAGCCGTTCTTCGCTGATTTCTAACGCCACCTCGGCCGCTCGCTGGGCAGTGACATTTTCAGTGAAAATGGCGATCCCCGCGATCTGCCCGTCCCCATCGCGCCACGGGCACAACTTCCAACGTGACCACTGCACCGTGCCATTCGCCCGTTCAAATGGCTCGGCATCGGCGCGTAATTCTTCACCCGCCAAGCCGCGCTGATGTGCCACCCGCCAGCGGTCGGGGATTTCGGGAAAAATGGCGTAGTGCGACTGGCCGGTCAGGTCGCAGTCACTCAAGCCGTAATCTTGGCACCAGCGGCGACTGGCGACGACATAGCGCATGTCTCGATCAAACAGCGCCAGCGCAATCGGCGCGTGAGTGATAAACAGTTGCAACCGCTCCTCGCGTTCAAACAATTGCGCCGTTGTTCGCCGATCATGGCGCAGCAGGAAAAACAGCGCGGCATTGAGGGTTAAACCGATCAACAGCAACGCGGGCGGCCACCAACTGCGCGGATACGCCCCCATTGCTGGCGCAGCGGCGAGGGTCAACTGGCGCCCGGCAATCGTCAGCGGTATCTCATGGCGAAACGCCGCCGTCAGGCACCGGTGCAGCGTGTGGCGTGTCACTGACTGCGGGTGCGCTGAATGCACATGCAGCACACCCGCGTCGCCGGCGGCACTCGGATCGCGTAACACCAAATCAATCGGTTGCGGCGGCAGTGCTTTTAACACCTCCTCCACCAATTCGCCCAAGCGCAATGCCCCGACCGCCAACCCGCGCAGCGTGTGGCGCGTCCGCTCATCGCCCGCGTGAAACACCGGCACCAGCACCAGCAAACTGCGCTGGTCAGCCGTTTCCTGTACCAATTCCAGCGGTGCCGTCGCGGCCGGTTGACCCGTGTTAATCGCCTGTTCAAGCGCGGCGCGGCGGTGCGTTTCTGACCCCAAATCAAAACCGAGGGCGGGCGCATTTTTCGCCAGCGGCACAATGCGCGTGATCGGGAATAAATCAGATTGCGGCGCGGCAGTGGCGAATTGATGCACGGCAAAATCGGTGACACCGTCCACCCGCTGCTGCGCCTCAAATGTGCCGCGCTCGGCGGCCGTGATGCGCATCGCCCATGACAGCGCTCGAATAATCGGATGACGTTCAATAAACGGGCGGGCAAAGCGTTCAAATTCGCCCGCCGTGACGGATTCGGAGGCATCGTAAAACTGGGCAACGGCTTGCACATCGGCAACTAACCGATTCAATTGCTGCTGGATTTCAATACCGCGAATGTCCGCATCTGCATAAAAAGCATCGGTGCGCTGTTCATTATCCCAAATATGTGCTAATAAAACACCACTCACCGTCACTAATAATCCCAGCACCAAGACGGTTATATCCAATCGGCAATAGGATTCATACAAGCGGTTACGCATCCAAATTGCTGGTTTAATCATCGCAACCTCTGGATCAAGGGTTTAATAAACAGCGGGTGGTTTGTTATTGCGCAACTGCTGAATTTCTAATTCAGTCAATCGCGTATGCTGCGCCAACACGCGATCATCTTGAATGATGTCAAGCAAACTGCGGGCAATGCGGAGAGATGCGGATTTGGCACCTTCTTCACGCCCTTCTTGTTTCCCTTCTGTGAAAACCTCTTGATAAAACCGT
>NZ_JABVCQ010000060.1 GCF_014145225.1 Thiospirillum jenense
AAACATAAGCATTAAATCTATTTCTATTCCTGCGAAATTGCACAGCGCGAGTGCAAAACGATGGTGACTGATTAAACAGTTGTTTATTGACGGTAATTACGCAATTGAGCGATCAGTGCGGTCTTGTTACCAGTAACCGCCTCGAATAATCGCGCCGAAGTTGCTTATCCCGTAGGGGAAGCGCATGATGTTTATTTGGTTGTCCTATTGAATTAGTGGAGGGTGTTATATTGAATATCTGTCATGTTGCAAGTATCATAGTTTCATAATCCTACCACAATTTAGATGGTTGTTAAACGGTAATTATTACGATGACTATACCACGTTTATTATATGTCACTGGCTTACCGCGTGCCGGTTCAACATTATTGTGTCAGTTGTTAGATTTGCATCCTGCAATTGACAGTAGCGGTCATAGCTCGCCGCTGTGTCCATTATTGATGCAGTTGCGTTATCATTGGAGTGATAATGAGTTTTTATTAGCACAGTTAGATGCTGAATTTGATCGTACTTATGCGCGTTTATTGGGTGCATGGCGTGGATTTATTCACGGTTGGATTGGTGAAAGCGAATGCAGTTGGGTAGTTGATAAGAATCGGGGGTGGTTAAGTCAAATTGATACGGTGCAGGCAGTTGATCCCGATTTTCGCATGTTGGTTTGTATTCGTGAATTAGGGCAGATTGTTGGTTCTATTGAAGCACAACATGCTAAAACGCGCTTGCTGGATTTTCCCGATCATTTAGCGCATTTATCGCGTTATGCGCGGGCAGATAAATTGCTTGCGAGTGATGGGTTAATTGGAACGCCATTAAAAGCAATTGAAGCATTGCAAGATGTGCCAGCGCATTGGCAACAGCAGTTGTATTATGTGATTTTTGAAGAACTAATGCAGCAACCGCTGGAGGTAATGATGAATATTCATCGCTGGTTAGACTTAAAATCTGAGCCATTTAATCCACAGCAATTGCCGGTCAAACTGCATGAGAGCGATAGTCATTATCGCTATAAATATCCGCACCGTACTTTTACGCAGATACAACCGCCAGCGCTCCATTTTGTGCCGCCGCGTATTGCGCAAGAATTAGTAGTGCATTTTGGTGATTTTTATCGTACCTTTTATCCGGGCTTATTGCCATAATCGTTTTAGTTATTACCATGTTTAGGAGTTTGCTATGTGTCGCATCAATCCACGAGTTGATTTCGCTTTCAAAAAATTATTTGGGAGTGAAGAGAATAAAGATTTGTTGATTTCGTTGATTAACGCCATCGTGTCTGAAGATCAACAGGTGGTTGAAGTTGAATTGAAAAATCCATATAACCTCGCGGCGTATCAGGCCGGCAAGATGTCGGTATTGGATATTAAAGCGCGCAGTGAACAGGGGCGCTGGTTTAACGTCGAAATGCAAATTAGCGAGGATTATCATTTTGATAAACGGGCAATTTATTATTGGGCAAAACTGGTGACAGAACAGTTGACTGAAGGCATGATGTTTAAGGAGTTATGCAAGACCATCAGTATTAACATTTTGGATTTTAATTTTATTCCTGATGGCACTGAGTTTCACAATTGCTACAAGATCACTAATGTCACCACGCATGAGGATGATAATCTACATGATATGTTTGAATTGCATTATGTTGAATTAAGAAAGTTCCTCGTGCTTAATCGGCCAGTTGTGACGGCATTGGATCGCTGGAGTACGTTTTTAACTAAAGCGCATCAATTAGATAAACGCGCTCTACCGGAATCATTAAAACATGATCCTGCAATTATTAAAGCGGTGGCGTCGGTGGATCGGATGTTTGATGAAGAGGAGCGATTGATTTATGAAGTACGAATGCAAGCGGTTGCCGAGGTGGAGAGTAAAATTGTGTCGGCGTTGGCTAAGGGATTTGAACGTGGGCATGAAAAAGGTTTAGAAAAAGGATTGGAACAGGGATTGGAACAGGGATTGGAACAGGGATTGGAACAGGGATTGGAACAGGGATTGGAACGTGGTCGGTTAGCGGGATTAGAAGAAGGCGTACAGAAAGGTAAAGAACAAACAAAACGGGAGTTGGCAATTGCATTGTTAGATGTATTAGATGACGCGACCATTGCAATAAAAACTGGCTTGAGTGCGGAAGAGATTAAAGCATTGCGGCGGCGCAAATGAGACTACAGAATTAAATGCAATGTGTCCGATTAACTATTGATGATGCCATTCACGCTTCAACAGGCGCTTGGTGATTGATGGCTGGAACAAGTTATGCCAATTGATCATCCCGTTGTCGTTTGAGTAAAACCGTTTTAGTTATTACCATATTTAGGAGTTTGCTATGTGTCGCATCAATCCACGAGTTGATTTCGCTTTCAAAAAATTATTTGGGAGTGAAGAGAATAAAGATTTGTTGATTTCGTTGATTAACGCCATCGTGTCTGAAGATCAACAGGTGGTTGAAGTTGAATTGAAAAATCCATACAACCTCGCGGCGTATCAGGCCGGCAAGATGTCGGTATTGGATATTAAAGCGCGCAGTGAACAGGGGCGCTGGTTTAACGTCGAAATGCAAATTAGCGAGGATTATCATTTTGATAAACGGGCAATTTATTATTGGGCAAAACTGGTGACAGAACAGTTGACTGAAGGCATGATGTTTAAGGAGTTATGCAAGACCATCAGTATTAACATTTTGGATTTTAATTTTATTCCTGATGGCACTGAGTTTCACAATTGCTACAAGATCACTAATGTCACCACGCATGAGGATGATAATCTACATGATATGTTTGAATTGCATTATGTTGAATTAAGAAAGTTCCTCGTGCTTAATCGGCCAGTTGTGACGGCATTGGATCGCTGGAGTACGTTTTTAACTAAAGCGCATCAATTAGATAAATATGCGCTGCCAGAACAATTAAGCCATGATCCAGCGATTGTTAAAGCGGTGGCGGCGGTGGATCGGATGTTTGATGAAGAGGAGCGATTGATTTATGAAGTACGAATGCAAGCGGTTGCCGAGGTGGAGAGTAAAATTGTGTCTGCGTTGGCTAAGGGATTTGAACGTGGGCATGAAAGAGGTTTGGAAAAAGGATTGGAACAGGGATTGGAACAGGGATTGGAACGTGGTCGGTTAGCGGGATTAGAAGAAGGCGTACAGAAAGGTAAAGAACAAACAAAACGGGAGTTGGCAATGGCATTGTTGGATGTATTAGATGACGCGACCATTGCAATAAAAACTGGCTTGAGTGCGGAAGAGATTAAAGCATTGCGGCGGCATGAATAACATTCACCGGTCGTGATGTGTTCAGTATAAATGTTGGATTAAACCAATTCGATTGCATTGCGCCGCTGAATAAAAGCTAATGCAGATATTTGCGGCGCTATTGATGTGCGCATCATCAACCCCGCCCTGTCTAAAATCTAATAAACCAGTAATTTACTGGGTAATGACTGTCTGGTGGCGGGTGGCAGTGCAGTGCGAAAACAACTAGTTAGGATTTAGCGCGGGGGTTTAAGATTTTTTCAATTATACGCACACATGTGCTATTGTATAATTTACAATCGAAACGCTGTGATCATGTTTTATATTTTTGGAGTGAGAGATCATGTCTGTGCAATTTATTCCTCGTCGTCACAAACTCGCCATCGCCATTGCGTTAGCATTGGGTAGTTCTCATGTACTGGCGGCTGATCCTGTGGATTGCAATGTGACAATTGAAAGTGACAACGGCCTCGGCGACATTGCCTATACGCTCAGTTGGGCAATTAAAACCGCTAATAATGCTGAGACTCCGACGACGGTTTACACAGGCGCGCACCCCGGCGGCGGTTGCAAGAAGAACATCATCACGCTGAGTACCGATGTCACCATAGCGGGGGTAATGAAACGCCTCATTAATTCCAGTGTCACGATTCAAGGCAATAAAACTATCTGGACTCCACCCGCCACCTGCACCACCCCTCCCTGCTCTAGCACCATCAGCGGCGGCGACACTTACCGCCCGCTGTTCATCAAATCCGGCACGGTCACGATCGAGAATGTGAATTTCGACAGCGGTAAAGCCCAAGGCGGGGATGGCAACGGTGGTGGTGGTGGGGCGGGCTTAGGCGGGGCGATCTTCATCTATGACGGCAATGTCACGCTCAAAACGGTTGGTTTTAGCAGTAACAATGCTACCGGCGGGAAGGGGGGGGACGGCGCAGGCGTGATGGGTGGCGGTGGCATGTTTGGCAATAGTTATGGTGGCGGCGGCGGGTTGTTCG
>NZ_JABVCQ010000061.1 GCF_014145225.1 Thiospirillum jenense
GAACGCTGGTTAATTCAAATAAGGGTGCGATTCCCGCTCGGTAGCTCGTGTTTATTAATTGCTAAAAAATAAGTGTTATTCAAATGAGTATCCACTTCAATAAACCCTACATGACCGGCAAAGAATTGTGGTACATCGCCCAAGCCCATGCCAATGGACATTTAGCCGGGGATGGTCATTTCACTAAACACTGTCAGGGTTGGTTAGAAGCAAGAACTGGGACGCATAAAGCCCTATTGACGCATTCCTGTACAGCGGCATTAGAAATGGCTGCCATATTGACGGACATTCAGCCAGGCGATGAAGTCATCATGCCGTCTTATACGTTTGTTTCTACGGCAAATGCGTTTGTCTTGCGCGGTGCTATTCCCGTATTTGTCGATATTCGTTCTGATACTCTAAACCTTGACGAAACCTTGATTGAAGCGGCAATTACTGAAAAGACCAAAGCGATTGTACCTGTGCATTATGCGGGTGTTGGTTGTGACATGGACACCATCATGGACATTGCCAATCGTCATCATCTGCTGGTGATTGAAGATGCCGCGCAAGGTGTCATGGCTAGTTACAAAGGCCGTGCATTAGGGTCAATTGGGCATTTAGGCTGTTTATCTTTTCACGAAACAAAAAATATCATCTCTGGCGAAGGCGGGGCGTTGTTGATTAATGATCCGCAACTTGCCGAGCGCGCTGAAATTATTCGAGAAAAAGGCACTAACCGCTCCCTCTTTTTTCGCGGTCAAGTAGATAAATACACTTGGGTTGATCTTGGTTCTTCTTATTTACCATCCGAATTAGTGGCGGCTTTTTTATGGGCGCAAATGGAAGAAGCCGATACAATTACACAACGGCGTATTGGCTTGTGGAATAACTATCACCGCTGGTTTGCGGCATCAGAAACTGCTGGTATGTGTCGGCGGCCAATTATTCCACCGGAGTGTCAACACAATGCGCACATGTATTATCTATTGTTGGCAGATTTGGAGACGCGCACCCAGTTTATTACCCGTCTTAAAGCATTAGACATTTTCCCAGTGTTCCATTATGTGCCACTGCATAGCGCGCCGGCTGGGCAAAAATTTGGGCGCGTACATGGTGATCTTTCTAATACAAACCACCTGTCTGATCGTTTAGTTAGGTTGCCATTGTGGATTGGGTTAGAGGAAGATCAAATGGATGTGGTGCGGCACATATCGAGTGCATTGGCGGGGATGGTCTAAACCAATCGATCGTGTTACGTCACGACATGCTTTAACGATCATATTACTGTTTTTTGCCATAGATTATGAAAAAAATAGTTATCGATTCTATACTAATCGTTGTTGTTTTAACCGTTGGAGCATTAGTGACTTGGAATGGTCTAGTAGCAAATGGATTGTGGTGGACAGACGAGTCGCGTCATACGATGCACGGTGTTTTTTTCTTAGATTTTTTGCGCGATTTGCCATTTGATGATCCATATAACTATGTTCAACGCTATTTTGCCCAATACCCAGCCATTGCTTTTAATTGGTACCTGCCCCTGTTCCCGATCATTGTCAGTTTTTTTATGTCAATAATCGGCGTATCAGAGTTTGCCGCGCATATCGCCATTGTTTTTGTCTGGTTAGTTGGTGTGATTGCTTGGTATATTTGGCTAAAATCACGCTTCGATCATGTAACAGCTCTAGCGACTGTTTTAATTCTTTTATCCCTACCTGTTGTGGTGCTATGGAGCAGGTCTGTCATGCTAGAAGCGCCGGCAATTGGTATGTGTATGGCAAGCGTGTTCATGTTTCAGCGTTATCTTGACAGACCTCAATACTCGACTGCAATTGCTTTTGGTTTGATTATTTTGATAACCCTTTTGATTAAACAAACAACATTATTTATTCTTCCTGTACTCATTTCACATGCTTTGGTGTCTCAAAATAGACGTGTACTTTTTTCAAAAAAAGAATCTTTTTTAATAGTAGCTTTTATTACTTTAGGCTTGCTAATCATTGCGGTTCATGCCTTAAAATTTGGACCAGAAATAGTCATGTCTGCCAGTAGTCATGCGTATGATGCGTATCCTTCGCTTGACTCCTTGCCCCGTTGGATCATGTATTCCACTTCAATCTACAAAGGCAGTAGTATCGCTATTGTTATTTTGGGAATCATGGGTGTTTTCTTATTGCTGCGACAGCAAACTCGTGAATTTACATTGCCTATTGCTTGGTTGATCGCTAGTTACTTATGGTGTACATATCTGGCAAGTATACCTGACGATAATGAACGTTACGCTTTCTACGTCATGCCTGCCGTTGCGTTCTTTGCCGCCTATGGTATTCATTATTTTCGCCATTCTATGGTGTATCGTCGAATTATGTTGACAGTAACGTTTGCGGTTATCGGGTGGCAAGTATTTGCAGCAATCAATTTGCCACACTGGTATGTCGCGGGTTATGAAGCAGCAGCGCAATTTATTCGTACTTTACCAAATACAGGTAGTATCTTATTTTTTGGCAAAAATGATGGTAATTTTATTTTTCATTTGCATCGCCTTGATCGTGATAAACAATATGTTATCTTACGGGGCGATAAACTTTTAGTCGAAATCTCAATTACGAAAGACTTTGGTATTAAATCTCACGTTTCAAATACCTCACAGGTTGAAACCTTGTTAAATGAAAACTGGATACATTGGATTGTCGTGGAAAGTAAAAATCTTGTGAAGGTACAAGAAGTTGATTTATTAAATGAAGTGCTACGCAATCAAAAGTCTTACCGGTTAGTTAAGACAGTTCCTGTTGAAAGTAATTTAAAAGTATTTAAGAATGTCGACATTCTGATTTACGAAAATTTAAATTTTCATTTGCCTGAGGATGGACGTATTAATATTAAATATCCTTACTTAGGCAAAACATATCAGTTTGTTTTTTAATAAACTAGCGAATCAGAACAATGTAAAAAGCCAAAAAATAACCGTTACCATCGGTGCGTTAATAACTGAACGCAAAACGGCATTTCTATCAACTCACTCTAATAATAGAGATAAGTTAAATGAAAACCATCTTAATCATTTTCAATCATGACCCTTACGATGGTATTGACGCGACGTGGAATGGCTTACGATTAGCTGAAACCTTGCGTAGTAAAGGTCAATAAGTAGCAAACACATTGCATGTATCGCGGCGAGCTTTTTAACAGCATTACACATCTGGTCGGTGCCGTCTTGGCGCTGGTCGGCGTCACCGTCATGGTCACACTGGCCGGCGTCGAAGGCGGCGCGCTGCGGATTGTGAGTTTCAGTGTCTACGGTGCTACCCTATTCCTGCTGTATCTCGTCTCGACTCTCTACCATAGCCTGCGCGGGCGGGCGAAGCGGGTCTTCCGAGTACTGGATCACAACGCGATTTACCTCCTAATCGCGGGTACTTACACGCCGTTCACCTTAATTGCGCTCGAAGGAACGACCGGCTGGTGGTTATTCGGGGTCGTCTGGACACTGGCGGCGATTGGCATACTACTCGACTCCCTGCCCCGCACGGGTGAGCGCTGGTGGTCTATCCCCATTTATCTGTCCATGGGCTGGGCAATTGTGTTTGCACTCAAGCCCCTGATCGCCGCAATCGGCTCAACCGGATTTTGGTGGTTGATAGCAGGCGGGCTTTTCTATACGGTGGGCATCCTCTTTTATGTGCTAGACGGCCGGTGGCCCTGGTGCCACGGTATCTGGCATCTATTCGTTCTAGCGGGAAGCGTGAGCCACTATTTTGCGATTTTACTGTACCTCTAAAGCTGCGTTATTCAATTGACGTTGACAGCTACACGATGAAGTTAATGTACTATTGATTGCGTTCTGGTCACTGCACTGCTTGTCTAATTATCTTTTAATAAAC
>NZ_JABVCQ010000062.1 GCF_014145225.1 Thiospirillum jenense
GTAATGGATAATGGGTTGCAACACCCAACATTGATGCTGCGATTATTGCGCTCGCTCGCGTTTCAATCCTTGTTGTAATGGATAATGGGTTGCAACACCCAACATTGATGCTGCGATTATTGCGCTCGCTCGCGTTTCAATCCTTGTTGTAATGGATAATGGGTTGCAACCCACGGCGGGATCGGCATTTCATCCGCCCACAATCGTTTCAATCCTTGTTGTAATGGATAATGGGTTGCAACTAGTCCCGCTCGGGGACTATGAGAGACTTTCCTATTAGTTTCAATCCTTGTTGTAATGGATAATGGGTTGCAACACACTGTGCCAGTCAGAGCCAGGCTGGCAGTCAGGACGTTTCAATCCTTGTTGTAATGGATAATGGGTTGCAACCTGCGTTTTCGCCATCCGTGTGAACGGACGGAGAAAAGTTTCAATCCTTGTTGTAATGGATAATGGGTTGCAACAGGAAATAACGCCATTCACACCTGATGAATTTGCGGTTTCAATCCTTGTTGTAATGGATAATGGGTTGCAACTATTGCGCTCGCTTGCTAATACGATATTGCGTATTAGGTTTCAATCCTTGTTGTAATGGATAATGGGTTGCAACAACGCGCCCGCAATTGTGGTATTTGCGCACGGCACGGTTTCAATCCTTGTTGTAATGGATAATGGGTTGCAACACCGCATCATTATTGCAGATGTATTCAGCGGTTCGGGGTTTCAATCCTTGTTGTAATGGATAATGGGTTGCAACAGAAAGATTGTCTATTCCATCGTTGAGTGCGGTTATGTTTCAATCCTTGTTGTAATGGATAATGGGTTGCAACAGTGCATATCGAGCTGCTGTATCATCGAGCTCTCCACGTTTCAATCCTTGTTGTAATGGATAATGGGTTGCAACGCGTCACTGTACAGAGTGTCGCGCACAGTCGTGACAGGGTTTCAATCCTTGTTGTAATGGATAATGGGTTGCAACCGGCACTTCCCGCGAGTACTACTCAGAATCATTGTTTCAATCCTTGTTGTAATGGATAATGGGTTGCAACGACTGAGTTTTTCCAGTTCCGTGTGCGGCACTGATGTTTCAATCCTTGTTGTAATGGATAATGGGTTGCAACTGCTTGCAACGCGTAAACAGAAGTGATAAGCTATTCCGTTTCAATCCTTGTTGTAATGGATAATGGGTTGCAACGATTGCAAAAAACATTAAAAACTCGACATTACAGAAAGCGTTTCAATCCTTGTTGTAATGGATAATGGGTTGCAACAACCAATAACCCTTTAATGGCTTAAAACGGAGAATGTTTCAATCCTTGTTGTAATGGATAATGGGTTGCAACATTGCCATGGTTTTAGGAAACTTGCTGGAGGAAATGATGTTTCAATCCTTGTTGTAATGGATAATGGGTTGCAACAGTGAAATTGCCCGTATTATTGCTGGCGCAGAGGAAAGTTTCAATCCTTGTTGTAATGGATAATGGGTTGCAACGCGCTTGCTGCGATTCGTATTGCCGAACGACTGGTTTGTTTCAATCCTTGTTGTAATGGATAATGGGTTGCAACATAGCCATTTGTACATTGCGAATAAACACATCATTGTTTCAATCCTTGTTGTAATGGATAATGGGTTGCAACGACATGATTGTTGAAATGCCCGCAATAGAAATGCCCGGTTTCAATCCTTGTTGTAATGGATAATGGGTTGCAACAGATTCCAAAAAATCCGAAAGTCCAGTTTTTAGATGAGTTTCAATCCTTGTTGTAATGGATAATGGGTTGCAACAACATGACGGCGATGATGGCGATGATGACTTATGGGTGTTTCAATCCTTGTTGTAATGGATAATGGGTTGCAACATTGCTTGGCATGAAAATACGCCGCGACAATCGGCGTGTTTCAATCCTTGTTGTAATGGATAATGGGTTGCAACATTGCCGAGCGCCGCTCATATTGCGGTTTAAGCCGCCGTTTCAATCCTTGTTGTAATGGATAATGGGTTGCAACTGTCGCCAGCCCGCCGCGTTATAGGCAGTGCGTTGGGGTTTCAATCCTTGTTGTAATGGATAATGGGTTGCAACCTGTGGCGGGCGCGGCGGTTAGGGTCTGTGCAAAACAGGTTTCAATCCTTGTTGTAATGGATAATGGGTTGCAACGCTGGCGTATGAGTGTTCAGTCAGAAATTGGATTTGGAGTTTCAATCCTTGTTGTAATGGATAATGGGTTGCAACCCACTCCCTTCGCTTGACGGTAAGTCGGCTTACGTTTCAATCCTTGTTGTAATGGATAATGGGTTGCAACCCGCCGCCTTGTGCGCCACTGTGTTTGACCGCCTCAAGTTTCAATCCTTGTTGTAATGGATAATGGGTTGCAACAAACCTATAAAACCCTTTTACATGTTCCCGCATAAAACGTTTCAATCCTTGTTGTAATGGATAATGGGTTGCAACTCAACAAGGCGATTGAGCCATACCCTATCAAAATCACGTTTCAATCCTTGTTGTAATGGATAATGGGTTGCAACCCTGACATTAGGTGGCAGATGCTGATACAAGTCGGGTTTCAATCCTTGTTGTAATGGATAATGGGTTGCAACACTAAACCAGCCGGTACCGTCGATCCCGATACTGGGTTTCAATCCTTGTTGTAATGGATAATGGGTTGCAACCAAGTATTATTATTAATCACAGTAAGGTGTGATGATGTGTTTCAATCCTTGTTGTAATGGATAATGGGTTGCAACTTTGGTCTAGCGCGTGGCGCTGGGTTGGGTTTTAATTGTTTCAATCCTTGTTGTAATGGATAATGGGTTGCAACACATCAAACGAGGATCAGGAAATGTACGAAACGACGTTTCAATCCTTGTTGTAATGGATAATGGGTTGCAACTTTGCCGAGGTCTGGTCAGGCCGGGTCCGGTTTGTAAGTTTCAATCCTTGTTGTAATGGATAATGGGTTGCAACCGCGCTTTAACAACCAACCAACGGAAAGTCAGTCATTGTTTCAATCCTTGTTGTAATGGATAATGGGTTGCAACATTGCACCCACCGCCCAAGTTCATAGCAATAGCCCGCTGTTTCAATCCTTGTTGTAATGGATAATGGGTTGCAACGCATTAGCAGTAACTCCGTTTTATTAACAATCCCCTTGTTTCAATCCTTGTTGTAATGGATAATGGGTTGCAACACTGTTGCCACCACGCCTAACCCAGTGCCAGTTGAAAGTTTCAATCCTTGTTGTAATGGATAATGGGTTGCAACTATATCACGAATACGCGCATACTCTATTTGCGCAGTTTCAATCCTTGTTGTAATGGATAATGGGTTGCAACATAGCCCGACACTGTTGCGGGAGACGTCAACCGAGTTTCAATCCTTGTTGTAATGGATAATGGGTTGCAACCAACTGTCAAAGCACCTAATGACAGACCTATCGTTTCAATCCTTGTTGTAATGGATAATGGGTTGCAACCGCACCCGCGGCGGTGTTCGGTCTATCACTGCGTGGGTTTCAATCCTTGTTGTAATGGATAATGGGTTGCAACAGCGAACTCTTTAATGCTCATATCGCGCACCGCATGTTTCAATCCTTGTTGTAATGGATAATGGGTTGCAACAAGAGGAAATGGACGCGCATTTTGCACCACCTGCTGTGTTTCAATCCTTGTTGTAATGGATAATGGGTTGCAACATGGTAAATGTCATATGCGCGAGGTTAGCGTATTATAGTTT
>NZ_JABVCQ010000063.1 GCF_014145225.1 Thiospirillum jenense
TTATTATCAACAGGTCGGGCGCGCCGGCCGTGCATTAGATGCGGCGTATGGCGTATTACTCAGTGGTCAGGAAGACGCCGATATTAACGATTTCTTTATTAGCAGCGCATTTCCAACACAGGCGGAAGTGGCGCAGGTTATTAATGAATTGGAACGCCGGCCGCGTGGTTTATCAGTGCCGGAATTAGAAGCCAACGTGAATATCAGTCGTGGGCGGATTCAAAAAACGCTCGATTTATTGGCATTAGAATCGCCGGCGCCGGTCGTGAAATTAGATCATAAATGGCAATTAACTGCGACGCACATTAACCCAACATTTTGGGCGCGAGCCGAGCGCTTAACGGCATTACGGCGAATTGAACAGCAGCAAATGCAACAATACGTTGATTTAATAACTGGACACATGGCGTTTTTAATTCGCGCATTGGATGGCGAGCCGTCAATTGCGCAATTGCCCGCGTTGCCGCCATTACCGACGAGCGCGTCACCCGCGCTGGTACGCGCAGCCGTCGCCTTTTTGCGGCGCTCCAGTTTGACGTTAGAACCGCGCAAAAAATGGGCAAATGGTCGCACAATCGCGGCAAATGAACGCCTAGAACCCGGACGGGCGCTGTGCCGCTGGCGAGATGCCGGTTGGGGTGAATTGGTTTTTTATGGCAAATATCGTGATCAGCAATTCGCGGATGAATTGGTGAACGCCTGCGTTACAACAGTGCGCAATTGGCAACCAACGCCCGCCCCGACGTGGGTGACGTGCATTCCGTCGCTGCGCCGCCCCGCTTTGGTGCCGGATTTTGCGCGGCGCGTGGCGCAGGCGCTGGGGTTGCCATTTCACGCCGTGTTGCGCAAAACCACTGATCGCCCGGAGCAGAAAACAATGGCGAACAGCGCACAACAGGCCGCTAACGTCGCCGATTCGCTGGCAATTTGCGCACCCGTGCCGCCGGGCGCGGTGTTGCTATTAGACGACATGGTGGACTCGCGCTGGACGCTCACCGTCGCTGCGAGTGTGTTACGTCGTCACGGTAGCGGCGTGGTTTATCCATTCGTATTGGCACTCACGGGGCACACCGCATGACCACGCTGTCATTAAATACCCAAGCGATTTTATTATTCACCGCGCCGCTATTGATCGGGCGCAATTCACCCGCTGCCGATGTATTAACGCCGAAAGAATATCGCCAATTAGTCAAATTATTAAAAACGCATCGTTATCAGCCGGGTGATTTGCTCACATCAGCCGCCAGTGCGCTGTACCAATTATTAGGCGATCAATTCAATACAGCGCGGTTAGAATCATTATTAGCGCGAGGATTTCAATTAAGCCAAGCGGTTGAACGCTGGCACAGTCGGGCATTATGGGTCATTAGTCGTGCCGATGAAAACTATCCACACTGCTTAAAAGAACGGCTCAAAGATCACGCGCCGGCGATTCTCTACGGGTGCGGTGATCAGCAATTATTAAACAGCGGTGGATTAGCGGTGGTTGGTTCGCGGCAGGTGAATGACACGTTAATTGAATACACCGAACACATTGGGCAATTGACGGCGCAGGCGGGGCAGATGCTTATTTCGGGTGGTGCGCGTGGAATAGATCAAGCGGCTATGCGCGGGGCATTAGCGGCGGGCGGGCGGGTCATTGGTGTTGCGGCGGATAATTTGGAACGAGCGGCGCTCAATCCTGAGAATCGTCATTTATTGTTAGACCATCAATTATTATTGGTATCGCCCTATGATCCCGCGGCCGGTTTTAATGTCGGGAATGCGATGCAGCGCAATAAACTCATTTATGCGTTGGCGACGGCAGCATTAGTTGTGCATTCAGATTATAAAACCGGCGGCACTTGGGCGGGTGCCATTGAGCAATTGCAAAAATACCGTTTTATTCCGATTTATGTGCGCGTTCCTGATGAACCCGTGCCGGGATTGCAGGCATTACAACAGGCGGGCGCGGTGCCGTGGCCGAATCCAATGACGCTGAATGAATTGACGGCGATATTGCAGGGTGTTGATTCGCCCACTTCATTCAATAAAAACGATGCTGATAATACCATTGTTAATTCAAGCGGCGTCCCGCCTGTTTTATTAGAGAGCACGGAACACCCTGCCGCGGCCGCATCATTACCGATAAGCGCAGCGTGCATGTCTAATTCTGCTGAGGAATTGTTTGCAACCGTGCGACTGTTAATGACGCGGCTTACGGTGCCGAAAACAGAGAGTGAGATCGCTCAAGAATTGAATGTGTCAAAAACGCAGGTAAAACAGTGGCTTGAGCGTTTAGTGGCTGAAGGTGTATTAAAAAAAAGCGCCCGTCCGGTGCGTTATCAAGCAACACACGACCTGTCTAAAAAACACAATCAACTAGGATTAATTTTAGATTAGATAGCGCGTTCAGAGTTTTAAAAAGACGTTTTGTTATTTAACAAAAATGATTAGCGGATAAACCATTTTGACGAGCTTAAAAAACTACCAACGTAATTGCGCTAATTGCTGCATTTTATTCACCGTCGCCACGCTCACCCGGCACACTCGCGCTAATAACTCAATCACCTGCTCTTTATAATCGGCGAATTGATAAGTATTAAATTGCGCCCGAATCGTCGGGTCTTTGGGCGGGCGTTCTTTGTATTGATCTAATACCCATTCCAATGCCGTGCGCGTGCCGAGTTGGTATTCCCAAGCACTGGCGGGAATTTCCATTAACGTCGTCGCGCTGTCTATTTCAATCGTGCCGTCCGTTTTATTCGCTTTTAACCGACATTTGGGCGGCATTTTTATTTCCTGCTCTACCCGTTTTAATGGCCACGGCGGCACGGTTTCAAACTCAGCATGTAATTGCACCAATTCACCACCAATGCGCGACCATGCCCAAAAATCGGGATGTGTTGGAATACGCGGGAATTCACTTTTCAAATTAAGCGCGAATTGTTGCCGATAGCGCGAATCGTGCAAGACGGCATAGACATAATCAAAAATTGCCCACTTGGTAATGGTGGTGTCGTGATAGCGTTGTTGAAAATAGTTTAATGACCAATCAGTGATGTTGTCGTGTTGAGTGCCATCATCGGCGTAAATCCATAGCGGAAATAAGCTACTATATCCAAGAAAGTGATAATCTGTTGGAATAGATACTGCCCATAAAGAAAAAGGAATACCGAGCGGAAGTCCGGGCAGAATCATGGTATTATTATTGGCTTTAAGCTGATGTCCATAAATCTGATAATGCAATTTAGTTAAGCGATCATTACATGATTTATCGGCGTAAAAATATTTACGAACAAAAGGGCGCCACAATATTTGCATAATAAACTGTGAATCAAAATAGAGAGGACGATTAATATTTTGTAATGTACTACTCCATTTAATTGAATAATCTGGCTCGCCTGCTGCGACAGATTGATTGAATATACGAATAAAGAATTGGACTTTTTCAACGAGCGTCGTGCGCTT
>NZ_JABVCQ010000064.1 GCF_014145225.1 Thiospirillum jenense
CCCCAAAAGAAAAACCCCGCACCGATTAAATCGGGCGGGGTTGGGAAATAAACCCTGGCAGTGACCTACTTTTGCATGAGGAGACCTCACACTATCATTGGCGATACACCGTTTCACTTCTGAGTTCGGGATGGGATCAGGTGGTACCAGTGCTCTATAGCCGCCAGGAAAACTGACACATGACTGACTAATGGGTCAGAACATGCAACATTTGGTGAGAATCGCAAAAACAATTTGGAATCAATGTGCAAACAAAGCATTTGGGTGTTATATGGTCAAGCCTCACGGTCAATTAGTACGGGTTAGCTACAGTCATTACTGACCTTCCACACCCCGCCTATCAACGTCGTAGTCTTCAACGGACCTTTAGGGGCATCAAGTGCCCAGGGAGACCTCATCTTGGGAGGGGCTTCCCGCTTAGATGCTTTCAGCGGTTATCCCGTCCGTACATAGCTACCCGGCAATACATCTGGCGATATAACCGGAACACCAGCGGTACGTCCACTCCGGTCCTCTCGTACTAGGAGCAGCTTCCCTCAAGTCTCCAACGCCCACGGCAGATAGGGACCGAACTGTCTCACGACGTTCTAAACCCAGCTCGCGTACCACTTTAAATGGCGAACAGCCATACCCTTGGGACCGACTTCAGCCCCAGGATGTGATGAGCCGACATCGAGGTGCCAAACACCGCCGTCGATATGAACTCTTGGGCGGTATCAGCCTGTTATCCCCGGAGTACCTTTTATCCGTTGAGCGATGGCCCTTCCATACAGAACCACCGGATCACTATGACCTACTTTCGTACCTGCTCGACGTGTGTGTCTCGCAGTCAAGCACCCTTATGCCATTGCACTAATCTCCCGATTTCCGACCGGGATTAGGGTACCTTCGTGCTCCTCCGTTACTCTTTGGGAGGAGACCGCCCCAGTCAAACTACCCACCATGCACTGTCCCTGACCCGGATAACGGGACGAGGTTAGAACTCCGAACAAACCAGGGTGGTATTTCAAGGTTGGCTCCACCGAAACTAGCGTCTCAGCTTCACAGCCTCCCACCTATCCTACACAAATCGGTTCAAAGTCCAGTGCAAAGCTATAGTAAAGGTTCACGGGGTCTTTCCGTCTAGCCGCGGGAACTCGGCATCTTAACCGAGAATTCAATTTCACTGAGTCTCTGGTGGAGACAGTGCCGCCATCGTTACGCCATTCGTGCAGGTCGGAACTTACCCGACAAGGAATTTCGCTACCTTAGGACCGTTATAGTTACGGCCGCCGTTTACCGGGGCTTCGATCAAGAGCTTCTCCGAAGATAACCCCATCACTTAACCTTCCGGCACCGGGCAGGCGTCACACCCTATACGTCCACTTTCGTGTTTGCAGAGTGCTGTGTTTTTAGTAAACAGTCGCAGCGGCCTTTTCACTGCAACCCCGTTTAGCTCCAGCCGCAAGGGCTTTCACTGACTTGGGGCGCACCTTCTCCCGAAGTTACGGTGCTATTTTGCCTAGTTCCTTCACCAGAGTTCTCTCAAGCGCCTTAGGATTCTCACCCTGTCCACCTGTGTCGGTTTGGGGTACGGTCAACACTTACCTGACGCTTAGAGGCTTTTCTTGGAAGCGGGGCATCAATCACTTCTCCCACAAGTGGGATCGTCATCACGCCTCAGCATTGACTCCCCGGATTTGCCTAAGGAATCTGCCTACACGCTTAAACCGGCAACCATCAGCCGGCTGACCTAGCCTTCTTCGTCCCCCCATCGCAGTAAGCATTGGTGCAGGAATATTAACCTGCTTCCCATCGACTACGCCGTGTGGCCTCGCCTTAGGGACCGACTCACCCTGCGCCGATGAACGTTGCGCAGGAAACCTTGGACTTTCGGCGCGGGGGCTTTTCACCCCCGTTATCGTTACTTATGTCAGCATTCGCACTTCCGATACCTCCAGCATGCTTTACAACACACCTTCGACGGCTTACGGAACGCTCCCCTACCATGCAAATAAATTTGCATCCGCAGCTTCGGTACATGGCTTAAGCCCCGTTACATCTTCCGCGCAGGCCGACTCGACCAGTGAGCTATTACGCTTTCTTTAAAGGATGGCTGCTTCTAAGCCAACCTCCTGGCTGTTTTTGCCTTCCCACATCGTTTCCCACTGAGCCATGATTTAGGGACCTTAGCTGGCGGTCTGGGTTGTTGCCCTTTTGACGACGGACGTTAGCACCCGCCGTCTGTCTCCCGCGATTGCACTTCTTGGTATTCGGAGTTTGCATCGGTTTGGTAAGCCGGGATGGCCCCCTAGTCGAAACAGTGCTCTACCCCCAAGAGTGAGACGCGAGGCGCTACCTAAATAGCTTTCGGGGAGAACCAGCTATCTCCGAGCTTGATTAGCCTTTCACTCCGACCCACAGCTCATCCGAATCTTTTTCAACAGATCCCGGTTCGGGCCTCCAGTGAGTGTTACCCCACCTTCACCCTGGCCATGGGTAGATCGCCCGGTTTCGGGTCTACTCCCAGCGACTAAGCGCCCATTTAAGACTCGCTTTCGCTACGCCTACCCTATACGGTTAAGCTTGCCACTGAGAAGTAAGTCGCTGACCCATTATACAAAAGGTACGCAGTCACCCGCTAAATCGCAGGCTCCCACTGCTTGTACGCAGACGGTTTCAGGTTCTATTTCACTCCCCTCACCGGGGTTCTTTTCGCCTTTCCCTCACGGTACTGGTTCACTATCGGTCGGTAGGGAGTATTTAGCCTTGGAGGATGGTCCCCCCATATTCAGACAGGATTTCACGTGTCCCGCCCTACTCAATTTCATTTAACTAACACTTTCGTGTACGGGGCTATCACCCGGTATCGCTGGACTTTCCAGACCATTCCACTACTGTTAATCAAACTTTTGGGCTGTTCCCCGTTCGCTCGCCACTACTGAGGGAATCTCGGTTGATTTCTGTTCCTACGGGTACTGAGATGTTTCAGTTCTCCGCGTTCGCCTCCAGCACCTATGTATTCAG
>NZ_JABVCQ010000065.1 GCF_014145225.1 Thiospirillum jenense
TATAGACAATAATACGAATAGCCCACGCCGCCACCATGCCCGATAGAAAAAGTAGGCATAAAGCACTCCAAGAAACGTTGATGCAATCAAATAACGAATACCACTACATGCAGCAACAACCGACCAATCCCCGCTTGGAATACTAAAAAATGTGCCATCGGAATACACTGGGATATTGGTTAATTTTAACAGTGTCACGGTAAAGAATGCGGTAACTTGCATTAGCGGATAAACCAATTCTTCACCAATGGGAACGGTAAAAAATAAAAATCCCAATGGAAAAGCCAAAACATTTAACACTTTACTACCAAATATAAACCAAACTAGAATGGGAATTAACGCCACCACTGCAAATTGTTCAACGACAACAATTGTCAGTGCATGTCCAATAAGCCACATTCCACTGAATAATAATAAAGCAACAAGCGCTATAGGTTCTGTTTTCAAAACAGTTTGACTTAATATTACACGCTGTTTCCGAATTAAAAAAATCACGATTGGAACAACAAAAAATCCATGGGCAAAGGTATCAGAGCGACTCCAAATATTGAGTATGCTAATAAAAGTTTGGTGATATGTTAAAATTAAAGTCAGCAACGCAATAGCAAACCAAACCCAACGTAAAATTGGATTGATAACGTTATTGTTCCGATAAGTTTTATCTGATACTGAAATCGACATTGGAAACTAATTAGATTCTAACAAAGAAAGAATAGTGGGTAAGCTGTGTTTCCAATTGAATTCTCGTTCAACAAACTGACGGGCTTGTACAGTGATGTTGTTATTCTCATTGGTTAGTAAGTGACGCACTGCTCTAATAAAAGTACTCGCATCACCGGCGCAATAAACCTCACGATTCACTTTTGCTGGAATACCCTCAAGTGCTTGCGGTGTTGTCACAACAGGCCGCGCCATTGCCATTGCCTCTAACACTTTATTTTGAATACCGCGAGCAATGCGTAATGGCACAACCACTAATTTTGCGTATTGTAAATAAGGTCGAATATCCGATACAGCACCAGTGACATGAATGCCAGAATGTTCGGCAAGACGATAAACTTCAGGTGTTGGGTTCATTCCAACAATAATAAACTCAGCATCTGGATGAGTTTCACGCACGGCCGGAAAAATATGGTGAGCAAACCAGGTTACTCCTTCAATATTCGCCCAGTAATCCATTGCACCAGTGAATACAATGCGGGCTGCTTGACCAATAAAAGGCGACATACGTTTCGTATCTGGTGCAAAAAATGCCGTATCTACACCATTACACAGTGTATAAACACGTTTTGCTGTTTCGGAATCATTTAATTGCTGCCGAAATAACGCGGCTTCTGGCTCTGATACGAATATGCTGGCAGCACATTGTGTCGCAACCTGTTGTTCAAATTGTGCTAATCGAATTGCTTCACGATGATAAATAGAACGCATTGGCCACGATTGTGTCGCACTATACTGCCGCCATTTATCAGAATCCACATCAACAAAATCTACGACGCAATGTGGATGTTTCATAACATATTGCGCCATGACAGATGAGTAAACTAATACGCGCTGAATCGTATAAGTTTTACACGTCTGTTTAATCCAACGCGCAAGTGCTGGCCGGTAGTAATAGGGTAAAGATAAAGGTTGACCGTTAATAAAACCAACTAAACTTTGCAGCTTAGCTAACGATGGCGTTAATTTACCAAACCAAGTAGTTGTACAATAATGATGCACCTTGTCACAGTATTGCCAATCGTCCGCCAGATCAATAAAAGTAGCTAGGTGTATTTGATAGTGTTGACTAAGATACTCTAATAAGTGAAACGACCTAATTTTATCGCCTTTATTAGGCGGGTACGGAATACGATGTGTTAAAAATAATAGTGATTCCATTCAAAAATACCTTTCAATTTTTTTGTAAAAATTAACCTAAACTACGAGAAAGAAATGGGCCTAGAAACTGGCTAACCGGCAGTGGTAGTTGTTTCCAAACACGAATAAACAGGCGGTATTTTGGATTAAGTGGATTGATGTCTGGCAATTGACGTGACTGAACTAAATAATATTCGTAGCTTAATGGTTCCGGTTCAAATCCCCAATTACATTTAAAATCATAAGAACCGGTATTGCGTTTACTTCGCCCATAATCAAATACTCGATAACCACTTTCACAGGCGCGCCGCATCACTTCCCAATACATAAAATCGTTCGCTTTCATTGCGCGAGCTTGCGTAGTACCACCGCCATAATAGGGTAATACTTGGTCACGGAAATAAAAATTAAGCACCCCAGCAATGATCTGGCTACCATGATGAATCGTAAGTGCTTCACAAGCATCACCAAAAACAGTTTTGAGTGTTTGGAAATAACGCAATGAAAACACTGGAGTACCAAGATTGCGAACACTTTCAGCATAAACACGATAAACTTGTTTGACATCTGAATTAACATGACTTACCAATCCTGCCGCAATTCCTTTACGCACCATTGCGCGTTGTTTGCGCGGAATCGCTAAAAGGTTTTGCTCTGGATCAGATTCAATCCTTTTACGAAAAGTGACATACAATTGATCTTTACAGAGCCAATCAGGATGGCGCCGCTGGCTATGACGCAGCTCTAAATAGTCAACTTTGAGGCGCTCCGCCAATTGACAGGCGGACTGTTCTAATTGTGTGGCAATGCTTTCGTTATCTGCAATTGCACCACCATAAACACAAAATGGCGTTGAAATTAAACTATTTCCAAATAAATGACTGCGAATATGTGCAAGAGGTAAAATACCGCAAATTGCACCATTTAATTCAGCGTATAAAAAATAGGTTGGATGGTTAAAAGATTGAGTTAATACTGTCTGCCACCCAGCACGATGAAAAAAGGTTGCGGCGGGTTGTTGCATAACATAAGCATCCCAACGCGCATGATCGCTATCTGTCAAATTCAATATGCGCACATCGTCAAAATTGAATAACCCAGTGTGATTGGTCATTTAAGTATGCTC
>NZ_JABVCQ010000066.1 GCF_014145225.1 Thiospirillum jenense
GGTGTAAATTCATACCGCCTGCGAAACAAGTGTCCTTTTTTTGTATGATTACAACTAAAGATCAGCTCAGATGGTTGAGAGGGATATGAGGTGACCTTTAAATGGGTGTTTCGCAGCCTGGATGGCTGCGGTCAAGCCCCCATGTATGGGGGTTTGTGGCGTCCCGTGAAAAATTTGCCTGATATCCCCATACAGCTGAAATTTAGTCGTAATCCAATTTTTTATGCCATATCTGTTAACCAATTGATTTCAAAAGATCGACGATTTCGCTGGGCTCCGGCCGACGGGTATGGTCGACATGTACTTCAGCGTTTTTGATTATACCATGAGTATCAACGATAAACCTGCCGCACATAGGCAGTATCCAGGAATCATTACCATTGAATCGCTGGAGATCAAGACCAAAACGGGTGTACACCTCCTGAAGTTTTGTAGGTAAGACATAGTCGATATTTAACAGCCTTGCATATGCACAATCTTGGTCAGAAAGTACTGGAAAAGAGAGGTTGTTTTTGTTCACGACCTGTTTTGAATATTTACTGAGCTGTGGGGAAATAGCGACAAATGAACCGCCCATTTCCAGTACCTGACCGTAGATTTCCTGTAGAGCTACCAGCTCTGCATTACAGTACGGTCACCAGACGCCACGATAAAAACTGATGGCAAGTGGGCCTTTGGCCAGAAGTTCCTTTGAGCTGATGAGATTGCCTTTTGCATCGGGAAGTGCAAACTCTGGCAACGTTTCACCAACCTTAATCGCCCTGTCAGCGATTCCGGATTGCACCAGTTTTTCGGTTTCCTTAAGAAGGACAGATGTAACTTCTGGTGGTTTACTCGCAATAAATTCCTTTTTCATGGCATCGAGTGCTTCTTGTAATTTCATGATGGTCTCCAATGGTATTGCTTCATTCGTACCGACAGGTTTTAATTTGAATATACATTCAAGCTAAGTTCCGGTGAGTTTGTTGTCAATGTTTATTTGAGCAATCATTCAATTATGTATCGTGTAGTATCCTGAAAGTCCGATAAAGCGTACACTATTTGTTGTTTAGTCCCAAGTACTTCAAGAACAGTCTGTCTCTGGCAGCTGATTCGGTGGACCATCGATAGCTGCCCATGACAGTCTGTACCTTTGTGGTTTCAATGCAGTCGAACCAATCCAGGATCTGGGCGAGAGAACGTTGGGCAAGCCAGTTTTCCAGTTTTTTTTCAAGCTTGATAAGTGATTTGGGTTTTCCGGATTCTTTCTTCCTGAGCTTGTCTTGCACTTGCTTTATTTTTTTCGTCAGGAAACAATGATAGCCCAGCGAGACAAATTGTGTGAATTGTCTTCCACGCAGATTGTCCGGGTACCATGTGCGCGGTCGAGCACCGTCGAGCCTCCCTTTTTGCACGGCAAAGAGTTCTTCGATTTTTTCTCGCAGCCGATAATTTTCAAGTGCTGTAAATGTGTCCATAGCCTGATTGCTGACAAGGGCGAAATAGCCAAAGTACTTCTTTGCTTCGGTAATGGCTTTGTCGTTGAATCCCACCTTCAGCTGCCCCCCACGCCCCTTTCTGGAACAGGTCAGGTACTTGTCTATTTTCTTTTGCGCTGATTCCGTGAACTCGGTTTGTCCTCCTTCTATTTGCGCCTTCAGTTCAAACAGGTCCTTGCGGAAGGCGAGTTCTTTCTTGGCTTCATTGTCGGGTGAATAGTAAACATGTACATACAGACGGCGCGAGATCGTTTCTTTTTCACCGGCGACCTTGCCGTTGCGTGATCGCCGGCGTGCCCGAGTGAACTGGTGCATTCTGGACGAAGTTGCTCCGCAGATTGACGGGTCGAACGGACAAGTGCTGGACATACCCGCAAGCGCTGCACGGAGCGCATCAACTGTCTCGCGGACCCAGATAATATTTGGATCAACCAGGGTCAGAAACTTCACATTGCGCAAGGCGAATTCCATCATGTTCTTCTGGCTGTAGTAGCCGTTATCGGTGACGATCAGAGGTTTTTCCAGATTGAAACACTTGAGCTGTGTCAGAGTGTTTTCAATGGATATGACATCCGGAATATTACCGGGTTGCTTAGCGAAGGCTATTGGTTCGCGACCCTTCACGGAATATAAGGTCAAAAGCTTGATCGTATTGAGTCCGTCGCCATCCTTGTTGAACCCCTGCCGTGCCTCCGATTGATTTTCAGAGTAGGTAGAGATAGTTGTAGAGTCAAACGCCAGCACAGGAGACTCTCCCAGGCCTGCCGCCCGAGCTGAAAAATAGCACTGAATGCCTTCTTCATTACGACCAACATCCTTAAACAGCTTGCCATACACGTCTTCAGTGATTCCTTCACGATATGGAAGGGGGTGCATCACCTGCCAACTCTCAAGGCGCGGCAGCGTGTTGCCACCGGAACCGATCCAGTAGCGTGCGATAGAAAGTATCTTTGCTGCATCACCCTCGCTGAATGAAGCACGTACATCAGCATCAATGCCGGAAACCTTGCCCACCCATTCCAGGATGTCCGTGAGGCCGGTATGCTGGCGTGTTGCATCGGCAATGCCTCCTTCGTCTTTGTGTTTTTTCGGACGAGTCGGCACAATTTCTTGTGTTCCCGACTTGATTTTACCCATGAGCTTCTGACTGACCGTATGAGTTTTTCTGGTCTTTTCGTCGTAGGCCGTAATCCGTTCATAGATGTAAATATCGCCATTCGGACGCTTCTCGCGCCGTTCGCCGACGTGAGTTTTTCCTGTTATTGGTTTAGCCATGAATAAACCCCCATTTAAAATGTACGTATAAACGTAATACGTACACGCAAAAAAGGCAAGAAAAAAGCACGGTTTTTTAA
>NZ_JABVCQ010000067.1 GCF_014145225.1 Thiospirillum jenense
TGCAATTCAATCGCGCTTTGAGTACACCGTCAGCAATTTGATGACCTCATCTGAGAACCTGAGTGCTTCGCGTAGTCAAATCCGTGATGCTGATTTTGCCTCTGAAACCGCCCAAATGACCAAGTTCCAAATCTTGCAACAAGCGGGCATCTCGATCTTGTCGCAAGCGAATCAAGGACCGCAAAACACGTTGTCATTGCTTCGCTAATCAATCTAACCCGCGAGGGGAAAGTGTCTGGAATGTCGGGGGCGGGTATCACTGGTTGCCCGCCTCGACTGATTGGAGAACTGATTGGCAAGATGCGATTGAAAGGAACGATAACGTTTTTTTGACCACCCGCGCCACAGTGCGATTGTCTGCACCACCATCGCGGGCGGAAAGCGAATCTTTCGTAAATCCATCATCAAACCGTCAGATCACTTCGACGCAATCTGCAACTAGCACTGCTACAGCACCGCGTTCCCGATCACCCCCGACGCAACTGCAATTTATAACTGACCAATCACCTCCGGCGCGGCCGTTAAAGCAGTCCACTTTAGAACAGTGGTTTAGCATCGCCAATTTGCAGGCAATTAAACGGGTGATTGTTGATTTATTTTAAGCGTTACGCACTTTAGACTATCGCCTAAATCAATGGGTAACAGTTTGATGTGCGTAACTTTCTTCTGTACGATACTTGATAGATCACCTGCCGTCTTATTCTCGCGCAATTAAACTATGTTTGTTACTTGCGCTAAGAATTCATTCATACTTTAGCCGGATTTATCGGCTCATCAAATACAATCCCCGCCAAGATAAAAGGGTTAAATGACAGCCCGGACATTGGTCGTGGCGGTTAAGGTTTATTCAACCGACAATCATTTTCAATACCGTTGTCATTCCCGCGACTGCGGGCATCCAGAATGCGCCGTCGCTGGATTTCCACAGTCGCGGGAATGACGGCTGAGAAATTCGCAGCCCAGCGGCTGGAGGTTGCATCATAGTATCTAATAATCTATACTTTGCTCAACATTAGCGAGGAATGTTCGTAACATGCGATGTCAACCTACGTTACCACGAGAGAAGCGGCAAAACGCCTCGGATGTCACCCAGAAACGCTTAGAAGATGGGCAAATGCCGGCAAAATCCCGCAATTCGCACCAGTAGTGGACAACGGCGCTATGACGTTGACGCCTATCTCCGCATCCAGCCCCAGCGCGTTATCATTATCTATTGCCGCGTCTCTTCATTCAAACAGCGCGATGATCTCGACCGCCAAGTTCAATTCCTGCGCAATCAATATCCGCAAGCAGAAATCATTAAAGACATCGGCAGTGGACTCAATTTCAAAAGAAAAGGACTTAAAACCATTTTGGAACGCGCAATGCGCGGCGATTGCATCCAACTTGTGGTTGCCCACCGTGACCGACTTTCAAGATTTGGATACGAACTCATTAAACAAATTATTGAGTTCAATGGTGGAGAACTCGTGGTTCTCGACCAGTCTGCTTACTCGCCAGAGCATGAACTTATTAAAGACTTGCTCAATATCCTTCACGTCTTCTCGTATCGAATGCACGGACTTAGAAATTACAAAAAGCAAGTTAATCAAGCTCTCACCGACGCGCAACCAAAAAAAGATAATTAAGTATTGGATGACTGTTTCCCGTTATGTGTTCAATTGGACAATTGATTTTATTCGCTCGTGTCAAAACTGGACGCCCAATTGGATGGAGATTAAAAAATACGCAACACAGTTATTACCCAACTGGACAAAAGAGTGTCCGTTTCAAATTAAAGCAATTGCAATAAAAGATGCAACCACTGCGTTTTTTAAGGCAAAAGGCAAACCACAATTTCGCAGTCGGAAATCACCGCAACAGTCGTGCTTTATTCCCAAAACAGCAATTAAAATGCAGGGGATTTATCCTAAGATTTCTGGTAAAGACTTGAAAATGCACGAGTCTTTACCAGAATCTTATTTAGATTCACGTTTGATTTGGAAAGCCGGCAAGTATTATCTTGCAATGCCATCGAAAACACCGCGTGTACCTAATGGCGATAACCAAGCCCGCGTGGTGGCGATTGACCCAGGTATTCGCAATTTTGTCACTTTCTATTCAGATGATACTTGTGGTTTCATTGGATCAGGTGATTTTTCGCGTATTCAGCGGTTGGCGTGTTATTTAGATGACTTGATTTCCCGAATGACTAAAGTATCTAAGCAACGTCAACATAAAATGCGGATTGCGGCGGCGCGAATGCGGGAAAAAATCAAACATCTCATTGATGAGTTGCACCATAAAACCGCGCTTTTTTTAGTGAAAAACTTTGAATTGATTTTATTGCCAACGTTTGAAACGCAAGCAATGGTGAGTAAAGCGGGGCGTAGAATTCAATCAAAGTCAGTGCGCGCAATGCTCACTTTTGCGCATTATCGCTTTAAGCAATTTATTAAACATAAAGCGTTTGAATACGGTAAGCGGGTTGTGGATGTTAATGAAGCCTATACCAGTAAAACGCATCCAGAAACGGGTGAAGTTAAAAACATCGGTGGAGCAAAGTTAATTCGACTCTTATCCGGTGCATGGGTTAATCGTGATTTAGTTGGTGCGCGTAATATCTTATTGCGCGCTTTGGTAGATACACCCCAGTCTGCGGATTGGCAGTTAAACGTCTTTCAGCATTGTTGAGCAATGTTCAAGAAAAAAGTATCGGCGAGTGGATTAGCAATTGTGATCGGCATTGCACTCACCCGCATTTTTCAGTTCTGGTATTTAAGATTTACAGCAGGCGGCCGTTACAATGAGTGAACGCGGTGAATTATGCCGCCGTCACAGCCCCATCAC
>NZ_JABVCQ010000068.1 GCF_014145225.1 Thiospirillum jenense
TATTGAATGGAATTGTGCCATGCTATTATGATTTATGCAATCATCCAACCAATGCCACGCACCAATAAAATTGCATAGCCGGCCGCTAATAAATCATCAAACATGACGCCAAACCCATTTTGCCAGCGTTGATCAAAAAAGTGAATTGGCCAGGGCTTGAAAATATCGAAAAACCGAAATGCAATAAAACCGCTGATCCACCAATTCAATCCATCTGGAATGCAATACAGCACCAATGCCATTGCGACAATTTCATCCCACACAATGCCGGAATGATCGGCAATACCAAGTGCTTTACCCGTGATGTCACAAATAAAAACGCCAATAACAAACGCGAGTATTAGAGCAATGATAATGCTGGCATCCGATAGCCCTATAAATGGGGTCGCCAATGCAAAATACAATGGGTAGCCCAATAAAGTTCCGACGGTGCCGGGCGCTTTAGGGCTTAATCCCGTCCCCAGTCCAAAAGCAATGAAATAGACTGGGTGGCGGGTGATCCAGCGCCAATTCGGTGTTATTGGCTCTGGCGGTTCTAATGGTGAATTAACCATGAATTGCGTTAATCACTGGCACCAATACGGTGATGTTCTTCTGGATGCGCACGGGTGTAGCGAATTGAAGAATAAACTGACATGCCAATAAAGGCTACGCCAATTAAGCCGGTAATGACTTCGGAAATATGAAACTGTACGCTGGCTAACATGATGGCGGCTAATGCACCTATTGCCCAGTGGGCGCCGTGTTCTAAAAAGACATATTGATCGAGCGTCCCTTTATTCACCAAATAGACGGTGAGTGAACGGACAAACATGGCGCCAATCGCTAATCCCAACATAATAATCACCACGTCGCGGGTAATGGCAAATGCACCAATGACGCCGTCAAATGAGAATGACGCATCCAAGACTTCCAAATATAAAAATCCAGCCACGCCCGAGCGTTTGGCCATATTCACTGCCGCATCACCGTCTTCTTCATTTTCAAACAGGCTATCTAAACTGCTGACGGCAACATAGAGAATAATCCCACCAATACCGGCGGCCAATAATGACAACTGCTCAGTTGATGTTAAATCAAAGAATGATTGCATTAAAAACAGAATGACCAGCGCGATCATCACTTCGACTGCATCTAATTTGCCCAAGCGTGATAGCCGTTCTTCAATTTTGCCTAGCCAATGTAAATCTTTGGTGGCATCCATCATAAAATAAAGGAAAACCAGTAATAAAAACATGCCGCCAAATGCGGAGATGCCGACATGGCTTTGTTCTAAATAATGCGCGTATTGATCGGGTTGTTTTAATGCCATTTGTGTGACTTCAAACATGCCCTGCCCCGATGCCACCGCGACTATGACAATCGGGAAAACTAACCGCATTCCAAAGACGGCAATCAGAATACCGACGGTTAAAAAAATCTGCTGCCATTTGGCGTCCATGTCTTTTAACACCGACGCATTGACCACCGCGTTGTCAAATGACAGGCTGACTTCCATGATGCCCAGAATGATGGTTAAAAACACGGCGGCTAATCCACCCATTGGTCCCAGTTGCCCCCAATAGTAGGCGGCGGCAAGACAAATAATTGTCACTAATATTGAATAACGAAACGCTCTCATTGATCCCCCTTTTACTGATTGATTACACGCATGGTTGAATAATTTTTTGTAGAATGACTGGCGCAGTTCTATGATGTTCCGGTGGCGCGTGGCCAATAATTGCGCTCGGCATGATTGCTATTGATTGCACATGCAAGATCAGCGGTATCATTGGTGAGCGTTGCTTGTTCAATAATGTGTGTTGCCCAGGTGTGCAGCGTTGAGACTTCACACATTGACCCAGCAAATTTGAAGACGGCATGATCGGCAGTTAATACGCGCCTGGCAGTTTCTAATTCTTCCGCACTGATTCGATAACCCGCGTGAATCATTGACACTTGGTGCGGGTGAATCGCCGCTTTGCTGGCTAATCCATACGCCCGATCATCGCGCAATTCTTCCGCTAATAATTCGGGCATGTCAATATGTTCAAACACTGGCGCGGTGAGTTGAAAGCCGTAGGGTTTGAAAATAGTGACCAGTTGCGCAATTGCCTGACCTAATGGGGTGTGATAAATGGTGCGATCACGCGGGCGGCGGATGTCTAATAAAGCGAATAAATCATTGCCGCCGATGCGTAATGCTAAAATCTTTTGACGGTGCGGGTGTGTCATTAGATAATCCCGCAATGCAATCATCTGAATTGGATCAAAGGCGGCGGCGGTTTCTAAAATGGGCATACACGCATAATTTGACCCATCGAGTAATGCTAAATACTCGCCAATGTTGGTTAAATCACATTTGGGGAATACAAAGCCGGCGATCTTTTCAATGCCGGGGCGGGTTAATAATTCGCTAAACACGTCAAGATTGCGCACCCGCACGAAGCGTAATAAATCACTGTGGCTGTCGGCGTGGATTAAAGCGTGATTGAGATTGTTTAATGCAAACGTGAGCGATTGCGGCGCGACGGCATCTTCGGTGCAAATAATGACTGACCGTAATTGCGGCCAGCGGTGTCCATTAATAATGGTTAATAAATCGTGATGTGTAGCTGGAACATACAGCGGGCTGCCGAGGTGATGAATCGTAAGCATCAGTTATTAACACCTTGAATGATTGCGACCGCTTGATAGGGTAGCGTTGGAATGATTTG
>NZ_JABVCQ010000069.1 GCF_014145225.1 Thiospirillum jenense
TGTCTTTTGAATTGGCAGCTGTGGATAAGTGTAGTCAATGACTGGTTTTGACGGCCCTGACTTGGTTGTTCTGAATTGATTGATGGCGAGAGGGGGACAGACGCGAAGGGCGAAGCCCGTAGCGTCTGTCCCCCTCTCGCTTGGCTTCAGAAGGGCTCGGGTATCGTCGTTGCTTTGGCCCCTTTACGGACCAGCTCTCGCTCCTTGATACGCGACTTGGCAGCCATCGAACTGTGCGCGAACCGATACGACTCGTTGCCCGTCTCCACGATATGGCAATGATGTGTGAGCCGGTCTAGCAGCGCCGTGGTCATCTTGGCATCCACAAACACGCTGGACCACTCCGAGAAACTCAGGTTGGTGGTGATCGCCACACTGGTGTGCTCGTACAGTTGGGAGAGCAGGTGAAACAGCAAAGCACCACCGGCCTGGCTGAATGGCAAGTACCCCAACTCATCCAGAATCACCAGATCCACCCGCAGCAGCGACGCAGCAATGCGACCGGCCTTGCCCTGGGCTTTTTCCTGCTCCAACTGGTTGACCAGATCCACTGTCGAGTAAAAACGCACCCGCATGCCCTTGGAGGTGATGCCTGAGACCGCCACCGCTGTGGCCAGATGCGTCTTGCCGGTGCCAGGCCCGCCAATGAACACCACGTTCTGTGCCGTGTCAGTAAAGTCCATCGTCGCCAGTGTCGTGACCAAGTCCTGATCCACACTACTGGCCGCGAAGTCAAACTGGGCCAGATCCCGATGGATGGGAAACCGGGCCGCCTTGAGCTGATGACTGACCGAGCGCATGGCCCGGTCGGTGTGTTCGGCTTGCAGCAAGTGCTCGATCAACCATTTGTACGATGCCGTGGTGGTGTCGCCCTGGGCGGTCAAATCCGTCCAGGCACTGACCATGCCGTACAGGCGCAGCTCTTTGAGTTCGGTGGCGACATCACGGCGCATGATCAACCTCCAAGGCTTGAGTGGTCTCCATCACATCACGCAAGCTGTCGTAGCGTCTGGTATTGGCCAGCGGTGGATGCTTGAGTGCCAAGGCGGTTTCAACCCCCTCAGGCGCTGGCTTGGCATGCAGTCTGGCCAACACGTTGAGAACATGCTCGGCACTGAGTGCGCCAGATTCCACCACCAATTCCACGGCGACCAAGACCGCCTCCAGCCCTGCTGTGGGCACGGCTGCCAGCACCTGCGCCATGATGCGATCTCCTCCCGGGTGCCTCATCAGTCCTTGACGAAGCCGCTGCAGCGGTGATGGCATATCGGCAAACGGGGCGCCGTTTCTCAGCGCTCCTGGTTTGCGTTGCACCAGCGCAATGTAGTGCTGCCAGTCGTAGCGGGTGTGACCCCGATCTGCAGCCCGCTCGTGGCTGGCCACCACCGCATCACCCGCGACGACGCAGACACGATCGGGATAGAGCCGGGTGCTGACACGGTGGTTGGCCCATTCACAGGGTACCGAATAACGGTTGCGGTCCACGCTGACCAGGCAGGTGCTGGACACTTTGGCAGATTTCTCCACGTAGCCATCAAACGCTGTGGGCATGGGCATCATCTCCAGGCGCTCCTGCTCCAGCATGTCGAGCACGCTGAAATGGCCAAACTCCGGATGGCGCAGGTCGCTCCAGCAATCCCGGCAGCGCTGGCCCAGCCAGGCGTTGAGTTCATCAAAGGAGCTCCACTTGCGCTTTTGGGCATCGAGCCAGATGCGCCTGCGGCTGTCTTGCACGTTTTTCTCGACGATGCCTTTCTCCCAGCCACTGGCAACATTGCAGAAGTCAGCATCAAAGAGGTAGTGCGCGCACATGGCCGTGAAGCGTGCGTTGACGATGCGCTCTTTGCCGCGTCTGACTTTGTCCACGGCTGTCTTCATGTTGTCGTAGATGCCTCGCCCGGGGATGCCGCCCAGCGCCGCAAACGAGCGGGTGTGGGCATCAAACAGCATTTCATGACCTTGGCTGGGGTAAGCCACCAGCCAAAAGGCTCGACTGGCGCACAGTTTCATGTGCGAGAGTTGCACCTTGTTGTAGTAGATACCACCCACCATCAAGCCTTCGGTGCTCCAGTCAAACTGGAACGCCTCACCCAGTGCAAAGCTCAGGGGCACAAAGGCATGGGGCGTTTTGCCTTGCGCGCCACACCACTGCCGAATGAATTCGGTGACAGCGCTGTAGCCACCGGTGTATCCCTGGGTTTTGATGTCTTCAAACAAGGCCCGTGCGGTGCGCCGGTATTGCTTTGAGCGCAATGCATCAGCCCTGAGTGCCAGTTCCAAGGCTGCGTGAAACGCGGTGAGCTTGCCCGGTGTCGTCTTGCGACGGTACTCGGGCTCATCGCCTTCCTTGGCATCTCGCACCCATTTGCGGACCGTGTTTCGCGACAGCCCTGTGCCTTTGGCTATCTCGCGCAGTGACTTCTTGTCCCGCGTGTACATCCGCCTGACTCTTCCAAACATTTCCATGGTGATCACCTTTGTTGCTCCTGCCTAAAAAGTAGGCAGAGCTAGTAAAACA
>NZ_JABVCQ010000007.1 GCF_014145225.1 Thiospirillum jenense
CTCCAAAAAACGCGCACTATTCTCAATAAACTACTCCGCCGCCGCTTTGGTGACTTACCCGACTGGGCAGTGAACCGATTAGAACAGGCGAATACTGAGCAATTAGAATTGTGGGCGGAGCAGATTTTTGATGCGAATGATTTGGCAGCGTTGCTCAATATGACGGCGGATTGAATATTCGGCACGTTCCTTATCAATCTACCTTTTTTGATTTATCCTATTGCCATGAACGGTAAACACGTCATCGCTAAACTCGAAGCTGCCGGCTGGACGCTCAAGCGGGTGCGCGGCAGTCACCACCTGATGCAGAAAAATGGCGTCACCGTTCCTGTCCCCGTCCACGGCACAACGGATATTGGGCGCAACTTGCTGGCGGCGCTCGAACGGCAAACCGGAGTCAAATTGAAATGAAAATCGCTTATCCCGCTCGCTTCACGCCACAAGCAGATGGCGGATTTTTCGTGCAATTCGTTGATCTCGACAACGCTTTCACCGAGGGCGCGACCTTAGAAGAGGCACAGTTCAACGCCGCTGAGGTGCTGACGCTGATTCTGGAAGACCGTCTGGAGCGTGGCGACGCCATTCCAGCGCCATCACCGCTCACGCCGGACACCTGCGACATTGCGCCCGAGCCATCAGTCCAGTCAGCCATCCTGTTGCGTCACGCTCGCGGCGAGCGGCCGCTGTCTGATTTGGCGCGGGCGCTGGAAATCTCGTGAGCGGCGGCGCAGCGGCTGGAAAATCCGCGCCATTGGCCGACGCTCAAGCAATTGGATCGGGCGGCGCGAGTACTCGGCAAACGGTTGGTGCGGTCGCTGGAGTGAGTGCGCGCCGGCGATTGGCGTGATCCCCGGGCGCTGCCGCCGTGCGTTTTGTAACACCGTTCGGTTTGGCACTCAGTTCGCAGTGCCATGTTTGCGGTGGCACTCAAAAATGAGTGCCAAATTTGCGGTGGCACTGCTCAGAACAGTGCCACGCACCAGTCGGGCGGCGGGGTTGGCGGGCGGATGTGAGTAACGGCGCGGGTTGGCAAAGTTGGCACGCGATCTGCTCAAGTTTGCCCAAGAGATCGCGGCTTGACTGTCACGTTAATTAAAACCGCCGCGGCTCTTATTTCAATCACAGTCCATTACTCATTCAGGAGTTGACCCATGAAAAAGTATCAACAAGGCTTTACCTTGATCGAACTGATGATCGTTGTGGCGATCATTGGTATTTTGGCAGCAATTGCGATTCCGGCGTATCAGGATTACATCGTACGCACACAGGTGACAGAAGGTTTGAACCTTGCGGCAGAGTTAAAACCCGCAGTAGGTGAGGTACATGGTACTCGTGGGGCGTTTCCTGCAACAAATGCAGACGTTGGTGCAGCTGCAAACACCGATATAACTGGTAATTATGTTGACTCTGTTGGGATTAGTGGTGGTGGAACTACGGGTTCTGTAATTGAGATTACATATAATTCTACTGCGCCTTACAGGGCTAGTGCAAAACTTGGCGGCAAGAAATTAACTCTCACTGCTTGTGAGAATGCCGCTGGGGGCGTGGTATGGGTATGTGGATACGCTACCCCTCCAACAGGTACCAGCAACTGCGGTACGCCTGCAACGAATATTGACGCGAAATATCTTCCTACAGAGTGCCGTCTATAACCTAGCCGCATAGGTTGGGTTGCCAACCGCAACCCAACAAACGACCAACTTGCATTGCAATTGATTTAATTAAACGATTGCCCCCGCAAGTCACACAACCCCCGGAGACGGGGGTTTTTTATTGCGCCAATAATCGTAATTCAGTCAATTTGACTAGCGATCAGTTAAATTTGAACTGCGGATTTAATGCGGTTAAAGCCTCCGATAAAATGGGGGCTTTTTTTATTGGGTGGGAATTAGAATTCGCGTTAAACTGCTGTGTAGGACAATTGAGAGGGATAATGCTGTATGACAATGCACACTTATGACAACGACATTATTGCGTGGGCAAATGAACAGGCGCATTTGCTGCGCAGCGGACGTTTTGACTGTTTAGACATCGTGCATCTCGCTGAGGAAATTGAAGACGTGGGCAAAAGTGAACAACGCGAATTAGCGCACCGCATGGCGGTACTGCTCACCCATTTATTGAAATGGCATTATCAACCTGAACGGCGCGGGGCGAGTTGGGAATGCACCATTCGAGAACAACGGCGGGCATTAACTTTGCGTCTCAAGCGCACACCGAGCCTTAAAGCAATGCTGCGTGATCCTGATTGGTGGGAAGAGATTTGGGCTGATACAATCGCTGCTGCCAGTGTGGAAACTGGTTTAGGGCAGTTTCCCAAACATTGCCCTTGGTCAGTAAATGATATTTTTAATGATGAGTGGTGGCCAGAATAGCAGCGTAGGTTGAGTTGCCAATAGCAACCCAACAAACAAAAACCCCCGGCAACGGTGGTTTTTTGTGCCTAATGACCGGCGGCTTGATTCCCCGCGCTGGAGCACGACACGGACGTCGTGCGACCCCGCAGCGAATTGCGTAACGCAGTGGAGCATGAGCGCCACGGCAATTGAAAACAATTGTCCGCCCCGTCCGGTTTGATTTGCAACGTGTAATAATCAATGCTATTATTCATTGCATGACTAAGTTAATCACTACACAACGCGCTTATCAATTCCGCTATTACCCAACAGCGGAACAGGTAACGGCATTAAATCAATACTTCGGTGCCGCTCGTTGGGTCTGGAATGCGTGTTTGGCATGGCGTTCTCATGCGTATAAAGTGCAGAATGAAAAAGTCACAGGTGTTGACTTTTCGCGTGAATTAACCTTTCTTAAAACGCTAGAGTCATTGGCGTGGTTAAAAGCAACGCCGGCAACCGTTTATGCTCAAGTGCTGCGCGATCAAGACAAAGCATTTGCTAATTTCTTTGCCAAACGCGCTAAATATCCCCGCTTCAAAAAACGCACACACGCGCCCGCTATTCGATTTGCGTTGGATCATCGCGTTATTAAAAACAACTACTGCGCTGGTCAATTATTAAAACTACCCGGTTTAGGTGTCTTAAACATTCGCTGGTCACGGTTGCCGACTGGTATTCCCAAGATGATCACCGTGCGGCGTGATTCATGCGGGCATTATTTTGTCGCGTTCTCTTGTGAAGAAACCATTGCACAATTACCGGCTAACACGAATAGCACCGGTATTGATGTCGGCTTAAAAGATGTTATTGTCACTAAACAAGGCTATAAATCAGGTAATCCCCGTTATTTGCGGCGCTATCAACGGCGCTTAAAATCTGCCCAGCGGCGGTTGAGTAGAAAACAAAAGGGATCACATCGCTGGCAACAACAGCGCGTTAAAGTGGCGCGGATTCACGCCAAGATTCACAATTGCCGACAAGACTTTTTGCATAAGCATACAACGCAATTGGTGCGTCAATACGGCGCGATTTCAATTGAAGATTTGAATATCAAAGGTTTAGTTAAAAACCGACATTTAGCTAAGTCAATGCACGATGCAGCTTTAGGCGAATTGCGGCGGCAATTTGAATACAAGACCGCGTGGTACGGGCGCGATTTGTTTATTGCAGATCGTTTTGCTCCGACCTCAAAAACTTGCTCCAAGTGTAAAGCGGTGATGTCTATTATGCCGCTGCGTATCCGGTATTGGATTTGTCCGGTGTGTGGAGCCTTCCATGATCGAGACGTTAATGCGGCCACGGAAGTAGAAGATTACGCTACGGGCGGTAGGCCCGAATGTTATGCGCATCGAGGGCAACAAGCCCCAAGCGCCCAGCAATTAACGTTGCCGGGAATGCTGGTGCCCATTGAAGTGCGAATCAAACCGGCACGACAGACCGATTGTCATGGATGACAAGCGGGCTGGCGTGAGGGGCGGACTCCAAACCGCCTTCCGACCAAAGAAGAGGAGGCACGCATTCGCGCCGGCATTGCTGCCGACCCCGATGCGGTCGAATTAACTGAGGCGCAGTTGGCTGAACTGCGCCCGTGGTCTGAGATGCGCTCGCAAATAATGAAAGAAAAAAAGGAACAACTTGTCGGGCAATTGATTGAATAAACGATTGCCCCTGCAAGTCACACAACCCCCGGCAACGGGGGTTTTTTATTGCGCCAATAATCGTAATTCAGTCAATTTGACTAGCGATCAGTTAAATTTGAACTGCGGATTTAATGCGGTTAAAGCCTTCGATGAAATGGGGGCTTTTTTATTGGGTGGGAATTGAGATATTCGAGCAGGATTGAATCGTTTTGCGCTGCTCGCTCAATGTTCATAAACCTAGCATACTGTGAGAACCGAGGCGCACAAGTTGCAATGTGTTGTCATCCGGTTTTCGATAAATGAGTACTAAATCCGGTTTGACATGGCAATCCCGATACTCTTCCCAATGACCATTGAGCGCATGATCGCGGTACTTCGGAGCCAGCGACTCATCTTCAGCCAGTATTTTAATGAGAGCAATAAAATCTTCTTGCAGCGCCAGGCGATGTAAACCCTTAGCTTCGCGTTTCAAATCACGCTTGAACTGAGTCGTTTGTTTAATGATTCGCATCCAGCACCGCTTGTAATTGGTCGAGAGTGACGGATTCCAGATTGTCTTTCTGCGCTTCCTTCATCGCTAAAATAGTAGCGGAGTTTGGTATTAGCGGCTCAAACGGCAGTACTTTTTCATGGGCGATGTGAATCAATAAAATGCGCAAAGCGTCTGACACTGTCAACCCCATCGTTGCAAGCACAGCGCTGGCTTCTTCTTTAATGTCCGTATCAATGCAAGCGCGAACAACAGTATTTGTTGGCATGATTTTATTCTCTGGTAGCGTAGCAATATAGGTTGGGTTGCCAATAGTAACCCAACAAACGACCAACTTGCATTGCAATTGATTTAATTAAACGATTGCACCCGCAAGTCACACAACCCCCGGAGACGGGGGTTTTTTGTGCCTAATGACCGGCGGCTTGATTCCCCGCGCTGAGGTGTTTAGGCTTTAACTATGAAGATTGGGTTTGATTCAGAAAAAGACCGCCGCAACATTGCCAAGCATGGCGTGTCGTTGGCGTTGGCGGCAGATTTGGAGTGGGATCAGATGGTGTGCCGCGAAGATCATCGGGAAGACTATGGCGAGCTTCGGCTGCAATGCTTCGCACCCATCGCAGATCGGCTGTATTGCCTGATTTGCACCGAAAACGACGACAACTACAGAGCAATTAGCCTGCGAGAGGCTACACCGCAAGAGGTTAAGTATTATGTACGTTACAGACAGCACAGGTAGAGCATACCGCCTCCCAACCGCCGCAGAAGAGGCGCGCATTTGCGCCGGCATTGCTGCCGACCCCGATGCGGTCGAATTAACTGAGGCGCAGTTGGCTGAACTGCGCCCGTGGTCTGAGATGCGCTCGCAAATAATGAAAGAAAAAAAGGAACAACTTGTCGGGCAATTGATTGAATAAACGATTGCCCCTGCAAGTCACACAACCCCCGGCAACGGGGGGTTTTATTGCGCCAATAATCGTAATTCAGTCAATTTGACTAGCGATCAGTTAAATTTGAACTGCGGATTTAATGCGGTTAAAGCCTTCGATGAAATGGGGGCTTTTTTATTGGGTGGGAATTGAGATATTCGAGCAGGATTGAATCGTTTTGCGCTGCTCGCTCAATGTTCATAAACCTAGCATACTGTGAGAACCGAGGCGCACAAGTTGCAATGTGTTGTCATCCGGTTTTCGATAAATGAGTACTAAATCCGGTTTGACATGGCAATCCCGATACTCTTCCCAATGACCATTGAGCGCATGATCGCGGTACTTCGGAGCCAGCGACTCATCTTCAGCCAGTATTTTAATGAGAGCAATAAAATCTTCTTGCAGCGCCAGGCGATGTAAACCCTTAGCTTCGCGTTTCAAATCACGCTTGAACTGAGTCGTTTGTTTAATGATTCGCATCCAGCACCGCTTGTAATTGGTCGAGAGTGACGGATTCCAGATTGTCTTTCTGCGCTTCCTTCATCGCTAAAATAGTAGCGGAGTTTGGTATTAGCGGCTCAAACGGCAGTACTTTTTCATGGGCGATGTGAATCAATAAAATGCGCAAAGCGTCTGACACTGTCAACCCCATCGTTGCAAGCACAGCGCTGGCTTCTTCTTTAATGTCCGTATCAATGCAAGCGCGAACAACAGTATTTGTTGGCATGATTTTATTCTCTGGTAGCGTAGCAATATAGATTGGATCGCCAATCGTAACCTAAAAACAACTGTTTTGCACTGCAAGCAAAACGACTGGTAACGGGGGTTTTATTGCGCCAACAATCGTGATGCAGCAGCGTAGGTTGGGTTGCCAATTGCAACCCAACCAATGACCAACTTGTCGGGCAATTGATTTAATAAACGATTGCACCCGCAAATCACCCAACCCCCGGCAACGGGGGTTTTTTATTGGGTGGGAATTGGGTTAGAGTGATGGGTGGGAGCTGTGCTGATTTGCAAACAGCACTCTGTTTTAACAACCATGCAGTGAACAACACATGAGCAGTGAATACTTAGATCAACAAACATTGCGTCTTTTAATTGAAGAAGCAGTGCATACAGCGCTCGTTAATCACCGTGACCTCATTGAAGCAGCGGTGAGTGAAGCAATTTTAGATTTGAAATTTGGTCTTGCCATTGAAGCAGGCGATCAACATGATTATGTTGCCGCTAATGTCATTTGGGCAAAATTAAACGACACAGCACCATGATATGCGGTTAATTTACACGCAAAGTTTTAATCGTGATCTTGATAAAATTGCTCACTTGCCAGTCATTAAACGACGATTAGCAAATCTGTTATTGCTATTGCAAAACGCGACTACTTTGACTGAATTATCTGATGTAAAGAAATTGCAGGGCTATGATGATTACTACCGTATTCGCATTGGCGATTACCGACTTGGATTGAAAACAGGTGAACACCACATTGAAATCATACGCTTTCTGCACCGTAAAGACATTTATCGTCAATTTCCGTGACGAATTGCCAATCACAATCCAACCAACGACCAACTTGCATTGCAATTGATTTAATAAAACGATTGCACTCGCAAGCACCACAACCCCCGGAGACGGGGGTTTTTATTTAATGCAAAAATAGGACAATGCCAGTATTGTTAACAAATGACTAAATACACTAAACAATTGCAATCATTAAAACAACACCCACATAACGTGCGCTTTGATGATGCTTGTCATATTGCTGAAAGCCTCGGTTTTATACGGCGCGGCGGCAAAGGTTCACATCAGACTTACGGTAAAGAGAACGAACCAATTTTATTGAATTTTCAAAATCGGCACGGCTATATTCCCACCTATCAAGCCAAACAACTGTTAATCATGGTAGAAAAATATGCAGCCTTATTTGATTGAAATGTTGTGGAGCGCAGAAGATAATGCGTATTTGTGTATTGCGCCAGATTTACCGGGTTGTAGTGCAGTTGGTGATACACCCGTTGAAGCAGTGCGTGAAATGCAAGATGCAATGACGGCATGGCTAGAGGCGTGTGTTGCAATGGGGCGTGAACAACCACAACCAATAGCGCAATTCCGGCGGGTCGCATAGCCGCGCCAATTGAGTTGCCAATCACAACCCAACCAATGACCAACTTGTCGGGCAATTGATTGAATAAAACGATTGCCTCCCCCCGCAAGCACCACAACCCCCGGCAACGGGGTTTTTTATTAAGTTAAACAATTGTGCCGGCGGGCACTGAACCTGCTAGAATGATTAAAAGTTTTCGGCATCGTGGTATTGAACAATTCTTTTTAACTGGTTCAAAAGCCGGGATTCAACCACATCATGCCGCAAAGTTAGCCCGTCTTTTGCACCAACTCAATCGTGCCAAACAACCCGCAGATATGAATCTACCCGGCTGGCGATTACATCCATTAACAGGTCAATTAAACGGTCACTGGTCTGTTTGGGTCAATGGTAATTGGCGCTTGATCTTTACATTTCAAGATGACAATGCTGCACTGGTTGATTATCAGGATTATCATTAAATAAACGCAACGATTATGATGCACAACCCCCCACATCCGGGCGAAACGTTACGCGAAGATGTTTTGCCAGCACTTGGATTAACCATTAGTGCGGCGGCACGTCAACTCGGCGTCAGTCGCACGGTGTTATCACGCATTTTGCGCGGACGAACTGGTATTTCACCCGATATGGCGCGGCGTATTGAAGCGTGGCTCGGAATAGAACGCGGTGGACGAGCGGATATTTGGCTAGGAATGCAAATGGATTATGACCTATGGCAAGCACGCCAGCGTCCATTAACCGCAATTGAAAAAGCACCAGATTACCCAATGGCACCAGGTTGCCAATCACAACCCAACTAATGATCAAATTGTCGGGCAATTGATTTAATTAAACGATTGCACCCGCAAATCACAGAACCCCCGGCAACGGGGGTTTTTATTTGGGCGGGAATTGGGTTAGAGTGGTGGGTGGAATCGTTGATAAAATATGAGTAGAGGTGTCTAATCTCAATTCATGGAAATCGAATTTGATCCAGATAAACGCAATAAAACTCTTATTGAACGCGGCTTGGATTTTGCCGATGCGCATCAAATTTTTGCCGGACGATATTTTACCGCCGCAGATACCCGTGAAAATTATGGTGAATTGCGTTACATCACGGTTGGTCAATTGCATGATCGGATGGTGGTGATAGTCTGGACACCGCGTGGCAATCATCGTCGTATTATCAGCATGAGAAAAGCAAATGAACGCGAAAGAAAACGTTACAGCAACCGACTGGATTGATCCAGACGACGCCCCCGAACTCACGGATGATTTTTTTGCTCAAGCGGATGAGTACATTGGTAATCAATTGATACGTCGCGGTTGTACCCAAACGGAAAATACAACGCAGGCGTTGACGATTGCTTATGATAACGATGTCATTGCAGCATTCAAAGCGACCGGAGAAGGCTGGGAAGCGCGTATGAATATGGCATTGCGCGATTGGCTCAATTCCCATTTGTTGAATTAAATAGGTTGTCTGCATTAGTCGGGTGCCCAATCACAATCTAACCAATGACCAACTTGTCGGGCAATTGATTTAATTAAACGATTGCCCCCCGCAAATCACACAACCCCTAGCGACGGGGGTTTTTATTTGTGCGTGAATTGCGTTAGAGTAATGGGTGGAATCGTTGATGAGAGAGAACACGGTATGCAACCGCATAACTATGATGATGACGTGATTGCGTGGGCAAATGAACAAGCGCAGTTTTTGCGCAGCGGACGTTTTGATTGTTTAGATATTCAACACCTCGCCGATGAGATTGAAGACGTGGGCAAAAGTGAACAACGCGAATTAGCACATCGCATGGCGGTATTACTCACACATTTATTAAAATGGTATTATCAACCGGAACGGCGCGGGGCGAGTTGGGCGCGCACGATTCGAGAACAACGGCGGGCATTAACGTTGCGTCTCAAGCGTACACCGAGCCTCAAAGCAATGCTGCGTGATCCTGATTGGTGGGAAGAAATGTGGGCAGATGCAGTTGCTGCTGCAATCGCCGAAACTGGATTGAATATCTTTCCTGAACACTGTGCTTGGACGCCAAATGAGATTCTGACTCCAGAGTGGTTGCCAGAATAGAGAATAGATTGAATTGACAATCACAACCCCATTAATGACTAACTCGCAGAGCAATTGATTGAATTAAACGATTGCCCCCGCAAGTCACACAACCCCCGGAGACGGGGTTTTTTGTTGGGTGGGGATTGGTTTAATGCGGGCTGGCGTGAGGGGCGGACTCCAAAGACTGATTTGTGCATAGTATTATTTTTTGATACTGTCAGGGCATGAACAGTACGCACCGCAAGACGCTCGCGGCGATTTTCGCCAACCCCATCAACGGCAACCTGCCGTGGCGCAAAATTGAAGCGCTGTTGTTAGCCGTCGGCGCGCAGAAAGATGAAGGTGCTGGTGCGGCCGTGACATTTTTTCTCAACGGTCAGCGCGCCGACTTCCACCGTCCGCATCCACAAAAAGAAGCGCTGAAATATCGAATTAAAGCCGTGCGTGAATTGCTCGAAAACGCTGGAATCGAACCATGAATGCAATGACTTATCGCGGCTATGCTGCGCGTATTGAATACGATGCCGAAGATCGAATCTTTGTCGGCCGCTTGGCCGGTATTAAAGATATTGTCGTATTTCACGGCACCACCGTTGATGAATTAGAAACAGCTTTCCACGAAACCGTTGATCATTATTTGGAGGTCAGCGCCCGCACTGGGCGTCCGGCACAAAAACCGTATTCGGGGCGGCTATTGCTACGCATTGATCCAGAAACGCACGCCGCAATGGCAGTTGCCGCCGAATTGTCTGGTTTGAGCCTGAACCAGTGGGCAGTTGGTGCGCTGAAGAATGCTGTGCAACATTAGCCGCAGCAATTGAATTGCCAATTACAACCCAACCAATGAACAACGTGTCGGGTAATTGATTTAATAAACGATTGCCGCCGCAAGTCACACAACCCCGGCAACGGGGTTTTTATTTGCGCATGAATTGAGTTAGAGTGGTGGGTGGAATCGTTGATGAGAGAGAACACGGTATGACACTGCACACCTATGATGATGACGTGATTGCGTGGGCAAATGAACAGGCGCAGTTTTTGCGCAGCGGACATTTTGATTGTTTAGATATTCAACATCTCGCCGATGAGATTGAAGACGTGGGCAAAAGTGAACAACGCGAATTAGCACATCGCATGTCAGTGCTACTCACGCATTTATTAAAATGGCATTATCAACCAAAACGGCGCGGGGCGAGTTGGGAATGCACTATTCGGGAACAACGGCGGGTATTGTCACGCCGTCTGCAAAAGACGCCGAGCTTAAAAACATGCCTTAATGATTCTGATTGGTGGGAAGATGTTTGGCTAGATACCAGAACTGAAACTGCTAAAGAAACAAAAATGGGGTTTAATCAGTTTCCAGAATATTGTCCCTGGTTAATTAGCGATGTTTTGAATCCCGAGTGGTGGCCGGAATAGATTAAGCTGCCAATCACACCCCAACCAATGACCAACTCGCGGGGCAACTGATTGAATGAAACGATTGCCATCGCAAGTCACACAACCCCCGGCAACGGGGTTTTTTATTAGGCGGGAATTGGGTTAGAGTGGTGGGTAAGGGAATGTGCTGGCACACTGTTTTTCACCAGCATTACAAAAGGGATTAAGCAAATTGCCAGCGCTGTGGCACGGGTATTCAATTCAGTGCGGTGCTTCGCATGAGGTTATTTAATAAAACCAGTTGCCAAAAATGGTCTTTAATCTTAAATACACAACGCATTACAAGTCATGTTCAAAACAAAAATATTAAAATTAGCATTTAGCGGGCTTGAAAAAATTCACGTCCTTGATAATTCAAAACCACGCCATTTGGCAGAATTTCTTTTAATGTCACACCCTCGGATGTTGTGTCCCGTTCACGCATTTTGCGGTGATTCAAATAAATAAAACGTTGGCGTGGATCACGATGATAAACATGCACAGTCATGGTTAATGTTAATTCGGGACGCGCCGCGGTATTCGGCGACTTTTTTGCGGTAATTGGCGCCGACTGCACACCAATATCACGACTGGGTGAGCGCGCCTCATCAGTATGCGTCGCCGCTGTCACAACCGTGCGCGATGGTGGCGGATTGCGGCGAATTTCATGCTTAAACGCCTCAATATCGGCGCGGATGTCCGCCGGGATTTGCTGCGGCGGTATCGGTGGCAACGCCGACCGAGCGGGCGATTTTGGCGCGGTTGAAGCGTGCGGTGGGGGCGGGGGCGACTTGCGCGGGCGCTGCTTAACTGGCGGCGCGGCATCCAATTCGGCAAGCGCCGCCGCGATCTCCGCCTCAGTTTGACGCAAAACCGCCTGCCGCAACTCATCCGCCCCGCGGGTCAACGGTGGGCGCTGTTCAGCCGCATCGGGCGCCGGCACGACCACCACCATAGGCGACGGCGGATTGATTGATGCAGGTGAATTGATTGATGTAGGCGGATTGATTGCCGGAGCAATTGGCACCGGGTCAGGTGTGATTGGTACAGGTGGCAAGGGTAATGGACGCAATAATAAATAAACCGCAATTGCCAATGCTGCGCTGGCTAATAACAACGCACTAATCATACCCCAAAACTGCCAGCGTGAATAGAATGGCTGGACATCATCAATGTCAAAATACGTCGCAGTGACATGCGGCACTTGACCTAATGCCCGCGTGTGTTGCGATTTTTTTAATGCTTCCAAAATGTAAGACATGTTGAAGACTATTTAATTACTTGTCCTATTAAAAAACCACTGTCATCCTCAGGCACTATGATTAAATCATCATACAGCACGATGCCATCCTATTCATCATTATTATCTCATACTCCTGTCCAATAAGCCGTTTAATACACTGGCATGTCAGCAACCACAACACAATTCCGTCCGTCCGCTTTGGCTTGATATAATGCTTGATCGGCACGGTGCATTAACTCATCTAAAGATTCTAATGAATGCGCTAATTCTGCTACACCACCGGTAATAGTTACCGTCACTGATGATGCGTTGAATTGTAGGGGCGTGGTGGTCATGGCAATACGAATACGTTCCACCACTTGAGTGCCCTGTTCACCATTCGTTTCAGGTAATAATAACGCAAATTCATCACCACCAAGCCGGGCAACAACATCTACATCGCGCACGATTGATTGACAGGTATGGGTTAATTGAATGAGCGCCGCATCGCCCGCCGCATGACCGTATTGATCATTGATTTGTTTGAAATAATCAAAATCTAATAAAGCCAGCGTCATACCGTGCTGAAAACGTTGGGCGCGTTTTAATTCGGCTTGCGCGGTATAAATAAAATAGCGCCGGTTGAAAGCACCAGTTAATTCGTCAGTCATTGCCTGCTGTTGTAATTCCGCTTGCAATTTTTTGCGGTCGGTAATATCGCGCCATGTTGTAAAAAAAGTCTTTTTACCATTCAGTGTAATAATAGCTAATGACACTTCAACATGAATATATTGACCATCAAAACGCCGATGCATCCATTCAAACTGATTACGCCCATTCTCTTGCGCTTCGACTAATTTTTCTAGTGCTAGGCTCACAGATAACTGACCATTTGCCTGATATTCAGGGGATAATTCTGCTGGCATTTTTCCAATAATTTGGTCGCGCTGTCCGCCTAACATCATTTCGGCAGTATGATTACAATCAATAAAATAACCACCTTGAATCATTAGATACGCATCGGGTGAATCCATAAATAAAATGCGATATTTTTCTTCACTATCACGCAAGGCTTGTTCGGCATATTTTTGCTGCGTAATATCACGCACAACACTGATGACATGAGCCATTTCTTGCAATTGAATAATTTTAGCCGAAATCGCAGCAATACGACGACTGCCATCTTGGTGACAAAACTTACTCTCAATATGATTGCATGCTCCCTGTGTTGCCAGTAATGCCATGACCTTATGACAATCATGCGGATCATCCCACAATTTGAGATCAAGCGGTGTTTTACCTAAAACCTCGGTGCGAGATAACCCAGTCATTGCACTAAAGCCATCATTCACTAAAGTAATTTTACCATCAATATAACGTGTAATTAAAAACGCATTTGGACTGGTGTTAAAAATCAATTTCAAATTATCATGGGCTTCGTTATTTTCGGCTTGTAAACGTTGATTGATTAGAACGATAAACCCAAATGTCCACAAAATACTGACAATAAAACTACTTAAATAAGTGCTGACTTGTACCAACGATGGCGTGAATAAATCTCCAACAGGGCCGCCTAACAGTGGACTAATGCCGCGTACCAGTAGAAACAAGCCATAGCTAAAAAAAACAAACCCTAAAAATCTGGCGGCTTCGGCAATAGCGCGGGTTTTGTACACCGATAACGCATGTGTCATTAAAAAACAAAACAACGCTAATCCAAATGAAATATTAATGCGGCGGGCGAATAGACTGTCATCAAAATAGGTGAAATAAAGCGAAATGGATGTGTAGATAATACTGCTAACAAGCAACAACGGCAGGTTGGCGCGGCGATTAAGAAACCGTAATACGCCAATGTATAGCAACAGCAGGCTAATAAAAAAGAGTAAATTGTTTGCAGAAATAGCGAGTAATTTTATTGGACCAGCACGCAAATAAGTAAATGCAAACCCCAGTGAAAAAGCTAATGTCCCTAATACCCACCAGCCAGTGCCAACACAACTGCGCCCAATGCGATATTGCAGGAATAGCGCAATTACTAACAATAAGTTTGACACCATTAACACAACCGTTAAAGTATAAATGTCTAATTGCATGTATCCTGTATCTCTGTTGTTTATAAAATGATGTTGTTAAAAGATGACGATACGCATCAGTCACACCTGAAATGATAGATTTTTAACTACGCCGTATTCAATCACGCACCACCTGATGCTATTTAACGCCCGCGTATTTCAATTCGACTCCGTCCACCGCTATGCCGCTGCAAATACACCTGCACCCCAATCCGTTCGGTCATTTCCTGTAAATGAGAAATCACGCCAACTTTACGCCCCTGCGCTTGCAACCGATCTAATGCGTCTAATGCCACACGCAAGGTCTCTGCATCCAAACTACCAAAGCCTTCATCAATAAATAATGATTCCACTTTAACACGATGTGATGATAATGATGCCAATCCTAACGCCAATGCCAATGCCACCAGAAATGATTCACCACCTGATAAAGAATGCACCGACCGCCGCTCATCACCCATATCCTGATCGATGACTTCTAATCCCAATCGCCCGCCCTCACGTTCTAACCGATAACGCGGCGTGATTTCAATTAAATGCCGATTAGCATACCCCAGCAAAATATCCAATGTTAATTGCTGCGCATAATTGCGAAACTTTTTACCGTCAGCTGATCCAATCACCTCGTTTAATTCCTGCCACCGCCGAGTTATATTTGCTTGGTTAATAGATCGCACCCGTAATTTAATTGAATCTGCCGCCCGCGCATCATCCTGCCGTCGCACAAATTCACATTCGTTCATTTGCTTGCGCAGGTGTTCTAATTCAGCATTCAATTGCACTTGCTGCTGCGTTAATTGTTCACAACTGACATTTGAATCGCGTTGCCGTGCGTGTTGTTGACACTGCCACTGCCGATCATTCAATAATAATTCAGCTTGATTCAATGCTGTTTTCAATGCCTGCAATGCCGCCTGCTCCCGCGCCATCCAATAATGATCGTGCGCTAATAACTGCCGCAACGTCGCCAAATCAATTGCCATCACTGCCGGCATTTCTATTATCATTTCGCCTGTGATGTCCAATGGTGGCGCATTTAACCACTGTTGTAATACCGCGACAGAGTGCGTCGCTGCCTGCTCCCGCTCCGCCAGTTGCGCCACCGCCGCCGTCACCTTTTCATCGGCGCTGACCAACGCCTGCCGCGCCGTTTGTACCGCTGCAACATGTTGCTCATACACCGCCCGTGCCGCCTCAACCGCCGTCGTCAGTCGCGCTGTCACCGTCGCTACCGCCTCACCATTCAACAACTTGCGCCGCTGGTGTTGCCAATTCGTCAACTGTTGCGTCAATGACGCAAACGTCGTCGTCGCCCGCTCGACCTGCCCCTGACGTTCTGCCGCCGTCACTTGCGCATTCGCCAAATTAAGCACGACCTGCGCCAATGTTCGCTGCTGATCAGTCGCCCGCTGCTGGTGCGCAAGCCACGTCTGCGCCGCCTGTTGTTGGTGTAAATAAAACTGTTGCATATCTGCCAACCACTGCACCCGCCACGCGGTTTGACCTGACAAATTCGACGACTCAGCCCCCGCAAATGCACCGTCCAACCCGCTTAAATACTGATCTAATTGCTGTTGCAAATCAGCCAGACGCGCTGTGTGCTGCAAAACCAACTGTTGTAACTGCGCTAAATCTGCCTGTTGTTTGCCCAACCTTACTTGACTAACCTGCTGCCGCTGTTGCAACTGATTGACCTGTGCCTGCGCCCGCTCGACCGTCTTAACTCGTTGACGTTGCACCGATTCTGCCTCTTTAAGCGCCGTCAATTCGCGGCGCACCGCCTGCTGTTGCTGCGCCAACCACGCCGCCCGCGCTGGCGGGTCAATTGCCGCCAATTCGGTCACGAGTGGTTGTGTTTGCCACACCTGTTCCAATTGCGCAACAGTCGCCGTCACCGGCCCCAGCGCTGCATCAAGTTCCACCGCCCGCTGCCGTTGCGTGACCGCCTGCGTTTGCCAACTCGCCTCAGTCGCCAGCGCCGCATCAAATTGGTCACGCAACGTCCGCACCCGCGCCTGATATTCGGACAGCACCTGCGGCGATATTGCTGTTAATTCAACAAGATAGGGATGCGCCGTCGCCCCGCACACCGGACAAGGTTCCCCCGCCAACAACTGCGCCCGCAACGCGACGGTGTGTTCAGCGGCGGTCAATTCCACCTGTCGCAACGCCTGTTCCGCCTGCGCCAACTCCGCAGTCAACGTCTGACGTTGCTGCACAATCGCCGCCAATTGCGGCACGTTCGCGTCCAATGCCACCGTGATCGCGTCCAATTCGGCACATAATTCGCGCTGCCGCTGCAAGTGCGCAGTCAACTGCGACCAACACTGTTCGGCGTTGTGTAATTGGTCACGACGCATTTCCGCTACACTGCGCTGATTTGCCAACTGATCGGCATCCTGTTGTTCAGCTGCAACATGCGCACTATTCAACACAACCATTGCCGCGTCTAACTGCGCCACCAGTTCAGCATGAGCGCCCGCAGCCGCTGTAACCTGTTGTTCTTGTTGACTTTTATCTGATTGCACCTGCGCCAACTCAGCGGTGAGCGCCGCTACTTGCGATTGCAACGCGGCTGCACTGGTCAGCAGGTGATCCCAGTGCGACCAATCCCGCGCCAGTGCTGACAAATGCGCGTGATCCGCCAACCAAGTGACCAGCGTCTGCTGCTCAGAGTGCAACTGGTCATGGTCATGTTGCAACTGTGCGACCTGTTGATTTGACGCAACAGATGACTGCTCGGCCGTCGCCACAGCCGCTTGCGCAGCCGCGTAACTTGGTTGTAAAGCCGCCACAGCCGCGTCCAATTCCCGCGCCCGATCAAGGTCAGGCGTCATCGCGGTACGTTGTTGCTCGGCTTGCGCCATTGCATCCACTGCTGTGGCCAGCGCACATTCTAACTTGTGTCGCTGATCTGCAACAGCGGTGCGCTGTTGTTGTAAAGTTGTCAAGTGTTGCTGTTGACGCGACAATTGCATCTGCGCCTCATCATGCGCAGTCAAGAGCGGTCGGGCGGTTTGCGCGGTACGCATTAATTGCAATTGATAACGGCGCGGTGCGGCCGCTGCATCATTCAATTGCGCATCAGTCAATTGCTGCTGTGCAATTCGTTCTAATTGCGCTAATTCATCAGCGCGATGATGCCAATCTAATTGCTGTTTAATTGCATTAATGCGATTTTCAATTGCCACATTGATTGCCCGCGTCGCCGCTAAACGCTGTTCTAATTGCGCCCGCTCCGAATAAGACAGTGGTTGTTGTTCAGCGTGTTGACGCGCTAAACTATCCAGACGTTGTTGCTCATCTTTAGCACGATAAAAGGCACGATGAGAGAGCGCGCTGTACAATTCTAATCCAGTCAGTGTTTCTAATAATTCGGCACGTTCATTATCATTCGCTTTCAAAAAGGCCGCGAAATCATTCTGTGCTAATAACACCGAGCGGGTGAATTGTTCAAACGATAAACCGAGCCGTTCAATCATGGCAGTCTGCACTTCGGTTTTCGTGTGAGCAATGCGTTGACCAGCGAGCGTGTGTAATGTATGTTCAGCGAATTGCAATTTACCGCGCCCATGCGCACGGCGGACACTCCAGCGGGCGCGATAGATGTCATTATCATTGCCAATAAAATCCACTTCGGCAAACCCATTGCTGGTGCCGCGTCTTAATAAGGTGCGGGCATCACGCGGAGCAATGGTATCTAATGAAACTGATTGTGTAACTGCGGCGTTTTTATTCGCACTTGGGGCGCGTTGTAATCGGGGTGTTTGTCCATACAATGCTAAACAGAGTGTATCGAGTAAGGTACTTTTACCCGCGCCAGTGGCGCCGCAAATTGCAAATAATCCTGCATTAACTAATGGTGGCTGTTGAAAATCTAATTCAAATTCGCCAGCGAGTGACGCTAAATTCAGACCGCGAATAGCGAGTATTTTCATTGCTATCATTACCTTGTTAAATTATTCACTGCCATCAACCAAGTGAACCGCATCGCTTAAATCACCACCATCATTCAACTTGACTTAGATCAAGGCGGGACATCGGGCAGTCGTGCATAGTGTCGCTACTGTACGCATCATTTCGCGTACCGTGTTAGTTTTATTGCGATTATCAATATAGTCAACAATCGCTGCTACTAACCAGTGTCATTAATCATTTTGCACCAAAGGGCTGCTGCTATGTACTGTAATCAATGCGAACAAACCTATCATCAAACCGGGTGTGTCAATAATCCAGGCATTTGTGGTAAGACTGAAGATGTCCAGTCATTACAAGAGCTATTGCTATACGGATTAAAAGGCATGGCAGCGTATGCGCATCATGCGCGGCGTTTAGGTCAATCCGATGTCGTGGTGTCCGAGTTTATTGAAGAAGCCTTATTTGCCAGCATGACCAATGTTAATTTTGATGAAGAGACTTTATTAGGTTATTGTCTCAAGTGCGGTGAAATGAATTTGCGCGTGATGCAATTACTTGATGCTGGTCATTTAGAACACTTTGGTGAGGCACAACCCTATCAGGTAAAAGAAGGAACGCAAGCCGGCCCCGGTATTTTAGTCACTGGACATGATTTATTAGATTTATGGCATTTATTACAGCAGGTTGAAGGTACAGAGATTAAAGTTTATACGCATGGTGAAATGCTACCAGCGCACATGTACATCCGCTTTCAACAGCATCCCAATTTAGCTGGTCATTATGGCGGTGCCTGGCAAGATCAAAAGAAAGAATTCGCCGCATTCCCGGGGCCAATTGTCGGTACAACCAATTGCGTCTTAATTCCACCCGACAATTATAAAGCACGGTTATTTACCACAAATGCCGTCGCTGTGCCACATGGTCAGCATTTAGCGCCCGGTGATTTTGCCCCAGTTATTGCAGCCGCTCTTCAATGCCCGCCATGCGTTGAACAGATCACCGGTGAATCACAAGTTGGCTTTCATCGCACCGTGTTATTAAAGCAAGCGGGGACAATTGTTAATGCCGTTAAAGCCGGTCAAATTAGTCATTTCTTTGTAATTGGCGGCTGTGATGGTGCAGAAAAAGGGCGCAATTATTTCAGTGATTATGCCCAAGCCACCCCGCCCGATTCATTCATTTTAACATTAGGCTGTGGCAAATTCCGTATTCGGGATTATGATTACGGCACCCATTTAGGATTACCGCGCTTACTCGACATGGGACAATGCAATGATGCGTATGGCGCAATTATGGTAGCAGTCGCACTCGCCGAAGCATTCAAATGCAGCGTAAATGAATTACCGCTCACGCTAGTCATTAGCTGGTTTGAACAAAAAGCGGTGGCGGTCTTATTAACGCTATTGTACTTGGGCGTCAAAGGAATTACATTAGGTCCCAATCCACCAGCCTTTATTACGCCAAATATCTTTAAACAGTTGCAAGCTACTTATGACCTAAAACTCAGTGGCTCTGATGCACAGGCGGATGTGCATCAAGCATTAGCCGCCTAACTTTTTTATGTGTTGGACTAATTAAAATCATGGCGCTTGAATAATGATTTTTTGATTCAAGCGCCGCATGATAATTATCATTACGTCATACATAAATTAAACCCGCTGACTACATGCTATTGGACATTTGGCGCTGAATGGTAGATGCTAGACTAACAACAGTCGTTGATCTAGCACGAGACCGCCGCCATGCGCTATCCACCCAGCGCCGCACTCCCAGACCGTCCCGCCACCCGCAATTTATCTGCCCTCCGTCGTTTATTGCATTTTATTCAACCCTATCGTTGGATATTAACCGCCGCATTTATAACACTCATCATAGCCGCCGGTTCGGTATTAACTTTTGGACAGGTACTGCGCACCCTCGTTGATAGCGGTCTAGCAAGTGGTTCAATTGCTGAACTCAATCACGCACTGCTCTTTTTCTTTAGCATCGTTATCATTACCGCTATTGCCATCACTTTACGCGCTTATCTATTAGATTGGATTGGCGAGCGCGTAGTCGCGGATATTCGCAGCGCCGTTTTCACACGGGTATTACAACTCGACCTGATTTATTTCGAGCGCATTCGCACTGGCGAATTGATTTCGCGCCTCACCAGTGACACCGCATTATTACAAATTGTGGTCGGTTCAACACTCGCAATGGCGGTGCGCAGCGCCCTGTTAATGCTCGGAGGTATTATCATGTTGGCAATTACTAGCCCGGCGTTAACTGCACTCGTATTACTCGGCGTTCCAATTGTCATTGCGCCGGGTTGGTGGTTAGGTTCACGGGTGCGCCGATTAGCACGCGGTAGTCAAGATCGCATTGCGGATATTGGCGCTTATGTTGATGAAACCATTCACGGCATTCGCACTGTGCAAGCGTTTAATCACGAAACGATTGATAGTCAGCATTACGGCGAACGATTAGAAGCGGCGTTTTCTATTGCGCGTGAGCGGGCATGGAATAGCGCGTTATTATCCGGCGTCGCCACCTTAATGACTTTTGGCGCCATTGGATTAGTGATTTGGGTTGGCGGCCATCAAGTATTAACCGGTGAACTCAGCGGCGGGCAATTATCGGCCTTTTTATTTTACGCCGTATTAGTGGCCAGCTCAGTTGGATCATTAAGCGATTTATCGGGTCAATTATTACGCGGCGCGGGTGCTAGTGAACGATTAATGGAATTATTGGAAATGCAGCCGCGTATTACTGCACCGCCAGTGCCAATATCATTAGCGCCGCCAGTGCGCGGGTGTATTGAATGCGAGCAGATGTCGTTTTACTATCCCAGTCGTCCAGAGACCCCAGCATTAGATCAAGTGCATTTCACGATTGCCCCGGGCGAGCGGGTTGCATTAGTTGGCCCATCCGGCTCTGGCAAATCAACTTTATTTCAATTATTATTGCGTTTTTATGATCCGAGCAGTGGGTTTATTCGCTTTGATGGAATTGATTTACGCGCCCTTGATCCCAAAGAATTGCGCACTCATATTGCATTAGTCCCGCAAGAGCCGGTGATTTTTGCCACCAGCGCGTGGGAAAACATTCGCTATGGATTAAACACGGCAACAGATGCGCAAATCCGTCAAGCAGCGACCGTTGCTCATGCAATTGAGTTTATTGAAAAACTGCCGCAGGGTTTTAATACCGATTTAGGCGAACGTGGCATTCGTTTATCGGGCGGTGAGCGTCAGCGTATTGCAATTGCGCGTACTATTTTGCGCAATCCACGATTATTGTTATTAGATGAAGCCACCAGTGCATTAGATGCTGCGAGTGAACAGTTTGTTCAAGCAGCATTAGAACAATTGATGCGTGATCGTACCACTATTGTCATTGCACACCGATTAGCAACGGTGCGTCATGCCGACCGCATTTTGGTATTAGAACACGGGCGCATTGTGGCAACCGGCGACCATACCAGTTTAATGCGGGACGGTGGTTTGTATGCTAAATTGGCGGCATTGCAATTTCAAACAACGGATCAAGTTATTTGAAATGAATAAACCACACGCTGTCAGATGTATAAGATTGTTCTCTCATGTAACATGTTTGACAATGTCAAAAAGACTGGTATAGTACAATTAGTTTTCTGGCAGTGCTTAATCCAGTGCAACAAATAACAATCGCAGATAGCATAAACAGATTGCATTGATTCATTACACCGCCACCGTATATTCACATTCTACTGATTCACAAGGATTTTCATCATGCCGACCCTCACCGAAATTAACTTACATCGCACTTCCCGCGTATTAGACCTGAGTTTTGACGACGCCACTCAATTCAGTTTACCCATTGAATTGTTGCGTGTTTATTCACCATCAGCAGAGGTCATGGGGCATGGACCCGGACAGCGGGTACCGCAATTAGGCAAGGAAGCAGTGAATATTGAGCGTATTGAACCGGTTGGTAATTATGCCGTGTGTTTGCATTTTGATGACGGTCATAATACAGGCATTTTTTCTTGGGAATATTTATACAAATTGGGACGCGATCAAACCCAATTATGGACTGCGTATTTAGCCGAACTCGAAGCGGCTGGTTATCAACGCAAAACTGACCGTCCTAACTAATCACAACGTGCATCATTTTTTAATTAAACCACTTATTTTATTTTGATTTTGAGGAATCACACATGTCCGAAGAAGACTCACGGACGCATTTTGGCTATCAGCAAGTCCCAATTGAAGAAAAACAGCAACGGGTGCGTGCCGTTTTTGATTCGGTGGCAGATCGCTATGATGTGATGAATGATTTAATGTCATTAGGTATTCATCGCCTATGGAAACGCAGGGCTATTAGTTTAGCCGGCGTGCGGCGTGGTCAACATGTATTAGATTTAGCCTCCGGCACCGGTGATCTTGCAGCGAGTTTTGCGCAGATTGTCGGCACCAGTGGGCGCGTGATTATGTCTGATATTAATCAAGCCATGTTAATGCACGGGCGCGAGCGTTTAGATAATCGTGGCATTGTCGGTAATTTAGAGTATATTCTAGCCAATGCCGAGCACTTACCCTTTGCGAATAACAGTTTTGATTGCGTCACCATTGCATTTGGCTTGCGTAATGTGACACATAAACAAGAAGCACTCAATGAAATGCAGCGGGTATTGCGTCCTGGTGGGCGGGCATTGGTATTAGAATTTTCTCATCCTACGAATGCACCTTTGCAGCGCATATATGATTTATATTCATTCTCCGTGCTGCCATTACTCGGGCGGTGTGTTGCCGGTGATTCTGATAGTTATCGCTATCTTGCCGAGTCCATTCGGATGCACCCCGATCAACCCCATCTTTTATCCATGTTGGAACAGGCTGGGCTAGAACGCTGCGAGTTTTTTAATTTAACAGGCGGTATTGTTGCCATTCATCGTGGTTATAAGTTATGAGCGAATCTTTATTTGCCATTCCCGATCCCGTTTTATTAGTGCTGCAAGAGAGTGTGAATCGTTTTTTAGCATTGGATCCTGAAGGTGCTGAACGCCTTTCTACGATGCAAGGGCAGGTGTTGCTTATTGAAGTATTGGGACTAGAAACGCGGTTGTTTGTTGTCCCGGGGCGACGGTCATTGCAACTGTTTAGTGCTTATGATGCCGAACCGGATTGCACTGTACGCGGGACACCAGTGGCATTATTGCGTTTAGCACTTGGGCAGCGGCGTGAAGAACAACTCTTTTCGGGTGATATTGAAATCATTGGTGATAATCACAGTGCGCAACGATTGAGTGATGTATTTAAACACCTCGATGTGGATTGGGAAGAATTATTAGCGCAAGTGGTTGGAGATCATTTAGCGCATCAAATTAGTAGCCAAGCGCGTACTGGTGGTCATTGGTTGCAGCGCAGTGCTGAACGCTTGACGCATGAGGTACGAAACTATCTATATGACGATGGTCAATTATTAGCAACCCATTACGAGTTACAGCGGTTTTTAAATGATGTTGATCATTACCGTGATGCAGTAGAACGCTTGGCAGTGCGAATTGAACATTTAACGCCGCGTATTCTTGGTATATCCACATTATGACACCAATTCGCCAAACATTGCGGTTGCTGCATATCAGTGTGGTTTTATTACGGCACGGATTAGATGAGGTGATTCTAGCCACTCACTTATTCCGCCCGCTGCGGTTTTTATTATTTATATCTCCCTGGTATTGGCTGCGCAAACCATTACCCGCTTATCCAGTGCGGGTGCGGGGTGCATTGGAAGAACTCGGCCCAATTTTCATTAAATTTGGTCAATTATTATCCACGCGCCGCGATCTATTACCCGATGATTGGGCAGATGAATTGGCGCGGTTGCAAGATCGCGTTGCGCCCTTTCCATCTGATCAGGCACGGGCATTAATTGAAAAAGCCTGGGGGCAGCCAATTGCGACGGTATTAAATGATTTTAATGACGTGCCACTCGCTTCAGCATCTATTGCGCAAGTGCATACGGGTCGTCTTAAAGACGGCCGCGAAATTATTGTCAAAGTATTACGTCCTGGTATTGAAAAAATCATTGATCGTGACATTGCGCTAATGTACAGCATGGCGCGACTACTAAATCGCTATTCGCGTGATGCACGGCGCTTGCGTCCAATAGAAGTGGTCAGTGAATATGAAAAAACCATTTATGGTGAATTAGATTTGCAACGCGAAGCAGCGAATGCGTCACAATTACGGCGTAATTGGTTAAATCATTCGGCATTGTATATTCCTGATGTGTATTGGGATTGGACGCGACCCAGTGTCATGGTGATGGAACGCATTTATGGTACACCGGTTAGTGATATTGCGACATTAAAAGCTCAGGGAATTAGTATGCGTTTATTGGGTGAACGCGGCGTGGAAATCTTTTTTACCCAAGTATTTCGAGATAATTTTTTTCATGCCGATATGCACCCGGGCAATATCTTTGTCGAATCAAACGGGCGCTATATTTCGGTAGATTTTGGGATTGTTGGCAGTTTAACTGAAGCAGATCAACGCTATTTGGCAGAAAACTTATTAGCCTTTTTTGACCGTAATTATCGCCGCGTTGCTGAATTACACGTCGAATCTGGTTGGGTACCGCCAGGAACGCGAGTGGATGAATTCGAGGCAGCAATCCGTACCGTGAGTGAACCGATTTTTGAAAAACCGCTGGCTGAGATTTCTTTTGGTCATTTCCTCGTTCGGTTATTCCAAACGGCACGGCGTTTTAATATGGAAATACAACCACAGCTCGTGTTATTAGAAAAAACGCTATTGAATATTGAAGGGTTAGGACGGCAGTTATATCCTGAATTAGACTTATGGACTACCGCTAAACCTTTTATGGAACGTTGGATGAAAGAACGTTTAGGACCCAAGGCATTATGGCGGCGTACTCGCGCTAATCTTGGTCCAATGAGTGAACATTTACCTGAATTACCGTTATTAGCATGGCGGGTGCTATCTGGATTAGATCATACGCAGCAAGAAGCGCGCTTGCGTCGAGAAGAGAATGAACGGCGTGAACGTGAACAACGCGAGCGGCGCACGTTAATTGCTAGTTTAACTGGGGTTACTTTTATTTTATGTGGTACCTTGTTAATCCTGCTAGGACCTGGTGAATTATTAGAGCCATTGACGGCAAAAGTATTTGGTATAGTCAGCGTTATTAGTGGTGCATGGTTATTATTGCAACAATGGCGAATGATGGCATAAACAGCATTGATATAATGAATACCAAATATCCAACACTCAGTGCATTTGCCAATTATTTTTATCGTTGATGAACAACATTGAATTGCCCTGCCTTTTAGGTCATTATTAATATGCCTGTTTTGTCATTACGCGGTGTTACCTTAGGCTACGGTGGCGCTCCATTGCTCGATGCCATTAATCTAGACCTTGAACGCGGTGAGCGCATTTGCCTAATTGGGCGTAATGGCGTTGGTAAATCTACCTTATTGAAACTCATTGCCGGCGAATTACCGCCCGATAGCGGTACAATACATGCCACGTCGGGATTGCGTCTGGCACGTTTAGAACAGGAAGCTGAAATTAATATTGCTTTAAATAATGATCAGCGGGTACTTGATTTAGTCGCGGCAGGATTGGGTGAATTAAGCACATTAATTAGTGATTACTACCGGCTTAGTCATCAACTGAGTACGGCAGCAACGGATGCTGAACTAACGCAATTGGCAGTTATTGGTCAACAATTAGAAAGCCACGGTGGCTGGGAAATTGAACAACGTGCCGAGCGGGTGATTAGTCGTTTGGGATTGGATGCGGATGCGCGTTATTACGCATTGTCGGGCGGCTTGCGGCGCCGCGTATTATTAGCCCGCGCATTGATTCGTGATCCTGATGTATTGCTGCTTGATGAACCAACTAATCATCTTGATATTGATACGATTGATTGGTTAGAGGAGTTTTTATTAAACTATCATGGCACACTTTTATTTATTACACATGACCGCCGTTTTTTACGCCGATTAGCCACCCGTATTTTAGAATTAGATCGCGGTCAACTCACCGATTGGCCGGGAGATTACACGAATTTTACTCGCCGTCGTGAAGAACGCTTACATGCAGAAGCAATGAATCGAGCGCGGTTTGAACAGCAATTAGCGACCGAAGAAATCTGGATTCGGCAAGGGATTCAAGCGCGGCGCACTCGTAATGAAGGGCGGGTGCGCGCATTAGAAATGATGCGACGTGAACGGGCAGCGCAGCGGCAACAATTGGGTACAGCGCGAATGCGATTGGATAGTAGCGAGCGCAGCGGGCGATTAGTAATTGAAGCGCAAGCGGTACAGTTTAATTGGTCAGCCGATCAACCCCCACTCATTACCAATTTAAATACCATCATTATGCGCGGTGATCGCGTTGGGATTATTGGCGCGAATGGCGCGGGCAAAACCACGTTATTAAAACTGCTGCTCGGTGAATTAACGCCAACGCAGGGCGAATTGAAACGCGGCAGCAATTTGCAAATCGCTTATTTTGACCAATTACGCGCCCAATTAAACCCAACTGCCAATGTGTGCGATAACTTGGCCGGTGGACGCGACCGAATCGAAATTGCCGGGCGTAGTCAACATGTCCTATCCTACTTAAAAGACTTTTTATTTACACCAGAGCGCGCTCGTCAACCCGTCATGGCATTATCTGGCGGTGAACGTAATCGTTTACTATTAGCTAAACTGTTTTCATTACCCGCCAATGTATTAGTATTAGATGAACCGACCAACGATTTAGATAGTGAAACATTAGAGTTACTGGAAGAGTTATTGCACCAATTTGATGGCACATTATTATTAGTGAGTCACGATCGTGAATTCCTCGATCATTTAGTGACGACAACTTTGGTATTAGAAGGGCAAGGGCGCGTTAATGAATACGTCGGCGGTTATACTGATTGGTTGCGGCAGCGTCCACCATCGCCATCATTATTGGCGCCAATACGACCCGCAGTGACAACGCGTTCAACAACATCTGCACCCGTTAAATTAACTTTTAAGCAGCAACGTGAATTGGCGGCGCTTCCAGCGCAGATTGAATTATTAGAACAAGAGCAGAGCCTATTACGGCAACGATTATTAGAACCGGGGCTGTATCGGCAAGCTGGCAACGAAGTCGCCGGAATTCACGCTCGCTTATTGGCACTGGAAGTGGAATTAAATACGCTGTATCAACAGTGGGAAAATTTAGAAACAGTAAAACAAGCAAGCGGCGGATAATTCAATATGTTTTTATAGCGCATGTAAACATTTAGCATCTATTCACTTTATTATTTATTGTTAATTCTAAGGAGCCGCGTTTTGAAATTTACCGCTGAAGAATTTCGTCATTGGCACAATCGCAGCATTACATTGTTAGGCATGTCCGGCGTTGGTAAAACGTATTTATCGGGTATTTTGCGCAGTCACGATTGGTTTCATTATTCAGGTGATTACCGCATTGGTACGCGGTATTTAGACGAACCGATTTTAGATTTAATTAAAACGCAGGCCATGTGCGTCCCTTTTTTGCGCACCTTATTGCGTCGTGATTGGATTGCTATTACTAACAACATTAAAGTTGATGATTTAGGTCCAGTCTTAAGTTTTATTGGACAGTTGGGCGATCCTGACCTCGGTGGAATGAGTTTAACGGAATTTAGTCGTCGCCAGGCGCTATACCGCGATGCGGAAATTCGTGCAATGCGTGACGTGCCGGAGTTTATTGACAAGGCGCGTCTGATTTATGGGTATCGCCATTTTGTTAATGATGTTGGTGGAAGTTTATGTGAATTGGATGAGCCGTCGGTGATTGATTTATTAGCACAACACACGCTGATTTTATACATTCGCGTTCCTGAAGAAGATGAAATTAAATTAATTCAGCGCGCCCAAGCGGATCCCAAACCATTGTATTTTCGCCCGGCATTCTTAAAAACAGCGGTTAAAGAGTATTTACAACTGGAACAGTTAGAATACGTTGCAGATATTGATCCTAATGCTTTCACCCGCTGGGTATTTCCCCGTTTATTTCATTCGCGGGTGCCACGCTATGAAGCCATTGCACAACCCTATGGCTATACCGTCAGTTCTAATGAAATAGCAAGCATTCGTGATGAGCAAGATTTTTTGACATTAATTGAATCTGCCATTGTTCGTCAAATATAAGTAGGGGCTGTGCAATTGTAGATTTGTCGCTCAAATTGTAGGATGCGGTGCGCTTGCACACCGTATCACTCGCGGCAAGTTTATTGGTGTGCTTTTTAGCTCAACACATTTTACGCAAGCGCAATTGCTTAAACTCCCAAATAAAATGATGTCAGACGCTAGTATTTATTTTCAAAATGATTCTGTGACACTTATTAAAGGTAATATACTGGCGACGAATGTAATTGAGAATCATAGCATTGATCTAATAGTGACTTCCCCGCCGTACAATGTTGATATTCAGTATAATTCTAATAAAGATGATTTATCTTACGCTGAATATTTAGAATTTTCTCAAGCATGGTTGACCAGATGTTTTCATTGGTTAAAAGACGATGGACGTTTGTGTTTAAATATTCCGCTGGATAAAAACAAAGGGGGGCAGCAAAGTATTGGGGCTGACATCACCACAATTGCCAAACAGATTGGTTTTCAATACCACTCTACCATTATTTGGAATGAAGGCAATATTTCACGGCGCACTGCGTGGGGGTCGTGGTTGAGTGCGTCGGCGCCCTTTGTTATTGCCCCGGTGGAATTAATTGTCGTGTTGTATAAACATGATTGGAAAAAAACGAGCGGGAGTCGCATCTCGGATATTAATAAAATTGAGTTTATGGATTGGACAAATGGGTTATGGAGTTTTAATGGTGAAAGCAAAAAGCGTATTGGTCACCCGGCGCCATTTCCACTTGAATTACCGAAACGCTGTATTAAGTTATTTAGTTTTGTGGGGGATACGATATTAGACCCATTTAGTGGGAGTGGTTCGACGATAATTGCAGCGGCACTGCATCAACGCCAAGCAATTGGCATTGAAATTGATAGCAGTTATTGCGAACTCAGCAAACAACGGTTGTTAGATTGCACTCGTCAGAATTGTTTGGTGCTTGAGGATACGGAATGACACAATCTATTAAAGACTTACTCATTACATACTTTAAAAATCATCCATTCCAAGATTGTGAACATGGGCCCGTTGTGGATTGGGTTACAGAACAGTGGCTGCTTGAACATGATAACCCGCCGCGAGACCCATGGCGGAGCATTCGTCATCTTCATGAAGAGGGTTTTTTAATCAAAGTTAGCAAAGGAATATACCGTTATGATCCCAATTATATTGTAAATAACCAGCTAGAGAACTTTACTGACGAACAAAGAAAAGCTATTTTTGAACGCGATCATTATCGTTGTGTTATTTGTGGACGCGGTTATGCTGAGGGTGTTGAAATCCATGCTGACCACATTAAACCGAAGAATAAAGGTGGCGAGGCGAGTATTTTAAATGGACAAACGCTGTGTGCTGAACATAACCTGAGAAAGAAAAATTATCAGCAAACGGAACTAGGGAAACGAATGTTTATTCGCTTGGATGAGTTGGCAACAGCAAATCAGGATGATAATTTAAAACAATTTTGTACTGAGATTTTCAGAGTATTTGAAAAATATCATATTGACGATCACATTAAATAATAAATGCGGATCATTTAAATTTTATAAAATTCAGCAGAAAATTAATGCTATTCAATAATTTATTTCACTTTATGATTCCGCCGTTGTGCCATTAACGTCTCAATTGCGGCGACCTCTTTTGGCACCTCACGCGATAGGATTTCATTACCGCCGGCGGTAATTAACACGTCATCTTCAATCCGAATGCCAATGCCGCGATACTCCATTGGCACGTCAGCATCGGGTGCAATATAAAGCCCCGGTTCAATAGTCAAAACCATGCCCGGCGTGAATTGTCGCCACTGTTGATTCGGTTTGTAATCACCGACATCATGCACATCCAATCCTAACCAATGCCCGGTGCGGTGCATGTAAAAGGGTTTGTATTGCTCTTCTTTAATTAAACGCGGCACATCTTTGCTCTGTCCAGCCAATAAACCCAATTTCACTAATCCGCGTGTTAATACCTTGACGGCCGCCTCATGCGGGGCATTCCAATACTGTCCGGGAATCGCGCAAGCAAGCGCGGCGGCTTGGGCATTTAAGACCAATTCGTATAATTGACACTGCGCAAAATTAAAGCGCCCATTGACGGGAAAGGTGCGGGTAATATCGGATGCGTAACCATTGAATTCGGCGCCGGCATCAATTAACACTAAATCCCCATCGTGCAATGGTGCATCATTACTGACCGAATGCAGAATGCAGGCACGTTCACCGCCGGCGACGATGGGTGAATAGGCTTGATGGCGGGCGCCGTGTTGGGCGCAGGTGCAAATAAATGCTGTTTCTAATACCGCTTCAGTGCTGCCGGGTTGGCAGGTGGTCATTAACGTGCGATGGGCAAGAGCGGAGATTTTAGCCGCCCGCCGCATTAAAGTTAATTCAGCCGGGCTTTTAATGAGTCGCAATTCGTGCAGGATACGATCTGATGAGACGCATTCACTCGGTGCAGTGATTCCACCTCGGGCTTTATTGCGTACTACGCGCAGCCATTGCATGATTTGCGCATCAAATTCTGCATTAACAGCGAGTGGATAAAACACGCGCCGGCGATTAGACAACAAGTCAGGAATCTTTTGTTCTAATTCGGCGAGTGAATAGGCAACATCGGCTTGATATTGCGCAACTGCCCCATCAATTCCAATGCGTTCTCCATCCCAGCGTTCGCGTTCGGGATCACGCGGGCGGCAAAATAAGGTGTATTCAGCGCCGCGTTGGCCGGGGGTAATGACGGCAATGGCGTCGGGTTCGGGAAACCCGGTTAGCCAAATAAAATCGCTGTCTTGGCGGAATGGATAGGTGACATCCCGGTTGCGGATCATTTCATGGGCAGCGGGTAGAATTAAGACGCTGTCGCTGCCGAGTTGATTAATGACTTCGCGGCGGCGGCGGCGGTATTCCTGCGCGGTGATTCCTAATGCCATGCAATTAAACCTAATTAAATAAACGGTCAGAATTGGGTATTAAATCCCCACTCGCTGCACGAGCGTCTTTTTCAAAAACGGGGCTGTTAAGTTTTTGATTAACGCCAAAAGTGACGCAGTTTAGAGTATAAGTAATTGATTTTCTTATCAATGGCGCTGTATATCGTAAGCAACCCGACTCTTGGAAAATCAAACACTTAGAGTCCAACTGCGTAATTCCTGAAATCATCACCACCGGCAAACACGGTGTCGGCATTGTGCACCGCCAGGGCAGATAAATGGCAAAGCGGTTTATTCTTAATCCACCTTTTCAAAGGCAGAGCGGTTAATCAGCATTTAACAGCCCTGCCTTTCTTTTCAAAAGGCGGTCATTCGCTATTGCAAACGGGGAGTTAACTCATCACACGCTACGAATATGACTGGGTTGATCACGCAATAGATACGCCTCCTCTTCAGCACTGAGTTCGATTTCATCAAAGCCATTAAACATCGGGCGCAGATGTTCAACAAATGAATGCCCGGTGGTCAACATATACACATGCACCACCACGAATACTAATAACGCATAGGCCGCGCCGGTGTGAATCATTGCAATGCCGTATAGCCAATCCGCCGCTTGCGGATGATCGCGCCATACAAAGTAGAGCAAATACAATAGCCCTGAAACCCAAATCACGGGAAATAACATCAATTTGAGACTCAAATACGCCAGCGCCTGCAATGGATTATGTTTGCGCCAATAGGCTTTGCGGTACGGGTGACGCTCGCCTTTGAAAATGCCGTAAAAATAAAACCGCGCTACCTTAATGATGCCATTGCGCGTCGGGATGTAATGTTTCCATGTCCCGGTGGTGAAGTGCCAAAAGATGGCGAAAATCCACAATAAGATCAGCAATAACGCGCAAATAGTATGCAGTGTCACGGCGGTACTGAAACTCACCCAATGGTGAATACCGTGAATAGCAAAGCCGGTGAACATCAGCATGAAAATTAACGCCATTTGCATCCAATGCCAAAAGCGTTCAAAGCGGGTGTAAATCAATACAAAACGGGAAATCATGCGTGCGGTTCTCCTTGATGACCAAATTTGCGCAATAAACTATGACCGGTAATACCGGTGGCGGCGCTGACTAATGCAACAATGGCGAAAACATCTAACCAATGATTGCCGTCGCGGCCGGGTAAATAAATCCCGCTGACGCCGGCTAAGCGACTGTCTTTTTGATGACAGGCGCTGCATTTTAATGCCTGTTCTTTCGGCGCCACCATGTGCGTAATTGGCCAATAAGAGTAGGTTTCAATAAACCCGAATTGCCCCGAATACGGCAGATTAAAGGCTTTCATGCCATGCGCAATGGATTTGCTCATATCATAATTGCCCCAATACGAATCGCTGTCCTCGCCCCACAGGTGATTATAAACCAGCGTGCCATAACCAATATCGGCCGGCTGCCAAGTGTGCATTCGTTTGAATGGCCAAATCCGCGAGCGGCCGTCGTAGCGTGAACCGGTAAAGCTATTAATTGCAATTGGTTGTTTATTCAAATCAAAGCGCGTGTCAATCGTGGTGTATTGCATTTGTCCATCAAACCACGCATACAGCGGCACGAGGTTTTCATCATAGGTGAAATTGCCTTTAATTGATTTATACACATAGCGATGTTCACCATTGCCTTGAATATAACCGTGTTCGTGATAGCCCTCGCCATTGCGCGTTTTACCCGCCGTGCGCCAATCCCAATCAATCATGGTCGCCACGCCGCCGCGTGCAAAGGTCGGGATGTGGCAGGTTTGACACGCCACCGAGGAGACGTGATCGTTGAGTTTAATGGCGGCAATTGAGTTGCTCGGGTGCGGTTCGAGACCGTGACAGGATTCGCAACTGGCCACGTCGCGGCGCTGCCCGGGCTTGCCGACGCCTTCGGTATCGCGGGGATCAATGTCGTAGCGGCTGCCCGCCCAAACATGCTCGCGGGTGATGTGGCAGGCGGTGCAGGCGAAATTCTCGCCCTCGGGTGACATGTGAACGTCTAATTCACGCGGCGGATTGGTCAGCGCGGTGGACAGATCGCCGTGTTTGACATTATCGCCGCCGCCGCCCTGAAAATGACAGGTGCCGCAATTAGCACGTTTTGGTAATTCAACATGCTGCGCCACCTTTTTCCAATCAATTGGCGCCAATCCTTCAAACATCACCGAGCAGGCCGCGCTGCCATTACTATTCGGCGTTTTATAATAGGTGCCGGTGCTGTCATGACAGACTAAACAATCAATGTTGTTTTGATTGGTGAAATCAAAGTTCTCATCTTTCCAGCCATAGCCGGCGTGGCATTGTGCGCACATGCCTTCATTGCCGCGTGAATTGGTGCAAAAGTTATTGATTAAATACCGTTTGCCCAATTGTTGACCGGTTTTAGGATTGACATAATCCCACGTCCAATGAATGTTGCGCATGAATTGATGACCGGTTTCGGTGTGACAACTCAAGCAGGCTTTGGTCACTTCCGGCCCCGAAGTGAATGGCTGTTTTAATGCCTCGAACTTGCGATGGTCAGCCGTCGTACCCGTGGCCGAGTCGGAGATTTGCACCCGCTGCTTGTCCAAACTGACCGGCGGGGTCGGCCAATTGCGACTGCTGGTGGCGTGTGCGGGGGAGAGGAGGTGCGGGAGATTCGCAGCCAGTGCGACGAAAAAGATGAATGCCGCGTAAAGCGGTCGAGCGGATCGCATAAGACAGGCTCCGTGAAGGCGTGATGGGGAAGAACCAGTGCGCCCGATACAGCCTGTGACGCGCCGCCTCCAGCATAAGCCAAGTCTGCTAACTCTGCACGATCATCACGTCACCGCGGCGCCGCGTCTTGGCAATTCCATCCCGATACTGCAACCGCATTTCGGTTAGAATGCCTGTTCATACGCATTTATAAACCATGACCGTCACCGCCCGTCGGTTGCGGCACTGGCTAGATTGTCGGATGGCGGCGGTCGGTCATACACCTGAAGAATTGGATAGCACAGTGAAATTGATAATTAAAAAACCTCGCCCCCGTCGCCGCTTAGATTTATTTCGTGTTTTGTGTCTGTTTATTTTATTAGCCGCACCCTTATCGGTGCTGTATCAAATCTCAGTGCATCATTTCGGCATTACCCCCACGCTGGTGTTAGCCGATTTACCCAAACTGCGCCAGCCATGACGGGTTAATAGCGAATAAAATAAATATTTTCACCTAAGCGCGTGGGAACAGATGATTAAGGCGTAATCTGCAATGGAAACGCCGGGCAAGTCACCTTTAGCATGGCATTTATCCCCCCAATTGATTGATCGTTCTCACCACAGCGCGGCGGAACGATCAATTGAATTACCAAATCACATTAAATCGTAATATGAAATCCCGCATCAACATACAGCACATCACCGGTAATGCCGGCCGCTAAATCCGAACACAAAAACGCCGCCGCATTGCCCACATCATCAATACTCACATTCCGCCGCAATGGCGCGCGATCTTCGGCTTGTTTTAACATCGAGCGAAAATCACTAATCCCCGACGCCGCCAACGTGCGAATTGGCCCCGCCGACACAGCATTCACCCGAATCCCCTCCGGCCCGAGCGCCGCCGCCATGTAACGCACATTCGCCTCCAAACTCGCCTTCGCCACGCCCATCGCGTTGTAATTCGGCACCGCCCGCAGCGCTCCGAGGTACGTCACCGTCAACAACGCCGCCTTACGCCCGCGCATCAGGTCACGTCCCGCCTTCGCCAGCGCGGCAAAACTGTAGGAACTAATGTCATGTGCCAACGCAAACCCCTGCCGCGTCACCGCATTCAAATAATCGCCCTCCAATTCCTCACGCGGGGCAAACGCGACGGCGTGAATAATCCCATCCAGCCCATCCCACTGCTGCCCGAGCGCGTCAAAACACGCGGTAATCTGCGCATCACTGCCAACATCCAGCGGCAACACCCCCGCCGCACCGCATTGTCCCGCCAATTCCTCCACCCGCCCGCGCAACTTGTCGCCCTGATACGTCAACGTCAACTCCGCCCCCTGCTGGTGCAACGCCTGCGCAATCCCCCACGCAATCGAACGATTACTCGCAACGCCGGTAACCAAAAACCGTTTATCAGTTAAAAAGCCCATCATGCTATCCTATTGTTTTTACGTTTATTTTAAATCAGATCAATCGCAACTTCATTGCGGCATTTGCCAGTGGCAATTACAGCGCAACGGTGCGATTATATTGCCATGAACTCGCCGCCTCACCCTACCGCATCTGCCGCAATTAAAACAATGCACGCGCCCCGGTCGCTTCCCGCCGCTTTATCATTCACCGTTTTATTACTGGTATTGAGCGGCTGCGAATTGAACACCGCCTGGAATAATCCCTATCCACCCGAACACGCGCAGTCTAATCGCATTGACAGCGCCTTTAGTGAACAACCGGCGCATCTTGACCCGGCGCGCTCTTATAGCGCAGATGAATACGCCTTCATTGCACAGATTTATGAACCGCCGCTGCAATATCATTTTTTACACCGCCCGTATCAATTAGAGCCACTCACTGCCGACTCATTACCCGTGCCGCGCTATTTCAATGCCAAAGGTGAATCGTTATCAGCCGCCGCCCCGACCGATCAAATTGCCAGCAGTGAATACGTCATTCGCATTCGCCCGGGCATTCAGTATCAACCCCACCCGGCCTTTGCGCAAGATGCGACGGGCAATTATCGTTATCATCACCTCACCCCCGCGCAATTGACCGATATTAAAACCTTAACAGATTTTCCCGCCACTGGCACCCGCGAATTAACAGCGGAAGATTATGTCTATCAAATAAAACGCCTGGCCACGCCCTGGCGTCATTCGCCCATTGCTGGATTATTAACTGAACGCATCGTTGACTTTGCCGATTTAACTGCGCACATTACCGCCGCCGCGCCGCCGGCAATTGACGGCAACCGCCCGTTTTTTGATTTACGTTCACTCCCATTTCGCGGCGCCGAAGTGATTGATCGCTACAGTTATCGCATTCGTATCAACGGGCGTTATCCACAATTTTTATTCTGGTTAGCCATGCCCTTTTTCGCACCTATGCCCTGGGAAGCCGAAGCCTTTTATGACCAACCCGGCATGGCAAATAAAAACCTCACTTTAGATTGGTATCCCATTGGCACGGGGCCCTTTTTTCTCAGTGAAAACAATCCCAATTTGCGCATGGTTTTAACCCGCAATCCTCATTATCATGCCGAGCATTACCCCACCAGCGGATCAGATGAAGATCGGGCGGCTGGATTATTAACTGATGCCGGCCAACGCCTGCCCTTTATTGACCAAGCGGTGTATAGTTTAGAAAAAGAAACCATCCCGTATTGGACCAAATTTTTACAGGGGTATTATGACAGTTCCGGCGTCTCGTCTGATGCGTTTGATCGCGCCATTCAATTCGATAACGACGGCAGCGCGGCCCTCAGTCCCGAATTAACCCAGCAAGGTATTCAATTAACCACCGCCGTCAATACCTCGATTTGGTATTTGGGATTTAATTGGCGGGATCCAGTCGTTGGTGGCACGTCAGAGCGCGCCCGTTTATTACGTCAAGCCCTCGCGATTGCGATTGATTTTGAAGAATACATTGCCATTTTTGCTAATGGTCGCGGCATGATTGCGCACAGCCCTATTCCACCCAGTATTTTCGGTTATCGCGCTGGTGAAGCGGGCGTTAATACCGCTGTTTATACTTGGGAACAGGGTCACGCTCGGCGGCGTAGTTTAATAGAGGCGCAGCAATTACTCACCCAAGCGGGGTATGCCAATGGTCAGGATCCAACGACGCACAAGGCATTAACGTTGTATTATGAAGCAATGGATAGCGGCCCCGATAGCAAAGCGCAATTGAATTGGATGCGCAAACAATTTGCCAAACTCGGCATTGAATTGGTCATTCGCGCAACGGATTATAATCGCTTTCAAGAAAAAATGCGCGATGGCAGTGCGCAAATATTTATGTGGGGTTGGAATGCCGATTATCCCGATCCCGAAAACTTTTTCTTTTTATTATATGGGCCGAATCGCAAACAAACTGGCGGCGAGAATGCGGCGAATTATCACAACCCCGAATTCGACCGCTTATTTGAACAAATGAAAGACATGGATGATAGCCCGGCGCGGCAGGCAATGATTGACCAAATGATTGCTATTTTGCGCCATGATGCACCCTGGGCATTCGGTTTTTTCCCGCAATCCTATAGTCTTAATCACGCTTGGCTGCATAATGTGAAACCTAATTTGATGGCCAATAATACACTCAAATATCGCCGCGTTGATCCGATTCAGCGTGACCAATTGCGCACACGGTGGAATCAACCCATTCTGTGGCCGCTCGGGGTATTCGCAATTTTATTGGGCGGGTTATTACTGCCGGTCATCTTCATCATTCGCCACCGCGAGCGGCGGAGTGCCTACCAATGACTGCTTATTTAATCCGCCGTATTTGGCAAGCGCTGCCCATTTTAATTGGCGTTAATGTACTAACTTTCATGCTGTTTTTCGTGCTGAATTCACCCGATGATATGGCACGGATGCAATTGGGCGATAAGCGGGTGACGCAGACGGCAATAGACAATTGGAAAGCAGAACACGGCTATCATTTGCCGTTATTATACAATGCCAGCGCCTCGGGTATTGAGACTGTCACCGATACTATTTTCTTTCAAAAGTCGGCTAAATTATTTGTGTTTGATTTCGGTTTATCGGACAGCGGCCGGGATATTGGTTATGACATCAGCCAACGCTTATGGCCAAGTTTTGCGATTGCCGCGCCATCATTGGTCATTGGTTTAATGGTCAATATCAGTTTAGCATTACTAATTGTCTTATTTCGCGCCACAGTGATTGATCTAATGAGCGTTGCAGTCTTGGTCGTGCTGCTCTCTATTTCAGGTTTATTTTACATCATCGCCGGTCAATTCGTGATGGGCAAATTATTACACCTCGTGCCAATCTCCGGCTATGACACCGGATTAAATGCCATTAAGTTTTTAGTATTGCCCATTCTCATTGGCGTGGTGGCCGGCATTGGCAGCGGCGTCCGTTTATATCGCACCTTCTTTTTAGAAGAAATCGAGCGCGATTACGTCCGCACCGCCCGCGCTAAAGGCGTGCATGAATGGGTGGTTTTATTTCGCCATGTATTCCGCAATGCGTTAATTCCGATTTTAACTGGCGTGGTGGCGATTTTACCACTGTTATTTATGGGCGCATTATTAACCGAATCCTTTTTTGGCATTCCCGGCCTCGGCAGCTATACGCTCGATGCCATTAACCGCCAAGACTTTGCCATTGTCCGTTCAATGGTATTTTTGGGCGCCGTTCTCTACATTGTTGGATTAATATTAACCGACATTTCCTACACCATTGCAGACCCGCGTATTCGGCTTGCCAACTCATGACTCTCGTGATTTTAACCACTGATGCGCTGCTGTTTTTATTAGTTATTGGCATCATTAGCTTTGGCATCTATGCCGCACGGCGTGAACATTTACGCGCCCCGTGGCGGCATGTTGTGCGCTCATCCATTGCCGTTGCCGCGCTCATCATTTGCAGCAGTTATCTCATCATCGGGCTATTGGATTCAATTCACCTGCGCACCAGTCCGACCGCGACTCAAGTTGTTTCTGTATTCGATCTGTGGTGCGATTCATTGCGCACTCGGGATGAAAAAACCTATTCAGCGCCGTTCGCCACGCACGCGCTGGCTAAAGAAACTGTGATGCAAGCGGACGGCACTGTGATGCGCGTTTATCCACGTTTACAATACGGCGGGGCGCATTTAATTGATCCAGTCCACGACCGCAATAGCGATATTTTGCGCACTGCACTATTGGGCATGATTCAAGGTTTATTTGCCTGGACGTTGGTAGTTTTAGCGGTAATTCAATTATTTGCGTGGCATTCGCGGCAGCCATTTAATACCGCGCTGACTGCCGTGTGGCGAGGTGACACTGACATCCCCTGGCGCACTGCGTTTATCACTTGTGCGGCACTGTTCATTGTCGGGTTTATTTCCGCTGAATTATCCCAGCATTATCACATTCTCGGCACCGATAAGGTCGGCGGTGATGTGTTTTATCAAAGTTTAAAAGGCATTCGCACTGGTTTAGTCATTGGCACCCTGACCACATTAGTCATGTTACCCGCCGCAATTGTATTAGGCATCATGGCCGGTTATTTTCGCGGGTGGGTAGATGATGTCATTCAATATTTATACACCACGTTAAGCTCCATTCCCGGCGTGTTATTAATTGCCGCCGCCATTTTAATGCTGCAAACTTACATGACCAATCACGCGGAAGACTTTAATAGTCTGGTCGAGCGCGCCGACCTGCGATTATTATTCTTATGTTTAATTCTGGGCATCACCAGTTGGACGGGATTGTGTCGGTTATTACGCGGCGAAACACTCAAATTGCGGCAAGCCGATTATGTGCAAGCGGCGCTATCGCTCGGCGTGCGGCATTCCACCATTTTAAGTCGGCACATCCTGCCCAATGTTTTACCGCTGGTGATGATTACTTTGGTATTAGATTTTAGTGGTCTGGTATTAGCCGAAGCGGTATTATCCTACGTCAATATCGGGGTTGATCCGACCATGCACAGTTGGGGCAATATGATTAACAGCGCCCGTTTAGAATTAGCGCGAGAACCCATCGTTTGGTGGTCACTCACTGCCGCGTTTTTATTCATGTTTATATTAGTATTAGCGGCCAATTTATTTGCCGACGTGGTGCGCGATGCCTTTGATCCACGAATGAGCAATCGCCGATGACTACGCCCCTGCTTGCCATTGAAAATCTATTCGCCGTTCAAAATTTATCTATTCATTTTGAACGCCACGCGCAGCCGCCAATTGCGGTGGTCAGCGGCGTTGATCTGCACCTGCAACGCGGCGAAACGCTGGCGTTGCTGGGCGAGTCGGGTTGCGGTAAGTCCTTGACTGCATTGGCATTAATGCGGCTGTTACCACCGGCAGCGCGCATCAGTGGTGGGCGGGTGCAGTTGGAGGCGACCAACCTGCTGGCGTTGCCCGAAGCGCAGATGCGGCAGGTGCGCGGCGGGCGGCTGGCGATGATTTTTCAGGAGCCGCAGACCTCGCTCAACCCGGTGCTGACGATTGGCGCGCAAATTGCTGAGGCGGTGCGGCTTCATGCCAAACCCGCTGATCGGCAGCCGGCGCGAGTCACACGACGGGTGTTGCAACTGCTTGATTCAGTAGGGATTTCAGCGCCAGCACGGCGGATGCGCGACTACCCGCACCAGTTGTCCGGCGGCATGAAACAGCGCGTGATGATTGCGATGGCGCTGGCCGGTGATCCGCAGGTGTTGATTGCCGACGAGCCGACCACCGCGCTCGATGTCACGATTCAGGCGCAAGTGCTTCAGTTAATCAAAGACTTACAGCGCGACACTGGCTTGGCCGTGTTACTGATTACGCACGACCTCGGCGTCGTGGCGGAAACGGCGGATCGGTTGGCGGTGATGTACGCTGGGCAACTGGTAGAAGTCGCTGATTGTGCGCAGTTTTTTGCGGCACCGGCGCATCCGTACAGCCGCAAATTATTAGCGAGTGTGCCGACGGCGGCGCAGCGGCACGGCAAATTGGCGGCGATTCCCGGCCGCGTCCCGCCGCTTGACCAGGTGAGCGGCGGCTGCCGGTTTGCCGAGCGGTGTTTTGCCGTCCAGCCGCGTTGTCAGTCAACCGTACCAAATTGGCAACAGGTGCAAAATGCGCAACAGGTGCGCTGTCATCTGTGGCAAAACGGCGCAGTTGACTGGACGCGCTGGGACACGGCGCCGCCCGCGTCGGTAGTCACGACGCCGCCAGTTGCCGAAATCACGCCGCCCGCGCATCTGCTTGAAGTGATTGATTTGAAAGTACATTTCCCGATTCAACGCGGGTTATTCAAGCGCACGGTTGGGGCGGTGCGAGCAGTGGACGGGGTGAATTTGACGCTGGCCGCGGGTGAAACGCTGGCGCTGGTGGGCGAATCGGGCTGTGGTAAAACCACCGTCGGTAAGGCCATTTTGCAACTGGAGCGCCCGACGGGCGGGCAGGTGCGCTACGCAGGTGTGGAGTTAACGCAACTGCGGGGTGAGGCATTGCGGCAACAGCGGCGGGCGTTGCAGATCGTGTTTCAAGACCCGTTCGCCGCCATGAACCCGCGTTTGCTGGTCGAGGACATCGTGGGCGAAGGGTTGCAGGCGCTCGGGATTGAACCGCAGCGGGCACGGCGGCGGCAGCGCGTGACGGAACTGCTTGATTTAGTTGGGATTGATGCGACGGCGTTACAGCGTTACCCGCACGAGTTTTCGGGTGGCCAGCGGCAGCGGATTTGCATTGCGCGGGCGTTGGCGGTGATGCCGCAGGTGCTGATTTGTGACGAGCCGACCAGCGCGTTGGATGTGTCGGTGCAGGCGCAAATTCTGAATCTACTCAAGGAGTTACAGCAGCAACTTGGCATCAGTTATTTGTTTATCACGCACAACCTCGCCGTCGTTTCCTACCTCGCGCAGCGCGTGGCGGTGATGTATTTGGGGCGCATTGTCGAACTGGGCATGGCGGCGGAGGTGCTGACCGCGCCGCGTCATCCGTACACGCAGGCGTTGCTGTCCGCGGTGCCGGTGATTGATCCGTCCGCTCGTCGCCAACCCGTGCGGCTGAGTGGCGACCTGCCGTCCCCGATCACGCCGCCGTCGGGCTGTCATTTTCACCCGCGCTGCCCGCTGGCGCGCCCGCAATGTGCGCAAATGGAGCCGCCGGTGGTGGCAGTGAGCGCGACTCAACAGGTGCGGTGTTTTGCGGTGCAGTGGTCAAATCATTGCGTCAAACCGGCCAATGATGCCAAATGAGTGACAAATACCTATGTGGCAACCGTCATGTTTATCGCATTAAATCGCCGCCGCTGCCGTAAACAACCTGTAGGTTCGGATAAACTTGATTGTTCTTTTCACGGGTGACTGCAATGCGTATCAATGACTTTAAAGTAAGAACGAAAATTCTATTCGGTGCATTATTACTGGTTATTATTACTGTCGTGCTGGGTGGATTGGCGCACCTGTACACAGGACAGATTGCTGGGGCGTTATTTGGCATTACGGATAATAATGCCAAAGCAGTGGAATATGCCACCGGGGTGGAACGGATGGCGCTGCAAACTATTTTAGAAGAAAAGAATTATTTGTTATTAGAACAGGACGAAATTCATCAACGTGCCGAAAATACGGTTAAACAACTGCTGGATTTTTTGGATCAGGTGGATACGTTAGCGCAGACGTACAACAATCAAGACTTATTAAAACAATCGCACACCGCCCGTCAAGAAACCAACCGCTATGCCGACGAATATCGCAAAGGGGTTGCGGCATTAAAAACCAATCAACAGCGCGTCCAAGTGATGAATGAAAAGGGGCGCGTGGTGATTGATGCCGCGCAGCAGTTTATGGAAATTCAAGAAAATGCCTATGCGGATGTATTAACTAAAAGTCAGGCGGCGATTAATCAGGCAGTAGCAACCTATGGTATCACTGCGCAACAATCAACAACCGATGTCAATCAATTGGATGGCTATGTGCAACGCTACATTGCCACCGTTGCTATTCGGATGACAGCCAATCGGATTATTCGCTTGGAAAAAGAAGAGATTCGCGCTAAAGATCGGGTTGCTTGGAAACAGATGCAAGATTTATTGCCGCAATTGATGACGCAATATGATGCGTTGGAAAAAATCAGCACCACGCAAGCCGAACATGACTTAATTAGAATTGCGCGTACAGCAACGGTTGAATATCACAAGGCGGCGGAGAATTGGATTGCCAATGATACCGAATTAGCGGCAATTCTTAAACGAATGCAAGAATACGGTGATACAGTCATTGCAGCCGCTCGGGGTGCGCAAACAGCGGGTTATCAACAGTTAGATATTGCACGCCAATCCGCCCAGCAATTAACTCAACAAGCCCAATGGATTATTTTAGTTGCAATTGTAATTGCTACGCTTTTGGGAGTTGGAATTGCGCTGATTTTGTCTACGTTGATTACCGGACCAATTGTGATCGGCGTTGCGTTTGCTAAAGCCATTGCCGAAGGGGATTTAAGTCAAGAGTTGGATATTGACCAACATGATGAAATTGGGCAATTGGCAACCGCATTAAATCACATGGTGAGACGCTTACGGCAAATTGTCGGAGAAGTGCGCGTGGGAGCTGACAATTTATCATCGGCATCGAGTGAAGTTAGCTCGACAGCGCAGGCATTAAGTCAAGGTGCGACTGAACAAGCAAGCAGTGTTGAATCCACGACAGCCAGTATTGAAGAATTGAATTCGTCGGTGCAGCAAAATACCGATAATGCGCGTACTACTAATGCCATTGCGCGTAATTCAGCAATTGAAGCGCGGCAAGGTGGTGAGGCGGTGGCGCGCACGGTGCAGGCCATGAAAGAGATTGCGAATAAAATTGGGATGATTGAAGAGATCGCGTATAAAACCAATTTGTTGGCATTAAATGCGGCAATTGAAGCGGCGCGGGCGGGTGAACATGGTAAAGGCTTTACGGTCGTGGCGGCGGAAGTGCGTAAATTGGCAGAGAATAGTGGAATGACGGCGCAGGAAATTAACCAATTGGCGACGCAAAGTTTATCTATTGCTGAGGAGGCTGGTGAAGTATTAAAAAAGATGGTGCCGAATATTGTGAAAACGGCAGATTTGGTAGAAGAAATCACGGCCGCATCGGGTGAACAAGCAACCGGTATTGGACAAATTACTGATGCGATGGGGCAATTGGATAAGGCGACACAACAGAATGCTGCATCATCAGAACAATTAGCGGCTACGGCTGAAGAATTGAGTGGACAGGCAGTGCAATTGCAAGAAACGATGGCTTTTTTTAGAATTGATTCTAATCAAACCGTTCATCCGCGGCTGCCCGCACCCATTCATCATGCCGCCCATCCGCCAACCAAAGGGAATGGAAAAGGTAACGCAATGAGTGGCAAACGCAATGGTCGTGAGCGTATTAAAATGGAAGAGCATGATGATTTTACCGCCGGCGATTTTGAACGGTTTTAAGCGCCAATTAAGCGGCATTAACTGTGATGAATCGTGTCAACTATTCATTTAATAATGTGATGACGATCAACAGCCTGGTACGCGATTTGTGCAATGAAATGGGCTGAATACTGACACAACGTCTTGAATGAGGATTAATCAATGACAGTGCGCGTGGCAATTGCCGGGGCGGCCGGTCGGATGGGGCGGGTTTTAATTAAAACGCTCCATGAAACGCCCGGGTTAATGGTGACGGTGGCGACTGAAATGGCCGGCAGCAATTTGCTCGGTTGTGATGCGGGTGAATTGGCGGGGATTGGCGCAATTGGGACGCCATTACGCGCAAATTTGCACGATCTTGTGGCAGAATTTGATGTATTAATTGATTTCACCACCCCGGCGGCGACGCAGCACCACCTTGCCCTGTGCCATAACGCAGCGCGGCGCATGGTGATTGGCACGACGGGATTGTCGCCTGATCTGCACCAGCAACTTGCTCGCGCCGCGCAGGACATCGCTATCGTTGCCGCGCCTAATATGAGTATTGGCGTCAATTTATGTTTCAAATTGCTCGACATCGCCGCTCGGGTGATGGGACAAGAAAGCGATATTGAAATTATTGAGGCGCATCACCGGCATAAAATAGATGCGCCCTCGGGGACGGCATTAAAAATGGGCGACATCATTGCAACCGCATTGGGGCGTGATTTAGCTGAGGTTGCAGTCTATGGGCGACACGGACACACTGGTGTGCGTGATCGCCACACCATTGGGTTTGAAACGATTCGCGCCGGTGATGTGGTGGGTGAACATAGTGTTTGGTTTGTTGTGGATGGCGAGCGAATAGAAATCACCCATAAAGCCAGTCACCGTATTAACTTTGCCAATGGTGCGGCGCGGGCGGCTAATTGGATTGCCCAACAAAAATGCGGATTATTTGATATGCAGGATGTTTTAGGATTGCGTGACACGTCATTGCGGTTTGGTGAATAACGCAATGATATTAGAAATAAAAGTTCATTGGAGTTGTGCGTTTTTAATCCTATTATGAAGGACGAGTTGGCGCATTAGTGGATTGATGCTTAACTGGCTTTTAATGACAACGAGCGATGAACTGATGCGGGTTGTGGCAATCAATATCCTTCACAATGTTTGCCATGACTGCAATGATGACTTGAAGCATGATTAAAACAAGTGCGTTCTACAATTAGCTCGCACCTAATTTATTAAAAACACTGAATCGCGCTTTTGAATAGCGCCTAGATAATTTGAGTGATGCGTTATGGCGACATCTGAATTTTCAGATAAAAAATTTCTTATCGTAGATGATTTTGCCGACATGCGTTCCGTGTTGCGCAATATCTTGCGTTCAATGGAAGTGGTGCAAATTGATCTGGCGTCCAATGGTCAAGAAGCCATCTCCCGCCTAGAAAAGCGGCGTTATGATGTGATCCTATGTGATTATAATTTGGGCGAAGGTCGTGATGGTCAACAGATATTAGAAGAAGCCCGCCATCGGCAATTGATCGGGATTGATACCATCTTTATTATGATTACGGCCGAAAACACCCGTGATATGGTCATGGCCGCGGTTGAACATACGCCGGATACTTATCTCACTAAACCGTTCACCCGTGAATTATTACAAACCCGCCTGAACAAATTATTCGGGCAAAAAGCCAATTTATCAGCCATCAATCGTCATTTGCTCGCAAAAGATTATACCGCGGCAATTACAGAAATGGATGCACTGATTGCAAAAGCACCTAAGAACGTGTCCGAATTATTAAAATTGGAAGCGGAAATTTGCCTCTCGGCCAATCGCTATGATGATGCAATGGCGATTTATCAAGATGTATTAAGTGAACGCGACGTGCGTTGGGCGCGCCTCGGCATTGGTAAAGTCTTGTTTTACACTAAACAATACGCGCAAGCAGAAGAAAACTTCACCAACTTATTGGCGCTCGATAATAACTTATTAGAAGCGTATGATTATCTGGCTAGAACTCAAATGGCATTGGGTCGTTTTCAAGATGCCGAAAAAACACTCACCACGGCGGTGCGCATTTCTCCACGGGGATTTAAGCGCCAATGTTTCCTAGCCGATGTTGCCCTGACCAATGGTAATACAGAATTAGCCGAAGTTGCTTATACACATGCCAGCAGTATTGGGCGCCATTCCATTCATAATCACCCATCTATTATGGGCGGGCTGGCAAAGTCATTAACAGCGAATGGCAAACATCCAGAAGCATTAAAGGTCGCTGGACAAATTCAAACAACCTTCCCCACCCATCACGAAGCGATTTTTTACGAAGCAGCGGTCACAGCAGTTATTAAAACGAATCAAGGCGAGCGTGCCGCTGCCGATGAGGCATTGAAAATTGCCGAGCAAGCAATGGGAGAATCTGGCATTGCATTATCGTCCACATTAGGTTTAGAAATGGTGAAAACCTATTCGCAATTAGGGGCGCATGACAAGGCAAAACGCATTCTCGAAAAAACCATCGCAAATAATCATGATGACGAAGATTTTCTGACTGAAGTGAAGCAAGTCTGTCATACCGCCGGTATTGCAGAAGATGGCATTCGTACCATCCGCGAAATTCAACAAGAAATTGTTAAAACCAATAATGCCGGCGTACAGTTAATTAAACAGGGACAGTTCGATGCTGCAATCCACTTACTTGAACAAGCGGCTGATGACATGCCTGGCAATAAAACGGTCAATCTTAATGCTGCAAAAGCCTTAATAATGAAAATGGAAAAATTAGGTCCAACTGCCGCTGAAGTACAACAGGTGCGCGGGTTTGTAGAACGTGTGCAGCGCGTGGCGCCAGATGATTGGCGATTGTCAGACGTCGTTTCTCATTTACAGAAGCTCGCTAATAAGGTTTAAGCACATGGCGATGGACTTTCCTGATATGTTGGCTTCTTCGATTCACGATATTAAAAATTCGTTGAGTCTTATTTCAAATACTCTATCCGATTTAACCACTAATGCGGATAATCATTTTGCCGATTCGCGTCAGGTCAATTTATTACAACATGAAGTACTGCGCGTGAATAATAATCTCGTGCATTTGCTGACGTTGTATAAATTAGGCAATAATGGTCTGATGATTGATATTCGGGCGCATAATGTCGAAGAATTATTAGAGGAAGTGGTGGCAAGTAATCAAGCTGTTTGTACTGCACTCGGCATTGATCTGCGTTATCAGTGCGATCCAACGTTATCAGGGTATTTTGATTTTGAATTAATGCGCAGTGTGATTGAAAGCAGTATTGGTAATGCGCAGCGTTACGCCCGCAAGCAAATTTTGTTGACAGCCAATCACGAAGATAATTATCTAGTCATTCGTATTGAAGATGATGGCACCGGCTTCCCCGCCGCCTTATTAGAATTACCCAAAGAATCCGAATATGCAATTAGTATTATGCAGTTTTCGGGACGTACACGCCTCGGCTTATTATTCGCTTATAAAATTGCCCAGTTACACCATGTGAATGATCGCACTGGTCATATTCAATTGCGCAATCGTCGCACTTTACCCGGCGGATGTTTTGAACTGTGGTTGCCCTAATTTATTCACCCGTTAAAAAGAATGTGCTACGATCCACTATGGATAGTGCGTGGCGTGTTTGTTTGATATTTGGGTTATTAGTTGGATTATTAACCGCGCCGTTTCAGGCAATGGCTAGTGATGTACATTTGTTAATTGACGTATCCGGCAGCATGAAACAAAACGATCCAAATAATTTGCGTGTTCCCGCGTTACGCTTAGTGAGTGAATTAGCCCCTCTGAATGCGGATATGGGCGTGTGGTTATTTTCGGAACGACCAGAGGTATTGGTGCCATTCGGTAAAGTGAATGCGCGCTGGAAAACCACTGCCCGCAATCGTTTATCGCGTATTCATTCACGTGGGCAATTCACTGATATTGAAGCGGCATTAACAACAGCAAGCGCCGGCTGGTCAGCAGCGACAGATGATGATACACGCCATATTGTGTTATTAACTGATGGATTAGTGGATGTCGCTCCGCCAGCGGCCGATCAGACAAATAATGAATTGAATGCCGCCTCACGCTCGCGTATTCTGAATAAACTATTACCTGAATTAAAACAAGCCGGTGTGAAACTGCATGTTATTGCCCTATCCGATCAAGTGGATAATGAATTGATGACAGAATTAACAGCACAAAGCGGTGGCTGGTTAGAACACGCAAAAGATGCGGCGGCATTGCAACGCGCATTTCTGCGGTTATTAGAACAGACCAGCCCGCCGATCACCGTACCAATTCAAAAGGACAATCGTTTTACAATTGATGCGAGTGTCACTGAGTTCACGCTATTAGCATTCCGCCGTCCTGATCGCCCGATTGAATTGGTGACGCCCGCTAAAGAAACGCTGTCAGCTGACCGGCATGATAAAACCGTCGCATGGCGTAAAGAAAATGATTATGATTTAGTGACTATTAGCGCCCCGGCGACTGGAGAGTGGCAATTACAAGGCAGTCTTGATCCAGATAATCGTGTTGCGGTATTAACGGATTTGGGGATGGAAATGACCGCCGTGCCAGTGAATATCCCGGCGCAGGCGCCAGCGTGGCCATTAAACATTTGGTTAACCGATCATGGTCAACGAGTGACGCGCATTGATTTTTTGCAATTAGCAGCCGCCAAGGCATCATTGATTCACGCGCCGGATACTAATAAAGTTTATCCAATTAGTTTGGCATTAGACCCGCAGCAAGCGAATTATCATGCCAATGTGGCAGTTGGCAATTTGCCGGCCGGTGATTATCAATTGCAGGCACAGGTGATTGGCGGCACCTTTCAGCGTCAATTAACTCGCCAATTGCGTATTGCCGCGGTGCCAATTGAAATCAATTATACTTTGCAATTGCCTACCGCTGCCCAACCGCAAGCAACGTTGCAAATCACGGTGACGCTTGATCCGTCGGCGGTGTCGTCGGTGTCGGGCTATGTGCATTTGACCGCCACGACGGCGCAAGCGTCTGATTTAGTGATTAATTTTGACGGACAAACGCAGGCAACGGCGGAATATTGGCTGCCGCTGACTCAGCCGGGTGAGTATCAAGCACGGGCGCGGTTGCAGGCGATGTCGCTGGCGGGGGTGCCGCTCGCTATTGCCCCGCCGGATCAACGGTTAACTCTTGATTTTCCAGCAGTATCCGGCGCTGATGATGCGGCAGCCAGTCGCGTTGAAGCGGTGGATTGGCCGCAGTTGGGGTTGATGGTTGGTGGCGCTAACATCTTGTTTTTAGTACTATTATGGCTAGTATTCCGCTTGACACGCCCCAAGTTGGCGACTGATGCCAATTTGACCTCAGCAACCCCGACTGGGCGGCGGTTAATTAAACGAACGAAATAAAAAAATTGCTGTTGGGACATCAAAACCATGACAACGCTTGAATTAGCAAGCGTCATTTTGACGAGTGAGTTTGCATTCGCAACGGTATTGATTGCGTTTTTATTACGCCGTCAACAGCGGCAAGTTCATCATGCGCAAACCGTTGAAGTGACGGCGCTGCATGAAGAATTAACCACCCATGAGCCGACGCGCCGTGAGGCGTTAATGGATATTTTTGAAACTACTTATGGATTGCGCGGGCGGGCTTTAGCGGCACAGGTGGATGAATATCTCGGCCGTGAAAAGGCGTTTTATGAAGCGATGTTAAATGTGTATTTACGCCGCGATGGTAAACAACTCAAAGATGTGCCACAGGAATTGCTCAAGGTATTATCGCCCTGGGTTGAGATTGCGCCAACAGCAATGCGTAATGACATTGTTGGGGCATTACAAAGTGAAAATGTGCGCTTGGCTACTGAATTAGAAACCAACCGCTACACCATTGCTAAGTTATTAGATGAATACAACGCTGCATTTCACCGTCATCAAATAGATAAGTCAGAAGAAAGTGCTTCTGTGCCACCGCCGCAAGAATTGTCCACTATTCAATCCACCGCGCCGGTGCTATCTGATGACGCTAGTGATGAGCTAGATTTTTCTTCGGAATCAATTGCCCCAACTGATGTGAATTCTGACATTGATAAATCACCGCGCCCAATGCCCGTTGCAGAGAAAGCGGAGAAAGATGATTCACGCGATGCGGATGGGTTGGCAGATTTATTTGACTCAACCGCGCCAGTGGCGGGATCAGTACCTAAATCATCACCTACGAATTAGCATCATAGATACGCTTAATTTGGTCAATTTAATAGTGCAGTCAATTGAATTGACGCATTTTAGTTGAGTCGTTGCAATTCAGGCGGGGTGAAGTGGGCGTCACCTCGGATACATTTTAATTAAATGGAAGCGTCCCGTTATGAATGATACTTTGAGTAAAATCCGTGCTAAAGCGGAACACGCATCGGATTCACAGGTCACGCAACAACAAACTCAGCAGGTGGCGGCGGCAATTCGAGCGCGAGCGGCGGCACCATTATTCGCGGCATTTAACGATATTAAAAACGAGTTTGTCCGCGTGGATTTATTAAAACAAATCTGGCCAACTGATTTTGATCGCCGTAATGATCGAGTGATTGGGTTGGTAATTGAAATCATTGGTGGCGATGCGCATCCGTGTGGATTGAAACTGCAAATCCCGGGCGGGCATCGTAGCTTTGCGGTTGAATTAGCGGCAGATGGATCAATTGCGTACACCTCCACCCGCGAGGCGCAAGGTGGCCGGCCACAATACATTACGTTTCAAAACGAAACGCAGTGGATGGAGTTCTTTTATAAAACGATGGCATATATCCTTGAAGTTTAATTGCCATTCCATTTTGTTATCTCAATTAATCACTCACACGCGCTCGTTGCGAATAATAATAACGGTGGCGGCTGTTTTATTATTGATAACACCTGCGCACCCGACAGAATCGCCGCCCACGCCGTCTGCTGCGCCCGTGCCGTTGGTGGAATCTGACCCTGATGTGTTGCGCTGGCTGCCGCCGGGTTATCCTATAACGCGAGTGCAGGTCAACGCGCAAGCCTATCCCTGGCGCTCGATTGGGCGGGTGACGACCTACGGCGGGCAACAGTATTGCACTGGGACGCTGGTGGGCGAGCGGTTGGTGTTGACGGCGGCGCATTGCGTGTGGCGTTTGCGGCAATTTCCCTCTGAAATCAATTTCTTAGCGGGATTTCAACGCAACCAGTACGTCGCCCATGCCAAAGCCCAGCGACTGCATTTTGCGCCCAATTACGCCGGTCCACCGACCAGTCCCGCGCCGCATGACGCCAATCCTCAAGCGCTGGAGGCGGCATTTGGCGATGATTGGGCATTGGTGGAATTGGGCGAACCGATTGGTCAGCAGGTCGGTTTTCTCGACTGGTTGGCGTTGGATGAGGCGCAGGTGGCGCAACTGGGCGGTTTGGCGCAGGCACAATTTGCGATTTCGGGCTATCGCAGCGACCGAGCGTTCGTGCAAACGGTGGATCACGGCTGTCGTTTGGCGGGTTTTACGGCGGCGGGGCGCTTGATTGTGCATGATTGTCCGCTGATGCCAGGCGATTCCGGCGGGCCAATTTTGCTGGCACAGAACGGGCAATATCGAATTGTTGGCATGGACGTTGCTGGAGTACCCGATAAAACGAGCGTGGTGCCGGCGCTGCGCAATCAACCGCGCATGAAACGGGGGTTTGCGGTGCCCATGACCAATTTAGCGGCGACCTTTGCCGCGCTGAAACAGTTTTAATTTAATTTTTAATAGCGGTATTTTAATTATTAGTGATCGGTTCCACGCGCTCGCCCGAGAACAAAAACAGTTCCAGCGCAAGAGCAATTAAATCGTTTTTTATTCATTAAATGAGGTGAATAACACACCAAGAATTGTCTTTGCAAAAACAGCGAGTTCATACCGCGCCGCCGAATGCAGCGGCAATTACCACGATGTTTTGGCAGCAATGATGCTGACCGCGCTCTTGATGAGGATTGATTGACAATGACCACCACGCATGATGGTAAAAACCGTACCCGCAACGCCAAATTACTTGCTTGGGTTGATGAGATGGCGCGATTGTGTACACCCGACCGCATTTATTGGTGCGATGGCTCGCAAGAAGAATATGAGCGCATTTGTCAGCAAGCAGTTGAAAGCGGCACCTTTATTCGATTGAATCCAGACAAACGCCCGAATAGTTTTTTAGCCCGCTCGCATCCAAGTGATGTGGCGCGAGTAGAAAATCGCACCTTTATTTGTTCAGAAAAAGAAGAGGATGCTGGACCAACTAATAATTGGATGGCACCAGCGAAAATGCGGGCGCGCTTAAAAGAATTATTTAGCGGTTGTATGCGCGGCCGCACCATGTACATCATTCCGTTTAGTATGGGTCCACTCGGCTCACCAATGGCACATATCGGAATTGAAATCACCGATTCGGCTTATGTTGTCGCCAATCAACGTATTATGACGCGCATGGGTCAAGCGGCGCTCGATGTATTAGGTGAAGATGGCGAATTTGTGCCGTGTATGCACTCAGTCGGGGCGCCATTGGAAATTGGTGAACAAGATGTTCCCTGGCCCTGCACGCCAACTATTGAAGATAAATACATTACCCATTTCCCCGAAACCCGCGAGATTTGGTCATTCGGCAGCGGCTATGGCGGCAATGCGTTATTAGGCAAAAAATGTTTTGCATTGCGCATTGCATCAGTCATGGCCCGCGATCAAGGCTGGTTAGCTGAACACATGTTAATTCTCGGCGTTGAGCCCCCCAATGGCGGTGCAAAACGCTATGTCGCGGCGGCATTTCCCAGCGCCTGCGGTAAAACTAATTTCGCCATGTTAATTCCCCCAACGGGATTAGAAGGTTGGAAAGTCACCACCGTCGGGGATGACATCGCGTGGATTAAACCTAATCCTGATGATGACACCTTTTATGGCATCAATCCCGAATACGGTTATTTCGGCGTCGCCCCCGGAACGAATGCCACGTCTAATCCCAACGCATTAGCCACCTTACGCGCCAATGTCATTTTCACCAATACCGCATTAACCGACGATGGCGATATTTGGTGGGAAGGATTAACAGATGAACCGCCGGCGCATTTAATTGATTGGCAGGGTAATGATTGGAATCCCGGTTGTGGACGCATGGCCGCGCATCCCAATTCACGTTTCACTGCCCCGGCCGCGCAATGTCCATCTATTGACCCTGAATGGGAAAACCCGCGTGGCGTGCCAATTAGTGCCTTTTTATTTGGCGGCAGAGTGAGTAAACATTTTCCATTAGTTTTCCAAAGTTATAATTGGGAACATGGCGTTTATATGGCGGCGACAATGGGATCAGAAGCCACCGCGGCCGCAATTGGGCAAGCGGGAATGCGCCGCGATCCAATGGCGATGTTGCCATTCTGCGGCTACAACATGGCTGAGTATTGGAAGCATTGGTTGCGCATTGGGCGGCGCGATGCGGCCACGCCGCCGTACATCTTTCGTGTTAATTGGTTCCGCAAGAATGAACACGGGCATTTTATTTGGCCAGGATTTGGTGAAAACATGCGCGTATTGAAATGGGTTATTGATCGCTGCGATGGGCGGGCTGGAGCAATTGAAGGGCCGCTCGGCTGGTTGCCAGCTTATGAAGATATTGATTGGACGGGGATTGATTTTCCGCGTGCAGCGTTCTTTGCCATGATGAATATTCATAAAGAAGTGGCACGGCAAGAGACGGTAGATCAGGAAGAGTTATTTACCCGATTTGGCGATCATTTGCCGCGTGAAATGGAATTGCAACGCGAATTGCAATTGGCGCGTTTGTATCATTCACCCGAGGTTTGGGATTTATCACGCGCACGGCGGCGTTAATTCACGGTGATAATCAAGCGGCGCGAAATGTTTATTCGCTATTGCGTGAAAAGTGTCGCCGCCGCTGGTTGATGCCGTTAAAATAGCAATTTAGCACTTGATAACAGATGATCGCGTCATTGCATGGTTGGGAATAGTTGTTTCGCCGTCGTATTCGCGCTAGACTTGGCCGCACTAGGGACTGTCACAGTCTTGCAGTTAAGCGCGTGGAGTGGGAAAAAACCTTGCCCCAGGCTCGTTGAGAGGCGGTCGGGTAGGGCGGGAACTCCAATCGGCAGTTTTATGCAAACCCCGTTTTCGGGGTTTTTTTATCGTTAATGAGCTATTGCAACCACGATTTAGACAACTTTAAAGATTCACGCCAATAAATAAACATCATCAACATGCGGTCGGTTAATCCACATCTATTACAACTTGCGCGCTCGGCAGTCGCTTCATTGGATTGCGAAGTGATTGGCGTTGAGTGCATTCAAGCCGGCGGTGGTCATTTAACCGTGCGCGTGTATATTGATAAATCTGACGCCGCTATCACTGTAGATGATTGTGCTGCCGTTAGTCATCAATTAAGTGGGCTATTGGATGTCGCCGACCCCATCCCGGGGCAATATGATCTGGAGGTCTCTTCGCCGGGATTGGATCGCCCGTTATTTGAAACAGCGCATTTTATTCGCTTTACTGGTCAGCGCGCCCGGGTGCGTTTGACTGCTAAATTTGCCGATCGGCGCAATTTTGAAGGGCTGCTCGCCGGGGTTAATCACGATCAAACACGGCTGCGGCTTGATGTCAATGGTGAATTATTTGAATTGCCATTTGATTTAATTGATAGCGCCCGGTTGGTGCCGCATTTCTAATCCGGGGAACCCGCAATGAGCAAAGAGATTTTACATGTCGTCGAAGCGGTATCGAATGAAAAAGATGTCCCTAAAGACATCATTTTTGAAGCAATGGAAGCCGCACTCGCATCTGCCACGCGCAAAAAACACGGCGGCGATATTGATGTATGCGTTCATATTGACCGCGAAACTGGTAAATATAGTGCTATACGGCGGTGGGAAATCATTACTGATCCAGATGGGCAACCATTAACTGCGCCGGGGCGGCAAATCACTTTTTCCGCAGCATGTGAATTAGAACCCAATGCGGTTGTCGGTGGTTATATTGAAGAATCAATTGAAGCGGAAGTATTTGGGCGAATTGCGGCGCAAACAGCCAAACAAGTGATTGTGCAAAAGGTGCGTGAAGCCGAGCGCGCTAAAATTGTTGAAGCATTTCGTGATCGTGTGGGTGAATTAGTCACCGGTTTAGTGAAAAAAGTCGAGCGGGGCAGTATTCTGCTGGACTTGGGTGGTAATGCTGAGGCGTTAATTCCGCGTGACCAGATGATTGCGCGTGAATCCGTCCGCTCGGGTGATCGGTTGCGTGGTTTATTATACGAAGTGCGCTCCGAACCCAAGGGACCGCAATTGTTTATTAGCCGCACCGCCCCCGAGTTATTAATTGAATTATTTCGTTTAGAAGTGCCAGAAGTGGGTGAAAATACGATTGAAATTCTCGGCGCCGCCCGCGATCCAGGGTTACGCGCTAAAATCGCCGTGCGCACCAGTGATCCGCGCATTGATCCGGTCGGCGCCTGCGTTGGAATGCGCGGTTCTCGGGTACAAGCGGTGTCGAATGAATTAAACGGCGAGCGCGTAGATATTATTCTGTGGCATGAAAATCCGGCGCAATATGTGATTAATGCGATGTCGCCAGCTGACGTGGTTTCAATTATTATTGATGAAGATGCGCGTTGTATGGACGTCGCTGTGAAAGAAGAAAATCTCTCCCAGGCCATCGGACGCGGCGGGCAAAATGTTCGCCTTGCTAGTCAATTAACCGGCTGGGAATTGAATGTGATGAGTGAAGCGGCGGCGGCGGCGAAGAGTGAAGAAGAAGGGCAGCGGTTAATTGCTAATTTCACTGCCCAGTTGGATGTTGATAGCGATATTGCGGCGGTATTGGTTGAAGAAGGCTTTACCAGCGTGGATGAAATCGCGTATGTGCCATTGGCGGAATTACAGGCGATTGCTGAATTCGATACGGTGACGGTGGAATTATTGCGTCAACGTGCGAAAGATCGCTTATTAACCCGGGCAATTGCGACTGAAGAAAATATTGATCCGGTTCCCTCTAGTGAATTATTAACCATGCCCGGTATGGATGATGCCCTCGCTTATCAATTAGCGCAGCGTGGAGTCACAACCATTGATGATCTTGCCGAACAAGCGGTGGATGAGTTAATGGATATTGACGGGATGGATGAAAAACGTGCGGCGGCGTTGATTATGAAAGCGCGTGAGCCATTGTTTGCCGACGAGTTGAGGCGCGACTAGGTTGCAGAGGTGTTGAAGTGAGTAGCGAAGTAACAGTAAAACAATTAGCCACAACCGTTGGCATCCCAGTCGAACGCCTCCTCGCCCAGCTACATGAAGCCGGCATCAAAGCCGACACGGCTGATGCGCTCATTACTGAACCGGAGAAGGTGCAGTTGTTGACGTATTTGCGCCGCAGTCATGGCAAGCATGAAGTGACCGAAACGGCCACGCCCGAGCGGGTGACGATTCAGCGTAAATCGATGAGTGAGTTGCGCCAAACAGCCGCGGCGGTGACGAGTAATCGTGCTGCGGCAACGCGCCCAAATCCGGCGCAGCAGCGGGCGTCTAAAACGGTTAGTGTCGAAGTGCGGCGGAAGCGAACGTATGTGCGGCGCAGCGAGGCGGCGGCCGGTGAGTCGCCAATACCCGCCGCACCTGAGGTCGCGCCGTCAGTGGCGGGGGCAGAGGCGCCGGTGATGAACCAGCCGCCGCCGGCCGTTCCAGTTCTAACTGATGTCATGCCGCCGACGGTGGCGATGACTGCGCTACCGGCGGTTGAGACTGCGCCAGTGCCACCATCTGATGACGCACCCGCGGTGACAGTCACGGCGGCAGTCGCCACGCCACCGTCGGAATCTGAGCCGTCAGTGTCACCAACATCAGTGTCACCAACATCAAATGATGCGCCGGTCAGCGCCGCGCCAGCAGTGACGGCAAAATCTACCACTGCACCGGCGGGGCGTTCTGGTCGCGCACCGGCTAACACGCAGTCCCCGACAACTGGACGGCAGCGCTCTGGTCAGGCGGCGAATAAACCCGCTGGTGCTGGCGCAGCACCAGGGGGTGGACGCGGTTCACGGCGGAATGCGCCTGCGGGTGGTGCTGGTCGCCCAGCGCCGGATCAACGCCGTCAAGCGGCACCGGTGGATGGTCAACGGCGGCGGGCAGAATTGGAGGCGCGCCGTGCTGAAGATGATGCGCGGCGGTTGGCCGAGCGGGAGGATTTGGATCGTCAACAGAAAAAAGATGAGGCTCGGCGGCGGGCGGATGAAGAAGAACGGCGGCGCTTGGCTGAGGAAGCACGGCGCTTGGCTGAGGAGGAGGCACGGCTGGCTCGATTAGCCGCCGAGCAGCAGCGGTTGATAACCCCCGTTGTCGCGGTGGTGGATGATGAGTTGGTCGAGGAGATCATTGCGCCGCGTCCGCCCGTGCCACCGGTGACGTCAAAACGTGAGAAGCCGCTGGACGTTGATGCGGATGATTTGACGGTCAAGCCCGTTAAAAAACATGTCGAGCGCTTGGAAAAAGAGAAGGAAAAGGTTGTCAAAAAGGCGCCGCGCAAGGATGTCGGGCGTGGCAAGCGGCTGGATACGGTGGCGGTGGATTACGAGGAAGAGGATGTCGGTGAAGCCGCACCTGTTGGGCGGTCGGCGAATCGGCGGCGGAAAAAACCCACCAAGCCGCAACAATTGGTGGATAAACACGGGTTTCAGCGCCCAACTGCGCCGATGGTGCGCGAAGTGGCGATTCCCGACACTATTTCGGTCGGTGAATTGGCGTCGCGGATGTCGGTCAAAGTGGCCGAGGTCATCAAAGAACTGTTCAAGCAGGGCATGATGGTCACGATCAATCAGGTGCTGGATCGGGATACCGCCACCATCGTGGTTGAGGAACTCGGCCACAAGGCGGTGGCGTTTAATGAGCAGGATGCCGAAGATACCTTGTTGGCATTTTTAGAAGCGGAACAGGAACAGGCCACGCGCCTGCCGCGGCCGCCGGTGGTGACGATCATGGGGCATGTGGATCATGGCAAAACGTCGCTGTTGGATTACATTCGCCGCACTCGCGTCGCAGCGGGTGAAGCGGGCGGGATTACGCAGCACATTGGCGCATATCATGTTGAAACGCCGAAAGGGGCGGTCTGCTTTTTAGACACGCCCGGTCACGCCGCGTTTTCTGCCATGCGGGCGCGGGGGGCGCAGGTGACGGACGTAGTGATTTTGGTGGTCGCAGCGGATGATGGTGTGATGCCGCAAACGGTGGAGGCAATTAACCACGCCCGCGCTTCCAATGTCCCCGTCGTGGTGGCGGTGAATAAAATGGATAAGCCCGGCGCCAATCCTGATCGTTTAATGCAGGAATTAACCCAATACGCATTGGTGGCAGAAGAATGGGGCGGCGAGACCATGATGGTCAAGGTGTCGGCTAAAACGGGATTGGGCATTGATGAATTACTCGACGCCGTGTTATTACAAGCTGAAGTATTAGAATTAACCGCGCCACTCGGCGGTTCCGCACACGGCACCATTATTGAATCGAGTTTAGAAAAGGGCCGCGGCCCCGTCGCCACTGTATTAGTGCAATCGGGGACGTTGCGCACCGGTGATATGTTAGTCAGCGGTTGTGAATACGGGCGGGTGCGCGCTCTATTTAATGAAACCGGTCAACAAGTGCAGAGCGCCGGGCCATCAATTCCGGTGCAAGTTTTAGGATTATCCGGCGCCCCGAATGCGGGTGATGATGTCATTGCCGTTGTGGATGAAAAACGGGCGCGTGAAGTGGCTGAATTACGCCAACAACGTGAACGGCAATCCAAAATGGATGAGCAGCGCGTGGCCAGTTTGGATAAATTGTTCTCGCAATTCAAAGAGGGCGAGGCCAAGAGCGTTAATCTTATTCTGAAAGCCGATGTGCAGGGCAGCGTCGAGGCATTGCGCAGCAGTCTATTGCAATTAACCAGCGATGAAGTCAAGGTCAATATCGTCGCGTCTGGCGTCGGTGGTTTAACTGAATCAGATGCCAATTTAGCGGTCACATCCCACGCCATTTTATTAGGCTTTAATGTCCGCGCCGATGCACAAGCGCGACGGATTATTGAAGAAAAAGGCTTGGATTTGCGCTATTATTCAATTATCTATGAATTAATTGGCGATGTAAAACAGGCAATTTCCGGGCTGCTCAGTCCTATTGTGACCGAAGAAATTATTGGCTTGGCCGAAGTGCGCGATGTATTCCGCTCATCCAAATTCGGCGCCATTGCTGGGTGTATGGTCACAGAAGGCGCTATTCGGCGGAATAATCCCATTCGCGTCCTGCGCAATCATGTCGTGGTCTTCACCGGCGCATTAGAATCATTACGCCGCTTTAAAGACGACGTGCAAGAAGTCAAAGCGGGCATAGAATGCGGCATTGGCGTTAAGAATTATAATGACGTGCAAGTGGGCGATCATATCGAAGTGTTTGAACGCACCGAACGGGCGCGTGAATTGTGACCACCAATTATCATGCAAAACGGCGCGCACCGAATAACACCCGCTATGAACGGGTCGGCGCTGAATTATTACGCGCATTAACGTTGATTTTGCGTGATACGGTCAAGGATCCGCGCCTCGATAGTATTACCGTACATGAAGTGCGGGTCAGCCGTGATTTAGCCTATGCCAAAGTATTTTTCACTTGTTTTACTGATTCTCATTCACCGGTGGACACCTCGGCGGGATTAGAAGCTACCCAACAAGCGCAGCAACATCATCAAACTCAGCAACGGTTATTAAATGGTTCATTAGCCGGTTTTTTGCGTCAAGCATTAAGCCGCGCCGTGCAATTGCGGGTGATGCCTGAATTGCATTTTGTTTATGATGATTCCATTCGCCAGGGCGAATATTTGGCGGCATTAATTGAAAACGCACAACCTGTCCATTCAGTTGACGAATTAGACGATTCCCATACAGCGTAATGACACATGGCTAAACGACCCTCCGGCCGCGCAGTTGCCGGTATTCTGCTGCTTGATAAACCCATTGGCATTACCTCCAATCATGCGTTACAGCGGGTTAAACGATTATTTTACGCCGCTAAAGCCGGTCATACGGGCAGTCTTGATCCACTTGCCACTGGTTTATTACCGCTGTGTCTTGGTTACGCGACCAAGTTTTCGACGTTTTTATTAGACGCCGATAAACATTATCGGGTGCGAGTGCGCCTCGGTGAAACCACCACCACTGCCGATGCCGAGGGCGAAGTATTAGCCACCGCATCCACTGCCGGTATTACCGAATCGGCGGTGCGTTCGGCATTAACGCAATTCACCGGGGCGATTGAACAATTGCCGCCGATGTATTCAGCAGTGAAATATCACGGCGAACGGTTGTATAAATTGGCCCGCGCTGGTCAAGAAGTTGAACGCACCCCGCGCACCATTCACATTTATCAGCTTGATTTATTAGCCGTTGACTTACCCGATATTGAATTAGACGTGCATTGTTCAAAAGGCACCTATGTCCGCACCTTAGCGGAAGATATTGGAAAAGTATTAGGCTGCGGCGGCCATGTTGCGGCATTACGGCGCACCGGTGTTGGGCCGTATTTAGAAATGGGTGATACGCCGACCCAGTTTATTACCATGACTGAATTAGAAACCATTAGCCAACGCGATGAACCGCCCGCCGCTCGTTATTCGGCATTAGATGCGTTGTTATTACCGCTCGACACCGTGCTGGGGCATTGCCCGGCGGTGAAATTATCAGCGGATGCGGCCTTTTATTTACGTCAAGGTCAATCGGTTTTAATCCCGCAAGCGCCCACCGATGGCTTAGTGCGCTTGTATGATCCGTCGGGACATTTTATTGGGATTGGTGACATTCTCGACGACGGTAAAGTACAACCGCGTCGGTTATTATAATTTCGTATTGCGCTGTGCCTGAAGTCATTGTTGGGCAGCGCGAGTTTTATTCCATTTGATGGCATTAGGAGATTGCCCATGACAATGACCGCGGAAGATAAACGTCAAGTCGTAGCCGACCATGCGCGTGGTACCAATGACACGGGTTCGCCCGAGGTGCAGGTCGCGTTATTAACGGCGCGTATTAAACAACTCACCGAACATTTCACTATCCACAAGCACGATCATCATTCCCGGCGCGGTTTGGTACGCATGGTTAATTCACGGCGCAAGTTGCTGGATTATTTAAAAGGTAAAGACATTGACCGGTATCGGGCATTGATACAAAAACTTGGCTTACGGCGTTAATTCCATTTAGCATTTGGGCTGTACTGTCTTTAATAACCGTAGGCGCGGGAGTGGCCGTTTTAGATAATTAACATGCCGTTATTATTCTCAAATTCGGCGCTCCCCAACATGATCCAATGAGGCGTTAATTCTGTGACTCCAATTAGTAAAACCTTCCGCTACGGTGAACACACTGTCACGCTCACCACTGGTGAAATCGCCCGTCAAGCCGATGGCGCCGTGATGATTGCTGTTGATGATACCGTCGTATTAGTCACCGTGGTTGTGGATAAACGTGCCACTGAAGAAAAGGATTTTTTGCCATTAACGGTTGATTATCAAGAAAAGAGTTATGCGGCAGGCCGTATTCCCGGTGGGTTTTTTCGACGTGAAGGGCGCCCGAGTGAAAATGAGATTCTCACGGCGCGGTTAATTGATCGTCCCATTCGCCCGTTATTCGCCGACGGCTTTGGGCGTGAAGTGCAGATTATTGCCACAGTTAAATCATTAAATCCGGCAGTTAATCCAGAAATTCCGGCACTGCTCGGTGCATCAGCGGCCTTATCTATTGCTGGTGTTCCCTTTAATGGCCCAATTGGTGCGGCGCGGGTGGGTTATAAAAACGGTGAGTATCTATTAAACCCGGCGCTGATTGGTTTAACCCCTGATAGCGATTTGGATTTAATTGTCGCCGGTACCGAACAGGCGGTGTTAATGGTCGAATCCGAAGCACGCGGGTTATCAGAAGAAGTGATGCTCGGCGCGGTGTTATTTGGTCATCAACAGATGCAGGTTGTCATTCAAGCCATTCGTGAATTCGCCGCGGCGGTCAATAAAACACCGCTGGCTTGGGCGCCGTCAACGGTTGATTCTGAATTAACTGCGGCGGTGGCGGTGGCAACAGATCGGTTGGGTGACGCCTATCGTATTAAAGATAAAATGGCGCGTTATGCGGCATTAGATGTGATTCGTAGTGAATTATACGCACAATTAGCGACTGATAATACAAATTGGACGCAGCCGCAGGTGTACGCGGCAATTGACCAATTAGAAAAAAGTATTGTGCGCGGGCGGATTTTGCGGGGTGAACCGCGTATTGATGGGCGTGATACTAAAACGGTGCGGCCAATTACAATTCGCACCGGTGTATTACCGCGCACGCATGGTTCGGCATTATTCACACGCGGCGAAACGCAAGCATTGGTGATTACCACCTTGGGGACGGAGCGTGATTCACAAATTATTGATTCATTAGATGGTGAACACCGCGAACCGTTTATGCTGCATTATAATTTCCCGCCGTTTTGTGTCGGTGAAATTGGGCGGGTTGGTAGCCCTAAACGGCGCGAAATTGGGCATGGACGTTTAGCAAAACGCGGCGTATTAGCTGCGATGCCGAGTACGGATGAATTTCCGTATTCAGTGCGCGTGGTATCAGAAATCACCGAATCGAATGGATCGAGTTCAATGGCGAGTGTCTGCGGCACCAGTTTGTCATTAATGGACGCTGGGGTGCCAATTAAAGCACCCGTGGCCGGCGTGGCAATGGGGTTAATTAAAGAGCATGACCAATTTGCCGTGTTGACTGACATCATGGGTGATGAAGATCATTTAGGCGATATGGATTTCAAGGTCGCCGGCACCGCCGACGGTATTAACGCCTTGCAAATGGATATTAAAATAGAAGGAATTACGCGGGAAATTATGGAGGTCGCTTTAGCGCAAGCCAAAACCGGCCGGTTGCATATTCTTGGTGAAATGAATCGAGTGATTTCCAGTCACCGCACTGAGATGTCCGAACATGCCCCGCGTATTATTGAATTCAAGATTCATCCTGAAAAAATCCGTGATGTCATTGGTAAAGGCGGTGCCGTCATTCGTGCAATTACCGAAGAAACCGGCGCGACCATTGATATTACCGACGATGGAATTGTTAAGATTTTTTCAGTGCAAAAGAGTGCAGGTGAAGAAGCAAAACGCCGTATTCGGTTAATTACCGCAGATGTTGAAGTGGGTAAAATCTATGAAGGGCGCGTGGCGCGGTTAATGGATTTTGGCGCTTTTGTGACTATTATGCCCGGGCGTGATGGCTTGGTGCATATTTCACAAATCTGTGAAGAACGGGTGCAAAGTGTCAGTGATAAATTGGCTGAAGGGGATGTGGTGCGCGTCAAAGTTTTAGAGGTTGACAAACAAGGACGGATTCGTTTAAGTATGAAGGCGTTGACGGATGCAGAACGCAATAGCACGGATGACTAACGGCTATTCAACTTCATTACCTTGCGATCATTGCCACCATGAAACAAACCATCGCTCTCATTAGCGTTCTCCTTTATCTTGGTAGTGCCGCGTTAATTACTTACCGGTTATTTTGGCGTGATAAAGCACCTAATATCCCGCCGCGGTGGTTGGCATTAGGATTGGCGTTTGCCGGGTTATTGCTGCATACATGGTTATTATCACAGGCGATCTTCTCTCATGGCGGTTTGAATCTCGCATTTTTTAATGCGTTGTCATTAGCATCTTGGACAATTGTTGCGTCGTTATTAGTGCCAAGTGTGAATAAACCGGTGGAAAATCTTGGGATAATCTTATTACCAATTGCCGCCCTGACTATTGCATTAGATGCGCTGTATCCCAATTTGAGTTTCATGGGCGCTGATGCCAGTTGGATGTTGAAATTACATGTTTTATTATCCATGCTGGCGTATAGCTTATTGACACTAGCGAGTGTGCAAGCTATCTTATTAGCAGTGCAGGATCATTACTTGCGGCGGCGGTTGCACGGGAGTTTTATTCGGACATTACCGCCGTTGATGACAATGGAAGCATTGTTATTTGAAATGATTACCGTTGGTTTTGTGTTGCTGACATTAGCCCTATTGAGTGGGATTGCATTTCTTGATAATATGTTTGCGCAACATCTTGTCCACAAAACGGTGCTGTCGGTCGTGGCTTGGCTGACCTTTGGTGGGTTATTGGTGGGACGGCAATTGTGGGGCTGGCGTGGACGCAAAGCGATTGTGTGGACGCTCAGTGGGTTTGCATTATTGATTTTTGCGTATTTTGGCAGTAAATTGGTGTTAGAATTGATCTTGCACCGAGCGCCTGTGTATTGAGTTGTTTTGCAGCGGAATTGGTTTTTTAGTCACAGTTTTATTGATTGCCGATGTAGCTCAGTTGGTAGAGCAACTGATTCGTAATCAGTAGGTCGGCGGTTCAAATCCGCCCATCGGCTCCACAAATTCAAGGACTTAGATTCACAGGCAATCAGGCTTGTGAAAACGCTTGTGAAAACTATCGCGTTGCTGGGGCAGTCGCCGGTAACACATCGTAAACACGCAACATGGCAGCAGACCGATGCCCGCTTGCAGCCAGTTTGTCACCATCAGCATCAGATACACCCTTACGTTTCAAGTCGTGTAGCGTAAATCGCACATGTCCCGCAATTGCCCATTCCACCATCATTCTTTGCCATGCAGTCTGAATTGTTGATTCAGACATACGGCCATTCGTTGGCGACGGTATCACATACACGCAGTCACTACCGCTATGCAACGCGAGTGCCAACTCGACCGCCGCCCGCAAGCGCGGTGTCCACTGGGTGAGTGCATCTTTTGAACCCTTCCTTCTAGCAGCAAATAGCCCGTCGTCACGAATTGATTCCCGCCGCATGTCACAGACTTCTGAGACACGCAATCGGCATAAATAAGCCAATTCAGCAACAGGGATTAAATACGAATAGCGGGCGCCCGCGTGAATTAAAAACGCTTCGTATTCATCATCACTCACATACCGCTGTCGCGGCGATTCTTTTAATGTTTTCACTCCGCGAGCTGGATTCGTTTTCATTAAATCACGTTCAAATGCCCACGCAAATAAACGCCGCAAATAACGCAATTCGTGATTAGCACGGCTACGCGACACAATCGCACGAGCGTCGGTGTATTTTCGTATCACGCCCGGCGTCCATTCTGTCAGTTTTGTATCGCCCACCAATTGACCGCGCTTGTTTTCTACCGCGCAAATGCTTTTTGCACAGTAGTCATAATCCGCCTTCGTTTTAACAGCCAATTCCGCGTATTCCCGCGACGCGGTGAATTGCGTGGTTAATAGCCGAATGGTTAAAACAGGTGGCGCATGAGCAATCGCTTCATAGGCGTTCCATATCTCACGCAATGTCGCGTCAGGAGGTGCAATACGCCGCGTAATGAGTTTTTTATTATCATCATCATAATAGCGATACACCCAGCGCCCGCGACCTTGTGGTGAATAATAAACGTAGTCAGGCAATGCGTCGGGTTTAATGCCGTTGGGCAATTTCACGGCTTGATTGCGCGGACGTGGCATCTCAAAACTCCATGCTGCCAGCGGGTGAATCTAGCGTATCACGAACGATGCCCAACGCGGCGTTGAGTGCGTCCAGCGTAGTCCATATCCCAGCGCGGCTGTGAAAATAGCGTATGCCGTTTTTTTCGCACCAGCGGGCGATGTCAGATGGGCGTTTTAATCCAGTTAATTCAGATAATTTGTCATGTGTAATGATGTTCATTGATGTTCTCAGACATTAAAAAACCCGCCGAAGCGGGTTGGTTGTTGTGTTAAGTTAGATTATTTATTGATGGTTTGCATTATTTAATGGCATTACGCAATCAACACAATTCTCGATCAATCGAGATGGTGGTCGAATCCCCCATGTCATTCTGTCGCCGACAATGCCATGTTGTTGCGCGTATTGAATTGGTAACGGGCGATAATACCGCGCTAATTGTTCATCTCCGTTATCATACGTCCATTCTCTCACTCGCCCAAATCCTGCACCATACTTTGCACCGACATGATGTGCTTGTCTTAATAGCGATTGGATAGCGTTTAATTCGCCAATTACATGCCATGTCACTTTATCAGTCACAATGTGATTGATCGCCATTCTTGCGTTTTTGAAAGCACCGCTTTGCACTTGCACTTTTTTCATTGCGTCAGGCAACATTTTTTCTGCCTGCACTTGATCGAAACGTCGGTGTAAATACCGACGCGCAGAACCATGTGTTTTATAGATCGGAAAAGATGCCGCGTACCACCATATACTATCATGCTCTATATGCTCCAATGGCAAATCATCAACCGGTTGCATAGCATGGTTTAATCCCTGTTGAATATTAAACTGGTCAGCGCCATACCGCTGTTGAATATGCCAATAACCGAGTATTCCATCTATTGCTGGTGACCATTGATCGGATGATGCAAATCCTGAGTATAGGTGCGCGGTGATTAGTATTGGCTTCATGTGATTGTTTTCACTATTGGAAATAAGCAACGCAGTTTATGATACGTTTCAAAAAAATTATCTCTCAACCAAGACAATTCAGCATGCAGATGATGATCCGTGCTTATCCACCAAGATAAACGTATTCTGCCTCTGTTTTCTAATCCCAGTAATTCAGCAGAATAAATCGGATGCAATGGCAGATTGTTCACTGCAATATAAGCAAATATGTCCTGCCATTTCCAATGATTCACAGGGCAACATCGCAACATGCCGTCTTTTTTTCGATAGATAGCGCCATGAACAGCACCATCATAAGACCGTCCTCTGCCCTCCTCGCGTCTCAATCCTAATGCTACACCATCAAATCTCCCATTTGAAAAAGAATTAACTGGATCAAATAATGCTAATTTATCTTTTTTAGCAGAGCTTATCTCACCTGACAATTGCTGACGCTTTAATTCAATTACGTCGTATTCTGGTTTAACAATATGCAATTGTTCAATTAGTTTCATGGCAGTTAATTTGTCAAACATCTCATCTGTGCCGGGAAATTCAACACCTGAGTTGTGCCACATAACAGGCAATAGCGTTGGTGATATTGTTTGAATTAAATGCAGCATCACCACGCTATCTTTACCGCCTGACACAGCAATATACGGACGTTCGCACTGTTCTAGCCATTGACTAATAATTATGTGCGATTCATCTATTCTCTTACTGTGTATTGGCAATTGCGCATAAATATAATCTTCTTTTCTATAATCATTCCATAATATAGTCATACCGTTCCTATTAACCCACGCAAATCATTCGCCTTTGATTCCAGCATAGCGTCATAGATACCACGCACATGCTGGTCATAACTTTCTTTCGCACCTTCGGCTTGTGACGCTAATAAACAATTGCCGTCACCATTCACGCGCACGAAATCACATTTTTCGCCTGTATCCATATCCAATAATCGGTAATCTAATGTGACTTTGCCGTGACCTTTATTCGCTTGACCACCAAGATGTGGGCTACGCGACCACGAATGTAATGCTGATACGAATGCGCCCAGTTCAATTTGACTGACATCAATCAAATCAATCTCATTATACAGCCGCGACCCGGGCGCTAATAACTCGCAAGTGACGCGCATTTGTGTTGCAACCTCACCGTCGTTTTTAGTTTTCTTTTTGCCAGTCAATTGCTTTAATTCATCTGGTGAAGGCAAAAACTGTTGCAATTCCTCACGTTTGGCGTCGTCCGTGCGCGTGAATGATTTATCAAATGTCATGTCAGCATAAGAGATTTTTTGCGCTTCAATATGCCACTGCTCAGGTAATACTGGACAGGCTTCACGACAGAGAGGATAGCTGTTCGACACGCGCAATTTGCCAGACATAATCTGATTGCCAACGCCTCCACCAAACAGGCTTAACATTGGAATCGCGGCACGAATACGCCGCGATTGCTCTATGTCTATTGATGATTCACCACCAATGCGCCCACCAGTATAGAACAGGTGAAACAAATCTAATGGTAACTTTGGATTATCTAGTTTATTTAGCATGTAAGTGGCTGCATGATCGCGCAACGCACCACGCCACGCATTACCGTTGTAACTAAATATTTCTATCAATTCGCCGTCGGTCTGAATAATTGGCTCTTCTACCAAATAAGAGTTGGTGCTAATGGATTCGCTAATGTGGCTCAGTGGCGAGCGTAACGTAAATAAGCCTTGTAAACGGTAGTAACTCATAATGATTCCTCAACAAATGTTTCGTCTTGTAACTTGCTTTCAATCGGTTTTTCAACTTCTAATCGTTGACGCACCAATAAAACAATGAGTGTTGTTTCACGGTAAAGTTTGCGCAATACCAATGTCTCATTGCTTGCTGCAATAATGCCGGTCAAAAACTCACGACTGTTTGCCGATTGAATGTAGTTAGTATGACCTTCACTATCAATAATCGGCAATAAACCTTTAATCCCTGTTTCCATCCATTTCGGATGCAAGGTGCCACACAATAGACGTGGTTTTAATGATTCCAAGAATTGCGCTATATTTTTAGCGCGCTTTGCGCTTGCTTTTACAAAGCGTTCAATGCGTTCCCACATGTCAGGCGACACTTTGAATCGCCGCACATCACGCGAGCGATAGACTGCATAAACCAATAATGCCGCTGTCGCTTCGTGGTCATCGTCTGTATCAAATGAATAAATCATATTGATTTCCTGTTGGTTTTATTACTATTGGTGGTGATGGTAGTTGATTGATGACCGTCTGTAGTTCAGAACGAGTTGCGCAAAAATGCACAACTGATAATAAATTAGGCACAGTGTTGCGGTATGGCTTAATAGCGTTTTCCATTTCGCGCCATGCCGTTAATCCCACTTTTAACAACTGTCCTTTGTGATAATCACCCGTTAAAATTGAATCTTTACTAAATCCAGCATTATACAGCAATTCAAATGCCGTTAAACAATCAATAAACTGCTGTCGCTGAATAAATATTCTGGTAGTTTCATATTGCACCCAATATGATTCGCGTGAATAGCTGATTCTCCCTTTGAATAAAATTTGTTTTTTACCGCTGACTGCCATTATCAGTAAAAATGGTGGTAGTGGTGGATCGCTTAATACGTCACGCCAGCGGGCGCGAGTTGGTGTTTCGTGATAATCAGGTAATGAAAATACATGTGAAAAATATAGCCAGTTACATGCACGAACCATTTTTCCTTCCTTTTCAGGAAAATGCGTCCATAATCCACGCTCAGGATGAGAATTAACGTACTGTACCCAGCCAACGCTACTCGCAGTTGCAGCACACGCTTGACATAGCGTATTTGAATCAAGACGTGCCGCGCTATTGCAATCTGTAAAGTTGTTTGATAGTGCGTCTTTTAATTGCCATCCAACACCGTTGGTTTCGCCGCCGCATAACCAACAATGTGAATCCTTACCGACTCGCGGCGGCGGGTAATTACCGCAATTACAGCACTTCCATGCAAATTGCGCGGCACTGTTTATGTGTTTAATCATTAATACACCTTATTTGCATTCATACATTAAAAAACCCGCTTGCGCGGGTTGGTTGGTTGGCAACACGACTGGTAAATCAGATCGCCATAAATCAGTATCAGGGTCAAGGTTTAACGTATCCGTGCAAATCACTCTTATTGCGCCCACTACGCCCGTCTCTTCAAATAAAACCTGTGCCAAGTTATTCGCCGCTATTTGCGCGGCAGTCGGGTCAATTTCAATCATCACGCAATTAGCAGACATCTTTAATTTACGCTCGGGCGGCAGGTCAACTAATTGCAACAGCCGCGCTGTGTAAATACCTGTGCCACCGCATGGATCAAGCCATTCCACATCATCATCAGGCTCGCGGCCGAATTGCGTTTTTAATTGCTCCAGTGCAGAGCGTATTTGAAAATCCACCACTTCAACCGGTGTGACTACCACGCCATCTCTGTCTTTGCGTTTTGATTCAACGCCATTTTGATAATCCAGCGCTATTTGACACTGCCGAGACGCTCTTGCATCGCGTTCCATTGTTGAATTGCCCTATTTTTTGTCTCAGTATTGACGCGGTAATTGATGTTAATTGTATTAAAAAGCGCCGCACCACCCGCTATCCCGCATTCTTGGCAGCAGACGCGCATTCCCGCATTATTAATGTCAGACTGATTATTAACAAGTGGTATGTATGTTTGAATGTACGGCCACTTTTGACTGCCGCAAAACCGACATTTCATTAAAGTTGATTCAATCATCTGCGATTTTCCAATTACATTGCGCACACACGTTACGCGCCGTTTCAAAATCGGGAACAGCGCAGAGCCAATAGCCTTCACCGCTATCAAAATTAGCGTCTGCTACTTCAATTGCTACCGCGTATTCCTGACCTTCAATGTCAACATTAGGATTTAGAATGATGCGCACCAACAAATCGTCAGTATTCACAAATTCACTGTATTCTGAAAACTCATAAGAGTCGAGTTCAAAAAATGCTTTTCCCAGCAGGTATTCTCTATCAATCATGTATATTTCCTAATAAAAAAACCCGCCGAAGCGGGTCTGATTTGAGTACTAAACGGATTTAATGCGTATTAACTAATCTGCTTTACCCAACAACTCAGCCGCCTGCTTTATGACTGCTGCATATCGCGGCATTTTAGGTTCAATAAAAATCACGCCGGCTAATAGCGCGGCAGATAAATCCACATTCACGCAAGCGCAGGTTAATGATTCACCTTCACGCCTAATCTCAGCCACCAAATCCACTGGTTGTGGGCACACCACCTGCTCTATTTTCTCAAGATAATACAGGTTTTGATTATTTTGCGCTTTTTCTGCCATCACTATACCGTCCTTTTTTAAGTCATACAGCAGGCGGCTTAATTGATCCATGCTGTAAAACTCTTTCGCGCCACAATCATAGATTTCCCGCGCTGTGAGCGGCGTAACTGATTGTCTTAATACCGTGTAAACCACATCTTCAACCGTATTCATTTAATTACCCTTTGCTGAATGTTTTGCCAATTCCACGCCGTCTTTGAATCCATCGTCAAAGCCATGTTTGAACCCATGTTCAAACGCGGTTATGTAATGGAATTGCGAGACCGATTCGACGTATTGCCAGTGGGCGAGTGCTAATTGCTTTGCTCTATTCTCCGCATCAATTTTCATATCAGTTTCATGCCACATTTGCTCGGGCGTTTTTGCCATAATTCACCTCCCAATAATTCACTGCATCGCAAAAATGATCGAAGCGGTATTCCGTCAAGAATGCCGCATCTTGCCGCTCCAATGGCGGGTCATGTCGCCACCTGCCAGTCATTCTTGATAATGAATACTGGTCTTTTTTTATTGCAAACCGTTCAATCCCGTATTTGTCTGTGATGCAATAGACTTTGATGCCGTCACTCATAACTAATACCCATGCAACTGTTTAATTCGTGGCATTTCCCGCGATAGATACAGTCAGCTACCATTCGTTCAGCAAGCGCATAATCAATTTTCGCTATCTCATTTTTGACTGTTTTCCAAACATGTCTTGTTTCATCTGCTGACTTTTTACAGAGCCGCTTTCTACTCATGTTAACTAATTCCTGTGCATTGATTAACATGGCATGGTTAATTGGCGTATTGCGGTCAGCCAACTGGTCACGTTTTGATTGCACGAAATGAGTAACGCCGACGTTATGCCGCACTAAATGCACGGATACGAATGTCGGGATTTGATGCATCTCAATCCAAAATAGTTGCGTCCGCATCGGTGAATGTTCACACTGATACATGCGATCTAACGTCATCTTTGATGGCTCTGCATTCGGATCACGAGTGAAGTCACACGCAGTCCGCATAAGCACTTCATCTGTCAGTTTAATAGCTGTAACGCGCATATTCATCACTCCATCATCATGTCAGCAATAATCAAAAACAACCCCGCAATGGGATAATAGATACTAATAATCGTTTCAACTGTCATCATAGCCACCACTCATCTTGTGATTCAATCTCTATTTGCCGTGCTTTATACGCACTATAGCCGTACAGCGCGATAACAACCGCTGGAATTATTAACAATAAATACCACCACATCATGGTAATAATTCCTCTTCCCAGTCAGCGTTTTTATGCTTCAGTGCGTATTGAATTGACGCAACCGTTTCGCGCAAATAAAAGTGATGTTCAATGCGATTAGCGGCGACGGTCAGTGCCACCAGCATTGCAATAAACGCGGTCAGATAGATCATTAGTTCGATCATTATTCCCTCCAAAAAAACCCGCGGGTGAGGCGGGTTGGTAGAATCAAAATCAATCGCAATCAAACATCAGTTAACCCCAAGTTCAAACGCCCGCGCACGAATTGCATGAACTGATCGTTCGAGTTTTGCCGAAATAATCCGAACTGGCATAACGTCATAGACCTCTTTAATAAAGTCATCTTCGTACTGTTCAAAATCACCGCCAACGGTAATACCCAATACGAACAGTTTGTTTTTCACCGAATTTTCTGACCTATCTAGGTATGTACAAATATCTGCCATTGATGTTTTCCCGTACATCTCAAGCAAGAATTTTTCTTCTGTTTTTGACCATTTCTTTTTTAACACCATGGCGGCAAACTCAATGGTTGTATTTCCATCGGATATGATGGAAAGTCTTTTGTTTTCATGCAATGTTTTAATTTCCGCATCGCGGTTTTGTACCGCTCGCGGCCGCGTTCTATTGCATCGTCATCTAATTGATACAGTGCCACGCCATACGGCGGCTCAGTTTCTGTGACAATGTGAATAAATGCGCGATCACCTAAACCACAGGCTTTTAATGCGTCTAAATAAAACGCGGCTTGCATGTGATATTTATATTTGGCGGCTGACTTTGCAAATGATGCGGCACTGGCATCATTCGCGGTTTTCAAATCAACGATCACGTCTAGGTTGTTGCACAGCCAGTCGGGACGCGCTTTACAGCGCAAGCCGGTATCATCATCAGTCCAAGTCAGGGTGACTTCAGATTCACCAGAGTTTAATAGTATTTGCGCATATGTATTTTTATTAAGTTCAGTGCGTATATCACTCACTATCTCATGTTGTGCTTGCGTCACCACTAATGAATCTGGCAGCAAACTGTCATTAAACGCGCTAAACAATGCTTTACCTTCTTTAGTGCGTTTATCAATTGCAGGCGCTACCACAACGCGACGGTTGTATTCAGGCAATTCTAATACCGCCAAATGTATTAGTGTCCCTAGTTGTTTTGCAGGTGTTGATTCGTTCGGGTGTGTTTTGCCGTACATGTAATGCGCTGGACTACGCTCAAACAACATTAAACTGTGAACGTTGACTGCGTCTATTGCGCGGTAATCATTCATAACGAATAAACACTCGCGGTAATGACGCGATAATTGCATGGCGGGCGTTTAGCAGTCACTGCACGTTTCATTACACACCTCGTTCAGCAACCGCGTAGCATTCACAATTGAGTTGCGCCATGACGCTAGAGATTAGCGTTAATTTTGTGTGCGGCGGCGCTATTAATCGCGTAATAAAACCGCGATTCGTATCTGTTATGCTTTCGGCATAAATACCGAATAGCGCTAATAATCGGGTGATTTTTTCGCGGGTCACACCATCGGTATTTGGGCGAATGTCCAATACAATTTGTTTCATGCTGTGCGCTCCCATTTGAAATTGCTAATATTGTTAGCGCCGCCAAGATGACGTGCGGCTTCCGATAAACTATCTAGTGCGTCACAGATCGATTGATACAACACGTTGTCACTACGCTCTTTATGCGCTTTTAATAGCGCGTCTAATGCGTAAATCGCGCTCATGTATTGCCAGTAATAGGTGTTATTCATTATTCATCTCCGCGATGCGTTGTTTGCAAATTGCCGATAAATTGACCTGTTCGTTAGTAGTGAGCGATCTAATCTTTGCGCTGTTGTGCGCCCACCACTCGCGCAATTGATCTTCGGTATTGATCGTGCTTGCCTCTGTTTGTAATTCTTCTAATGCCGTTTTTAACTCTTCTGATACGCTTGCGGCTGGTTGCGCACCACTTTCTAGCCAATTCCGCAATAAAAAACCCGTCTCTACGGACGGGACAAAATGCTGCCCGTCAAAGATGCCCGTGCGATCTTTTGACGCGGTTGCTAAATGCTGTTCAATTGCCAAGTCGAATACAGTGGTGAATTCGTATTCCATGCCATCTCTTTGAATCGGCGCTAATCCAATTTTCATTGGTTTTTTCTTGCCATTTTCATCTGTCATTTCATACGCCGTTTTGGTGCGCATAGTGACAATGACGTGCAACGGTGCGCCGATAATTGCATCCACCATTGAGTTGTGTTTCGGTGTGACATCACGCCACGCGGTGAAGCTATTGCGAGTAGCAGTACTGGCTTTGCTGTGCATGTCTAATACACCACCATCGCCTGTCCATGCGTGGGAAATGGAATCAATAATTAACACTTCATAGCCTGATTTAATTGACGCGTTAATTAAATCAATGTAGCGTTGCGGCGTGTACGGCGGCGTTAATTGCGCAACGTCATAATCAGTGATGTTTGAATATAATTCACCACTGCCGCGCTCAGTATCGACTAATGCAATGCGTCCATTAGGCGTTAATCCCTGTGCAATTAATAATGCGCTATAGGTTTTGCCACTCCCGCTGGGTCCGCATATTGCCAAACGTAGTTTGGATTGTTTTCGTTCTGCTTTACGAAACATCTATACAATCTCCATTCAAATTCAAGCAATAAAAAACCCGACCTAATAAGTCGGGTTGTTTTTACAGTGTCACATGTTTCTGTTAAATAGAATTCACAGAGGCGAAATCATGCCACTGCTGCCGGTGTTATCCGCTCACTTGCCGGCTTGAGCCGCATCCATTGCGTTTAGTAATAAAACCCACCACCAGCAGCTGGTGAATAGACGTATTCGTTGTCGTCAGGTTCGATAAAATCTTCTTCTTCTTCTTTCTCACTTTCGAGCATTGCTAACAAACATAAAGCTGTTATCTCTTCATTCGTGAAGAGTCGGTTTTCGCGCTGTGCTGCATTGCCGATGGCGTTGATTGCTGTCAATTTATTCATGCTTGCTCTCAATTAAATAAGTCAAAGTCATCTTTGGCATCAAAGATTTTATTACGCTCAAGCCGTGTCAGAATGGCATCAAGTCTCTGCATTTCGTAATGCAAATAAATCAATCCGCCGGTAAATGATATTAGCAATACTGTCAGATATGCCATTAATGAAATGCTCATTTATTTATCTCCAAATAAAAAAAACCGCGGTTAAACGGTTGGTTTAGCGATATGTCATTTAAGCGTCACACGGTAGATTAAAAGGTCTCGTGAGACGCATTGCAGATTAAAACCAACGATCCCTAAAAGAGTGAGCCAGTCGTGATGTGGAATACCGCAATCTAATTTGCGGCGGATTTCATCATAGGGATATTCCTCTAAAAAGTATTTCAGTCTATTTACTGACAGATAACGATGTCCATCATAAATAATGGGTGTGTCACCATTTACATTAGGATATTTTTCTTTAACATCTTTGACTGTTTTCATTATTTCATTTTTATTGGCTTGTTTTCTAGCTTCGCTATTTGCCGCAAGAGTGAATCAATGCGCTTGCGTTTCATTTCATTTACTTGTTGAATTGCATCCTCCTCTGTGAGTGCGTAGTCACGCTTGAGATAAAAACGCGCAATGCCGTTATTTATTACGGTCAAGATTCCTTTATCGTCGACGCTGTATTCGTGATCTTCTAATTTCACGATGCCCGTTGACAGTGCGTATTTAGTAATGAATATCATTTATTCCTCCGGTTAGTAACTGTGTGCGATGTTTTCCAGCGCATTTACTGCTGACAATGAAGCATAAATCCCGCTATCAAAACCTATTGTTTGATAGGTTTTAATCGATTCAGACAGCCACTCATCTAATACAGGTTTTGGAATCTGCTTAAAAAGATAAAGCAGGTTGTGAATAGCGTAATGTCCGTCAATATGACTGACACCCGCTCCGATTAAATCGCTATGCGTCATAGTGCATTCTCCAGTCATTAAAAAACCCGCCGAAGCGGGTTATTAAGTGCGAAAACGAAACCCACTGGTCAACACCAATTGATGCTGACCGCTGGGAATTAACCAGCGCATTTATAAAAGAAAGCCCGCTGTTTGAGCGGGCTTATGATTGAACACGTCCGGTTGGAGTGCAATTTTAATAGAGATTATTCCTATGATTAACCAGATGTTTCGGTGTTGGTTGTGATTACCAACAAAAAACAGATGCTGGTACAAATCATTATTGAGTTTAAGTGCATCCCATAGCATGTAATGCTTATGGGTTGGATTTTTTCGCAAAAACTCATGTGCGCCCCAATCTCTTAATTGCAGACTATGCTTACCATCATCATCTCTAAACGTAATACGCGGCTTAATTTGCTCTGGTTTTTCTTCCTTAAAAAACGACATCATGTACTCTTCGCCTTGCTTGATATGGTCAAAACAAAACGTGACATCGTCAGGCTTGATAATACCGAGTGAAGCCCGCTTTTGATTTAATGCAGCGATTGATGTTTCTGCTTTACTCGCTAGATAATCGTACTCCTCTTTTTTATTAGCAGTCTCAATAACACTAATTGATTGATCACCATCTAATCGCCATGATTCCATTCTGCTATCATCACGCGGGCGGCGTAAAAACAGTTTTAATCGCGTCCACCGCGGTAGGCGATCAAACATGGTGATCGGATAAACTCGCATGAATGATCTTAATTCACGCGAGTAGCCGGCACTACAAACAACCATGCCGTGTTTTTTTGACTGTTCAGGCACTGTGCGCCCCAACATGACAAAGTCATCAATCACCATGAACGTTAGCCAATTCGGCTAGATGATCGCCGTGACAGCGCAATGGGTGACACCAACACACCAATACTTTGCCTTTTAAGTTGCCGATTTTCTTTAATAGGCTCGGCTTGTATGGCAAGTAATGATTAGCGTAGTTATCACACACCTCGTCGCGTGAACCATCCGCTGGCGTTTCAAATGGGTTGCCCCAATCGCTATTGCGATCAATCTTGACCATCAAACCCGCCTGATCTGCCCATGCAATTAAGGCGTTATCAATCGGCTTGCCGCTGTCGTCATTGCGCATACTGGCAACGACGGTTACGCCTTTTTCTACCAGTTGACGGCGTTCTAATTGCGCTTGCGTCCAACCTTGCGCAAGCCACATCTTGATTTGCTTCACATACTCACGAGTGGCTTGGCGTGTTGGAAGGCGACCGGTATCGGCGAAAATCTTTTCGCACCAATCCAAAACCTTGTCGGCTTCAGCGTTCGGGAGGCTGGCGACTTCGCGGTGATGACTGAACGTCACAACTTCGCGCCGGCGCGAAGTTTGAAATGCCTTACAGACATAAGCTGCATCAGCGCACGTCTGAAATGCCGGTCCATCCCATTCATCTGATTCAACCAGTGCCTTGCGATCACCGTAGCCGTGTTCACCGAATGCCCACCAATCGCCCAGCCACCAATTCATTGCGCCTTCGACTTTGGCGAGTGCAGAACCGGCTTCTTTCCATTCCGATTCAGTCAGGTTAGTTGGTAGCGTCCAGCCTGTTTTAGTCAATTGACCGGCTTGTGGCAGTAATGCCGATATTTCTTTACTCATACTATCTCCAATTATTAGCCAATAAAAAAGCCCGTGTTAGTAGCACGGGCTTTACGGTTTGTCACGTCACATGTTGTGGAATCATTCAATCATGCCGTGACTGCGGCGGTTTCGCACTCACCGCTTGCGTCCATCCGATCAACCATCAAATCAATCTAATAGCCCGCCGTGACGGGCTATAGGATTGGAATTGATTGTAATTACGCGTTTTGGCAATACAGCGTCAGGTAGGACAGCATCCCGTCATAAGTCACTAACGCATCATCTTTGTTAAGAATAATCTGTCCAGATTTAATCACCATGTCGAGCCAAGAATTAAGCTGAATGTCTGACAGATTGAAGTCTATCCTGACATCAGCGACACGATAATAATACTCACCGTTAATTGTTGTTGGTGATAACGTCATTTTTCAATTCCTCTAGTTACTGGTTATTGGTGGCAAACCCACCGGTCAACACCAATTGATGCTGACCGCTGGGGATTGTTAGTTACGCCAGCTAACCGAAAAAACCTTGCGGCGGAATAATTCGTTATGAATTAAACGCTTTGACTGCTTTGACTGCTTACTATTTGCCTGCTCATACAAAATGAGCAGTTTTTTAGTTGGCATCATGTCCATTGGGAATGATGAAAAAAACTCTTTTTCTTTTCTTGCGCGAGCAAGTGTTCCACTTCGGAACAATTTTGCTTGCGCTTTTTTTAATTCAGCCTCGTTGTCAATTCTCATAGGCAAATTTCTCCCTTAGTTTTCGCCGCCGTGCTTTTTAGGGCTTGGCATTGGGCGTGTTTGCTTGTAAAAATAGTCTATGTAAAATAGACTATGTATGCACTCTACTGTAGATAGACTTTCTTGGCAAGCAAAATTTTGCAATCTTGCGAAGCTAAAAAAACGCGACTTTATGGCTTTACAGTGTTGTTTTTGATGTTGTTAAACGAATCTTTGTACGCTTTCACAACATTAGCAAGCTGTTTTCTGTACTCAGGCGGGGTCTCACGAACGCAATATAATATGTCGCGTTCTAGGTCATCAGTAACAAAATATGGGTCTTCAGATGTGAGTTCAGCAACTGTCGTATCCAACACTTTCGCTATCTCTCGAATGGTGTCAAACAAGGGTCTGTTTCGCCCTGTGAACCAGTGACCGACAGTGCTTTTACTCACGCCTAGCGCGGCGGCGATTTGCTCATAGGTAATACCTAGCGCCTTTCGCCGTTCAGTTGCCACTTGATACCAATACTTTTTGCTCATGCCATAAGTATAGGGACTAGCCACAGGTTGCGCGTCTATCGTGGGTAGCAATATCGGTTGCAGATCACGTCTATTCATAATAGACTACTCCTATGGAAATTGCACAAATTATTGATCGTATCGGCGTCGTCGAGCTGTCGAAGCGGCTTGGCTGCACAAAACAATGTGTCAGTCACTGGCGTACAGGGCGAAACCGTATTCCCGCTGAGTACGCAGTGAAAATCGAGGAGGTGTCTCTAGGAATAATAAAGCGTTACGAGTTACGACCTGATTTATGGGAATTAAACATTCAAAAGAGTGCCTCCAATGGATAAAAGAACTTCACACATTGCGTCATGCGTTACGCCCGAGATGGAAATTGCTGTTAAAGCAATTGCGCACTTGGACGGGCTGACTGTCAGCGATTTAATTAACAAGCTGTTAATTCAGCATGTTGAAGAAAAACGTAATGAGTACTTACGTCTTAACAGCGTATTTGGTATTGGTCAAGATTTATGATGTTAAACCATGTTGAATAGGATCAATAAATGAGTGAGTTTAGAACGTCACTTGGCGAGCAGATTTTCAAAGCCCGCTATGCAATGACTAGAGATGAAACGTGGAAAACACGAAGCCAGTTAATTGTGCAGGATGTGTGCGGGCGCAGATCAGGTGCGCGCAATATCCAATCGCATCCGTTAATGAGCAAAGATGAATTGCGCGACCTTCAAAACTTTATTGAAAAGTTTATGTTTCTACCGGGTGGCAGATACATCTATTACGCTGGTCGGGAGGCAGCATTTTATAACAATTGCATGATGTACAAAGCAATTGAAGACAGTCGTGAGGAATGGGGGCGGCTATTAAAAGCGCAATCAGACGCTTTGATGAGCGGCGCTGGAGTGGGTTGTGATTATTCAGTATTGCGCCCACACGGGTTAATGCTTGCGCGTACAGGTGGCACGGCAAGCGGCGTGATACCGCTATTGCACACTGTGAATGAAATGGGCAGGAATGTCCGTCAGGGCGGGTCACGGCGCAGCGCAATCTATTCAAGTCTGAACTGGCAACACGGCGATATTAACGAGTTTATTAGCGTTAAAGATTGGCGCAATACGCCAGTGCCGGGCGTGAAAAACATGACCTACTTTGACATTAAAAATAATGATTTTGATGCCCGTGCGCCATTAGACGGCATGAATATCAGCGTGAATTATGATGATGAATGGCTGGAGAAGCCCTTAAATGATGTATTTATTCGCAATGTGGAAATGGCTTTGCGCAATGGTGAGCCGGGGTTTTCATTCAATTTCGGCCCGAATAAACATGACACTTTGCGCAATGCTTGCGGGGAAGTGTGCAGCGCCGATGATAGCGACATATGCAATCTTGGCAGCATTAACTTGGCGGCAATTGATGACATCACGACATTGCACCGCGTGGTTGAATTGGCAACGAAATTCTTGGTTTGCGGAACAATTCGGGCGCATGTCCCCGATGAAAAAACGCTAATGGTGCGCGAAAAAAACCGCCGTCTTGGGTTGGGTTTAATGGGTGTGCATGAATGGTTATTGAAGCGCAATTATCGCTATGAAATGAATGATCAATTACGCACTTGGTTAGGTGCGTACAAATACGAATCCACACGCGCTGCGAATGAGCATTGCGACAGGTTTTATTTATCACGACCAGTCGCCTGTCGTGCAATTGCACCAACTGGTACCACGAGTTTGTTGGCAGGAACGACTTCCGGTCTGGAACCGCTGTATGCCGTTGCGTATAAACGACGCTGGATTGATGGCGATAAACGACGTTATCAGTTGGTCATAGATAAAACCGCACAGGATTTAATTCAGTCACTCGGTATTACTGACCCAGACAATATCGAAACGGCAATTGACTTAGCAAATGATGTTGAGCGGCGCATTGCATTCCAAGCCGAATTGCAACGCGACTATGTGGACAATTGCATTAGCTCCACAATTAACCTGCCTGCATGGGGGAGTGAATTAAACAACCAATCAACTGTTAAAGATACCGCTAAGTTAATTGCGAAGTATGCGCGTGATTTACGCGGTTTGACCTTTTATCCCGATGGTGCGCGAGGTGGTCAACCCATTACTCGAGTTGAATATGCCGAGGCTATCGGCAATGAAAACGTGACCTTTGAAGAGAATGATGCCTGTCAGTCGGGCGTGTGCAACCTGTAATTACTAAGGGGAATTGAATGAATATCCATGAATACGAAGAGTCGGTGATTGCAACGTCAAACTATCAACGATCAAATGAATCGTTGTTTATTGTAACGGTGGCGCTGCTGGGTGAGTTAGGTGAATACGCCAATAAGGTTAAAAAAGCGAGCTTTAAGAAGACGCTTGATAACGCTTTGGTGATTGATGATTTGAAAAGCGAGCTGGGCGACGTGTTGTGGTATTTGACTGAGCTATGCCACCAGCACGATTTGTCATTAGATGATGTGGCACGGGCTAATGCAGACAAGGTGACTAATCGCAAACAAAAAGGGCTGACGTACAATCAATGAAAAAACCAGCAATAACCATTGAACCGATTGCGTATTGTGTTAGCGGTTGTGACGATCCGTTTATTCGTATTGAAGCATGTGGGCAGTCAGAATGGATTGTCGTTAGCGGTGACGGTTGCTGTCTGGGTGTTAGCGGCGAGTGGAATGATGATCCGGGCTGTCGGTTTAGAACACCCAATTGGTATCAGGAACATCAATTCTCAACTATAGAGGAGGCGGTTGACGCAATTGATTTTTATCAAAAGAGATTAGACAGGGCGGTTTTTTAACTAATAAAAAACGCCCATGCGCGTTCAACACATGGGCGTCGGGTGTCAATTGTAACGTCAATGAGAGAATGAAATGAACACAGAAATCAACGAAACAACCAACAGTAACATTATTTTAGATGGCAACGATGTTGTCAAGACGTATCCGAACGATGGCGACGTCATGGTTATTCCTGTTAGTCAAGTTAAGTTTCGTGGCGACTTGTATCCACGCATGGAACATAACCAGGCAAAGGCACAGGAATACTCAGAAAACATCGAAAACCTGCCACCAATCTGGGTCAATCAGCACTACGAATTGATTGACGGTAATCACCGGCGTATTGCACACCAATTAGCTAAATGCGAAACCATTACTGTTGAAATACATCATACAACAAGTGATGCGCATTTATTGGAATTGGCTATTAAAACCAATGCTACGCATGGATTGCAAATGTCACAGGCTGACAAAAAGAAAATGGCAATCAAGTTGTACGCGGCAGGTGAACGCGGTGCTGACCGCAAAAAGGCATTAGCTAATTTATTAGCGGTGACTGTGCGTAGCCTAACTGAGTGGGTCAAGGATTTAGATCAGGCTGAACGCGATGCGCGTAAGGCGAAAATCAAGGCAATGTACTTTCAATGCTATACCGCTGAGGAAATTGGTGACGCGGTGGGTTTGACGAGACAAGCATTAGAGAAAGACGTACTTACGCAACTTTTAGAAGATGTTCCAAAAGTTGCCAAAGTCCAGTTTTTAGATGATGAATTTCAATTGCCGATTTACAACATATGGTCATTTGCTAAGAAGACTAATAAGACATCGCACTTTGGCAATACCGAACAGCGCATTGTTGAAAACCTGCTATGGCTATACACGCAACCATTAGACATCGTGATTGACCCATTTGGTGGTGGTGGCTCAACGCTTGATGTGTGTAATGAACGCGGTCGCCGCTGTTGGATTAGTGACCGCAAGCCAAAGCCCGGTTTAGAAGAAAAACTCCGCACGTTGGATATTACCTCTGAATTGCCACAGCTTAATAAGCGTTGGGCAGATGTGGCATTGGTTTATCTTGACCCGCCGTATTGGTGGCAGGCAAAAGGTCAATACAGTGATGATGCTGAAGACCTTGCTAACACACCGACTGCTGACGATTTCCACGCCAAAATGTCTAAGGTGGTTAAAGCGTTCTCAGCAAAACTCAAAGCCGGTGCGCGCATTGCGTTAATTATTCAACCAACGCAGTGGAAATCACCAGACCGGCAATTTACAGACCACGTTATTGCAATTATTAACGCAGTCGGTAATAAGAAATTGATTGTCGAAAACCGCGTGAGCTGTCCGTATTCGACAGAACAATGCAATCCGCAAATGGTGGACTGGGCAAAAGAAAATAAACAGTTACTTGTTTTAACACGCGAACTGATTATTTGGAGGGTCGTTGAATGAGTTATCCAAAGCACGACATTCAAGCAACATCTGACGCTGTTGTTGCTTTATTAACTAATGAATTGCGTCCACTGCATTACCGTGAAGCGTATTTACGCTGTGCGGTGTTAAATCCAAAACTCGGTTTTTATTCCAACAAAACCGACCCAGCAGAGAAATTACGTCAATTGTTTGCTGAAACAAGTCGTGAGATTTTTGTCTGCGATGGTTTCTTTTATTTATATGAGTGGCTGACTGAATGCCAAGATTTGTTGTTTCGCAACACAATTGCCGCTGACAGATTAACGCAAATACAACGTGACAAATGTTTTTATGACAGCGGTCGTCGCCATGATTACATGGTAGATAAATACGGCAAAGCCAATACGCCGCATGGCATTGAAGAGCGTCAACGGCGAGCGTTAATTGAATACAGTGTTAAAGCCTACTTTCAACGGCAATTTCCAACACTGTTTTTACCACCTAGCAATGAAAACCAATTCACGCAATGGAGCGAGGATGATTTTCGTTTGCAATTCGGAAACACTCTGTCTGCGTTTGATGTAAAGGAGTTCACACGAACTAATAGAACGATTTTAACCTCTGTCAAACAGCATATCACCTACATCTTTGCTGTATGGAATTATGACCATGCAGACATGATTGGTTTTATTCGCGGACAGGATGCAATCAATCTGACTGAATTGGAGTTATCACGAGTGAACCGCATTGTTAAATCAGTAGGGATTGATGATATTTCTAATATTGCGTCTTTATTGGTTGCTGTGAATATGTACAAGTTCGGATTGTTGTTCACAGAAGTCAAGTCGGAGTTTTATAGAAAACAATCAGTCGCGGCATAAATCACAAAAACACCAACGCCCGAGTGGATTCAGCACTCAGGCGTTGGATTTAAGTCACGATTCCTAACGGAGGATCGCACGAATGGATTTTACACTCAGAGATTATCAATTGCAAGCCGAACACGACATTCGGCAGTGCTACCGCTCGGGAAAACGGGCAGTTTGCCTCGTGATGCCCACTGGTGCAGGCAAAACCCGCACCTTCTGTTCTACCGCGTCTCAATCGGTGTCACGCGGCAAACGTGTATTGATTTTGGTTCACCGGAAAGAATTATTACTGCAAACATCACGCACATTAGAATCAGTCGGTTTATCTCACGGTTTAATTGCACCCGGCATCACGTTTAATCATCGCGCACCAATTCAAGTCGCGTCAGTACAGACATTAGTACGGCGCTTAGATGTCATTAACTGGTCGCCCGATTTCATTATTGTGGATGAGGCGCATCATGCCACGCGCAAAACAATCTGGGGGCAAATTCTTAATCATTTTAATCATGCTTACATGCTCGGCGTCACCGCCACGCCACAGCGCCTCGACGGTCACGGCTTAGGCGTTAATAGCGGCGGTTTTTTTGACTCGATGGTCACGGGGCCGTCAGTCCGTGAATTAACGCGGCGCGGGTTTTTATCGCCCTCAGTTGTGTACGCACCGAAGGATCGAATTGATTTATCCGGTGTTTCAATTCAAGGCGGTGATTATAAGAAAAACGCATTAGCTGACGTCATGGCAAATCCCGCCATTGTCGGTAATGCCGTTGATCATTACCGTAAATACTGTCACCAACAGCCCGCTATTGCCTTTTGCGCTTCGGTATCTCGCGCCGAAGAAGCCGCGGTTGCGTTCAAAAGCGCTGGTTATTCCGCCGCCTGTGTGAGTGGTCAAACTGATGACAAAATCCGCGCCAAGTTAATTGCCGATTTAGGAAATGGGCAATTAAACGTATTGACTTCGTGCAATATCGTTTCTGAGGGTACGGATATTCCAGTGGTATCCGCCGCGATATTATTAAGACCGACCCAGTCATTAGCATTAGCGCTTCAACAAATGGGGCGCGTCTTACGCCCGCATAAAGACAAAACCCACGCCACCATTCTTGACCATGCCGGGAATGTATTCGTGCATGGTTTTCCTGATGATGACCGCGAGTGGTCATTAGACGCTAAACCTAGTCGCGGTAAAAAAACCAATAACGCATTACCTATGAAGCAGTGTGATCGCTGTTTTACGGTGCATCGCCCAGCGCCAATCTGCCCGCAATGCGGGTACGTTTATCCCATTGCGTCACGCGAAATCACCGAATTAAACGGTGAATTATCTATCGTGACATCAGCGCAAATCATTGAATTAAAACCTGAATCAAAACGCGCAGAGCAGGCTAATCAAAGAACGCTAAACGATCTAATTGAACTGGCTAAACGGCGTGGCTACAAACACCCGCGAGCATGGGCGCAGCATATTTTTGATTCCCGCACAATCAAACAACAAAAATCATTCGGAGTGAATAAATGAGTCAGTCGGAACATGAAATCCAAAATTTAATTCTACTCTCAGCGCGGGAATTGGGTTACACACTGTGGCGGAATAATACCGGCGTGGGTTGGCAGGGAAATAAAACGTCACGGCGTCAAGATGGCGCCATGATTGTACAGAATGCTCGCCCATTACACGCTGGGTTATGCAAAGGCTCCAGCGATTTAATTGGTTTGCGTTCCCGCGTGATTACACCCGACGATGTCGGGGAATGTATTGCGCAATTCGTGGCGCTGGAAGTGAAAGCGGCGGGCGGGCGATTATCACATGAGCAAGTGATGTTTCTTGATTTTATTAAAAACGCTGGTGGAATTGCGCGAGTGGTGCGCTCGGTGGAGGATGCGAAATGAACGACCAGTTATTTGACATTAAAAACATCTTAAGCCGTGTTGATATCGTCACTTTAATTGACAGTGCAATTGAATTAAAGGCTGTCGGGCATAACGGACGTTATCGCGCACTCTGTCCGTTTCATGATGAAAAAACGCCGTCGTTTTTTGTTAGCCAAGACAAACAGTTTTATCACTGCTTTGGTTGTGGTGCGCATGGCGACGCGATTGATTGGTTAGTCAATTATCACCGAATGTCTATTCGTGGTGCGATTGAGACTTTGGCGCATCAGGCAGGCGTGGAATTGATTCCATATGCGAAAGAAGCGCGGCGGAAACGGGCGGAAATTGAGCTGCTCAAAGACATTGAAGATGAGGTTTTATTGGAATTGCAGGTATTAGTATTGGGAATTGGTGATCGCGTCAATTATCGCAAGATTCCCGAAGCGACTAAACAGCTATACCCGCATATCACTGCACCTCCCGAACAGCCGTTAAAACGTGAGTTTGAGGCGGCTAAACGCGTATTAAAGGCATTGCAGATTTTGTATGGAGCTGCTGGGTATGAGCAATAAAGTCGAGTCATTGCTTGATCGAATTACGATTAAACCGCCTGAAGCTAAAGAGCGCAAACGCCGCGAAAAACCCACCGTGACTGTCTCACCGCCTGAGGCGAATTTGCATTTTCGCTCATTGGGTTACAACGGCGATAAGTTTTATTTCTTTACTACGGCCGGGAAACAGGTGCGTGAATTGAGTGCGTCAAAACTGTCGCGTGAAACCGAGTTATTTACATTGGCACCAATGGATTGGTGGGAGCGTGAGTTTGCACTTGACCAAGGGTTTTCAAGACAAGCGGTTAAGATGGCGGCGAACTTTTTAATTCAAAATTGTTATCAAAAAGGCGTGTTTAACGCTGATAATAAACGCGGGCGGGGCGCATGGTGCGATGGTGAGTCCATTATTGTTCATGCTGGCGACCGATTGTTTATTGATAATAGAGAAACGGATTTAGTTATCGCCGATACCGACGCGGTGTATGAGTGTGAACCGCGTATTGAAATCACAACCGATAATCCACTCACTACGGATGAATCGAAACGGGTGTGGGATTGGGCGATGTCGCTGAACTTTGAAAAGCAAACCCATTCAGTCTTATTGTTGGGGTGGCTTTCGTGTGCATTAGCTGGCGGTGCGTTGAATTGGCGGCCGCATATCTTTTTGAATGGATCAAAAGGCTGTGGCAAATCATCTATTTTAGACACGATGCTGCATTTATTAGGTGGTTTTGCTATTGCGGCTAAAGGGGACACTAGCGCGGCAGGATTGCGGCAGGTGTTGCAAAACTCGGCTTTGCCGGTGTTGTTTGATGAGGCTGAATCAGACTCAATTCGGGCGCAGGCGAAAATGGACGATGTCCTTTCTCTCATGCGCCATGCCAGCGCTAACCTAGAAGCGCGAGTAATTAAGGGTAGCAGTGGTGGTCAAGCCAGTTCATATGCGGTGCGCTCGTGTTTTTGTTTATCGGCAATTCGTGATCCGATTAAGCAAGCGGCAGACATGTCGCGTATTACTACGCTGTCATTAAAAAACTCCAATTACCAATCAAGTGAAAAGCAAAGGACAGTCACTCAGCCATTAGCTGACGTGATTTGCGATAAATCCTTTGCTAGTCGATTTCGTGCGCGGGTGTTTTCTCGCCTGCCGCAATTGCTGGAATCAATTCAGTTATTCACCGACGCATTAAAGGAAACGTTTCCCGATTCACGCATGAGAGACCAAATCGGTGCGTTGCTCGGCGGAATGTGGGTGGTGATTTATGATGAATTACCCACGCACGAGCAAATGAATTATTACATTCAAAACCTCCATTGGTCAGACCAACACGACATCGTGGAGTCTGCCAGTGATGAGCAGGCGTGTTTGGATGCAATGCTCAATACGAATGTGCGAGTGGATGGTGATGAATGGCGCGGCGATATGTCGATTGGATTATTGGTCGAGTTTGTAATGTCAGGCGGTACATCAATTGGTGTGCCGGAGAAATTGCGGATGACCGATGCGAAACGCACACTTGGGATGTACGGAATGAAGGTGGAGGATCAAATGATAGAAGGTGCGCTGTCCGTAACAGGGCGGCTGTTGGTTGCCAATGCGAACGGAATGCTGCAGCGAAAGGTGATGGCTGTTACCAGTTGGCCGAGCGGTTGGAATAAATTACTGATACGCCTGCAAGGCGCTGAAAAGATTAACAAAACCGTCAAAATCGGCGGCACGGCCTGTCGGTGTATCGCTGTCCCATTAACGGATGATAATCAGGCAAATGACGTCTGTTACCAGTTCTGACACCAAAAAACTGCTTTTACAATCAACGACTTAAAAAAATAACGCCGCTGTGACGGCAAAAATACATCCCGCGTGAGTTGGTCATTTTTTTGTGTGACCGACTACGCGGGATGTGTGTTTTTACCGTTAAGTAAATGAAATGGTTAATATTTCTGTCGTGGTGGTCTAGGTAATGGTCAGCATGGCGGTTGTTTTCTGTTACCGATGTTACCGTATCTGTAACGCAATTTTTGCTTATAAAACAATGTGTTATCCAAAAACAGGCAAGGTGACAGAAATATACACACCCATATATGTATTTACACCTATCCGCCGAAGTTACACATTTACATTCATATCTCACCCAGTCAAAAAATTGCGTGTATACGAGTGTGTATGCGCACATTTTTTGTTACCTATCTATCTATCTATTTGATTAATATAGATATAATAGGTAATAGGGAGGTAACAAAGCTAGTAACAAAGTAGGTAACAGGTGGTAACAGTGTGCGCGCACCATTCCGATCGACTTTGCTTATTTACAGGCATATTCAACCAGCGCCGCTGTGACGCGACGGTTGGTGGTGGGCGGTAGGGTAAGATGGGTTGGTGCGTGAAAACGCTGTAGCGGGCGGTTTAGACGCATTACAGGCGATTTGGTGGTGGTAAGGACGGATGCTCGCTCGCCAAGAAGGCATGGGTTGTCTTGGCGAGGGCAGCATGAAAAACTACAATCAAATCAGCGCTTTGCTTCAACTATCAAGGAAATCACCACAGTTTCGCCACGAGATGGTTGACAACCGCGCAGGTGGCGACTACGCTTGATTTAAGAGGCGTGGAAACCTCTTACAGCGGCAACCGCACCCGTCAGACATGCGGTATTTTTTCGCCTAAGCGACTGATTTAAGGGCAGTCGGGAGTGCAGGAATACAATACCCGTTAGGGGAATAACTGCGCGGCGCTGTAGACCGTTCCACCCTCCCGACTGCCCGTGTCTTACGGGTAACGTGGAAATCACTACAGGAGACCATCGTGTCTAATCAAATCACTCAGTACCTATTCCCCGAATCCGACACCACCAAACGCAAGGTGCGCGCTGTCATGCGTGATGACGCGCCGTGGTTTGTTGCCGCTGATGTGTGTGCAGTGCTTGGGATTGAAAATCATCGTGACGCAGTTGCTAGATTGGATGACGACGAAAGGGGGTCTGTTAAAGTCGACACCCTTGGCGGCGTTCAAAGCGTGGCAGCTATCAACGAGTCGGGTTTGTACACTTTGATCTTGCGTTGCAGGGATGCCACAACCGAAGGCACGGTTGCCCACCGTTTCCGTAAGTGGGTGACGGCTGAGGTGCTACCCAGTATCCGCAAAACTGGCAGCTATCAATCCAAGCAGACTCAGCGACCTATCACCATGTCGGAACTTAAGCGCATGACTGATACAGCCTTGCAGACAGCGCGGCAGTTGAAAACATCGGATGTTGAGACGCTGGAAACGGTGATGGGAAGTTTCAGTAGTGCAGGAATTGATCCGTCGTTTTTTAATCCAATGCTGGAAGGTCTTAAACAACGGGCGCAAAACGCACCAAAACCAAATAATAATGTCACCAATTCCACCAATTCCACCAATATAGATGATGCGTACGCTTGTCTTAATACAATACTAGACGCGGAAATCAAGGTTGACGGTATTGATTACCGAGTGCGTGATTTAATCAGTCAGCCGCTGGTTGGTATTGATAATAGCGCGGTGAAACGAGCACTCGGTATGTACGGGCTGAGAATTGATGACAGCGCACAACGTCTGTTGATCGCCAATTCCAATGGAATGCTGTCGCGCAAAATATTGGCAAAAACCGCTTGGTCAACAGGTTGGAATAAAACAATACAGCTATTGCCGGAATCGGATAAACCGAATAAAACCGTCAAAATCGGCGGCACAGTCTGTCGGTGCGTGTCCGTGCCGATCAACACCGTACATTAAACGACTTCCTGTACAGAATGGTTGAATAGAATGCAATGGTTTGATAGCAGTCACGCCCGTCCTGAGCATAATTGCTGGTGCGCTGTATTGGTCAGTGATTGCAGCGTTGCGCACGGATATTTAATGCAACTTCAATTGTATGATGCTGAATTAGATGCATGGTATTTCTACGGCAGTCGTGTTCCGCAATGGGAATCTCCAGCTTATTATTGCGTATTACCTCATCCACCGGCGCATACCTTTAGGAATCGGAGCGATCAATATGATTAAACGCGCAGTCGCACTAGCAGTGACATTATTTGCGTCAAACATTCACGCCGACTGCTATACGCTCTACGGCAGTGATCACGCGATCATATCGGCAGGTTACACACCGCCGTTCGACATTGGATTACCGAATAAATCGGCTGAATGGACAGCATCGCAAGCGCGGGGTGAATATTTAATCATCACCCACCACCAATGCGATAACACAGCGCCCAACGTCAGGAATCAAACCCACGACTTAAAACTCGGGTTGCCAGTCTTGGTTGACACACATAATCAACGGTCGCCAATGGGCGGCGGCATCACAGTAATAGGTCAGGATTTCGCCACCACTATTGACAGTCGGGCGGATCGGAATAGCAGTGGCTACAGTAATAAACACGTACACGTCGACGCCTATACGCGACGTGATGGCACTCACGTTAGATCGCACTACCGCTCGCGGCCACACAGATAAATAATTTGACAGCCGCTAAACGGGCGGCGTCTGTCGGTGCAGTGACACTGCCAATTAACACCGTGCATTAAACGATTATCATCAGATGTAACTAACCGCCTTCATCGGCGGTTTTTTTATGCCTGTAGTTTCTTTACATTTCCGAAAAATGTGTATAGTGATTTCTATGGATTAACACACACAAGATGGGCTATGAACAGCAGCACATATACTGGTCGCATTGTCGCCGATGCTGAGATGAAAACATCGCAATCAGGCAATGAGTATTGCAGGTTTCGACTGGCATCAGATGTTGGTTTTGGTGAGAACAAAAAGACGCATTGGTTGGATTGCGCGTTATTTGGTAATCGCGGCAAAACCTTGTGCCAATATTTAAAAAAAGGTACGTCGGTAGTAGCAGCGGGGAGTTTGGAACCGCCGCGCCTATATGAAACGCAAGCGGGCGAAACGCGAGTATCGCAAAGCCTGATTTTGAATGATGTGGCGCTAATGAGTGAAAAGAAAACGTCTGCCGCGCCCGCGACTGAGACTGAGACAACTCGCGCCACTGCGCCTGCGCCGCGCACTCAATACACAGATGAAGAAGTGCCGTTTTAGCAATTGGAGAATTACCTATGAAAACTGAGACTAATGTACGAATCAGAGTAACAAAAGAACGTGCCGCGTTAATCGGTAAGATCAATAAATTAGAACGTTTTCTTGAAACGTTGCAGGATTTTGCCACCGGTGAAACGCCGCAATTGCTGTTATTAAAACAGCAGTTAGTGGTCATGGAGCAGTACGCGGCGCTTTTAACGCAGCGCCTAGATTTGTTGCCAGCTGAATAATCCGATTCTAGCTAATTGTTTCCCGTTGCCTAGTGTGACGGGAATTGAAATGATTAATGATTTGCGAGTTGACCGCATGAGAATTAAAACAATCGGCAATGCCACGCTCTATTGTGGGGATTGTATTGAGATTTTGCCGATGATTGGCAAGGTCGATGCTGTAATTACCGATCCGCCATATTTAACCACTGACTTACATTTTGATAAATACCTTGATTGTAACTACGTCAATCTATTGATTGATGCTGTAAAAGATGATGGTTATTTCGCCTGCTTTTCACCAATTGAAGCACTTGCTGAAATCGCCAAACTTTGGAAGGTGCGCTTTTCTGGTGTGATGATTAAATTACAACCATGTATGCGTACACATAACGCAAAGAAGCCAATGAATCAGCATGAGCATTATATGGTTTATGCTCATCCTCAATATAAAATCAGCAATCTAACTTGGAATGCCATAAAAAACTATGGCGCATCTCCATATAAAAAAGTACAAAAAAATACCGGATGTTTACGCGGATACAAAGATCAGTTAGATAGAGCTAACACTAGCGGATGGACTAAAGATGGGTATGTTTCAGAAAATGACGGATTCCGCTATCAAACCGATGTGATTTATGGCGCAACAAAGCCATGTATGTCACACGACGAGCGCACAATTCACCCAACACAGAAACCGGTTTCTACCTTGAGCGTTTTAGTGCAGTGGTTGACGAATGAAAAGGATTTAATTCTTGATCCCTTTATGGGAAGTGGCACGACTGGGGTGGCGGCAGTGCGCAGCGGGCGGCGCTTTATCGGAATAGAAATTGATCCCGACTACTTTGACATCGCCTGCGCCCGCATTGAAGACGCGCAGCGGCAAACACAACTGGAGTTGACAGCATGAATAGTAATGAAATTTTCAATAAACGGATTTGGTTAAACAGTGAAAAATCACCTAGCACGGGTAGCGTTGTCTGTTTTCACGGCAAAAGCAATTGGCGGCATGGCTCGTCACAAGAGCCAGAAATTGTAGATTTTATTGAAGTAGCAGATTGTCACTGTAAAGTGCGTTTGCACAGATCACATTTTGATACGACGGGTGAGTTTATTGAAAAAACACAACTGTTAGCAAAAACATTAAACGATTTTGCTGAATATTTAATTCAGATTGAATTAAAAAACGCCAACAAATAAACAGCAAATGACAATGGAATTGACCGCATAATGCCAACCATTGAACACACCCACCATCGCATTAATGAGCTGCGCGCACAGGGCGCTGACACCGAGGTATTAGAGATGGTGATTCAGCGCATGATCGACCACGATATTCCCATGCCGTATCTGTATTATGTTGATACTGGAAACAGTAGCATCATGGTTGAATGGACAATTGGTAATTGGGAAGTATCAATTGATGTTGATAACGAAATTGCACAATACTACGCATTCAAATATCACACCGACATTGACCACGAATTGATGCTTGACATGAACGACAGCGCCACCTACACAACATTAAAAGAACGGTTAGAGAACTATGCGATGGAAGCATCTTTGGCGGGACGGTAAGCCTGATCATAATTGCTTTTGCGCTGGAATGATTTGGGATACGCGCTCAGGAAAATTGCGCATTAGCCTGCTGCTATTCGACGGTGAAACGGACACTTGGAGCATGATTCATCATCATGCAGCAGAATACACGGAACCACCGCTCCATTATTGCGAAATCCCGTACTTCACGCGCAATGAGATTTCTAAATAAAAAACGCTATGAACGAATTAACACAGATTAGTCGTGATGTAATGAATCATAGTCGGGTGATTGTGCCAGTGCAGACGATGTTGCAATTGATGGACTATGTTCACCACAATCAACCCACCGGAGAATTGTTTAACGCCGCTCAGGAAATCTGTAGCACATGGCGATATTGTCAAAACGATAGCTACTATGCATTAGTTGACCGAAGTAGCTTTATTTACTTGGTACGTTGTTTATCGCAATTGGAGATAGAGCGTGAGAATAGAAGTTGAAAAGAGTTTATTGATGCCAGTACTGGATAAGGTCGCCAGCGTTGCGGGCGGCACTCGGCAAAACCTGCCAATCTTGAATAACCTCTTATTGGTAGCCGATGGAGAGGAATTAAAACTGCGTGCGACTGATTTAGAAATTGATATTCAGACGCGCTGTGAATGCTACGTTCCCGAGGCGGGCGCTATTACTCTGCCGGCAAAAAAGTTGCGCGAAATTGTGCGCGCATTGCCGGCGAATGTTGATATTCACTTTGAAGTGATCGATGAGAAATGCAAGGTTAAATCAGGGCGGTCGCGCTTTACATTGGCGACACTGCCGGCAATGGATTATCCGTCGTTAGAGTTTGGCGGCGAGCAATTGGTTGATTTTATGTATCAACCCCAGCATTTACTGAGCGCACTGAATAAAGTCCGTGCGTGTATGGCAAAAGATGATGTGCGCTATTATTTGAATGGCGTTCTATTTCATTTTGCCAGCGAAAACCAATTGCGGTTAATTGCAACCGATGGGCATCGAATGGGATTTGTTGAAAATGTCACAATTGATCTGAATTGTGATTTTGCCGAACATCAATTCATTGTCACCAACAATGCGGTTGGGCAATTGATGTCTGTGTTAAATGACAAATTAAAAACGACTGAGCAGTCGTTAATCGCGTTTAGTGGGAAAAATATGCAGGCGACGTTCGGTGACATCATCATCACCACCAAACTCTGTGATGGTAAGTATCCCGATTATGAGCGGGTGATTCCTGACGTGGCGCCGCATTTAGCCTCAGTGGATCGCGTGGAATTGACGTCCGCGTTAAAACGTATGGGCGTTCTATCAAATGAAAAGCACAAGGGCGTCACATTTAATGTCGCGCCCAATAAACTGACATTAAAAGCATCTAACGCCGAGCGGGAAGAATCGGAGGAGGAATTGCAGTGTTTTTATGAAGGCGACGAGTACACGGTTGGTTTTAATATCAATTACTTGCTCGACATTATGAATGCGCACGACGGCAAAACCATTGTTATCTCGGCACTCGATGGGAACAATAGCGCGTCGTTTTTTAATGAAGATGAAGATGACCGCGATTCAAAACACGTTTTGATGCCAATGCGTTTATGATTAGAATTGATACCACAGATTTAAGAAATCTTGTTGGGTCGCTTGACCGCTTGGCAAAAGAGATGCCGTATGCGGTCATGCGGGCAATTAACAACACGGCATTTCAAGTACGCACTGCTGAACAAGCGGAAATATCTAATGTATTTGATCGCCCGACACCTTGGTTATTAAAGACAATTTATGTCACGAAAGCCACGACACAGCGTTTATCGGCTGCCGTTGGACCCAATGAATGGTTTACGAAAAGCGGTTATCGAGTTGGTCATTCAACACCGTGGGAGCGTGTATTAGCGCCACATGTGTATGGCGGCAAACGAATAAACAAGGCGTTTGAAAACCGCCTGCGCGCTGCGCGACTTTTGCCAGATGGTTGGTACGCGGTACCGGGTCAGGGCGCTAAATTAGACGCATACGGCAATATGCGCGGTGGCGATTTAGTGGCAATCATGTCGTGGATTGGTGCAATGGGTTTATACGCGGGTGATAATATGAATAAACGTGCCAAGCAATCACAACGCCGTAATAAAGCGCAGCAACGTGGCGAATCGTACTTTGCATTACGCACTGCGACGCATGGTTTAGCACCTGGTGTGTATAAAAAAACAGGTAGAACGTGGGTAACGTCAAGAATTAAACCTGTTTTAATCTTCGTTAATAAATCTAATTACCGCAAAAGATTAGATTATTATGGTGTGGCAAATCGTGTCGTTAACAGTGTTTTTGAAGCTGAATTAATAAAAGAAGTCAGAATAGAACGGATACGATGATTATGCACAAAATACAGTTACTGAAATTGTTTTTTATTTTTAATGATGTATAGCTCTGTACGATATTTCATAAACAGAGACATTACACGGTTCTAATTACCCTAATTCCGCGCTCTTAAAAAAGAACCTAACTATGTCGCTTGAATCAATTAGCTGGTACTCAGACAAGACAGGGATGACCCGCGTCACTGTCAAGAAGCGACTGGAAACGTCAGGCATAGCGAGCACTCATGGCGCTAAGTCCGCGATACTTTACGACACTAAAGATGCTCTCCCTGCCTTGTATGGGCGTGAGTCACTGTCAAATCAAGGCGACCTTATGTCCGCCCGCGCTGAGAATCTACGGGCAGACACACGCATAAAAGAATTAAAAGAACAGCAATTAAGAAGAGAACTAGCGCCGATTGTTGTGCTTGAATACGCGCTATCGTCATTATGTGCGCAAGTATCAGCAATACTTGATTCGATTGCGCCAAAGTTAAAACGTCGTTTACCGCAATTAACGGCGGCAGACATTGATATTATTCGTAGCGAAATCGCAAAGGCTCGCAATGCAGCAGCAACTATCGAACTTGAATTTGACAGCGGCAGTGAAAACAACATTGCAGAATACGATTAGACGTGGATTAAGTGTATTAAAACAACCACTGCCATTAAAGTTAAGTGAGTGGGCGGAACGTAATTTCTATTTGTCAACAGAATCTAGTTATGTCGAAGGCAGATGGGAAGCATATCCATACCAAGTTGGCATAATGAATTGTATTAGCAACGATGACATAAAAGAAATTACTGTTATAAAAAGCGCTCGGGTTGGTTTTACTAAAATACTACTGGCAGCAATTGGATATTTCGCAGAGCATAAGCGCCGTAATCAAGCGGTATGGCAACCAGTTGACGCGGACGCGGACGAGTTTGTTAAGACTGAGATAGATACCATGATCCGTGACATTCCAGTCATGCGCGCAATATTCCCGTCTTATAATCAAAAATCAAAACATAATACTTTGAGACAAAAGACATTTCTAGGATCAGTGCTACATATTCGTGGCGGTAAATCAGCCAAGAATTATCGGCGTTTATCATTAGATGCCGCATATTTAGATGAATTAGATGGCTTTGATGAAGTCGTGGAACAGGAGGGGACACCAGATGGTTTGGCAGTCAAGCGATTAGAGGGTGCATCGTTTCCTAAATTAGTCTGCGGATCAACACCAACGATTGCTGAAACATCGTTAATACAGCGTCGTGCCAATCAGGTAAATATGTTTATGCGTTACCACATACCATGTCCACATTGCGGTCAAACACAACCGTTAGAGTTTGGAGATAAAGACAGTCAATTCGGTTTTAAGTGGAAACAGAATCAACCACATACCGTGCAATACCAATGTATTCACTGCGGTCAGTTATTTAATCAAAACGACTACCTAACAACATGGCATGACGGACGCTGGGAGACAGATAACGGCGAATACTTTAATATCGATATTCAGTTTTTTAATCGTGATAATCAATCAATCGCTCCGCCAAGATCAATTGGGTTTCATATTTGGACAGCATACAGCCCACAGCTGACATGGTCAGACATGATTGACGATTGGTTACGGCGTAAAGGCGATCCGATTAAATTACGCGAGTTTGTTAATACAACGCTGGGAGAATCATGGCGTGAAAAGACAGAAAAAACCGATCCACAATTATTATTGACGAGACGTGAGAATTACACACAGTCATCAATACCATCGCGTGTGTTGTATCTCACTGCCGCCGCCGATATTCAAGACAATCGTGTTGAAGTTGAAATTGAAGGATGGCGCAAAGATGGTCGTGATAAACCACTGGAATCGTGGGGTATCAATTACATCGTATTAAACGGCGATCCCGCAAAAAGTGCGGTGTGGCAAGATTTAGATAAAATCCTGCTCAGTGATTACCATACAGAAGATGGACGTGTATTAAGAATTAAAGCAGCGTGTATTGATTCAGGCGGACACTTCGCAGCACAAGTGTATAGTTTTTGTGAATCACGACGCGGCAGAAATATCTACGCAGTCAAGGGCGTTTCTGGCAGTAGACCGATATGGACACAGAAGTCATCACAATCAAAAAAATACCAAGCGCAACTATGGTTAGTGGGTGTTGATGCGGCAAAAGAAACAGTGTATTCACGGTTAAAAATCCACGAACAAGGACCGGGTTATTGCCACTTTCCAGTGCATTACAATGAACATTATTTCAATGGCTTAACGAGTGAACAGGTACGCACTAAATACGTTAAGGGTAAACCAGTTAGAGAATGGTTTTTACCGCCGGGAAAACGAAATGAGCCGCTAGATATTCGTGCGTACAATCTAGCCGCGTTATTATCCCGACCAGTGAATTGGTCACAATTAGTGCAAACCGGCGGCGGTTTTAATAACACGGAATGGAGCACAGCGCCCAAAGCCGTGATTAGAAAACGTGAATCTCACTGGTAATAACAAATGTCGTTAGATGGCGATGTTTTAATTGACGTTAAGCAAGAATTGCTGCGTGAAGGGTTAGACTTGGCGGCAGTAACACGCGCACTGTCGCGTATTCGGCATCGCTGGGGCGGGCAGCGCGTATATGTATTGCAGATAGATCGTGCGGCGCGTAATGAAAAAATAAAGCAGGAATTAAAAAACGGCGTTCCAGAGCGTATTATCGCTAAACGAATTGGTATTAGTGTTTCAACGGTTAGGCGTAAGAAATCGGAATGGTTTGATTAGTATTTGACACGGACATTTTGCCCCTGTATTATTCAGTTCAAGCCAAGCACATCGCTAGGCACTAACGGGGAAAACACCATGGCTACGCAAATCCAATTTCTGACTGAACACTCATACGCCAGCTACTACGCGACGCACCTTGTGCAACGACGCACCGCTACCACGGTCACCATCGGCGGCACAACCCTTCGTGTCCGCATTGAAAACGACGTGGAGTTTGTCGAACACAACGGTATTCGGGTGAACGCCGACGGAACGTTCGGTCGTGTCATCCACCAATGGACGTGGTGTGCGGTGGCTGTGGCACAGCAACGCGACAACCGCGCTGAATTGCGCACGTTGTTTTGCACGTCGCGCAATCGCACCGCCTACGCTGACACCGCCATTGCCCGCCGCGTGTCGCCCACCTGCCACTGGATGTCCGTCACTGTAGAAGACATGCTGCACGGCGACCTGGCCCGTCACCGCGCTGAATTGCGCACGTTGTTTTGCACAGACCCTAACCGCCGCGCCCGCCACAGCGACATTGTTGAAACACACGAAACAGAATTGCCGCTCTACATTGAACACATGATCACAATCCCAGCGGGAGTAACCCTGCATTGAAAATGCCAAACATCCAGGAATGGAATCCTGACCCTGAATACCTCAGGGGGCTAATTAAACAAACAGGCTACGGCGTCAACCGCCTAGCCGCCGAATTGGGAGTGAGAAATCGGGAGTTTCGGTATTACATCTCCCCCACGGATAGCGCTGTCTACAAAGTAGCGCCCTATTGGTTTCAGTATCTGTTGGAGTGCGTCGCAGAGGCTCACAGCGGCGATTAGACGTCGATGTCCATACCCTGTAGGGCAGGCGCTACAGATTCGATTACACCGCCGCGCACATACACCCAACTGTCCACGTTGGCCTCACCGCGTACACGCATAGTACCGCCCGCCAACGGTGACACTGTACAGGTGTCGTCACCGTGCACTGTATCAACGTGGCACACAAGCAACGTGTCGCTTGGCAACAACTTCAACCAACGGCTAAACGTATTGCCGGTTGATTCACCAATCGTCACAGACTGACGCACAGCCACCCGATCACCGCTTAATTGCGCGCTAATGTCCACAGCGCACACAATCCCGCGTGATCCCAGCAATTCCACATACTCACCCACGTTTAGCATTGGGAAATCTTGACCGCCCATTGGCATCGTCGCCTGAATAATTGCGGGTTGGGTGTGTTGAGCGGACAGCACCCGACTACCCAACAGCCGCGCACCAACCGCGTCGGTCACTAACGGGCATTCAACCGTACTCGCCACATGATCGCCCGCCGTGCCACTCAGATACACCCGTGCCATGATCCCGCCCGGACTACCGCCGTGCACCACAACCGCATTAGCGCGTACCGATCCCTCGGCGCCACCATCACAACTCAACACGCCCGCGTCAGTAATCACCCGCGAGGGCAATTCATCCGCAAACTCCCATGGCAAAATCGGATAGCGCGGTAAAGCCGTCACCCGTTGCAACACGCGATCAGGAATTAACACCAATCCAACCGCTTGTGCAGCATCGTGCATTGCTTGAATTGGCGTTTTCTTTTGCCATGAATAACTCCCCGCCGGCAATAACCAGTCGGGCGTCGTGGTTGGGTACACCAACTCCCAACTATTATCTACCGGCAAGCGTTCATTTAATAACTGTGCAAAAGTGCGATCTTCTGCCAACATCCCATCTGTAGGCAGACAATAGGGATCAGACAGCCACGCTGTTAAACCGCGCCCACTCATTTGAATTGCATTTTTACCAAAGGTGCGATTGTGTGACCAATTCTCAACTAATACCCGCCAATAATACTGATCTATTCTGATTTCAATAGTTGCTGGTCGCCCGTCCAATTCAGGTTGCAATGCCGCAAGTGACGGCCGACCCAATACAGTCGCGCTAAATGACCACGCCCAACTGTCAGCATCAAACTTTAATGACACATTGGAAACGTGAATATCGGGGCCGTCGGGCAAGCGCCGAACCGACAAATCATGTTGCAACATATAGTACGCCCTACCCTCTAAAACACATTTCATGCCAAGTGACAAACGAGTGCCACTGTTACGCCCGCGACCTAAACACAGACGAATCACCCGCCGCGTGATCGGAATATCGCCCGTTGGTGGTGGGAAAACCGGCCGTTTCCAGCGCTCAGGCAACCCAGCATCATCCCAACAAGTCTGATACGGCGCTCGCAGACCGGCGCCGTCGGCAAAACACACAGTCAGCGGCCGCGTCACCAAATCACCGTCAACCCAACACGTCGCCACGCCCGCCGCGGCCAGCGGCAAATTGACAAAACACACCGCTTGACCTGCGCCCACCAGCGCCGCGTCATCCCAGCACGTCTGCCGCTGTTGCGTGACCAATAACGACTGATCCCAATCAATCATTCCACGCCCGCAAAACTGCGCCGCGTCATCCCAGCACGTCTGCCGCGCATTCGTGACCAATAACGACTGATCCCACGCAATCGCTTGGATTTGCGGGCAAGTTCCCGCCGACTGCCAGTCAGGATTGGCCACGCCCACCAACGCCCGCCCGTCATCAAAAGCAGACACCATGCCACGACTCAGCGCCGCCGCGTCAACCCAACAAAATGGCGCAGTTGAGACAGTATCAGGCAACAGATTGATGTTGAAATCAAGATTGGCATAGCCTGTCATAGGCGGGAATGACGCGGCCACGGTCGCGGCCACAATGTGCCGCAGTTGAATATCGCCCACCAATGCGGGCAACACACCCGCAAAATCACCCGCGCTGGCGGTTGACTGACACGGCAAACCCAGTGTGAGCGCCGTGCCAGTGTTGCTACCTCGTGCAAGGCATAAACGGATAGCGGGCATTGTCAGCCTTCAGACAACGTAAAACTCAGAATAGAAACGAGCGCACCTTCAACAAGGTTAATGTTGTCTAAAATCAACACGTTACCACTGCCAAGCAACCCGACATCAAAATCACCAATCACCGCGTCGGCCGCGTCAACCAGTCTGCCAAAGGTGGCAATGCCAGTGGTCAACACGGTCGCAGGATCAGTTCCCGCCGCCAATGTGAACACACCGTCGGCCGCGTCACCGGACGGAATTGGCAACATAAATTCTGCCAATACCACCTGATCTGATAGCGCCGTGTCAGGCATCGTCGGGATCGCCCCGCTGTACAGTGTGAGTTGCGCGCCCGACAACCAGTCACCCACCAACTGCGCCCGTTGGGTTTTGCGGGCAACGGCAAGACGGCAAATCTCACTCATTATCCCGATCCTCAGGTGTCACATAATCACGCAGCGCGCCATTCACCGGCTCGTCACCGTGATCGTGTGCCACGCAAAAATACAGATCACTGTTAATCCAATCGAATTGAAAATCGCCATTTTCATTCGATCTTGTTTGTTGTACTAATTGACCGCTGGGTTGATGATACAGCCTGACTCGATAAGCGCCGCGTACTCCCAATTCATCTGTCGTACCGACGATCTTATGACGCCCGCCATAAAACATGTCACGGCGAATCGGTGAATGAAAAACACGCCCGCTCATGTCCAAGGCCCCGTGATGTCAATGGCGCAGACGAATTGATTAGTGCCAGACACTGATTGACAAAACAGCGTCCGCCCCATTAACTGCGGAATATCTGTAATGATTGTTCCTTGCGGGATAGATGATTGGGAATGGATTGGATTCCATAGCCCGGGTAACATCCCGCGAGCAACATTTGCCGCCGTTTCCCACATTTCAACCGGCCAAGCATGGAAGTTATTATCGACGGGTGACGGATAAGGTTGCGGGGCATTAGAGAAAGCATTGCTTTTAGAGTGTGAAGACCCGCCGACAGTAATGACTCCTGCTGCGCCTGTATAACTACGCAACATCAGAGAGGAACTCAATAGACTATAAAATATGGGGGGGGAGGTAGCGCCGGCGGAGTTTGAGGCATTTAAGACGCAAGAATAAAGATCACCAGCTTTGTAGCTATTCAAATCACCAAAGGCGGCTGCGGTTTTCCATACGTTTTGATCGATAAACAAATACGCCATCTTATCATTTGCAATCAATCGCCACGCCATTGGCGTACTATTCGCGGCGTTGGAATGATGAATATAGCGCAATGATGACGCCGTGCTATTCGTACCAGTGTCAACATCCGACATCGTTTCATACAGCGCAATTAACGCTGTATAGGCAGTCGACGGCGACACCCCATTATCCTGCACACGAATTAACGCCGGACTTGCGTCAAGTGCCGTCCGCGCATACACCGCTTTATTCGTGCCACTGTAGCGTTTCTCCCAACCCGCCGGCGCTCGCTTGACGGTGATCGTGCCAGTCGCCGTGCAATCGGCAATTTCACTGGTGGCAAAGGTTAGCGTCGTGGTATTCGTGACACTTGCCACTCGCCACTCGCCATTTAATGCGGCAGGTTCAGCGCCGGCAATTAAGATCACGGGGCCAACATTGCCCACCATTGTAAAACCATGACCGGTGCTGACAGTCAGGGTCGCCACGTCACTCGCAACCGACAACGTCGCCACAGTCACCTGCCCAAAGCCATTCACCAAACAAGCGTCAAGCAAGCCGATCAAGCTACCCACTTGACCCGTACTGGTGGGTGCGCCCGCTTGCGCCGATTCAAAAAACTTAACGCTAGTATCAAGCATCAGTATTGCCTATAAATAACAATTCCACGCAATCGGTCAATTCCGTCGGCGGACTGGGTTGCACGGCACGAATTAAATCAACTGGATAGGTGGCGCCATGAACATTAAACCGCAAACAATTACCCGTCGCCCAACCCAATCCCCACCCTTCTTTTTTAATCTTAAAATACGCCCGACTGGTTAATGAGTTAATCGGTTCGCAATCGGTGTTAATGTCACCAACGGCAATTAACCCGAGGTTTTCGCCAATAACTTGATAATCAGTCGCGCTAATAAACTTCACTAAAAAGCGATCAGGATACGCACCATCGTTTTTAACCACAATGGGATAAAGCGCATCGTTGTATTGCGCAAGCGGCGCCGAGCCAATTAACGAATCACTCCACGCGCTCGTCCATGTTGATTGTGAAAACAAATTAGATACCCGCGCTTGCAATGTACCCGCATACATCACACCGGAACAATAACTGCCTTCAATAAACGTGTGCGATAGCGGCGTCATTAACGTGATTCGACCAGTAATATCGGTTGAGATCACCCGTGCCAAGTCAGCAATGGTATGCTTCACATGATAGGGCGAGGTCAAGCCATTTAATGACAGCGCGGCCGACAACGTAATTAAACCAGTTGCCCGATCAACTGAATAGAGTGACGGATCAAGTGCCACGCCATTATCACCGACAATAATAGCGCGATACAGCCGCGTTTGATTCGTGTTAATGACTTGATTGGGTGTTAATGATGAATACGGCGTATCAATCGTATGATGCACCAATACCAAATCACCGGGTTTATAAATCAAGGTTTTGCCGTCGGGCGGGAGTTTCGCCGCGTCCAATCCCAATAGATTGCTGTCAGGTGGCAAATAAGAACTGGCAACCGCGTTATACACAATCGTTTCGGCACTGACCAATTTAGGTCGCCAAATCTTCTCCACTTCTTCAATAATCACAATTGCGTCTGGGTTATACCACGGCTCCAATTTTTGCGCGTCGGTTAAATCCTCAACCAAATACCAACGCCCAAAGTTTGCTTTAACCACGCCGCGAGTGTAATCGCATTTAATGATGCAATCATTATCAATTAAAATACCCGTATCATTCACGGTTTTATTATAAGCAGTGCCAGTCAATGCACTCCAGCGCAATTGCAATGTGCCGGGCTTGACGGGTGAAATGGGAATACGAAACGTCACCGCGTCAACCGGTTGACTGCCAATCTGTGTTAATAATGACTCCAACGTGATCGTATTCGCCATACCACCAACCCATTGCGTCAAGGCAACCGTGCCAGTGGTGGGATCGAGTGAACCGACAATAGTGCCAGCGCCGGTCGCCGGTGACGGATCACGATAGATCGCGCCCGCATTGTCAACAAAAACCGACGTGCCAATCTTAAATCGAAGGGAATTGCGGGTAATGCGCCGAGCAAAACCCGGTGTGACATCTAAGTCAATGGCGCTCAAGGTCACGGTTTCCGTCGTCGTAGACGGCATCAATGCCGCTTTATATTTCACCATAATAGGGTCACCGGGAACACAGTCAACGTCAACCGTCGTGAAATCATAACCCGTTGTCACTAATCGCGTTGATTCGCTCGAATTAGTCCCTCCATTATCAGTAATACTTTCTCCTTCCGTTCCCATCTCCTTCGATGTCGTCGTATTTCTAATAGCCTGCGCTTTTGATTGTGGATTAAAACTAATAGCGCCGGTCGTGTAATCCACTGTGCCGGCATTTGCATTTTGCGATGTGTACAAATTGCCGTCAGTATCATCAAGCAACGTCACCGTACCCGATAATTCAGCAATAACCCAATTATCACCATTCGATATTGTTGTTTGTGAATAGTCCAACGTAGGTTGATAAAAAGTGCTGAGGTTTACTACAGATAATCCGTTAGCAACTGGCATAAATTACTCCTCGTTAGTCTCAGCGGGCGGTGTTGTACCATTTGAAAACGATTCAAAATATTCAGATGACAATTCTTGCGATTTGACCGGCGCTTCAATCACAATCGAGCCTTCTTGAATGGGCGTCGTTGTTAATACAAAATTGACATTACCATTGGTGTCTGGTAATGATCCAGTGATTGTTTGTTGAATATACTTTGCGTCGCCATATTCATAAGTAATATCAAACTCCGTACCCATTTCGGGAATAACATCAGGAATCACATACCACTTGCCTTGAATGTAATCAATCAAACCATGCCCGCCAGTTCCTTGTAATTTCCCTAGATTATCAGGATCATTATCCTTTAATTCATTCGTTCCCCACGTCACCACCACACTGCCTTTAATAATTCCCGCATTAGCGCATTGTCCTTTAACTATCGCCGGCGACAAACTACCCGACGGCATTGTGATGTAATTCACAGCCGTTCCCCACGCATAAATAATCTCCGAATCAACATCGGGCAATTCGCCGGTCTGCAATACCACAGTACCCGTCGTGAAATCCAACGTCGCACTGCCATAGCTCGAATCGGCGCCGCTTAATTGACCGTTGCCAGTATCATTAATCTGATACCAACTGTTATTTACCCGATAACTAATACGCAACGTATTAGGTGCGGGAACGGGTAGCAACGTAATCACCCAAACAAAGCCACGATTCTCAACTGTCACCACCTGACTAGCCGTGTCTTCTACGCGCAATGGTGCGGCTGCCGGCGTAAAAGAGATCGTTTTACTGGTAGTGCCATAACTGGGGCAACCGCTATTGAATTGGCACGCGCCGGTTGAATAATTGATCGTGCCGCGTTCAACACCCGCCGCAAATAACACCCCGCCCAAATCTGTAATAGATGCACCACTCACAACAAGAGAAAACGACCCGGGTAACACACCCGACCCAGCAAATAAACTCTTATTGGGGCCGACAACGTCCGCCGTCGTCGTATAACTGACAGCCGTACTCGCCGATTGCACAATCGCCAAACTATCGCCACCGGGCGTGGCATCAGGAATTGCCGTCTCAGTAAATGCGGTAGGAATTAACGGCGCATATAAACTGTCCACTTCAATTGAATATTCACCCGTCGCGGCCACGCCCGTTAATAATTGAACGCCATACACAGGAAAGGCGCCGGCGTTATAGCGCGTCTCATAAATGCGTGTTTTGAGAGTTATAGGTCCGGGATCAAACAGTGACGGCTCAGTGCCAATAAATTCACCGCGCAAGGCTTCGGCCAATTCACAGGTCACCCGCCGGACTAGAAATTCGATCTCGCCTTCAGTCCTGGTCGTCACCGCTTCGGTGATTTTTGTCAACCATATAGTTTGGCTATTCGTTTGCTTCCTGGTCTCATCAAACGCCACCAATTCCATGCGACGCCCGGCGCCCGGCAATTCACCCGTCACTCGTTGCCAAATGGTGATCGCCCGCTGACCAGTACTGTGATCGCCCCATAAATAGCCTGAATACATCGCCCCGCGCACAATGCTTGATTCGACTTTCGAGCGCAGATCATCATGCTCATCATAAAACGAACCGGTCGAAAACATTAACACCGACGCATTCGGATCCGCCGGCGGTTTCATTACCACGACGCCCGCGTCAAGATACTTGTCGGCGCTATCGCTCGTCACCGTTGCATAGATTTTTCTAATTGAACAATCGCCCGCCGCTCGGTCAACATCGGAAATATCATCAAACACACCGTTGGTATTGCCAGTTGCAATCTCAACGCCCGACATACGCCCACCACCATCAGATTCGTCGGTCATCCGTTCCGATTGAAAAAACCGCAAATCACTCGCTATGATTGTCATTTAATGCACCGTTAATCCAGCGTTTTCCAATTGCGCTAAAAAATCCTGCACGGCATTTTCTGATCCGTACAGTGCCGCGCTATTCAATTCAATCTTATGCACGACCGTTTCAATCACTTTAACCTCGGTGACTTGATTGACAACTTGATTAACTGTATTAGTCGCGTTAATCGGTGCGGACACAGATTGCATATTTTTTAATGCGGCAGTTTCATTAGCCAAATTCGACATCGTTTCATTATGCCGCGTATTCTCAGCATTCAATTGTTGTTCAGTACCCGACACCACCGTTGAAGTTTTATTCGACTGTTCTTTTAATTCAACCTGTAGATTTTCAATTTGCTTACGTTGGATTTGATCTAATAACTGTTGCTGTTCGCGCAACACTTTGATCGCTTCATTATTCCCTTGTGCCTCTGCGTCGGCAATTTGCGTTTCTAACTCTAATTGTTTTTGTTGCTGTTCAATCTTGAGTGCGCCTAATTTGTCATTATTCAACTCCGCCCACTCTTGTTGTAATGATACCAACCCGTCCTCGGCGGATTCGGTAAAAGACTGCATTTCATCTTTAGCCGATTTGATAGCACTGCGCAATTCAGCCAAATCCTCGTCACCTAATGCACTCGACCGTGTTTGCGCAGATTCTAATTGCCGAACATAGTCTGCTAATGATAAATTACCGCTATCGTATTCTGAGTTTAATTCATCCATATGCACAGCAAGATCATCAATTGCTTTCGCGTGCCGTGCAGCCGCAAGCCCAGCTTGTGTACCCGCCTGATCTAAATCATATAAAAAATCTCTTTGCTTTTCTAAACTCCAACCAAAGCCAGTAACACTCTTATTTAGTTTAGCCATCGCGTCCGCACTTGCCTGCGCCGCAATGTCATAATACTTCCCTAACTCACCTAATTTAACAATATTGATTCCGAGTGAGCTGCCCTGCCGCACATTATGATCAGTTGATTCGGCAGTGGCATCGGATAGTTTTTTAGTTGAATCTGCCGCATTTTCGGATGCGGTCGCTGTTTGTTGCGCGGCTTCGGCGGCATCATTTGCGCTTTTTGCTTGAATATCTAACGCATCCGCAGCAGTCAGCGCCATGTCGACCGCATGTTGCAACTGCGCCACCGACTCAGATTCAGCGGCGGTCATCACCCCATCCGCCTGCGCCGCCGCTAAAGCCGCGGACGCCTTTTGTTGCAATGCCTCCGCATGTTCTTTAGCCCCCGCGGCCGCATCTTGTGCCGATTGCGCTTTCAACTTCGCTAATTCAATTGTTTTAGCATCAACATCATTCGCAGCTTGCGTTGCGGCGGTTTCATCACCCCGTGCCCGCGCTGTTTCCATTAAAGATTTGGATAAATCAAGCGCAGTTCTCACGGCGATTTGTTTAGTTTCATTTTGCTCCTCATCCAATTCATTGGTACGGGTAATTGCATCAATTTCACGTTGCATACTTTTAGTGGCGTTTTCAATCGGCGCCACAATTGCTTCGTATTGCTGCGTCACCCCCAATAACGCCGCTTGCCGGCGTAAATCGGCATCAACTTCTAATTGCTGCGCCGCGGTGTATTTTTGCGCAACATCAATTTTTGCTTGCGAGAAAGCTAAAAACGCCGCTTTAGTATCGGCAGTTGCCTTATCTTGTGCGGCGGTCAGCGTACTAAACGCATATTCAGCTTTTTTTGCTAATATTTCTAACGAATCAGTTGATTCAACACCCAACCGTTGCAATGCTAACGAAACGGTCTTACTTGATAAATCGGCTGTATCGCCTGATTCTTTTAATTTAGCATTCAGTTTATCTAATTGCACAGCGATGGCGCCGGCCGCATCCATATCGCCAGCATCAATAAACTGATTATATTGCTCGGTTAGTTGCGCTATTTTAGCTTTTATCTCATCTGTAGCAGATGAGACTGTTTGCGATGAACTTGCTAATTTCTCTAATGCAGCATTAGCTTCATCCGATTTTTCTTTAGCATTTTCCAATACATCTTTGAGATGCTCTAATGACAACGCGGCATCGGCATTACCGCTTTTAGCCTTATCCAATGCGGTGTTGTAATTTGTTAATGCCGTGTTATAAGCGGTCGTGGCATCAGATGCGTTTTTTTGCGCATCTGTATAATTATCAAAACGCGCTGATACCTCATCAAATGATTTTTTTGCATCATCTAAACGCAGTTTTAAGACTTCGTGTTTTGCGCTACTGTCACCCGCTGTATTACCCGTGTCGGATAATGCTGTCGCGTACTCACTTGCAGCATTACTTAATGATTGCGCGGCGGACGCCTTATCCTGACTAAATACATTAGTGACGGATTGATTGGCTTCATTAGCAGAATCCGCCAAGTTTTTATTTGACGCCGCCATATCATCAGTGCTAGTTTTGATTTGATCTGATGACGACGTCATGGTGTCGGCTAATGAGACAACAGCTGCGCCCGCCGTCTCAAAATCATTCACTGCCGATTTCTGTAAATCAGTAAAACGTTGACCTAACTCATGCGCTGATTTAGCGGCTTTATCTGCATTTTCTTGCGATGTCAAACCAAAGTTAGCAGCCGCCTGCGTCATTTCCGCATACGCGTATGCTACGGCAACAGCTAATGATAAAAACAACGATGAAATGACTTTAACTGAACCGCTAAGACCATTCACGATCACGAAAACAGTATCGCCAAACATACTGATATTTTTAATAACAGTGTTGAACGTTTCTTTAGTATTAGTAGCGAAATCTTGAATATTCTTAGTGAGATTTTTCCAATCAAATTGTTTGAAAAACTCACCAATTGCTGCGCTCGCCGCTTTGAACGCAGTTAATACCGCGTCACCAATTTCATTCCACACGGGCGTTTTCGCAAAAGCAGTAATACTTGACGCCGCCGAACTGATTTCTGCCTTAAAACCATCGAGAAACCGTTCACCGAATGATATTTTTAATTCAGATAACGCACTTTCCAGCGTCAGCATTGCGCCACGAAAAGTATCATTTTGCTGTTGGGCGACACGAGCTGCCGTCCCTTCACGACCGACTGCCGCCGCCATCGAATCCAGCGCACCACTCGCCGCCTGACCAGTCAATACCAGTGCCGCGCTCGCCGCCTCCACGCCAACCAGCGTGTCAATGGCACCGACTTTTTCACCGCTCCCCATTTTCGACATTGCTTTTTCAAGCTCGGCAAACATGACTGTCGCGGGTCGCAGATTGCCGTTTAAGTCTTTGGTATCAACACCTAACTGCCGCAATAACGCAGACGCCTCTACCGTTGGCGCCGCCAGTCTTAGCAGAATAGCGCGTAACGCAGTACCCGCTTTACTACCCTGAATACCCGCGTCACCGAGCTTACCCGCCATCGCGGCAGTAGCTTCGAGGCTATTGCCGGTAGCCGCAGCCACGGGCGCAACGTACTTCATGGTATTGCCCAGCGATTCCAGTGTTGTATTCGAGCTTATGAAGGTTGCGGTCAATACGTCAGCAACATGCCCCATCTTGCTGGCTTCTAAACCCATACCGCTAAGAATATTTGAGGCAATATCCGCCGCCATACCTAAATCAACAGCGCCCGCCGCCGCTAGATTTAACATGCCGGGCATGGCGTCCAATATTTGATTCGTTTTGAATCCCGCCATTGCCAGATATTGCATACCCTCAGCAGCTTGAGACGCGGTAAATTGCGTGGTGGCGCCCAATTCACGCGCTTGTGCCGATAACGCCGCTAATTCAGAATCACTCGCTTGTGAGACAGCGCCCACTCTTGCCATAGCGCGTTCAAAATCTGCGGCTTCCTGTATCGCATTCCCGAATAGTGAAGATGTGCCGAATGCCACCGCCAGTGCCAAAAACTTCGATTTAATCGAATCAATTACGGCGCTGACATTGTCGCGGGCGTTAATTAAAATCTGGACAGCAAGATTAGCTAAAGACATAATAACTAATTAGTGATTTCACTCAGAATTAAAAAATGGATGTTATTAACCACATACCATGTATCATCAATCGGATCAGATGGACCCGAATCATACAATAATGGTAGTGGTGATATTTCTAGGTAGGAATTATTTCGATCAGGAATAACGACAAATTGACGATTGTCATGTAGAGTCAATGTCAATGATGGTGTCGGTATATCAAGCAATGCTTTTAATTGATTTAGCGCCGACCGTCTTATCCACGCAAAACGATCACCGCCTAATAAAGTCATTGGGCGACCAGCGAGTTTAATCGCTTCTTCAATTACCATCGCGCCCGTCAAACTGTATTCGGCATTCTGTACCACAGGTGTCCAAGTGTATTCATCAATCCACCGCAAACCATTGGGTAATTCAAGATCGTTAAGCGTGATTGACATAATAAAAACACTGTGAAATCATCTGATTATTCCGATTAAAAAATCACCAATAGACATGAACAGATTTGATCCTGTGATGTGCGGACATTTAACACTCCTAATAAAACACACGCAGCATGATCGAATTGACCATGCTGCAATTAAAAATCAAACGTTATTGTTGAAAATAGATAGCGCGGACTTTTTGATCTGTCACCGGCGCCCCAACAAACGTAATAGTAGACCCGGACAGCGAGTAATCTTCGGTCAAGTCTTGTAAAACGCCATCAAGAAACACCTGCACGGTGATTGCGGCAGGAGCAGTCGATAAAGTAAATACCGTGTTTGATCCGTTAACCACTCCGCTGGGCGTCTCACGCTTATATTTTGAGGCGGCGCCAGTGTTAGCAATTTCATTCAGCGCGGCTACCACACTGGTTTTATTGGTTGTCACGAGCGTTGAAATATCGCCAATTTCAACATCGTGCTCATTGACCGCTTCAGCTAAAGCTGTCGCGGTAGTCGTTAATGACGCAACACCGATTTTTGTTTCGGCGGCAGTCATTCTGTTCTTAAACGCCAAATCAAAATCGATTTGATACCCGGTCTCTGCTGTGCCAATGACGTTAATGAAATTAGACGTCCCAGTCACCGTCGCATCATTATGATCGAAATGATCTACACCGCCAGTTGTATTCCATAACAAATGATCGTTAACTTTCGCTTCAAAAGCCGCATTCGTGCCAACTTTGAAATAACCCGTTGTGGCGACTTTATACATGTCGCCAGTGTCTTTTTCCGTCAGATCATTTAATTGAAACGCACTGGCAGCATCTGCACCGCCCGCAACAGTGCCGACATAATTCAATGCATTGCCCAGCGCACTGATGCTACCAGCGAGCGTGGAAATGGCGGTGTCTAATTGATTTTTGTTGACAGCGTGGTTATTTTCAGTGCCTTCAATTACATTGACGTAAGCAGAAAAACTAACATTACCATCAAACGTCTTACCATTCACATCAATTATCGACGCAAACTGAGCGCCGCCGGTAATCGCCCCATCCGCCACCTTCGCGGCGGTGACGGATTTCGCTGCTAATTTATAGTCAACAATTGAAAGATCAACGATATTGTCGGTATTAACCGACATAGGCGCTAAGTGCGAGTTATTAACCTCACCTTCGGCAATCAATTCTCCGTTAATCGCGGCCAACGCGATTTTTGCCGTGGTAATAGAACGATCTTTATACAATTGTGAGCTTAATTGTGTACGAGCCATTAGAATAAATCCTGTTTAAAAACAACCAATCTCTATCTCTGCCTCAATCTCACTTAATCTATTAACGACAACTCCGAACAGTGCGCTGTATATCGCGGAGATTGCAGACTTCCGTATCGTGACGACACGACTCACTATTCGCGTATTCAATATCCATTGCTTGCTGACAATAATCATCAGGCATATCAAAAACAAAGCCGTGTTCTAACACCTCAATTAAACGATGTCCCCGCAATTTCGCGTATGCAGCTAACCCGATATTCTGTATTTTTGCTTTCACGCTAAATAAACCAATTGTACACTTTCGCCTTCGTTTAATTCATATGGAATGACAATATTTGGTTGCAAAACACCGTCCACAAAATAAAGAATTTTACCGCCAATCGGTGTTTTAGTAGGCACTATCTCAATACCAGTACTATATTCAAAATAATCAAGATGAATTAATCCTGATACGCCCGGCGGACCCTGAATTCCCGCCGCAATCTCCACAATAGGCGCACTCGTTTGCGTCACCGTAATCACTGGTGACGGCAATTGATTGATAATGACGCGGTACGGTTCGCTCATGTTTATTATTCAGGGCGTGTGACATCATATTTAATAATCAACTGAATTGTTTGACTGCTCTCAACTCTCCCGCTCGGATAGGTGCATTCCAAATCGTAGAAATGCGTGGCACAGGGCAATGTGCGCATGACAGCGCCCGATACAGTGCAATCAACACGACCATTCACCGCGTCAACAGTTAATCCGTTAGCTTCTGTCACATCAATTAACAGGTTGTCGCTTTTATCGCGCACTTGTAAATGAAATATGCAGCCAGTTAAATCCACTGGATCGCCATTAGGCTGTTTGTACTCAAAGTACACATCCCAATTATCGCCGCGCTTAATTTCTTGCTTTGGTGTCGCCATTAATTGCTACCGATTAAACCGACAAAAAAACCACCTAATGACGCAAACAAATTAGAACCGGTCATATGTTGGTGAATAGCTCCCAATACCACAACTAACGACGCAATGGAAGAAAAAACCAAAATAAGATAACGGGAAACAGATTCAAGCCGCTTTGTTTGTTTTGAAAATGCAATGCTTTCATCATTCACATGCTCCTGAATGAGTTTATTCGTGGTGGTGGTAATATCCGATGCCTGCAACACAGTCATCATCAATGCGTCTTGAGTGGATTTCAAAACCATGACATGCTCATTCACACTTGCGAGGATTTCCCGCTGTTCGTGAATACGCGCCTCAACCGTAGCAATACGGGTGTCAATACCCGACAAGCGGGTTTTGCAAATTTCCATCTCAGAAGCGACATTCCTGACCCTCTCATGCGCCTTATCAATGTCATTGCTGTGACGATTGATAACCGCTTTCCAATCAGCAGATAAATCGTCTTGTTTGTTCACTTTATTTCACACCAACAGTTTCATCCGCAGCGATACCCAAATACCCGATCACAAACGTCACGGCTGAGACCACGATACTACTCAATTCAGACAGCGTGGCTTCACTAATAAAATCCGCCGGTATCCAATTCAGTGTTGCAGCAACACCGAATAAACCAGTTAATACACTGGTTAATAATGCAGTTGCAACACTAACGTTTTTCCACGTTGACGCATGTCTCAGTGCGTAACCTTGTTTTAATACAGTCAGGAATGAAAAGATATTCACGGAATGAACCTCTTGCGTCACAGCATTGTACTCAATCGCATTCTCATTTCTCATCCCACGCTCTAATAACACACGCACCTTTGCTGCTGCCATCTCTTTCGTGATAAAACCGCGCTTTTTAGGATCAAGTCCTTTATTGGCGTTATACCACTTGCTGCCTTGTTTCCATAACACTGCGTTTAATGGTAAGCCAATAGCAGCTGGCCAAAGGATCGCCATATACATATCTTCTAGTGAATGAATACGATGCGCATACGGCTTAAAGTATTTTTCAACGTAAGTTAATTGCTCAACCGCTGTCATCTTGCGCAATTCAGCAGTTGTTGTGCCTAATTGATTGGCTGTGGCGTCCATGAATTGGATTAAACCAGTCGCACTGCTTGACGGGTTTTTTATTGATGGCGAAAACGTACTGCCCGTCTCAAACGCTATACACGCCATTAACCAATTGACATGATTATCTGTCCAATTGAATATCTGTGCAATCGATTTAATCGCGGCAATAAACGCTGTACTAACTTTTTTGCCGTATGCGATTTTCATTTGATTTTATGCCGTCACTAATTGCCATTGCCACGGGCTTGATTTACCGCTCGGCATAATTAAATCACCTTCCAATGAACCGCTGAAATAGTCGTTTTTCACTGCATCAACTGCCGCGCTAGGCGATAACGCAGCGCACCAAATATCTAACCGACCGAGCTTACCGCTAGATTTTTCATAAGCCTCACCGCTTAATTGCACATAAGCAGACTTGGATAATCCTGCAAGATATTGCTCCCATGTCCGAGCCGATTTTGAATAACTTACAATCATGCCTGTACCGACAGCATCGGCATGAATAGCGCGAATCATGCCGTTAGTTAAATCAATTTCGTATTTATCGCTGGTTACAGTGACAGCGCCAGATGTTTGTAACTCAATCTCAGTGCCAGTGCCATGCGCCGCAATAAAATTATTCGATAACGGTACCCACATATTTAAAACCGTATTCACCGTATCTGCGGTGACATCTGCTGCCGCTTGCGTCACTTCCGATACGTCTGCGCCTAATAACAATGCTAAGAAACGTGGCGGCATATAATTAAACTCTAGTTTAATTTTTGCCGATTCAGCTGTATTAGTTACAGACGCTAACGCGGCGCCCATATTAGAATACATATTACTAAGTAGTGATTTAGACTCTTGTTTCGGCGGCGTGATCTCAGCAACAGTAAAATTAACTGAATCATAAAACGACGCTGGTGCGGTATTAGTATCAGTACGAATACCAATTTTTAATTCGCAATTGAGATAAATTGCTTTAGAAGCAGTAGATAAGCTCATCAGATAATCTCCAATAACTCAGGAATATAAACAGTCTGTGTCCAACCGATCTTGACCGAATCAAAACCATGCAAACCAGCGCCGTATTCACCCGGGACACACACAATAGAACTACGGTCAACCGATTCAACTTTGCGCTCCAATCCCCAGCGTTGACCGACATTCGGCGGCAATAATGGCGCAGAATCATGCAGACATAATAAACCAGTGATGGTGCCGCCTAAATCTAGTAACTCTAATTGCAAATCTGGTGTGGTTACTGGCAATAACGCATGAATAGCGCAATTGACTTGTAACGCCACAACACGCGGCGAACACTGATTAGCGTCCGTCACACCAAATCCTGCAATTTCTAATAACAAACACGGCGGACGCACGGTAACTGGCGCATTGTTATCATCGAACGGCTGTTTAATGCCGAATTGCTGAATATTCGTGTCCGCGAAATAACTGCGTAGCGTAGAAATCACAGACTGCGCAAATACTGATAACGTGGTTTTATGGTCTTGCATCATCGCCATGATTCCAGTTGATCTGTTTCAAGCGCAGGTGATAAATCACATTTAATTAAACTGGCAGCATCAATCGGATATTTGCGCGCAATGCGATATTGCTGACCATTACGCGCAGTCACAATATCGTTTTCATTGATGACATCAATTAAAAAATACGCGACTGGATTTTTTTCATCTGTGATACGCGATTGTAATGCCGATTCTGACCACACTGCATCAATCGGTTCGCCCCACGCATCAAAAATCCAAATAACTTCACTGTTATCGGCCAATTTGACAGTCTCGCCCATTGCCGATAACAGTTGCGCACCAATCCCAGCAATAGTGTCATTAAACAGCATTGGGTTTTTTATTGCGCGTTACTTGGAAAACGATCCGTCTTAATCCCAGCATCAACGCGATTTGACGTTCGTTCAAACAACTCGCGTCAACCGTATCACCTGATTGATAATCAACGCCATTTAGCGTTATTTCACGCACTGCAATATACATAATTAAGCTACCGCGTTATTAAAGAAATAACCTAGGTCTGAACAAATCAACTTTTGCTCAAAAGTTGTGTTGATTTCTAGCCGCGTCGCCCGCGTTTTATCTAAATAAAACTTGCGAATTGTCTGATACATGCCGCCCATTCCATTCCATGCAAACGTGTAGCCAGCGCTCGGTGTCATTAACCCAGGGCTTGGTGCGCTATAGCACAATAACGCGGATTTCCCGCCAATGAATGCGTGGTTATTTGTGATGTTTTCAGCGGCAGTATTCTCAATACTTGACATCACCACTACTCGGCTGACTTCAAATAACTGCGCTAACAGATTATTATTCACCATTGCCGCCCCGCCCGAGGTTTGCCCGTATTTAATGCGGTCAATAATGGCAGGATTGTCTAACAACGCATCATAAACGCGCTTTTGCAACACCAATGTATTCGGTAAAAAGCCTGTATTCTCCAGCATTGCAGTTGCCGCCCGACGAATTGCAATAATCGGATCGGCATTTGCATTACCCCATTGCAGGAATTGCACAGCGGTCGGCGAGGCGGCGACACCGCTTGATTCATAAGACCATAATCCAGTCTTGAAATAATTATTCACCCACAATTTCTCACGGTGAATTAAAGTTTTTAACGTTAATAATTCGGTCGCGTCGCGCAATGGTTGGATTTGAACATCAGCATTGGCAATCACCTCGTCGGGAACGTCTTGATGCAGTGCGTATTCACGGCAATAATACGTCGGTGAATTATCCAGTTTATATTCGGTGCCAGCAGATTCAGTCGCTGGTGCGCGCTCTTCCATCTCATCACGATTAAAACTGCCGCGATCATAAATATAATAGCGGTCACTTTGTTTAGTCACGGGCACTAATGGAAACACCGTGTCGGCGACAAAATGTGACTGATCCTGTCTATACGCAATACTGATATTCGATAGCGAGGTATCGATATGCACGGTGCGTGGGCTGATATTTGGCATTGAATTAATCTCCTAAGCGGACGCGGCGCCATTGCGTAATAAAACACTGAGCATTTGACCATCATCGGTAGCACTTGACATGGCTTCGCCGATAATTTTTTTTCCAGCGGTGGCAACTATTAATCGACCTTGTGCATTCACCGATAAAAGATTGCCAATAGCAATAGCGCCACCTGCGACAACTTTTGCAACGCCAGTAACTGCAATGGCGGCACTCTGATTATTTAATGGGTCATTTAATAAAATGCCAAACACACTTTCGCCGGCGGTATTGCATAAAACCGCCGCGCCGCTGGTGTTTTGTTTAACGCAATGGTATTGCGCACTAGATAAATCGACGCCCGCAACTCGCGTGACGTTAAAAGTAGTCATGTCAAATGCCATTGCATTAACCCTCGTATAATTCTGGATTGGCTTTTAATACCGCAGCAGTCGCTTGTGCAATACTCACGCCATGCTGTGCTTGATACGCGGTAATGGCAGATTGCAATTGACTAACTGCATCAGTCTGTGATGTGTTTTGTTTAATTTCCACACCACCTTTTGCCAACCACGCATCAATAATTGCTTTATCTGTCTGCTCAGGCGTGGCAGCAGACGCAATTAAACTATCAATTAAATGCGGCATATTCACCTGTGCGCACCGCTGTTGAATTGCAGACACCCGCTGACGTTCAGCCGCTAATGCCACAGCCACAGCGCTTTTTACGACGCTAGATACGTCAATTGCAGGTTGTGGTGGTGATTCAATTACAGGTTGTGGTGGTGATTCAATTACAGGTTGTGGTGGTGATTCAATCTGCTCTTCTGTGGGCGTCTCTTCTGCTTTTGACAATAAGTCTTTTTGTTCAGTCATTACATTCTCCAGTTGCGGTATCATCGCCGCAATTTGATTAAAATCAGGCGTTTCTTCACACAGCTTCGACTTCAATTGATTGAATTGAATGCTTGCTAATACCAACGCCTGTGATTTATCTTTTTCATTAACGGTATCAATTACGCTATCGGCATAACCAGCGGCGACAATTTCTTCGCCATATAGCCATGTTTCTTGATCCATATCTTGCGTGACTTGCTGTGCATTGCCAGTTTTTTTACTGTATGATTTCGCTAATACATTCGTTAATGACCGCAAAACACCTGATGTTTTTTCCATTGTGCGATAATCGCCAATTTCCATTGTCCAAGGGTTATGCACCATCCAAACGCTATTATCTTCAACGCGCACATGATCGGCAGCAACGGCAATGTACGTTGCCATGCTTGCTGCCATCCCAATAATGTCTGCTGTCACGGTGCGACCATTGCGTTGGTGCGCACGAATAGCGTTGTGTATTGCAATACCGTCAGCAACATTACCGCCCGGACTATTGATTTTTAATACCACATCATCGTTAGTTGACTTGATTGCGGCAATAAAGTCTTGAGCAGTTAACTCATAACCTATCGAACCGTTAATTTGAATTTCTGTTGACATTATCTTTAATTACCGTGTCAGTATTAATGCCTAATTCCGATAGATAGCGTAAGTATTCAGCGTGTTCATTTGCCAGTACAATCGGATCATAACCTTGTTTTCTAATCGCTTCCGGCAATGACAATAAACCTGCTTTAACCATTTCTTTAATCGGCGGCACTTCACGCGCAGGATCAACTAACGTCCGCGCCGGTGCTGACCACAGCGGTTGTTCTGATGCTGTGCTATTCGGATAGACAATAGTTTCGGCTAATAAAAACCATTTAGCGAGTGGCTGTAAGAACTGCGGCGCTAATAATTGCCAACGCCACACATCAATATTGCGTTCAAACTCTAGCCGCCCCATGCGTCCACTGCTAAAGTTGACTTTTGACATGTTGCCGGTCAGCGATTCAAATGTAATGCCGTAGTCACTGGCAATTGCGTAATGCATTGCATCAGTAAAGTTTTCGTTATTGCTGGGTTGTAGTGGAGTATTAAACTGCATGTCAACACCGGGCGGCAGGTCTTCTATTGCACCCGGTTCAAACTTTTCATACAATTGATATTCGGTTTTTATTTGCGCTTCGCTATCGTCAAATAACTGCTGATCGCTAAACCGTCTAAATCCCATCATGCAAGCGGTTAATCGGCAGGCTTCTAATTGCGCATCGTGCCAATCGTCAAGCATTTTCAATCTCAGCATGGAGCCAGTGCCCCATGGAACTCCGCGCACTTGACCAGGACGATCAACGCGATATAAATGCAAAATGCCGTCAATTGAACGACGTTCGCTATTCAAAACGACGTTGCGCGTGGGATCGCACGGGTGATCGTTAAACAACCAATAGGCAATGCGCTGTCCAATCGGCGAAAACTCAACGCCTTGTGTAATCCAACCGCCATTTGGTAATGATTGTGTTTTTTGATGATCGAGATAATCGGATTCTAATACTTGGATTTGTAATGGAATCGTGAGGTTATCTTCGGGTCGGCGTGTGCGAAAACGGATTAAACATTCACCGGATTCAACAATTGAACGCATAACGAGCGATTGTAATCCGTAGCCATTATTGCGCCCGTCGGCATCGCATTCGGTGGATTCAAACCAATTAACCCAGCGATTTTGGCGCTCTTGATCGTGCCATTGCGCGTGAATACCAGCGCCAATGGTATTGGTGGTAATTGCTTGAACCGCACGACGCGCCCATGGATTATTACGCACAAGATCGCGGTGGCGATTGCGTAACGTTTCTAAATCATTAGAGATTTCGGTATTGACACCGGTTGAAAACGCATTCCAACCAGCTGTGCGACGAGTGTGTTTTGCCGCGTCGTATTGCGCATTGAATGGACGTCCGTGAATATCTATGATCTTAGCTGCGGTCATAGATAGCGTACCGACGGCGGGTAATACAGCGAGTATTATCATCTAATACGTCTGATCGTGCTAAACGTATAGCTGCTAATAAATCGGGGAGCGTCTGATACTGCACGACTTTGTCACCGAATTGAACGCGCAATGTTCCTGAAGCGGCGGCAGATTCGAGCGTTGCTAATTGTTCAGCCGTGAATGCCACAGATAACACCTAATAGATTTTATTGTTTATTAGTCTAGTATGTGATCCGTGTCAAAACTAGCCGAAAATGAAGCATAAAAAACACGCAATAAAAAACCCGCCGTGTTAGGGCGGGCGCTGACCACGCACAGCGTCACCACTACGCGGGGTCGAATGCTCCTTTCACACATGGTGAATGAGTCGCTCTTAGTATCGCATGATGGCGACAACCTGCGCCAGCAGCAATGTGCAATAAAAAACCCGCTGGTTGAGGGCGGGTTTTACTGTTTGAGTGCTAAACTGTTTTAATGCAGCCGAGGTTTATTCTGCTCGCGGTATTCCATTTCTATTGCGTCAAACACGGCGGGAAACCATTTGAGTTGTTTAACGGGAGTGCCGTCACTGTGACGCTTGCTAGTGTCTAGCCACTCATACAGCTCAACGGCTTTAGCGGTTGGAATCCAATCGCCTTTCACATCCTTTTCAATCAATTGAAACGCTTGCAGCATTTGGTTAATCATCCGACCTGAACGCGGCGGGTCAAGCATTTTGCCCAGCTCAGTCGGTGTGTAGGTGCGCCCGCGCTGATCGGCAAGTAAATGCGTTTGCCCGATCAATTCCAGTGGACTTTGACCAGTGATTTTTTTAACCGCTCGGTCAGCAGATAGCGTGGCTTGATTGCCGGTGAACCCGAGTGATTTGACAGCGCGGGATGCAATTGACGCGATCTTGAGTACGTCAATCTCGGTGTATTGCTTTTTGTCGGCGGGCGGGTTGATTGGCTGTGCCTTAAAGTACGCATCTTCTAGCACTTCAAACACATCCCACGCCTTGTCGGTATCCAATATCTTGGCATGGCGGGCAGCGCCGCGTTGCGTCCAGAGCGTAAGACGTGATGTGGTCTTCAAAGCGGGATACTCGCTAAAAGATAGCATCCCTAACTGTTTGAATTGACGCAGATTTTCGCCTTCAAGTTTGAAGTAATGCTTACCCTCAACAAATCTGTCAGCATTGCGCGTGAAGTTTTGCTGAATACGAATAACGTCCGTGCCATAAAACTGAGCGAGTAACTCAGTCGTGGTGACGCGCAGGTCTTGGTAGGTGATAACGGGGTGAGAGTCGGCTGTGATAGCCAAAGGCCGATTATTAGAACTCATGCGGATTATTCCTGAATTAAAATGAGAATCCGCCGCAATTCAAGGCTAATGAATGGCGGCGACTATACAAGGTTAGCCTTACCGGAATCCAGGGAACCGGCGAGCATTTCTGCTCCCTCACATAGCCGCCATAACGATGGTGACACGCATAAAAAATGCGCCGTCACGCTAAATTGGCACTACGCGCTGGATTGTTTCCGGGAGGCTAAACCCGACTGCTAATGTGTAGCAGCAGGTCAACACTACCGCAAAACAACGGCGCTGTCAACAGTAAAACCCGCTGGTTGAGGGCGGGTCAGTGCGGGTCAGGGCGGGTCGGTGGTTATTCGCCGGTGTGGGATTCCACGCGGCGGCGCTGAACCACTGCTAGTGCAGACAAAATAGCAATTTCCATCTCCATGTCCGCCGACTTCTCGGCGTGGCGTGACAGCTTGTCGTGCAAATGCAGCGTATGCTGCAGATTGCGCTTCAATTCAGCGTAGGTTTCAGCCCGTGGTTTCGCCATTCTGCTACACTCCAGTTGTGCCGGTGTGATGACCGGCGGTTGTTGAAAACAACTGTGGTTATTTTACTTGTGATCGGCACTGCAAATGTCGATCACAAGTTTGTGGGTTACAGACCAGTTACGTCTGTAAAATCCCAGGAATGCTCGTCGTCTTCACGAGCGTATTCGCACACCGAGTAAATCGGTGCAGCCGCGTCCGATAGGGCGATTGCCTTGCCCTGCAATTGCCCGGGGACGCATTCAAATGTCCCGCAAACATCATGGAGGTATCGGTACTTTGCCTCCACTAATTTCTCAATGGCATTTTTTGCCATTGCGCGACTGCCTTCCTCGGTCACGTCAACGTAATAGCCGCCGCAAATGCGGCTATCTACAAACGTTGCGAACAATTCCATTATTACTTCCTCTGTTGTTAATTGATTTTTTCAATTATGCCCGCGTATTAGCGCGGGCGGTGAGATCACAAGGCTGTGGGTTAGTCGCCGCTGAATGCCATTTCAGCCATTTCAGCGCCGCGCTCGGTGCGGATGTGACCTTCGTATGTGAAGTATTCGCCAGCATCCAAAACTGGATTATCGGGGCGTAGTTTCAACAAAATCGCATGTTCAAACGCCTCGCGCTCGGCAATCGCTTGACGCTCTTCGTTATGTTGCGCAGTGCGCGCCATGACATCTGCAACGTAAATTGCACCCACATCGCACATCACATCATCATAACGAGCGATAAGTTCGTCAATCAATTGCGACATAGCGGCAACCCAATCGCCTTTACGACCGGCAACACGCTCCGCGAGTGAGCGAAACTCCCAGAGGAATTGTGACGGATGCTCATCCGTATTCCATTTTGAGCACTCACAGGCTTTTTTCACCCAATAGTGAGTGTCGTTGCCAGCGTCACGGGCAATAGCGCCCGCGAGTTTTTCACGCGCTGTAACAATGCGCGGCATCATATCAATATCACGAAAGCCGCGGCGGCTGTAATATGTGTACAGCCATTCCACGAGCGACGATGGATCACGGAATTTCTTAGGTTTCAATTCCGATAAAGCATAGATTTTGCGCGGCGTTTTCATTTTATTTCCTCTGTGTTTTGTGTTGTGGTGGGTAATAAAAAACGACTGTTTTCAATCGCCTTTTATTACCCCGCCGTATTAGGGCGGGGTGTGAGTGACAGGTGAGTGGTTACGCGCCGTGCGCAAATACCACGATTGCGGGGCAGTTAGGCGCGGCGTAAGTCAGTTTCGCCACGCGACCGTGAAGCGCGTGGGCAATGCACAGATGCCCCCACACGGGGCCAGCACCGGTGAGTGTGGCGCTGATCGGCGCGTCGCCCACCTGCCACGTCGGCAGCAGAGCAATCGCCGCAACTGCCAGCGCGTCGGCAGTTTCTTGGGTGGCGGGCAGGTTCAGGCGACCATCAGCGCCGGGCGTGAACCCAGCGGCGGCGGCAATGGCGGTGAAATCAAGGGCGATGTTTTCCATCAGATATACTCCAGTTGTGCCGGTGTGATGACCGGCGGTTGTTGAGACTTTAGATTTTAGATCGGTTGCTCGGCGACGATGTCGCCAAGTCCGGTGATGTGCCCATAATTGTTCAGAATTATGGGTCTAACGATGCAACCTGCTATGGTTGCGTCTTCGATGCTGTCGAAGACCATCGACACGGCGAGCGGGATGTGAATGTTAGGGTGTTTTAATGATAAAAATCCCATCAGGCGGGACCCATCCGGTAATTCCTCCATCATTTCGAGCTTAAGGTCGCAGAGGCCAGTTGGAAGCCAACTGGCACCGTCTATCTTGGGTTTGTAGCCGTCTGCTTCGACGGCAAATTCGGTAACCTCTATCATGTCACCGAGGACTACGATGCTGTAGTCCTCAGTTTGGTTGAACCACTCGCCCATGCGCGCTAATTCTTTCTCGCGCTCCGCGATTTGGTGCGGCGTCATGTCACCGCGCTTGCGCATGGACGGTCGCCCTAAGCCTTCGAACGCCTCGTGAAACATTCCCATTTTTTCAATCCTCTGTGTGTTGTGGGTAATAAAAAACGACTATTGCTAATCGCCTTTTATTACCCCGCCGTATTAGGGCGGGTGTGACGTTTCAATTATGCCCGCGAATTAACGCGGGCGGTGAGATCGCAAGGTTGCGGGTTACGCCATTACCAAGTATTCGGCAATGGCGTCGCATGCCGCACGGTAGCGTTCGCCGCCGTGCGTGTAAGCGTATGAGTCTGCGTCAGCGCAATAGATGTGCTGGTGATTCGAGTTTTCATACTCGAACATGACCGGCTCGCGGACGGCATAAAGGTAAACCGTGTCGCCATGAGCAGTCGTGAGTTCAATCGTTTCGTACATTTCCTGATCCTCTGTGGTTCGCATTGCGGTATGCCCTGCGATGGGTGTAAGAATAGACGCAAAACTTCACAACGTCAAGCGTGATTTTGAAGTTTTTTCATACTCTCTATTCGTGCCAGTTTTTCGCCTAAAGCGTTGAAATCCCTACGCAATTCAGCGATTTCCAGCTCGATCCGCGCTTCAATTACCACTTCCCTATCCCTTCTGAGATATTCGATAATTGTAACTGCTGACTGTGGGATTCGGTGTTTTCCATTCTCCCAATGGTACACACTCCGAACCGTAACACCGCATTCCTGCGCGATTTTTTCCCGTTTTACGCCGACTGCCAGTGCTTGTGCTAGTACTTCATTACTCATGTCTTATTCTCTTCGTTACGTTTTTCCGAATATGAAGTATAGCAGACAACAAAAAACCCGCGCTGGGCGGGTTGTGTTCCAGTTTTCGTGATTTTACTTGTGAAAACCGTCCGTAAGTATCTGATATATTTAGACTTGAAAATCAGGTTTTGTGAAAATAATTTGAGCTTAACTTGTTGTTTTTTAATAGTCAGTGCAACTGATTCGTAATCAGTAGGTCGGCGGTTCAAATCCGCCCATCGGCTCCAGTCTTTTCAACGGTTTAGGTCTTATGATCTAAGCCGTTTTTTATGCTAGTAATATAGTTAATATAAAATGATAGCTGAATTGTTTTCGTCAGCGGGAATCCAGCAGCACCGTATTCTAGTTTCCCATTGTCGCGGGAATAACAATGGTGTTTGCGGATTAATGATCCGTATTCAAACCAAATTATCTTGGATTGACAATAGCCAAGCGCGTTTTTCATCCAGCAAACGTCATTTAGATTTCACAAGATTGTCAATACGGACAGGATTGCGGGTGTATTTTATGATGCAATGACCCATTGCTTCACTGTTGATTTGAAAATCGCCATCATGTCGCCATCTGCTAATTCGCACTCTGCAATTACACAAGTTATTGAACAAACAGCCTTTTTTCCATTAACCCGCTTTCGATTTCATTTCCTCGCCGAAGACCCCATCCGCCTGCCCGATTACCCCGGCTCGGCGTGGCGAGGACTACTCGGTCACGGATTGCGGCGCACTTGTTGCGTCACGCACCAGCCGACCTGCACTGGCTGCCTCTTGATTCACAATTGCGTGTATTCAACGCTATTTGAAACGCCCGCCCCTGCTACTGCCCCGTCGGGTTACACCGCGCTGCCGCATCCTTTTGTGCTGGCAATTGACCCGACCGCCCCGCGTCACTTATCACCCGGCACGTCGTTTAGCCTGACCATACACCTGCTCGGCTCGGCCATCGCGCAAGCACCGTATTTAATCCACGCGCTTGGGTTAGCCGGACAACGCGGTTTTGGACGCAGCGGCGGTCGTTTCGCGGTCACGCACGTCGAGTGCGAAATGCAACTTGGCACGAACGACTGGTCACTGATTTACACAGCAGAATCAAGCACTTACCAGTGTGCTGAGATGCGTTCACCGCAACTCCCCGCTGCCCCACCCTCGGCGCAACTGCGGCTCATCACACCGCTGCGGCTTAAACGTGACGGGCATTTTGTCGGCGCCCGCGATCTGACGGCCGCCGACCTCGTGCAGACGCTCTACCGGCGCTTGTTTAGCTTGGCGACCAGCGACGGCGGTGATCCGCAACCAATTAACGGGCGCGCCGCGACTGCACTGCACTTGCAAATTGACTGGTTGGAATGGCGCGAGTGGACGCGCTACTCGTCACGTCAAGATGCGCGGATGCAGCTCGGCGGATTGATTGGTATGTTACACCTTAGCGGTGTGGGGCTGCCCGACCTGTGGCCGGCGCTGTGGTTCGGACAGTGGACGCACATCGGGAAAGGGACGGCATTTGGTTTGGGCGGGTATCGGGTCATTAATAGCGACATGAGTTAATCATTTTGCATCAATCACCATGAACCCCCAACAAGCGCGTATTTATATTGCTAATCTATTTTCCTGCGCTTTTAACCGCGGCAAGTTTTTGGAATTCACGCGCAATTTACTCAACGACAATTTTGATGAAAACAAGGCGGCGGTTTGGCCGAAAAAATATATTAAAGATGCGTTTAAGCCATTTGTCAATCATTATGAACGGCTTGGCACTTACACCGCGCCGGATGATGAAAAACTGGATGTGTTGATTGTTCATTTGACGAATGATGCGCAATTAGAACGGGCGCGCACCGCCACTCGCAATTTCATTGCCGATCATTTGCAACAACGCGATGATAAAGATGCGGCATTGGTGGCGATTGTCGCGCCGGACGCAACGCAGTGGCGATTTTCATACGTCAAAATGGAATACAGCGCAATTGAAACGGCGGCGGGGACGGTTGGTATTAAAACGCAATTAACGCCAGCGCGGCGCAGTTCTTATTTGGTCGGGGCAAATGAAAGTTGTCACACGGCGCAGTCGCGGTTTATTGGATTATTACAGGAAGTGCGGCGGTCGCCGACCTTAACTGAGATTGAAGAGGCGTTTAGCGTTGAATCCGTTACCAAAGAGTTTTTCAAACAATATGTCCAGTTATTTAATCAATGCGAGGCGGCGCTGACCGAATTGGTGGCAAATGATGCGGCGCTGGCAGCGGAATTCACGCGGGCGCAGATCAATCCGGTGGAGTTTATTAAGAAGTTATTAGGGCAATTGGTGTTTTTGTATTTTTTGCAAAAGAAAGGTTGGTTGGGCGTGGCAAAAGATGGCAATTGGGGCAGTGGTGCGCGGGACTTTTTGCGGCAATTAACTAATGGTGCGCATGGTCAATACACCAATTTATTTAATGATGTATTAGAGCCGCTGTTGTATGACACATTGGCGACGGATCGTGGTCATGCCGCGTGGTGTGCGCAATTCAATTGTCGGCTGCCGTTTTTGAATGGCGGGTTATTTGAACCGCTGGGTAATTACCATTGGCGCGAGGTGGACGTTTTATTGCCAAATGAATTATTCACGAATAGCGAGCGCAACGCGGCGGGCGATGTTGGCACGGGGATTTTTGATGTCTTTGATCGCTACAATTTTACCGTGAATGAGGCGGAGCCATTAGAGAAGGATGTGGCAATTGATCCGGAAATGTTGGGCAAGGTGTTTGAAAACTTAATTGAAGATAATCGCCGCAAAGGATTGGGTGCGTATTATACGCCGCGTGAGATTGTGCATTATATGTGTCAAGAAAGTTTAATTAACTATTTGGAGACGCAATTAAACACGCCCGAATTGACGGCAGTGCCGCGAGCAGATTTGGAAACGCTGGTGCGGGCGGGTGAGCAATTGGTGAATTATGAATCTGTCAAAACACAGTATGCCGGGCGGGAAATGCCGGCGGCAATTCAACATCATGCCAAGTTAATTGATGAGGCATTGGCGGCAATGACCGTGTGTGATTCGGCGGTGGGGTCGGGGGCATTTCCAGTGGGAATGATGATGGAAATTGTCCGCGCTCGCTCGGCATTAACGCCGTATTTTAATACCGCGCTGCCGCGCTCGGCGTATTTATTCAAACGCCATGCAATTCAACACTGTTTATACGGGGTTGATATTGATCCGGGCGCAGTGGAGATTGCGAAATTGCGATTGTGGTTGTCATTGGTGGTGGATGAAGAGGAGGTGGAGCAGATTAAACCGTTGCCGAATTTGGATTATAAAATTGTGGTGGGCAATTCGCTGTTGGGGGTGAGTAAGGATTTATTTAACGAGGCGTTGTTTCGGCAATTGGAAACATTAAAACCGCGCTATTTTAATGAATCAGATCGTGATAAAAAGGCGCAGTATCGGCAGGAGATTGAGGCGATTATTCAGCAATTAATCAATGGCAAGGCGGCGTTTGATTTTGAGATTTACTTTTCGGAGGTGTTTCATTACAAAAAAGGGTTTGATGTGGTCATTGGGAATCCGCCATATGGTGCAAAGTTTTCACCTGAATTACGAAGTTGGCTTTTAAAAAATTACAAACACCAAAGCAATCCTCCCGAAAGTTATATGCTGTTTGTAGAAAAAGGTTATGAATTGCTGCGTCAGCAGGGCGTCATTATTTACATAGTTCCTAATACATGGCTGCCATCGCTTACCTTTCAAAAATTTAGACGATTTTTAATATCTCATTTCCAGTGGCTCGGTCTTCTTATTATTCAAATAAAAGTATTTGTTGCCGTCGTTGACACCATTGTATTCGCTTTCAAAAAATCAATACCTCAAGAAGGTACAGAATTTCCAGTGTTCTTTTTTGAGCCTGTTGGGATTCGTTTTGCACACAATCTCAGTTGGGCAAATATTCCAAAAGACGGTAATGCAATCAATGTCGTTTTTCCTCCAGCGCATCAAAAGTTATTTCAAAAAATCAAAAGTAACTCGTTAGTTTTGAAGTCTGTAGCAGACGTTTATAATGGAGTTAAACCGTTTGAAAAGGGGAAAGGAAAACCACCCCAAACTGCGGAAACTATGCGCGATAAACCTTTTGTTGTTAACGGCAAAAAACCAAACGGTGTCCATTGGATGCCCCTTTTGAGAGGTCGGCTTATTCAACGTTATGTCACGCTTTGGAATAACGATTATTGGATTAAATATGGAGAATGGTTAGCAGCACCCCGTGACACTGCAATATTTGACGCACCTATTAAGATTTTCGTCCGCCAAACTGGCGACTCCATCATCGCAACTCTTGGAAAATCAGGGTGTATAGCACGAGATAATTTGCATGTTGTTTTACCGCGCAATTCTACTAATCTACAGTTTATATTAGGCATATTAAATTCAAAAGTCACTGATTTTATGTATTCTTTTATTAATCCAGAAAAGGGAGAAGCACTTGCTCAGGTAAAAAAGAATCATGTTGAAGAACTCCCATTGCCTAAATTTGCTTTTGATAATGCACAAAAAATAAATCCAGTTATTGAATTAGTTGATCAAATCCTCGCCGCTAAATCAGAGAATCCCAAAGAGGACACCAGTGCATTAGAACGGGAAATAGATCAATTGGTGTATGCACTGTACGAATTGATGCCTGATGAAATTGCCACTGTGGAAGGGGCGGGGGAATCATAATGCACACAATTAACAGAATAAAACCGTGGTTTGATGCTGAAGCAAATTTTCTTGAAGTGCGCTTTTCAGATGCTGCAATCAAAACACTTGTCAACACTGATAAAATCTACTCTCGCACTTGCTCTATAAAAGTCAAGCGTTACGAGCTTGATTGATTGAAAACCGCTATCAATT
>NZ_JABVCQ010000070.1 GCF_014145225.1 Thiospirillum jenense
CGGCGGCGACGGCGACGGCGGCGGCGGCGGTGCCGGTTTTGGCGGTGCGGTGTTTGTCAAAAAAGGCACGTTGACACTAAAAAATGTCAGTTTCACCAGCAACAGCGCGGTCAAGGGAACTGGTGGAACTGTTGCTAATGATGGCGTTGGCAAAGGCGGGGCGGTTTTTATTTGCACGAACGATCTGGACAGTGTCAGCACTGCTGTAAATAACATGGCAACGGGGGCAAACGGCGGCTGTTCCGGCACTATCGATGAAACCAACTCGTGCGGCGTGACGTTCGGCACTGGGGCGGTGAACACGGCGGTAGAAGGTCAGGCGGATTTGTTCTGGACTGGTGCAACTGGCGTGGCGCATAGCACAACGAACATCACCGACGGTTGCAACGCCGCCCCCGTCGCCTCCGCTGTCAGCTTCACCGGCACCGCGAGCGTTGGTGAAACCTTAACTGGCACCTATACCTACAGCGATGCGGAAACACCGCCGGATGCCGAAGCAGGCAGCACTTATCGTTGGGTGCGTTCTGCTGACGACGCGGTTGATGTTAACGACACCGATGCTGTGGCGAGTACAGCGACTGGCGGCGCACCGGGCAGTGACGCTTACACCGTCACGGCAGCGGATCGCGGCAACTACCTGTTTTATTGCGTCACGCCGGCTGCCAGCGCCGGTACCAGTCCGGGCAGCGAAGCCTGCTCGACTGGTACGCAAGTTAGTTCGACATCCGTGACCTTCCGCGTCACCACCACTGGCACTGGCAGCGGCCTGACTTGGGCGACGGCGGCCAATCTCCAAGATGCGCTGCACGTTGCGCAACAGGGCGATCAACTCTGGGTAGCGGCGGGCGTGTATTACCCAGACGAGGGGGCGGGTGCATTGGAGAATAATCCGATGGCAACGTTCAACATCCTACCGGGTGTCGCGGTGTACGGCGGCTTTGCCGGCACTGAAACCGCGTTGACTGAGCGCGATCTCGCCACCAATCGCAGCATTTTGTCGGGCGATATTGACCGCAATGACAATGCCACCGATGGCGTGGTGCTGACGCACAGCGATATTGCCCGCACCAACGCCCGCCATGTCGTGTTCTTAGACGGCACGACTGCCGCTGGCACCATCACCAGCAGCACCCGGCTCGATGGTTTCACGATCACCGGCGGTAGCGATCTTGGCATGCCCAACTTTTTCGGCGGCGGCGGGTTGTATTGCTTAGGCTGGATCCCGCCTGATATACCCGGCGAATGTAGCCCGACGCTGACGAATCTCGTATTTCAGGGCAATCGGTCAAGCACATTTGGCGGGGCGATGGTCAGCTACGGCGCAGGCCGCGGGAAGAGCAATCCCACGCTGACCAATGTCGTGTTTCAAAACAACTTTGCCGCACAAGATGGCGGGGCGCTGTACAACACCGGTTCTTTCGGCGGTGAGAGTAGCCCGACGTTGGTGAATGTGACTTTCGCTGGTAACGACACCGGTGGATCAGGCGGGGCGATCTTCAATGCTGCAACCGATAGCGGTGTTAGCACTCCAACGCTCACCAACGTCATCCTGTGGGGGAATACGACGGCGCGTCCTATCAGCAACCTTTTTGCCACGCCCAGGATTAGCCACAGCATCATTCAAGGATCGGGCAGCGGCGCTTGGTTTCCCATGTTGGGCACCGATAGCGGCAATAACTTGGATGCCGATCCGCTGTTCACCAAAGCGCTGGAGGGCGATCTGACGCTCCACACGGGCAGCCCGGCGATTGACGCCGGCACTGATGCCGGCGCCCTGACGACAGACATCTTGGGCAACAGCCGCGTTGGCACTACTGACATCGGTGCCTATGAATTTGCGGTCGCCGGTTTATGCGGCGATGCTCACGGCTTGACCGTCAGCAGCGCTCCGACCGCCGATTTATGCAGCGCCGGCACGGCCAGCGCCGTTACAGGGACGGGGCCGTGGAGTTGGACATGCGTTGGCAGCACGACGGTGAATTGCTCCGCATCATTAGCCAATTCTGGCGGCGGTGGTTATACGCCTCCTCCGCCAAGTGATCCCCATCCACCACCGGTCACTGATACGGATAATGACGGCATTCCCGATACCCAAGAAGGTGCAGTGGATACGGATAATGACGGTGTGAATGATGCACAGGATTCAGACTCCGATAATGACGGCATTCCTGACATTCAAGAAGGTGCAATTGATACGGATAATGACGGCATTAATGATGCGCGGGATTCTGATTCGGATGG
>NZ_JABVCQ010000071.1 GCF_014145225.1 Thiospirillum jenense
CATGGAGTCACATAATCTCGTTTTGTTATGACCTGAAGTGGCGGAGGCTTTTCCATCAGAGGAAGCTGTGAATGAAGCGCTATTGTCTCTGATTAGAATAGCAAAGGCATCAACACGGCTCACCAGCGATTAAGCGCGAATACAGTACGGCACTCATCCAACAATGCCCTGCCAGAGGGCAATTTATTCGCTGCTGTTAAATAACATGGATTAGGTTGCCGCCCTTTAGCAACCCAAACCCAATTAAACATTCCATCCCAGCCGCCCGCTTCATTCTCACTCGTCGGCTGGGCGTGGCGTTAAACCTCACGCATCAATCTTATTTCCAATCCAGCGTCCGGCAAATGAAAACAGTGACATTAAAAATTGATGAGTATGTCAGTGAAAATTTCATTTGGCTTCTTGAACATTTTTCGCCAGATGAAATCAAGATTTTAGAAAAAGCGAATATATTGATGGTGATACTTATTTTCTTAGTATTAAAAGAATGACACAAAGTATTCTCGAAGCCAAGAATGAACCAATAAAAAACGGTGTCACGCTCGATCAATTGGAGTGGTGATGTACACCGTTATTGCAACAACAAATAAATATCAACCACATTCCAATCGCCGATGCTGTAATACTGGAAAAGTACGCCGAACGGAATCTTGAAAACTTCGATCCACTTCTGCGCAAATAAAACCCGTTCCTCGCGCCACTTCCGCCAATACCGCTCCCCAGGGATCAACTATTAAACTATGCCCATAGGTTTCGCGCCCGTTTAAATGATAACCACCTTGCGCGGCGGCAATGACATAGGCTAAGTTTTCAATTGCCCGTGCCCGCACCAATACCTCCCAATGTGCTTTACCTGTGAGCGCCGTAAATGCTGCCGGTACGGTGAAAATATCCACCTGCTGCGCAATTAACTGGCGAAATAATTCAGGAAAGCGCAAATCATAACACACGGCAATTCCAAGCCGTCCGAATGGGCTATCAATAGTTAATACACGATTACCCGGTGCAATACTTGCCGATTCGTGATAACGCTCATTTACACCCGGCAAACTCACATCAAATAAATGAATCTTGTCATATCGCCCAACGCATTCACCGCGTTGATCGAATACCAAACATGCCGCCCGCACCCGCTTGCTATCTGATTCAATCCGAATTGGAATAGTGCCACCAACCAACCAAATACCATAGCGTACTGCAAGCCGCGATAAAAATAATTGCAGGGGACCATCATGTTCTATTTCAGCGACGTTGGATTGATCGCCACTTAATTTACCCATAAAAGCAAAGTTTTCGGGTAATACCACTAAATTGGCGCCTGCTTCAACCGCTGCACAAATTAAGCGTTCAGCCTCAATTAAATTGGCATTCACATTAGGACAGCTTGCCATTTGAATAGCAGCAACACGGGGCTTTTCATTCATGTGTCATCACCTCAATTTAAAAAACCTTTGCGTAGCACTGTCATTGGCATCATCACCGAATGACTCACCGGCATTGTTCAAAAGTCAGTATTATTATTTGATAGCGTAATCAATACTATACTATACAATGGGTTTCAATCATATTAGGTTCATTTTTTACAAAAAATAACTTAGAAATCAAAAGACTATCTTTTAAATGCGAGGTAAGCAACACGTTTTTATTAAGGCAATTTTTTATTTTTGCACTTTGGGGCAATTGTTTTCCTTCACAGCAATCCGCTACTCTAATGTCACTCATCTAAACAAGCCAATGGCAACTTGTTATGTGCTTCACCTATAAACTAAAGCAGGACATGCTGTGACTATAAAAACAAACCAATCAGTAGAAAATATGATATTCGATCATAAACAATCGCTCAATTTTGGCGGTTTGCCGGCAAAATACACTGCATTAGAAAACGCACAAATCGTAGTCATTCCTGTGCCTTATGATGGTACCAGTACCTGGATAAAAGGTGCAGATCATGGTCCGGCGGCTATTTTAGAAGCTTCAACGAATATGGAGTTATATGACATTGCCACTGATAGCCAATTATATCAGTTAGGCATATACACCGCACCCCCAATGATAATACCAGATACGCCAGAACAGGTTTTTCAATCCGTA
>NZ_JABVCQ010000072.1 GCF_014145225.1 Thiospirillum jenense
GTAAAAACCACTGTTTTCTGTTGATTTAATCGTCGTCATAAGGATTTATTCCTGATAATGTAAATACAAACGCTAAAATTTCAGCGACTACAACATACAGTGCCGGCGGGATTTCATCGCCTAATGGAATTTGCGCGAGTACTTCAGTTAATGCCGGATCGGCACGCAAGGGTACGCCGTGCGCTTCAGCAATTTCCATTATTTGTTCCGCGGTTAAACCCGTACCAGTTGCAGTGATTTGTGGTGCGTGTTCGCGATCCCAACGCAATGCAACCGCTTTACGTTGTGGAGGAAACGGTGGTGAATGAGACTCAGTCATGCGCGGTCACTAATTAATGAATGCTGTATTGGAGATTGGGGTGGAGTGCATTGCCCTTCACCCGCATGAAGACTGGCAATTTCAATGTCATGTGTTTCTAGTTTTTGACGCAATTTTGATAGATTTTGTCGCAACAATGCTGCCCCCGCCGCGTGTTCAGCAACTAATGATGCGTTCAAACGTCCACCACTTAAATTCAAATTAACTGCTAATGGACCCAGAATTGGCAGTGTTAAACGTAACTGCATTTGCCACGTCTCTTCTTCATTATTTTGTGTTTGCGCATCACGTCGAATATCGGCTTCTATTGCTTGTAATCCTGCATTCGTTTGGAACGGTAATTCCAATAGCCAACGTGTTCCTTCTGAGTTATGAACAGGCGATTGTAATTGCATATTGATAACATGTTTAATCATGCCGTCAACATCACGCGCAAAATGATTTAATAATGCGCGATCCGATGGATTAAGAGATGTGGCATCTTGTTCTTTAGTCAGGGCAATATCAAGTTGAGTTGAAGCTGTGTGATCAGTTTGACGAAAATAATCTTGAAACAGTGCTTTTGTTTTAATGTCATGTCTAATACGATCGGCAAGCCTAAATAACTGCGCTTTTAAATCAGTTGAAAAACTTGCTGCCATTTCTGGATAGAGAGTGGATTGCGCCAATAGTGCTTCCAGCCAAATACCAGAATTACGCATTGCAGCCGATAATTGTTTAGGATCTGTGAGTTGTTGACTGGCTGGCAATTGCTTAACTATTTCTTCTAATGCTTGACGGGTGCTTGCCAAATTCGTAGTTGGATGAATTGCGGTTGCTGACTGTTCTTGTAGTTTATGACTCCAATTAGCTAGAGTAGCCAATAATGCGCGTGATTCAGGTAAAAGCTGTCGAATCTGATTATCACGCCATGATTGTGCCATAACTTGATTAAGATCGGCAAGCGGCTGTAATACAACTGTTGGGGTGACAGCGACCACTTCTACCATAATACGCGGTATTGGAGTTGTTGATCTTAACGAATCAATTGTTGGCGTTGTTCCAATAGTTGGACGCGCCGATTCATACAAGCGTAAGTTATTAGAATCCGTTGTTGCAACAGCCTGTTGCGTCGTTTCATTTGATAATGGTGTCAGTGTCGTTGAGTGATCTAAATGATTTTGTGACAGTGGTTGCTGAGGTTGCTGTATAGCTTGTTGGTGATTCACCGAACTATTAACCGGATTGGATTGTAACTGAATTCGATGTTGATCTATTAGTTCTGGCGCGGTTGTCGTTGCCGAAAGCTGTGAATGATGAGTGAGTTTTTCTATTGAATCTGTCAACTCAGTCTGTAGATTGGTTGGTAATAATTGTGTTTGATGACTGGGAGGTGGTGTTAATTCAGGCAAATCAACTGGTTGATTAGTTGGCAATAATTGCGCTTGACGAACGGGAATTGGCGGTAATTCAGGCGAATTGATTTGTTGATTAGTTGATTGACGAGCGGGAATTGGCGGTAATTCAGGCAAATCAATTGCTTGATTTATTGATTGACGAGCGGGGACGGGTGGTAATTCAAGCGACTCAATTGCTTGATTAGTTGGTAATGACTGCGCTGACCGAGCGGGAGTTGGTGGTAATTCGGGCAAATCAGTTGGTTGATTTATTGATTGACGAGCGGGGACGGGTGGT
>NZ_JABVCQ010000074.1 GCF_014145225.1 Thiospirillum jenense
ACTGTAGTCATCTGTCGCTTCGTTTTCAGATACAGTAACAGATACCGTTGCGGTCGCTTCACCGCCTTTTCCATCCGAAATGGTGTATTCAAATTGATCACTTCCGCTATAATCTTCTTCCTTAGTATAACATACCTCCAATCCATCATCCGTAATCGTAACGGTACCATGATCACCGTGAGTTATTGAAGTAATCGCTAACGCGTCACCGTCCGGGTCGCTATCATTTTCTAGCACATCAATAACAATCGATTCACCTTCTGTCACTGTTGCGCTGTCATCGTTTGCAACTGGAGCGCTATTCATAGCTTCTAAGGGTGCCAACAAAGCTGGTATACTATTAATTGCTTCCTCAACAGTTGTTTCACTTTCAGTTATATTAGCTAAAATAGCTCTACCAGCTTGTCGAATATATATCTGATCCGCATCACTAAGTTCACTGTAAACAATCCCGTTATTTGATTGATATTCTGCGAACTCCAGAGCCACTTCGACTTGATTGCCAAAGCGAGACATATCTGACGCTGCTTGCGGGTCATTGTTATCCCATCCACCATTAATCATGGCGACAATCATTTGATTGGGTGTCAATGAACTGGAAGTCAGTTCGCTTATCCAATATGAATAGCCATCTTCGTCGGCTTGACGATTAAAAATATTTGTATATAGTGCATTGATCAGTAGGCCAAAATCAGAAGTATCTGGGTATTTTTGTTGAACTAACGGCTGATCAAAAAAACTCTGAGCGACAGTCTCTACTGTCCATTGCGGATTGATATTTATTTGGTTTATCCAATACTGAAGTCCTTCGTTGTCTGGTGCATAACCCATAGTTGCGATATAGATTTCTGTCACTTTCCAAGCAGTATCTCGATTCATATTTTCACCTCTTTGCCTGACGAGTCTTCGACCTCAACACTGAGATCAAAGCAGACCTAACAATTTGTTAAAACTGATAAAAATGCCTTATAGTTGATCTGTAAGACTGACGTCAAGTACTTTATTTCTGACATATCACATGTCAGAACTTTCCCAATTTTAGTTTAGACGCCGTTTCGCAACAAATTGCCGTGCGCTATTCGCATATCGAATTAGATTATATTTGTTGCAGCAATTTTTCGTACTCTCGATGCGACCCAATCCAAAACCAAACTATTTCGCCGTCATTAACAAATTAGAAACGCCATCTTCCTTGATAAATCAACGGGGTAACATTTGAACTGCGTAACTCCTGACAATCTGTTACGCGCTGTTTGATTTAAGTGGAAATCGCTCCGGGTATTCAATCATTTCTCTAGTTAAATCAACATCTAAGTCTGGCCAATAGAAATGATCGGGCGATTGCTCCTTTACATTTATGATTGATTTGACGGTCTTCTCTTTAAACCAGGGAAAATCCTCATACGACATAAATAACTCTTTTTCATGGGCTAATAACCATAACCCATGCGTAGAAATATTAGTGACTTCCACCTCTGAAATGCTGTTGCCATGCACTAATAAGCTCATTGTAATGAACCTCGACGAGTGACTC
>NZ_JABVCQ010000075.1 GCF_014145225.1 Thiospirillum jenense
GCATGTACCATTGGCGAAATTACCAATTTACGTTCGACCGGCCGTTGATGCCGTTTTGCATAAAACTGCACCTTACGCTCAAAAATATACATATCCCCTTTTGACAAGGATGATTTTAATTCACATAAAATCACCGTGCCATTTTTAATAATGATGTCAATCTCCACCTGATCGGGCCGACCAAATACCAGACCTTCCTCATCAAACTCGTTGACATTTAATACCTGCACATCAAAACTCTTTTCCAAAATGCCTTTTAGCGCCTCACGGAAACTCTGCTCAGAATTAATCCCCCAACGTGCGCCCATCGCACCCAATCGCTGATCCTGTCGTGAGCGCAAGTCATCAATTTTATCAGCGACTTCTTGATTCTTGAGATACTGTCTTTCCCATTTACGTTTATTCTCCGCCGCTTCAGCATCAAATTTGGCACTCCATTCATACCACTTTTGATTTTGTTCATCCCATTTACGTTTATTCTCCGCCGCTTCAGCATCAAATTTGGCACTCCATTCATACCACTTTTGATTTTGTTCTTTCCATTTAGCAGTTTGTTCATCCCATTTACGTTTATTCTCCGCCGCTTCAGCATCAAATTTGGCACTCCATTCATACCACTTTTGATTTTGTTCATCCCATTTACGTTTATTCTCCGCCGCTTCACGCCGCCGTTCAGCACGTTCATCGGCAAATTCCTGCAACATGCGCTCAAATCGCGCATCAAAACTCTCCGGCGTCACTGCCGTCTGTCGAATTAATTGCTCTAGCCAACCCCGAAATTGTTGATCCCGAGACAATAAATCCGGCAATTCGGTTTGTAATTGAGTTTTCAGTTCTTCAATCGTCATTGTTATTTACTCCAGTCTGATGTTTTATTCAACGAAGCACAAGAAGTCGTCAACTAACACGCTATCGCATGGACTACTTTGCACAGACAATGCGGTTGATTTATCTCCCGCGCCGCCGCAGTGTTTTAATCACCTCTTCACCAAGCCTAATTTTAATCGCAATGGTGGCGTCATCTAAAATATCCAATGCCAGGCCCTATCTCTTGTTTAGCTGTTTCAATACCTTTATCCATGCCTTTTTCACAGCCACGTTCAAATCTTTTTATCATTCTCACTCGTGGTAATATTGGTGATCTTGTAGTAATTATGGAACAGGGTCTCATTCATTTTGCCGGACTGATACACCGCGAGCGCATAAGGATTTTTTAATTCTACTTCGACCAATTGCTGGTCTTCTGAAACAATGGCATTAATCAATAATCTTTGGTTTCTTCACTCCCAAAGAGTTTTTTGAACGCGAAATCAACACGCGGATTGATGCGGCACATGGTGAGTCTCTAAAAGTTGTGTGATATTTAAGTTGTTTTTAAGTTGTTTTAAAGTTCGCCC
>NZ_JABVCQ010000076.1 GCF_014145225.1 Thiospirillum jenense
CAATTGCCCCGAGCGCCGATCAAAAATAATTAACCACCCGCTGTCCAATCCCAATCCCGCCAAATAGCCGTCTAATTGTTCTAATCCCGCTGTCAATGGGTCTTTTTCATTCTCCCGCCAGACTTTTAATTCTATTCCGAGCGTCACCGCGCCATAGCGCAAGCATAAATCCATTCGCCCAGAGCCAATGGCGTATTCCCGTTCGAGGGTGCCATCACCATTCACCACGCGGTGTAAAAATGCCATTAACACCAAATGCGGGGCGATCTCATGGTAGGGCGCACTTTTTAATAGCGGTTGACCGTGTTGCCGCCAAAAGATTAGAAAGGTTTTTAATAATTGCTCGGGATTCAAACTGCCATCGCTATTTAACCAAGTTGGATGAATGTGCGGTAATGACGCTTGCGGGGTGAAAGATAAACTACGCGGCAAAACTTCTTTATAAATCGGATTGGCTATTCGTAACCCCCCGCTCGTTGTCATTCGGCACAGGCCGAGATCAATTAAATATTGAATATCATCATCCGGCACGTTGTCTAATAGAGTGCCTGCTAACATCGGTTCAATCACGCGGCGGACGCGCTCCTCGCGCAATTTATCAGCCAATTGATCCAAATGCGTCACACGGTTAATAATTAAGTATTCTTTTGCTTGATTGATGTGCGTAATCGTAATTGATTGAGAACGCTCACGCCCAGCGGGCAGGCGAAAACATACATGATACGCAAGTGCATTGACTAACCAGGGTTGACCTTGCGTTAATTGCCAGACCTGTTCAATTGCTTCTGGCGTAAAAACCTGTCCCGTTTCTGTTGTGTGTTCTGTTAATAACGCGGCTACTTCAGCGGCAGTGAAATCGCCTAATCGCAATGATTCGGCTTTAATATTAAACGCGCTGCCGCCGGTAATTGGGCTGGCTTCAGAACGCGCATGAATGCGGTAATCACGCAAATCACGCACACCGCAGAGAATGATTGATTGTGGAAATGCGGCCGGGCGTTGCGTATAGCCAGCGCGCAATTGACGCAATAATGAAATGAGCGTGTCACCAATTAACGCATCTACCTCGTCGAGTAATAACACGAGCGGCTGCGGAGAGGATTGACTCCAACGTGTGAGAAATTCCTGCAACGCAATTGTGATCGATTGATCGGCGAGTACTTCGCGTACCAAAGTTGTGGGATGTGAATCATTCAAAATTAAACGGGCGCTATTGGCAATCGTTTGAATAATGCCGGTGATTGCTGGTATTAAATTTTCCCGCGCCGCCTGCGCACTTTCGATATTCGCGTAAAGTGCTCGATAACGCCCGTCGTTATTCAAATATTCCATTAACGCTAATAAACAAGACGTTTTGCCAGTTTGACGCGGCGCGTGCAATAG
>NZ_JABVCQ010000077.1 GCF_014145225.1 Thiospirillum jenense
ATGTCTTTACGAAGGATATGCCGATAGCCGTAACTGACAAGAAAGGAGAACTCTTGCTTTGCAACAGCCTGAGCTGAAAGTTTGTCGGCTGTTTGAATGACTTCTTCGCCGTGCTCTTGCAGCCAAGGAATCAATGGCGAATCCTCTGGACCGAGGAACAGTATTTTTTCTTGTGTCATCTGTATCTCCTTTTGAGGCATAACAAGACTTCGACCTCAAATTCGAGATAAAAGCCACCCTAGAAATTTGTCAAAACTGATAAAAATGCCTTATAGTTGATCTGTAAGACTGATGTCAAGTACTTTATTCATTAAGGATGACAGCTCATATGTCAGAACCTGCTCCAGTTTTAGACAGCGTTTCGCAAGCCGTACAAAAGCCTCGATTACTGGACCAAGTGCGCAACCGATTGCGCGTGAAACATTATGCGCTGCGTACCGAAGAAGCCTATGTAGATTGGATTAAACGCTTTATTCTATTTCACGATAAACGACATCCAATAGAAATGGGTACACCAGAGGTTGAAGCCTTTTTAACGCATTTAGCAGTGAATCGAAACGTATCCTCTTCAACTCAAAATCAAGCGTTAGCGGCGCTATTGTTTCTTTACAAAGAAGTATTAGAAGTGGAATTAACGTGGCTAGAAAACGTGACACGCGCAAAACCATCGCGCCGATTGCCGGTGGTATTAACGCGGGGGGAAATTGATCGCATACTCACGATGCTAGAAGGAACGCATCAATTGATGGGTAAATTGTTATACGGCTCTGGAATGCGTTTAATGGAATTGGTGCGCTTACGAATAAAAGACGTGGAATTTACGCGGCGCGAAATTGTTGTGCGTTCTGGTAAAGGCGGCAAAGATCGCGTGACAATGCTGCCAGACACACTCATTGCACCATTACAAGAACACCTCGTGCGTGTGCAATTGCTGTTTGAACAAGATCGAGCGGCGGATGTACCCGGCGTTTATTTACCTCATGCACTGGAATTGAAATACCCCAATGCAGGAAAAGAATGGGCATGGCAATGGGTATTTCCAGCGCGAGGGTTATCCCGCGATCCACGCAGTGACATCACGCGGCGTCATCACACCGATGAACAGGCATTGCAACGGGCGATCAAGCGGGCAGTGCAATCATCCGGCATCGCTAAACCCGCGACACCGCACACATTTCGCCATTCTTTCGCCACGCATTTATTAGAAGCGGGTTATGACATTCGCACTGTGCAGGAATTACTGGGGCATAAAGATGTCAGCACTACGCAGGTTTATACCCACGTTCTCAATCGTGGCGGACACGGAGTACGCAGTCCGCTAGATCGGTGATTAC
>NZ_JABVCQ010000078.1 GCF_014145225.1 Thiospirillum jenense
TTCAAACAACGGCAACCGCCCCGCGCCCGCTGCCGTTTTGAATAAATGACTATCATTCGTCATATCAAATTCACGAGATAATCGCAGATTCCATTTGCCATCAATCGTGTCGCCTAATAACGGGAATTGCAGCAACTTCTCCGCAATTTGTACATCCAATGCGCTTTTGAATTCCATCACCGACTGCGAATCGGGCGACAAGCGGCGAATTAACTCCACTGACAATAATAAATCCGTTGGTGACGGAAACGCCGCCAGTTCATTCACCTGATGACGCATAAACGCCGCTGGGAATTGCCGCGTTGCTTTGCCTTTTTCAAACGTCAATACCACAAACTTAAAACTGCGATGCACATTTTCAAAGATTTCATTGCGGTTTTCAAAACAAAACAAGCCCGTCACGTCGCATTGACCGAATAATAAATCCCGCAAGCCTTTCGCGCCCAAATCCGTATAAATCCCCGACGGAATCACAATTCCACACTCGCCCCCCGCCCGCAATAAATTGACGCATTGTTCAGTAAATAATTTATACAGGTTAATATCACTCCCCGTCTTTTTTCCATTCACTATTGCCGATTGAAAACTGAACTGCGGCGCGGCGCGAAACCACGCCGATTGATGCGGAAAATGCGACGCATAATCCAACCAATCAACGCGAATCTCCTGATCTGCCAATAACTTAACTTGCTCCTTTTCAAAGTCTTTAATCGTCATTTTATTTTTCGTCACCAATGCAGAATGCCCTTGAAAAAACTCCTTTGCATTCGGCTTGACAATTTCCCACGGCGGATTCGTTATAATTGCATCAAACCCGCCGCGTTCATTCAACACCTGATCGAATTCAAAGCCCCAGTGGAACGGTTTTAATTGCGCCACATCCGCCGTTGTTAATGCCCGTTTAATTGGTTTACCCAGTTTTTGTTTCGCATCATCCCACGTCGCCTGTTCAAACTTCACGCCCGCCTGCCCCATTTCCTGCAATAGCAAATCATTTAAGACCAACTGCGCCGCCGTGCGATGCTGATTAACCTCCTGTTTAATTGCCGCCAAATCCACTTTGGAATACTCCGCCGTCGTATCCCGATATAAACCAATTAACCGATTCTTCTCCGCCACCACCCGCGCATATTCACCCTGCGCAAATAAATCGGCGTGTTTTTTCTGCTGTTCTGAATAGGCCGCCGCGTTGACTTGTAATAACCCAACTAATGAATTACCGGTCAACAGATTAAAATCGATATTCGGCAACGGCTCCAAC
>NZ_JABVCQ010000079.1 GCF_014145225.1 Thiospirillum jenense
GCGTATGTCGAGCAACGGGCGATCGGCGAAGCTGGTCGGGGTTGCGGAGCCGATCGCCCGTTGCGGTGAAGATGGCGGCATAGGCCGCCGGGGTGAGGTAGCCGAGCGCCGAGTGTGGCCGCTCGTCGTTGTAGTCGGTGATCCAGGCGGCGATCTTGGTACGGGCGTCGTCGAGGTCGAAGAACAGCGTCTCGTTGAGAAGCTCGTCACGCATGCGGCCGTTGAAGCTCTCGACGAATCCGTTCTGCATGGGCTTGCCGGGCGCGATGAAGTGCCAGTCGATGTTGTTGTCCCGGCACCAGGCGAGCATGGCGTTGCAGGTGAACTCGGTGCCGTTATCGGAAACGATCGTCCCAGGCTTGCCGTGCCGTTCGACGATCGCGGTCATCTCACGGGCCACCCGCCGACCGGGGATCGAGGTGTCCGGGATCGCACCGAGGCACTTCTTAGTCACATCGTCGACGATGTTGAGGACGCGGAAGCGCCGGCCATTGGCGAACTGGTCGTGGACAAAATCGATCGACCAGCGCGCGTTCGGCCTGGCCTCGACCAGAATGGGGGCCCGTGTGCCGACGGCCTTGCGCCGGGCCCGCCGTTTGCGCACGCAAAGCCCTTCTTCGCGATAGAGCCGGTGAATGCGGTTGAGGCCCGAGGGCTCGCCCTCACGTCGCAGCAGGACGAACAGCCGGCGGTAGCCGAACCGCCGCCGCTCGTTCGCCAGGTCGCGCAGCCGGGCACGCAGCTCGGTGTCCGGCGGCCGGTGGGACCGATAGCGGACCATCTTGCGGTCCGCTCCCACGATCTGGCAGGCCCGACGCTCCGACAGATCCATCACGGTCTGCAGGTGCGCGACGGCTTCGCGCTTGGCGGCGGGCCCTACCATTTTTTTGACAGAAGCTCGCGCAACGCCGCGGCATCCAGCATCTGCTCGGCGAGCAGCTTCTTCAGCTTGGCGTTCTCGTCCTCGAGCTGCCGTAGTCGCTTGGCCTCCGAAGCATCCATCCCGCCGAATTTGGCCTTCCAATTGTACAGCGTCGCTTCCGAGACGCCGTGCTTGCGCGCCAGATCGGCGGCCTTCGCCCCCGCCTCATGCTCGCGCAGCACGCCAATAATCTGCTCTTCCGTAAACCTTGATCGCTTCATC
>NZ_JABVCQ010000008.1 GCF_014145225.1 Thiospirillum jenense
TATTGTCAGGCGTTGTTTGCGATTCATGCGAGAGATTGAATTTTTACCCGAAATTAAATTTGTCACGAATGGGCGGGCGATCAGTGATGAATTGATTGCCGAATTAAATCAATATCCCGGACGCATTCGCTTTAACATTTCGCTGCATAGTTTAATCCCCGAGCAGTACCAGCGTATTATACGCAATCATTTAGTTGGTGAATTACCGCCGCAGCACCATGATGATTTGGCAGCAGTCAAAGACAATTTGCAGCGGTTGCGGGCGGCACAAATCCCATTTAAGTTAAATTGTGTGTTATTAAAAGGGATTAATACTGACCCGGCGCAATTGGATAGTTTTTTAGCACAAGCGAGTGCATTAGGCGCCGAGCGCGTGAAGTTTTTGGAATTATTAATCACCGAAGAGTTAAAGTGGTTTTATCCGTATTTTTATCGGTTGGAAGCATTAGAAAATCAATTTGCAGCGCGCTTTGAGTTTTTGAATACCGGGGCGCGGCGGCGGGTGTATCGGGATCGGCTGACGCAATTGGTGGTGGAATTGCAGCAATGCACTTGTCGGTTGGGATGTGACCAATGCGCAATCAATCGAGATATTAATGTGACGGCGGAGTTGCGTTATTTCGCGTGCTTTTTGCATCCCGAAGATGCGCTTGATTTGAAACAGACTGATTTGAATACGGCGCTGGCGCAGGGGGTTGATTATATTGACCGCATGGCAATCCGTTATGGGTCGGGCAGTCCAATTATTATTGGTGATTTTTATGTCACGGAGCAGGAGCAGTTTTATTATTATGCGCTGCCGCATGATGCATTGCCGGCGGTGATTGCGCAGTGTGGCTCGATTGAATTAAAACGCCACCGGTGTTTTACCGAATATTATTTTAGCGATGGCAGTTCCGATTATGCCGGGTTCACAACGGTTAAAAAGTTAATGCACAATAGTTATGAACATCAGGCGCAAGAGGTGGTGCAATCGGTGCGCGTGGATGCGCTGGGATCGGGATTGATTGAGACGGTATTTTTAACCGATGGCGCGGCGATTTCATCAATTGAACAGTATTCAGCGGCAATGCGGCAGGCAGGATTTAATTGTGTGCTGACGGTGGAATGGGCAATTGATTATTTTACGTTGGGGGAAATAGAAATCACCTTGAGTCAGACGCCGCAGCGCTCGGATGCGGCATTGTTGCGCTGCAATCGGCCGCTATTATTAGCGCAGCCAGGCTTGCAACCGTTGACCTGTCCTATTCCAGTGTGGTTAATGCAGCAAGCGGTGTGATTTGATAATTAAGAATAATGACACGGCGTATTAAAAATACCGGGGTAACAGTGCCGCAAAATCATTATTGGCGGAGCGTTCGTAATACGTCGCGGAGTGCCTGTTCCAATAACTGACGCGCCCCCAGCAGTTTAATCGTCGCCTCATTGATTGGTTTTGAGCCATGCGCCAGCGCATTACGAATCCAACTCAAACGCCTGAAATCCCAATTACTTTTGTATAGCGCAGTACTGGTCTGATTGCGCAATTCAAAATTCGCCTGCTCACCCGGCGGTTTCTCTATAGTATTCAATAAGCTGTACTTCACTTAACATTACCAAGGAATGTTTGGGATATCAGTACCTACCTAATTTGTCCTGAGTCTAATGTTTCTATAAAAATAAACACTTTACAACCAGTGAAATAAGGCTAGACTAACCGTGCAGCATGTACTTTATGGCGATAACCAAGCCCTTGCTGCATTTAGTAAAGCTCTTTAACAAGTTCGAGTATGCGGTTGCAAGCACGAGTTGCTGGCGTAAAACTTGAAACGCATCAAAGAGTTCGCGCTGTAGAAGCATCTGCTTTTGCAGCCTTGGTAGATACACCCCAGTCTCCGGACTGGCAGTTAAACGTCTTTCAGCATTGTTGAGCGATGTTTAAGAAAAATGTATCGGCGCCACGACCTGCGCACTGATGCGCGACTCCAACCCGTAAATTGCCGCCCGCACATAATCCCGCCGTTGCAAATACAACTGCGCTAACGACCGCTCCCACTCGGTGCGCGTGTTGCCGCGATACCAACGAATGCGCTCGTACAACGTGTCACCAAACAATTCCGCCGCCGGATCATCCGCTGGCAAACGATCTGCGCGATTCGCCCACGCCGTCAATTTTTCACGCGCTTTGACCGGATTACTGGTGCGCTCGAAAAACGCCGCCTCGGCCAGCAGTCCGCCCGCTGGTACCAACAACTCGGCAAACACGCCGTAGTCACCGTCCTTGTCATAAGTGTTGAGTGCCTGCAACCAGTCAGCAATGCGCAGCAGTCCCGACAATTCGTGTACTGATGCCTGCTGAGTGTCGGGATCATAAGCGCCGTACCAAATGCCGCTGATTTGAGCGCGGCGCACACTGCGTAAATACAGTGCGGCGACAATCGCCAGCATCGGCAAATGGCGGAAGCCGTGCGTGACGTCCATGTCCACCGTATCACCGGCATTGACGTGCGCCGCCATGATGCGCAGCAATTCGACTTGCTCGGCCGTGTCGCGGGCGTAGGGGATGATCTCAAATTGCACGTCACAACCCAGTTGCGTACTCAACCGCGGCGCTAACGGTGCGAGGTGCGCGGGCGTGACTGCTTTGTCCTCGACCGCCGTCATCAATTCCAGCATTGCGTCGTTGGGCAATTCAACCGCGTGATCGCCGCTGCACAGGTAATCCCACATGCTGCCGGCCGTGCCGAAAATGACCATGCGGTCGGGTTGACGGCAGCACTGTAATGACCAACCGAAAAACGCGGTCGGCAATTCAGTCGTGCCGTCACCAAAGTCATAGCGCGTCGTGCGATAACCGCCCTGTGTTTTCGGGGTGCGCCCAATAAATGAGAGTAATACGTTGGACATGGCAATTACTCCGGTAAATGACGTTGTGATTAAAAAAGTGTTTTAATGCTGGCGCGGGGGAATCATTCAAACGGCTCTATGTTGGTTTCTAATACTGCCGCGTCAATCACGGCAGCGGGTACACCGTGCTTTTTTAAGGCAGCAATGAAACGCGCCCTTTGACCAAATAGATAGCGCTCTTCATCTTGGCGCAACCCATTGCTAATGTACCACTTGAGCAGCGAGTGATAATCCGCTAAACCTTTTAATGCCGCCATCTCTTGCAATGATGAGACAACATCTTCTGGCACCCGCAACGTCACTGTCGTCATGGGGCGCTCTTTACTTAAACGTGTTTTAATATGATTAGGAATGGTCATACTCAGTTGTTAATTTTGCTTAATGATTATCCTGTTGGCGTACAGGAATAAACAACCCACTAATCGTTAATAATCTCAATCTGCTCTGGTTCTAATGGCAATGAAACCAGCGGTTGCTGTCTATCGCCAACAATCAAATACCGCTCGGCGGAACGTAATCCCAATACTTGCGTGATCTTTTTATTGATATTGGTTTTATGCGGCTGAAAGTATTTGGGATTTTTGAGTGGTGCATAATTATGTTGTGCAAATGCTGTTTGAATACGTTCATGTTCATTGTCCATTGGATTGGCAAACACGCGCTGCACTAAAGCGAGAAATTCCTCGACCATTGGGCGAATTGACCAATCGGTCATGCGTTCACCGCGTACCGCCCGTTCGGCTAACCATAACAGAACGCAAAACTCGGTTTTGGTTAATTGAATCGCCTCATCATCGGCAAATACCAGTTGTTGCGGCACGTTAATCACCAGCAGCGCCGCTTGCAACCCGCGATTGGCCGTTTCTATTATTTGGCTGAATTGACCGCGCCCGCTGCATAAGCGTTCCGGCAAACCATCACGCAATTGCACGAATGGAATATCCGCCAAATCAACTTGCGCATGACGGGCATCCACGGTGATTTCTTTATCACCCCGCCGGCTGTGAATTGGATAATCATAGGGCGTGGGATAATAAAAGTCACGGTTGGTTTCATACGGATCAGACACCAAGACATGTGATAAACGATCTTGCGGCCGCCCGTAAAGTGACAGCGCATATCCTAAATAATAGCCCATCGTTTTGCGCCCGCCGGCGATTGAAACGTGCAATTCAGTCTGTGCATCCGCCGTTAAATTGCGCACCATTTCAATAATGAAATCGGCCGCGGCGGTATTGTGTGCTTGCGTGCGAATGTCTTCCAATGGCTGCCCGCTGGCATCAGTTAAGATATGAATATTATTGACGGGAAAGTCAATAGACGGTAATTGATAATCGGTGCAGAGGCGGTGAAACCACGCGCTACCGGCTAATAAATTGAGCCGCGCATTTTCCGCACCGGTGGCGGTGGTGATTAAATGCACTTCATGCGGAATCCACGCCGGTTGTCGCTGACAGGTGAGGGCGTAGAGTGTTTCGGTGACGATTTGCGGGGTTAAGCCGGTGACGGCTAATAAAATGCGGTGCGTTTCGTGGTTCATGGTGCAATGCGAGCGTTGGGATGCGTGGTTTAGCTTGGGTAAGCGGTGAGTGTTTCGACCGTGGCGGTGGGTAGTTCAGCCTGCGCCAGCAACTGGCGCAAGTAGTGCGGTTGTTCCTGTGCCAGTGCGTGCAAAATGCGGGCGGTACGTTGGGTGTCGCTGAACAATTGTGCGCAATAGCCACACGGCCCCGAGGCGCTGGTCGGCGCGGGCCAATCCGCAGTTGACACATGCCGTGCGACCAGTTCGCGCAACAGTGCGAAACTTTCAAACTTGAGGATGCGCAGCAAAAACGAGTGGGTAATTGCGGTCACGATGTCGGTGAGCGGGTCGCCGTGGCACACATTGCCAAATATTAGCGGGTTGATGGTGTTATTGGTGGAACAGCATGGCAGCACGTCACCGTTGGGTTGTACCAAGATGTCATGTCCCCAACGGCGGTAGCAGCCCCATTGCGCCAGCTCGGCTTGCAAACCGTAGTGTTGCACCGTTGCGGTTTGACCGCTGGCGCGACCGTAGGGTGCGATGAGCTTGTTTTCACACTGCACTTGCGCGGCTAGGTCAGCGCCCAGCAGTGGGGCAACCTGTTGTCCGGGTTGGGCAAAGGTGCCGGTGACGGTGACGGTTAACCCCAGTTCCAGTGCGGCGCTGACTGCGTGGCGGATGCGTTCCAGTGGCACAAAGCGCAGATGTTCGTGATCGCAAGAGGTGGCGTAGCGTTGCAATCCAACCGTTGCCAGTGCGGCGAGTCGCGCCCGTGCCGTGCTGGCGTCATGCGCCCAGTGTGACGACGACACCACAGCACCGCTCATGCCATGTGTGCTGGCGCGTTCTAGCACGGCGAATATGTCATCAAATACCAAGAATGGTTCGCCACCGGTGAAGCCGATGATGCTGATTAGCCCCGGTACCGCTGTCGCCACCTGTTCCACTAAGTCCAACATGACAGAGCGATGCAGGCGCTCGGGGGCGCGTTCGGTTGGATCGCAGCAGAAGTCACACCGTGCTGGGCAGGCGCGGGTGGGTTTGAAGACGAGGGCGTTGCCGGCATCAGTGCGTGACATGTTGTACCTCAACAACTTGGTGCAGTCCGTTGAGCTGACATTGCAGGCGGTGTTGGGCGTTGGGGTAGGCGGCGGGTGCTTCGATGCGGCAACCCAGTCCGGCGGTCAAGGGTTCGATTGCGAAAGCGGTGCGATGTGCCACCGTTGCGTGATTATTGAGTCCGTCGAGTAGCAGGTGATCTAGGCACTCGACCTGGAGCGTGGCACTTTGACCGGTGCCGACCAGTGCCATGCGGTTGAGATGCGTGGTGCGGCATTCGAGTTGTGAGGCGGTGCCTTCCAGGCGCATTTCAGCCCATGCCACATCGTGGGATAGCACGGTTGCACCTGCCGCTTGGATGGTGATGCGGTTGAAGTCGGTTGGCACCTGTATCTGCCAATGCAGCGGCTGTGACGGGATGCTGATGCCAAGCAGTGTGCGTTGTTGAGCGGTGAGGGTGACGCCGTCGGGGGTGTCGCGGCGCTGCGGTTGTTGGTCATTGGCACAGGTGACGATCAGTTCCGCACCTGCGGCTGGGGACAGTTGGACGCGACCGGGGCCGAGGCGTAAGACGAGGGTGCGCATAGCGGTCATTCCTTTTTGCGGGTGCGGGGTGATTGCTGAGTTGGTGGTCGTGTTGATTAGTACACGACGGTGATGACGGCGGTGGAGCAGGCCAGTGTTGTGTGGCGGGTCATGCCCGTTTGGGTCAGGGAGAGGCGCAGTGCTTGGTCGAGGGCGGTGTCGGTGGTGTGGGCGGCCGCACCGATGTGTGACCAGAGTGGGTTGCTGAGTGCGGTGGCGCGCAGCAGGTGTGCGAGGGTGAATTCAGTGGCAATGTGGGTTGGCATGATTGACTCCGTAGATCAGTGGTGGTGACTGAGTGCTTACGGTACGTCCAATTGACGGTTGGTGTGGCAACCACAAGGTTAAGGCTTGTGAGGGCGGGGGCTGCTTGATTTGATTAGAGATGATTAAAGTTATGTGCTTTGCTTTTCTTCATAAAAAACCCGCCTAATTCGGCGGGTTTTTATTATCCCCTAAAAAGCGGGGCTCAGTTCGCAATCAATCACCATCACGTCAATTCAACCGGCACGTTTGGTCAGGCCGCCCGTTGCGGAAATTGTGACAATTTCGCCTGCACTGATTCGAGTATGGTATCGCGCAAAAATACACTTGCACCAATAATTTCAATACCGATCAGTTCGTTTTTTTCATTTAATTCGGCGGTGATATTAGGACTAATTTCCACGCTACCACATTCGGTTTCACTCGAAATCGTCAAATGCAAAACGTCTTCTGTTTCAAAGTATTTCAGTTGCGGCTGATTCATATTGAAACTGTCCACTCTTGACTCTGTAGTTAATTTGCTGGCGGGTGGTGGCGTGTACTGTAATCGGGGTGACGCTCGCCGAGTCGTTCCTTTCGTATGGAATGATAATCATCACGCGGGCGTCATTACCGACAACAATTAATCGCTATGCGCTAAGACTGGGGATAAGGATTGGTGCAACCAAGTTCTGACGGATCGTAACGACAGGGATCAATGACATTGTCTAAAAGACTTTGATCAAACTGGGCTAGTGGTGCCATGGGGTTATAAGGATTCGCATCACTGAAATCCTTATATTTCGGCGGCGCAGTTCCGAATTGCGCACGGCTATCTGTAATGGGTGGATTCCAAGAATAGCTCGCAACGACCGCCCGCCGCTGTAGAATGTGGGCTTTGGAAACATTGAGCACCGTCAAATCTGTTGCAATAGTGACTGGTCCAGCATACCAAGCACGAATGTTATTTAAAGCCGGATAATTCGTGTCATCTTCAGATTGAAAATGCGTCGCAACGGCTAATCGCGGTGCCTTACCAAATTGAGCTGTTTCATTGAGGATGTAGCCTAAAGCCATTTCGGGCGTATGAGAATTCTCTTGTATGGCTCGCGCTGTTTTAACACCAAGACCGAAAGGATTGGCACTGCCACCGCCCTTCGCAGACCAAACTTCCGGCGGTACAACCATTTCGTGAATAAAAACATCAACACCGCTTTCTCCATTAGTCGCTTGATAAATCATAAAATTATTCGGCTTAGTGTCGCCAGAAAAAATGAGCGACAAGCCTTGATCGAGCCATTCTAATTTATAGCTAATGGAGCCATTGCGGTCATGGATTGCGGGAAAAAAAGAAATCCGTACGCCATTACGTTCATAAGCGATACCCTTGCCTTCTGGATAGGGCGCACCATTTGTGGAGAACGTACAAGCACTGGGCATAGGATCAGGATCGGGATACGGATCATTCGTATTCCAAGTGTGCGTTTCCCCATTGCGCCAATTGAGTTCGGTGGCAATGATGTCATAGCCATCACCGTCTTCGGTATCCTCAGCCCAGCGTGTACCGACAAAACTTTGTGCTTCCGTATGCCAACGATTCATCTCACGAAAATGCCGACAAAAGTTTAATGTTCCATCGTCATAATACTTACCCGGAATGGTCGGGTCTTCAATGCCCGATGCCGATGGTCCCCAAATATACAGTGGCGATTTGCCGTCCTGTTGCGGGCCAAAACAATAGAGTTGTGTTAAATCGCTGGTATGATCACCATGCAAGTGTGTCAGAAACACTTTTCTCAATTTAGACATCGGGATTTGCATGGCAGCATAATTCACCGTGACACCGGTACCGCAATCAAAAACGAAGCATTCTCCATTTCCCAGTTCGACAAAAATACTAGAATTGACTTGTTTACGGCGCAGAATAGGTGAGGTGCCTAAAAAAGAGATGCGCATCTCATCTGCTGCCAGTTCCTCAGAACCCGGTTCGTAAGGCTCTAGAGCATAAAACAACGAATTGGTGTTGGTAGCAGGATTACTTGGCATTACACTGGCAACCGCTTCTTTGACCCCGTCTCCGCTTGCGAGCAGCGTTAAACCACCCAATGCCAAGCCAGAAAGCTGAAGTGCTTCACGCCGTGTCAAACCGTCCCGTTGTGTGTGCTTCGCGTCTTTCATCAAATCGTCTCCTAGTTTATTGTGATTGCTCACTGCATGACTGCCATTCGTTCGTAGATCAATTCGCGATTAATCAACGAATTGCGGTTTTCGGATTCCAACCTAGCACCGCGCCAGTGCCGCTGTTAAGCGTGACACAGATCACACAATTTGTCACGCCGCGCACCACAACTCGCCAAATTACTGCGTATAAATCGCCTTCGCGTACTTGGCAGCGCCCGTGAGTGACTGCTCCCACCAACCCTTCGCCTGCCAACGCGACTGAATATCCGCCAACGCCGCCGCCTTGAGTGCCGCATCCGTCAACGCTGCCCACTCGTTCACCAAGCCCTTGCCGCGCAACGTGTCATCGGTGCTGGCACGATTCTGCTGCGCCAGCCGCGCAATCGTCTCATCCACCCACGCACAGGTTGGCGCGGCGGGCACCAGCGGCGCGGGATCAAACAGCCCGTAACCGGTGCGCGTTTTCGCCCCAATGCCGCGACTGGCCAGCGCCGCCAGCAGCATCTGTTCGGCCACATCCAACCAGCCGAGCGCGTTGGCGGGCGCTTCTAACACAAACAAAAAACTGCCCTGCACCGCGATCTGCGCATTCGGCACCGGGCTATCCAAATCACTCGCCGGCGTCGCGCCCTCGTTGCCGTAGTAATCGAGGTGATGCGTGGTCACGATTTCCTCGACCAGCGGGCGATTTTTATCTGAAGCGGGCGCAGAGCCGGGTACCCACCACGCATCGTGAAAACTGACCAATCCCGCCAAGCCGTCGCGCTGTTCACCAGTCGGATCGGCCGCCGCGCCAAACAACTCGTCAATCACCGCCGGGTGCTGCCGCGCAAACAAACTGCCGCTGACGTGCGCTCGCACCACGCCCTTGATACTGGAGCCGGGGATGTACGGCATTCCGTAGGTGTGACTGATTGCGCAGCCGGTTTCCAACAGCCCGCCGCCCGTCAAGCCGATAAACAGCCGCGATTCCAGCGCGAGAATGACCTGCCGAAAACGGCGCACATCCGCCGTCGCGGTGCGCCAGCGTTGATAAGCGTTGTGATAAAAATCACCGGCGGGAATCGCGCAAATCCGTTGCAGGTGCGCGGTTTTAGCCGTTTTATTCTCCTCGTCGTACTGCTCAAACCCGCGCTGGATCAGCAAACCGGGGTGGGCGTCATTTGCAGCGCGGTACAGCGGGCGCAGCGCCTCGCGCATCAGTTCAGTCGCGGCCATTATTTGCCCTCCTTGTCAACACTCTCACCCGTCGCATCCACCCGCAACAAACCCTGCACATAGCGCTTGAGCCAACCGGCCGCCTCCAGCGCCTGCCGCGTCAACTTGAGCGTCTGCTGCAAATCAGCCGCGATGATTTGCCGGTGCAACGTGTCGCGGTCGGAGGTTTTCACCGCGTCACCCGCGCACAACACCGCGTTGAGATCGTCCAGCACCAACAAATGCTCCGGCGCACTGCTGCCTTTAGCCAGCAGAAATCCCGTCGCCTGCGCCAGCCCGTTTTGCAAAATCATGCCCGGCAATTTGTGGACAATCGCCCCGTATTTTTTCGTGTTATCAGCATTCTGCCGCGCTGCCACCCGCTCATACGCCGCTGCCGCCACGCAATGCGCCCGCATTTTCATGCCAAATCCTCCCACGCCAATAACCGCACCAGTCCGCGCCCGACACCCGCTTGACCGCCGAGTTGCAACAATGCGCCGCGGTCGAGCGCCAGCGCGGTACGCAAATCGCTGACCAAATCCGCCGCGTCGCGCTGCTGCTGGCGCTCGTTGGAATCGCTCACCGCGTAAATCCCCCACAACACCGCCTCGGCCGGCAAATGTTCCTCAAACCACAGTGCGCCCTGTTTAACCGTGCCAGTCTGCTCGTCAATCGTGATGCGGGTGCGCAGTTCCGTCGCCGTTTCACTCAAATAACCCAAAATGTTGTCGGGCAAAATGGCGAAACGATTGACAAAATCCGTTTGGCCGCTGGCGTCACAGGTATGCACCAGCGCGGCAATCAACTCCGCCCACGCCCGCACTTGCGCGTTACGTTCCACTTTCAAATCCAAATCTTCCAACACCAGCGTGTCAGCGGTCACGTTGACCGACTCCAGCGCCACCAGCGCGTTTTCCGCTTTAACGGCGCGGGGCACCGCCGGCGTTTTGATCCCGACGCTGGCCAAATCGCGGGCGTAACGATCCAAAATGAACGGCGCGGTGACGTAACAGGTGATGCCGGCCAGCGCACGGATGGGCATGATTAACAGGTGCGCGTCACCGACGGTCAACGCACCAGCAAAACTCTCGTCATTGGTTTTGGGATTTTTCGGGCCAAACAACTGTTTCGCCAGCGGCTCATTGGTAGCCGTGATGTCCTGCCGCAGTACGCCGCGCAGTGATGACCCCGGCACGATGGGCAATTGGGTAGCGCGGGCGCGGGCAATCGGTAAATCCACAACGCCGACGGATTGACCAGTGCCGCAGTGCAGCGCGGAGAGCGTGTGCAGATGAAAGAGACGTGGTTGCATGGTGGCGTCCTGTAACACAGTTGGGAAATGGGCGATTTATTCAGTCGGTGATTGGCGACCACGCGGCCGGCAACGCGAGGCCGAAACCATCGTGGCGGTCTTGGTCAGCGTCACAAATGCTGGTCAACCACAGCGCGGCCAGCGTTTCCGCGGGCGGTTGATTGACCAATTTGAACCAGTAGGTCGCCCCCGCCGCGACCGATTTGCGCGTCGGCCGCGGCGCTTGTGTGACCAAATCCCAGCCGGAGTGCGGTTGCCACCGTTCAACGGCCGCGGCCACCAGTTGCAATTCCACATCAGGCGCAGTCGGTGGGCTGCCGATCAGTTGATCGTTCAACCAGTCGGGGCGGTAGCCGGCCGCAAAACAGGCGGACGTCAGCAACGTCAACGTCAACCCGCCACTTTTGGCGATGTCGGCAAACCAGTTGGCGGGCGGCTGCGGCCACACCGTTTCCGCTTCGGGCTGCAACCGCGCCAGTCGCCGTTCACCGCCCAAATGCACCAGTCCGGCGGCGAGTGGCTCGGCACAGCGCGCCAGCAGCCGCACACTTGGCACATCAGTTTTTTTCAACCACTGATTATCCGCGGCAAAATCCAGTCCTTCGGTTTGGAACAGCCGACTGGTTTCCGATGCCAACGTCCGCTCGTCAATGGCGACGTGGGTGCGTTTATCACCCGCCGGTGGCGACCAACCGCGCTCGGTTAATCGCTTGTGATCAACTGGCTGACCACGCCGAAAATTGCGCAAATCGTCTAAATCCCACCACGCCGGCCCTTTGCTGGCCTTGACCTTTTCATCCACGTTGAGCCGCACCGGCAGCAGGCCGGCGGGCAAATCAGTTCCGCAACCGTCCTCCAATTTGCGCGGTTCAGCGCGAATGCAGCGGGCATCATCACCTTCGCCGAAATACTGCGCATCCGCTGGCTTCGGCACGAGGTAACTGACAATTTGCCCGGCGTGATCCACGCGCACCAGCAGCGGCGCGGCGATTGTGAGTTGAGCGAGGTCGAGATTGAATGGGCGACCAGTCGCTCGCGCCCACGCCGTGCGCAAACACCCGGCAACGGTTGAGGGCGGCGGAAATCGCGCCGGATCAGCGCCCGTCTGCCCATCAAATGGTCGCCCCGAGCGCACGATCAGCGGTGCCAGCGGTTCGAGCGTCACCACCGGACTGGGCGGCGGCGACTTGACCTGCTGGCGTTCCACCGCCGCACCAGTCGCGGGCGTGGCCGCCGCTTGATCTGGTGCAGTTGACCGCGCATTTGACTTTTGTTTGTCATAACGCGGCGCACTTTTTTGTTTATGTTTATTCGGTTTAGCCATCAATTTGCACCTGTTATTAAACTGGCAACCAATCTGATTTTGCGGGTGCGCTATTATTAGCGACTTCCATCTCACTTGGTCTTTGAGACTGACAATTTAAGAGCAATAGAAATGAGCGTAGATCACTTATTACACCGCATCACCATCGATCCACACATCTGCGGCGGGCGGCCGTGTCTGCGGGGAATGCGCATTCGTGTCAAGGATGTCCTTGATTTACTAGCCGCCGGTGCATCGCATGACGAGATTCTCAGCGACTATCCCTACCTTGAAGAAGCCGACATCTTTGCGGCGCTCGCCTATGCGTCACAACAAACTGACCACTGTATTTTGCGGGTTGCCTGACCAATGCGGTTCCTCGTGGATGCCCAGTTGCCACCGGCGTTAGCACGGTGGTTAAGCGAGCGCGGTCACGAAGCGGCGCATGTACTTGATCTTGGGCTATTGACGGCCAGCGATCAGACCATCTGGATGCACGCCTGCAAAACCGACGCGGTACTCATCACTAAAGATCAGGATTTCGTGACATTCCTTTCCATCAATCTTAATGGCACGGCGGTTGTTTGGGTGCGCACCGGTAATACGACTCGACGTGAATTACTGACATGGTTTGACAAAGTCCTGCCAAGTATTGAACAAGCATTGGCCGCTGGAGAAACATTGATTGAGATAAGTCCGTTGGAGAAACACTGATTGAGATAAGTCCGTAAATCTGCACCTGTTATTAAACTGGAAACCAATTAGTTTTCAATATGTTTTCTAATGGCCACGGGCACTCCATTGGCAACGCGGTCAATCCAGTTTCCCGCACGGCTAAATCACGCCCATCATTCCACGCATCGGCAAACCAATCGGGATCGGACAAGGTGTGTTTAAGACTGGGAATGCGCCGCAACCGACGGGCAATTGCCGAGCGCTGAGTGCGAATGGTGGATTCCCAACTCGCGCCGCGCCGTTCTGATTGATACGCCCATTTGAGTAAATGCCCAATTAAAACGGCGAGGCGGCTAATCAATTCGCGCTGTTCACTTTTACCCACGTCAGCAATCTCATCGGCAAGGTGTTCTAAATCAAGCCGTTCCAATTGACTAGCGCGTAATGCCGCCGCTTGTTCATTCGCCCACGCGACGATGTCGTGGTCATACAAATTGAAATGTGCGCTCGTCACGAATTATTCCCCCCGCACGTTCAAATCATTCGCAGAGCGGGCGGCTAACCACCGCGCCATGATGAGCGTATTTGCCAGTTTGGCTAGTGGCTGGCGCTGAGTTGAATTGAGAATCAAATCGCGTTCTTTATCATTTAATTGATCGCCACCGCCTTTCATTCGCGCACGGTCAAGCATTCGGGCAACTTCAGCGCGGCGCATTCCAATTGCAGTCGGCGTTTGATCGTCGCGCAACCAATCCAATCGCAAATCAATAGCGCGTAAATCATAAGCAACGCGGCTGGGCAATTGACCGGCACGGTAGGCGTTAATAAATTGCTGTAAATCATCAAAGGCGGTGGCGTCATTCCAATTCGCCCGCCATTTCACTTCGCCGCCGGAACGCACACCTAAAATGATCGCCAGTGCATTGCGTTGTTGCTGCTCTGGCAGACCATTGCCTTTCGCCAAATGCTCGGCATCACCAGCGCGTTTGCGCAACCGCCCGAGTGGTTCCATGAAATGACCAATGCCCAAGCCGACCGACAGCGTCGGGGATTCCGCCGCGTCCACCCGCAAATCAGTCGCCACCTTGCCCATAACTTTGGCAAATTCGTCAGCCAATGCACGAGCGCACGGCACCGCGTTGGGCAGCGGCAGCAGCGCCAGCACGTCGTCACCACCGGCGTAAATCGCATGACCGCGATGTTTGCGCACGATTTCGCGCACGCTCGATGCAAAGCCATGTAATTCGCGGGAGATGGCGCGTGAGTTATCGGCAGTTTTCGCCTGTTGCAGCAATTTGCCCATGCGGTCGCCGTCCGCCTTGAGAATCACCGCATAGGGCACCGGCGCACCAGCGTCTTTCGATAACTGTCTGATGACTGAGCGCAATTGATCGAGCGCGGCGATTTCGTCCGCACCGAGCGCATCATCACCCCGCCCAGCGCGGGCGTTATCCAAGCGGAATTCGTACAGCAACTGAGCATCGTAGGGCAGCGCGGCGTAAATACTTTGCCCAGTCTTAGAATCCACGTTGCCGCGCACCCGAGTGGCGAGATCAAATTGCACAAGCGGGTCATACGCCGCGCTCAACGCCCGCTGCTGGTCGGGTTGCAACTGTTCAATCCACGGATCGGCCGCCACCCGTGCATACGCAGTGAATTGTTCAACATCGCCGGCCAGTCGTTTCATCACGCCCAACGCATCGAGTTGTTCACTGCCGGACAAGCCGAGTTTGAGACGATCACGATGTTTGTCACTCCAGCGCTCGGCGTCGGGCAACACGGTCTCCATCGCCCCGTCGAGCGACGACTTGGGCAAACCAGCGAGTTCGAGTGCGGACGGTTGGAAATCGCGGGTGGTTTTGCGAGCGGCCAACGTGGCGCTGAGGTTGACGCTGGCGCGTTGATAAGCGGTCTGCTCACCAGTCGCGCTGTCGGCAATTTCCACCCACGCGGCAAAGGATTCGAGGATGTCGCCGATCTGCGCTTGCCACACGTCGTGCCGCAATTTAACCCGCAATTCACCCAGTGCTTGCTCGCCCAATTCCCGCAACCGTTCAGCGGCCGCCGTTTTGGCACGTTCGCACAGATCACGCGCCGCGGCCGCGTCGGCTAACTCAACCTCAGCGCGGATAATGTTGGCAATGTTGGCGTCGTCACGCGGCGTTTTTTGCGGTTGGAGTTCCACGTCGGGATTGGCCGGACACGGGAAAATCAGGCAGCCGGGTTGCGCTTGATGCAGGACGCGGGCGGCGGCGCGGGCGGATTCTGACAACAACCACGAGCCGCACCACAGATCACGAGTGCGCCGCGCCGCTTCGATCAGGCTCTGCACGGGGCCGAGTGAGAGTGTCACCAAATAACGCGGCATGGTTTAGCGCTCCTCAAAATAGTGGAGAAATGCGGTCAGTGGATCATCACCGCGTTTTTGCATCGGTTCGATTTGCGCGGCCAGTTGCTGGCGCTCGGCGGGCGCAGTCGGCCAAGCGCGCTTAAATGTTCCGTCACCAAATCCCGCTCTGACAGTGAGCGCCGCTTCCCAGCCGGGCAGCAGTAACGCGGCCGGCCGCCAATTTTTGCCATCCCAGTACGGGCGCAGGATCAGTTGACTGGCCATGCGGTCGCCTTTGCGATCACCCATGTCGGGTACCAGCAACTGCTGCGGTGGCTCGCCTTTGTTCTCATCTTTGAAATGAAACACAATCGGCAAACCGAACGCGGCGCGGGGGTAAACGGTGGTGACGGGATGGGTCGGTTGATGGCCGTGCGAATGCCGTCTGGTTTGGTGGCGGATGATGTCCGGCTCCGGCCAGCGGCTGCGCCCGGCCGGACTTTCTGATCCGGGTGAACGTGGATCACGTCCCAGATCAATGCCTTGCCGAAAATCACGCAACCGCGTCACGCTCATTTTCCACGCCAATTCCGCCGTTTTTTCCACTGCACGGACACACAACTGCCCGCCGCGTTGCGCCACTTCCTCGGCCGTGACCAGCGGCAAATTACTGACTTGCACTGCGCCTAACCCGCGCCGCGTCCGCGCACCGACACCGCCGAAACTCGCCCACCAGCGCAGCGCGGCGGTCACTTCGGCACGTTGCGCGGCAGTCAAATCCGCGTCACGCACACCGAGGCGAAATCCCAATCCGGCGCGGATCAATTTGTGCGGCGGCACTTCTGCCGCCCGTTTATCTTTGGTCAATTCACCCCGCGCCGGAAACAGAGCGTAACTGTCTATCCAGTCGGCCGCGTCGGGCATGGTTTTCAATTCACCCGGTTTGTTGGGATTGGATTGATAAATAAAGGCCGGTTCGGGATGCGTCTGACCAGTGATGCGATCAATGCGCACCGCCACTTTGCTGGCGACGGGATTTTTATTGCCGATCCCGCCCCAAATCGCCACTTCCCGCTGGAACATCTCCGCAGATGAGGCAAAGGGGCCGTTGGCAATGCGCCACCAAAAGCGCAGTTGCCCGCGAATGCCGGCAGCGCGAATTGGCATGGCAGTGTCCACTTCGGCAGCGCGGACGCCACCGCCGTACAACGGCGTGACCAGTTTGCAGGTGTAGTGCGTCCAGGGATCAGCGTTGGCCGACGTGGCAGTTGACCAGTCAGCGAGTGCTGTTTGGGGATCGAGGGCGGGGTTGAGTTGCCGCATGGGTGATTGCTCCATTCCTGCGATGAGGGCGTGAGTTCATCGGAGAATAGTATCGCCTATGCTGGCGCAGGTGCTAGGGATGACAAGGTTGTGGCGGGGCGATGTTGGGGAATGACGATTTGGGTTGCGGCTTAATTGCCGTGTTCAAATCAAATTATCTTGGATTGACTATATCGCTGCTATTCATACGTCACACAAAAAACCCGCCTAATTCGGCGGGTTTTTATTATCCCCTAAAAAGCGGGTCTCAGTTCCGACGCTGTTAGTATAGTTAGTACTATCGCATCATATAAGTCTCAATCCCCTAAAAAGCGGGTCTCAGTTCCGACATATTAGAAGATAATATATCTTCTTTAGATAATATGTCTCAATCCCCTAAAAAGCGGGTCTCAGTTCCGACGTATGTGATGATGGTAAACTCTGATTATTCGTTACCGTCTCAATCCCCTAAAAAGCGGGTCTCAGTTCCGACTAACAACAGATGCCGCATGGGCTATGGGTGAATTGTCTCAATCCCCTAAAAAGCGGGTCTCAGTTCCGACCTTAAAATAAATTACGGAGATACCGTAATTATTCGTCTCAATCCCCTAAAAAGCGGGTCTCAGTTCCGACGCGGCGTGATTTTTTTCTCCTGACAAATCAGAGCGTTACGAAGCAGTTTTTGTGCGGATAAAATCACGGAAAAAAGTTAGCCTACAGTAACACTTTTGGACAGTATCCGACCTTTTACAAATCAAGCACTTACAAACGCGGTTGCGTGTTACAAACTGCCAAATCGCAAAAGTCGAAAAACTTAGCTTCATTGCCGCCGCAGCCGCATCGTTATTGATCTGCGCGGCGCTGTCAAGTGTGACACATGTGACACAGATCACACACGCCCGCATCCTATTTGCCACGCAACGCCTGAATCTGCGCCTGCCGCGCCGCTTTTTTCTGTTTACTCGGCCAACCGACAAAGGCGTAAATCTCCTCCGCCAAAGCCGCCAACGCCGCGCAGTCTGCCGCCGGCCAACTGTCCTGCGCCATTTTCAGCAACTCGACCAGCGTATTCGACAACTCGCCGCCCGCCTGCTTGACATTCGCCGCTCGATCCCGCGCCAGCAACTCACGCAACTGCGCCAACTGCCGCGCCTCCGCTGACAAACTCGCCAACTGCGCCGCCGCCACTTCCGCCTCACGCTGCGCCACTTCGGCCGCCGCCAACTGCGCCATCTCCCGCGCCCGCAGTTGCTCCAACGCCACCTGCAACGCCGCCCGCCGCCCCGTAATCGTTTGCAACCAACGCCGCTCATCGGCACTGTAATCCGCCGTCGCCGTGAGCAATTCCGCTGGCCACGACGGCAGCGCCTGCCCCACGGCGGCCGTCTCCACCAACACCCAGCCGAACGGCAACAACTCCCGCCGCTCTTGAATATCGTGCGCGGCCAACCAAATCGTTTTCGTCACCGGCAAATACTCAAACCGCGTTTTGCCAGTTTTTGGATCCTTGCCCTGCATGATTTTGATGTCGCGCACACCGTTCAACGTCACGGACTCCGCGCCGCTGTGAAAACCCAACCGCAACAGAAAAGCGCGATTGGCCGCCAGCGCCGCGCCGTGCGTGGTCAAAATTTGCTGCACCGTCTGCGCCCAGCGCGTGTCCAAATAACCGCGACTCGCCAGTTGCGCCAATTCATCGTCTAACTGCGGGCGGTAAAACGCATTGCAGGCCGCGGCGATGTCAGTCAAGCGCCAGCGCAGGTCGGGATCGGGTAACTTGGCACCGGTCAATTTGCCCAACTCCTGCAACGTCAGCAGCCCGCCAAACGCCCGCGGCCGCAGCGGTGGAATGCACTCGATCACCTGCCGCAAATTCTCCGCCATGCTGGCCAATTCACGCCCATCTTTGAGTACCGGCTGGCGCTTGCGATTGACCGCGTAGCGAATCTCGGTGCCGAGCGTGTCAGCCGAGCGCACATCCGCCGCGTCGCCCAATTGCACCAACCGCATCGGGTCCAAGTGAAATTGACCAGCGCGGTAGTCAAACAGCCGCTGTTGTAATTCCTGATTATTTTCGCGGCGCATCCCACCGGTGCGGCGATCTGGCACCTGCTGCAAACTGGCGTCACCATTGACCTGATCGAGCAGCGCGGTGCGGATCGCACCTTTCAAACTGGAACCGGGCAAAATCGGCCGCCACATGCGGTTATTGCTTGAATGCCGTTGCTCTACTAATTCAATTGTAAATCAAATGGTTGAGATCCAATCACATAACTGTGGAAATTTACAAAAATATTTTTTCTTAATTTTCAAAATATTACACAAAAATCTACTTTTTTTAAAAAGTGAACTACTTGAAAAACAAAAAAATTTAGTTGCACTCTAATGGTGAGATATATGATAATTTTCACGCCCCTATATTAAGGGACGCTTATGGTTTTCGACGTTATTGGAGAATCTGAATGAATATGTTTCTACCAAACCAAAAACACTACCGCGCAATGAGAGGCGGAATCACGGCTGATCCGTTCACAGCAGCAAAGTGTATTTCCCAATGTCAAGGATGTCAGTGTAATAAAAGTCCTTTATTGTCGGAATCTGTTTTTGAGGCTGTTTTCACTATTCCTTCCAAAACGCATTTCAGCATGCTTCGAGGAAAAATTAGTACAACATTGGCAATATCAGCAAAATGCAATTGCAGTGCTTGCAATTCCTGTAGATGTGATTGTTCATGTCGCAGCGATATGGCGACTTTTTTGGCGATTTGGGAATAAATAGCGAATATGAGGTTCACCGATGGGTGTTGGTGAGCCTCAACCACAACTATCAAAATCCATAGCACGTCACATAATGGTCAACAATTTCTTTTTTATGCGTCACCTTGGTGCATAGTTTTTCATATGTGTTCCGCCATTTTGCTTTTTTGAGAGAATCAATGTTAATTTCAAAATTTTCCCACACTTACGAACGTAATGGCATTACAGCATTTATAAATTCTTTGCGGCTAAACCCTGTATATCTCGACAGTGATGTAGCAAAAAAATTGCTTGCCTCTATTAAGGAAGAATTGCCTTTATCTGAAGCAGAAATAAAAGCAAAACAGGCGCTTTTGGAGGCAAAATACTTTGTTGAGCACGAAGAAATAGACCAAAAAGTATTGCACAAGGTACGTTCCCAAACCGGCAAGCCAGAGCTAAAAATTGCCTACTTCATTGTTACAGATGAATGTAATTTTGATTGTACATATTGTTTCATTAAACGTGACATGCCTGCCGACCATGTGAATACAGCGATGTCAAAGGACACTGTGGTTAAATGTTTGGATTTTTTTGAGAAAAACTTAGTTTGCAAAGCCGATGATACAGACAATAGCATCATCATTTATGGAGGAGAACCACTTCTCGAAATTAATATTGCTCTTTTTATTGCACAGTCAGTTACAGAAAGAAAAGAAAAAAAACGTTTGCCTGAAAATCTCCGTGTTTCGCTTATTACGAATGGTTCCTTATTGAGTAAAGCAAATGCTATCCTTCTTAAAAATAACGATATTGCAGTAAGTATTTCCCTAGATGGAGACGAGGTAGCCACGAACTCTTGTAGACACTATTGCAGTGGGAAAGGTGTGTATGGTGATGTGCTTCAGGCTATTGCTTATTGCAAAGAGGTTGGTTTAGATTTCTCTCTCTCTGTTACGATCACCGAATCGCTACTCTCAAATCCAAAAAGATCGCTTGATCTTTTAGTCAAAGATATTGGAGTTAAAGGTCTAGGGTTTAACATCCTCATGTATGACAAAGATAACAATGTTCTTGATGATTACCCTGAAAGGGCTGCTAGATTTATTTTAGATGCTTTTACTTTATTTCGTGAACAGGGAATATATGAAGACCGCATTATGCGGAAACTAGACGCCTTCTGTGAAAGGAAAATTCATTTGTTTGACTGTGCAGCGGCTGGGGGAAATCAAGTTGTTTTTTCACCAGATGGTTCTATTGGGGTGTGTCACGGTTATTTAGGAACAAGAAATAATTTTATAGCAAATGTTAATGATATAGATAAATTTGATCTAAAATCAAATGATGTCTTTCTTGAATGGTCAAGGCGTTCCCCAATTAACATGAAAGAGTGTCTGCAATGCGCGGCGTTAGGTATATGTGGTGGTGGATGCCCGTTCAATGCTGAAAAAGAGAACGGGAGCATTTGGACGTTAGATAGTCGTTTTTGCGCTCACTCCAAGCTAACACTCGAATGGTTAATCTGGGACCTTTACCACAAGATGAATACTACTTGCCCTTAAAAATGACCGATTTCTAAACGATTCCGTGAACCGTTCCATAGTCGCCATTTTGGTACCCGTCTGCGATCAAATGCTGTTCTAATCGTTCCCGCGCTCGATCTAATTGGTCAAATGTCGTCCACGCCACCGTTTGCCCAAACGCGGTCACGCTGTCTTTAGGCGGACATTTCATTTGCACCGCGGCCGGCGGCGCACCCGTTAAATCCTGTTTGGGTGGACAGCGCGATTTGGCCGCCTCCAGCGCGTGTTCGGCCAATTCCGCCAACTGCCGCACCGGTACATTGGATTTGGTCAGCGACAGCCCGGCAGAGAAATGAATCTCTGGATTATCAGCGACGTACCGGCGGAACGCGGTGCGCAGGTCACGCGCCAGCTCCATCTGCGCCCGCCACGGCCCAATCAGGAAAAAATCATCACCGCCGGCAAACACGGTGTAGGCGTTGTGGTATTGGGTACTGCACCGCCAGGGTAGATAAATGGCGAAAAAAGCGTTCATTTGCCGCGATAATGCCGCCATCTTGGCAAAAGTCGGTTTATCCAGACCGCGCTGGAAAATCTGCCCCAAATTGTCCACGTCACCTTTCAACGTCATCAACGCCGTGATGCCGACCCAGCGGTTGTCCTGATCGAGGTGGCGATCCTCACACGCCAGATGGTTAAAAGTTTTCGGCTCACCGTGCCCCGCGTCAAATGGCTCGTCGGGATCAGTCGCGCCGTATTTTTCGGCAAACCACGCCTCGCCGACCTCGCTGCCGTCAAAACGCGGGATGTAGGCATTGATGGCGCGGCGGGCGTAGCCATTCCACAGCGGGCGCTCGCCGTTGTCAGCGGGCAAACTGAAATCCCACGCCCGCAGCAAATTGCCGCGAGTCACTTCGGGGCCGAAGCGGCCGCTGTCGTCCTCCGCGCCGGTTAACCCAATGCGATAGCCGAACACGTCAATGGCGAGCGTGTGCGCGACAATCGGCTGGCGGCTGACCAGCAGGCGCTCGTCGCTGGTCAACCAGTTACCCAAATTGATTTGATCTACTGCCATTTGGCCGAGTTGAATTTCCCGCCCGGACTCGGTCAGGTGCGTCACGGCCGGCGAGCGTCCGTCAATCTGACAGACGCCGCGCTGGTTATCGAAACTGTCTAAAAATTCGCTGAACAGGGCGGGCGCGGCGCTGTCCGCGCACAAGTCAAACCGCTGCGCTTTGGCGATTTCGAGTTGCGCAAACAGCCGCTTCATCAGGTCACGGAAGCGGCTGTGACCCGTCGTGGTGTCGCCACTCACAAAATCGTCACACGCGGCCGGTAGCCACGCCAGCCCGACGCCGCATTGCCCGTAACTGTGATCTAAAAACCAGCGGTTGATGTCAGCGCGGACTTGGGTGAGCGCCGCCACCGTTGCCGCAGTATTCGGGGCGACGATCAGGAATTTGCCGGCCGCGTTGATGATCTGACTGGTGGCCGGCAAGCCGAGCGCATCCAATACCCGCATCGCCGCGCATTCAGTCAGCAACCCGACGTAAAACGACCGCCCGCGTAACAACTTAGCGGCGCGGCGGTTGGTTTCGCCGCCGCTGGCAAAAATGAATTCCTGAATGCCAAACAAATCGCCCTGCACCAGCAGCAGTTTCTGTTCATTCCAATCGCCGCGTTTCACCTGCGCGGCGGCAACGGTGGCCGGATCATCGCCACGCTCGTGGTGATAACGCCACAACGCGACCGCCAGCGCCGCGACCGCTTTGGAATGGTCATACAACGACACGTCAGGTTTGACGTTAAACGCCGTCGCTGACGGGATGGCGTGCGTGAACGTCAACCAGAGCGTTTCAAAATGGTCGAGCCACAGATCGAGCCGCTGGCGATGCGCGGCCGGGATGGTTTGCAGCGCCGCCATGAACTGATCCCACAATTGGCGATATTCCGCCTGTGCTGGCGCGGGTTTATCGCCCTCCACCGCCGTTGCCGCAACGGGAAAAATGGTCAGCGGTGACAGCGGCCGCAGTGGGTAGCGTTTGGTTAATCCCCCCTTTGACAAAGGGGGGCTGGGGGGGATTTCTGACCCATCCGCCAAACGAATCTGCTCAAACAACGTCAACTGCCGCGCCGTGATGTGCGTCCGTTTCGTCGCAGTTTTTTCCTCACCATCGTTGTATTTGTCGAACGTTTCGCGCTCAAAACCCGACGCGATGCGGTCAGCGGTGGCAATCATCCACTGCAAAAACGTCGTTGGTTTGTGATGCAGCGCGGCGGCGTTGATAAGCGAATCATCGGCGTTGCGCTCTTTCCACGCGGCAAAGGGCGTCATGTCACGACCGACCAGCGGCGGCAGGTACGGTTCGAGCGCATCAATCGCCAATCCAGTGTGCGCGGCGTGGCGATGGCTGTACCAACCGGCCGGTTGACGGCGGGCGTACAGTTGCAGATGCGTTTCTAACGTTGCGGGATCGGAGGTGATGCCAGCACGTTCGGCGAATTTGCCGACATCGTGCAGTAACGCGGCGAGTGCCATGCGGCAGGAAGGGATGAGCAGCGGGTGGGGCGTCATGGTCAACCTGTGTGAGCGCGGGGCGTGGTGGATAGTATCGCCCGCGCCGGCCGCGAATGCCAGTGTCACAAGATTGTGGGAATGACGATTTATCTGTTCACACAAAAAAACCCGCCTCATTCGGCGGGTTTTTATTATCCACTTAAAAGCGGGGCTCAGTTCCGACCAGTGTTCAAGCTCGCAGGGTGGGAGAAATCCTCGTCTCAATCCCCTAAAAAGCGGGTCTCAGTTCCGACTTATTACTGTGCTTATACAGAGGTGCTTTGCACAGTCTCAATCCCCTAAAAAGCGGGTCTCAGTTCCGACTAATGGGCAATCGGGTTTTGCGCGGGTAGCCTTTGTCTCAATCCCCTAAAAAGCGGGTCTCAGTTCCGACAGCGGCATGATTTTTTTCTCCTGACAAATCAGAGCGTTACGAAGCAGTTTTTGAGCGGATAAAATCACGGAAAAAAGTTAGCCTACAGTAACACTTTTGGACAGTATCCGACCCTTTACAAATCAAGCACTTACAAACGCGGTTGCGTGTTACAAACTGCCAAATCGCAAAAGTCGAAAAACTTAGCTTCATTGCCGCCGCAGACGCATCGTTATTGATCTGAGCGGCGCTGTCAAGTGTGACACAGATCACACCAACTGTCACTCGCGCCCGCACCTAGCTGTATTTATCCAGCGCCATCCGCAGCCACGCCATCCGCGCCTGACACACCTGCCGCAGCGAGCGCACCGCCTCTGGCGCCGCATCCTCCAAATCCGGCCAGTTTTTCCGCGCCGTCGCCCACGCCTGATAAAACCGCGCCCGCCCATCTTTAGTTAAACGGCAACCATCGCTGTCATTTGTCGTGAAATCCGCCGGCGTTAATACCCGCTCCAACAGATTTAATACCACCACATCCACCGCCGGGCGCAGCGGCTCAATTAAATCCAATACCAACGCCTCACGCCCGGACACCGATTCGTGCAAAAACCCGCGTGCCGGATCCAAGCCCGCCTGTTGAATAGCACCGAGCATTTCACCACCAATGAGCGTATAGCCCAATGACAAGAGCGCATTCACCGGATCACGCGGCGGGCGGCGGTTGCGATGATGAAACTGCCAGTGCGGCGCAATACCCGTCGCCAATCCCTGAAACCACGCGGCCGCGGCATGACCTTCAATCCCCATCAACACCCCAATATTCGGCGCATTGCCAATTGCCAATACCTCAACATTGGATTGAAACAGCGTCGAGAACACCTGACCGGCATTAGCCACCACTGGCACCAGCCGCCGCGCTGCCGATTGATACGCCGCCAGTTTCGCGTTCAATACCTGCCGCGCCAGCTTCAACCGCGCCACGTCGCACTCAGCCGCCCGATGCTGGGCGCTGCGCAACAGAATATTGCCACTCAGCGCCGCGCCGACCCACGCACTCGCACCACCGCCGCGAGCGGGCAATAACACGGCCGGAATATCGCGCTCGGCCAACGCCCGCCACACATCACACGCCACCAGTGCGCGGCCGTACACCACCACCAAACCCAGCAAATGCAGCGGCACATATTGCGGCGGCTGCTCGGCCTGATCTATCCGCAAGGCGCGCACATCCAACCGCACCACCGTATCCCGCCGATCCAACACCAAGAGCAACTCTGCTGACATCGTGACCTCGACTGCATTGGTTTAACCAGTGAACACTGATCCCAGCAGTGGAATACCGCTCGTCCACCACCGCGTCGGCTCATCCACCGGCCACGCACACAGCGCATCCTCGTGTGGTGCTAATAACGGCATCAGGTCATCTAATAACTGCGTCACCTCGGCCACCGTTGCGCGGGTCACAAAAACCGAGCGTTGAATTGGCATGGCAGCGCGGCGCAATGCCCGATGTATTTGCTGCAGGCGATGATCATCGCGCACATCGTAAGCAATTAAATACCAGCCCGGGTGCTGCATAAATATCTCCTATCCAACGTACAATAAACCAGACGTGGTTGAATACATGGCACTGCGCCCGCGCATTAAAATCGGCCGCATTCCATCCGCCCAAGTGAATAACAACCGATCTGTTCGTGGCGTAATGGATGCGGTTAATTGCTGAAATAACGGCGGCGCATCGGCGGGACGCAACTGACAGGCGTGTACTGATAATTGCCCCGCCATGCGCCAACCGCGCAACTGCCGCAATACCCGCCGGCGCTGCGCCGTGTCACTCATATCGTAAGCAAATAACCCTAAGCGTTCTAGCATTTAGCGTCATTACCTCCGCTGATGAAAATCTGCATGGCACGGCAATTAAACCAGCATCGTACCGCGTGCGCACTATTCGCAATCTTGCGAAACCTGGACACGCGCAACCTGTCTGCTAGACTGGTTTTCATCATCAATTAAGTCACGCAGTTTGGCAAATGAACAGCGCGGCACGGTTAACAACCTTGCGAACCATAGACACGCGCAATTTGTCAGTTAAACTGGTTTTCATCATCAATCAACCCGCGCAGTTTGGCAAATGGAGGGCATGGCACAGTCTTAACCTTGCGAACCAAGCAACCAACCATCTGATTAATTAAACTGACCTTTCAACCCGGTTAAACTGATTTATTCATCACACATTTGGAGTAATGTACATGACGATTCATAAAGCACTTGGTCTTGGTCTTGCCGGCAATGAACTGTCCAAGAAGATCACCGGCACCAGCGAAGTCAGCGCCAAACGCTCCGCCGTCGCCACTGGTGCGGGCGCAACACTCGGCGTGGTTGCCACCGAAGCGCTCGTGATTGGCTCCACCGCAGCCGCCACCGTCAGCACCGGCGCGGTTGCCACGGCCGCTGCGACCCTCGCCACCGCCGCCGCGCCAGTCGTGGTGCCGCTGGCCATCGCGGCCGGTGCCGTCGCGTTCATCGCCAGCCTGTTCGACGACTAGCCAAATACGGCGGGGCAGTGTGGATGGGTCGGGTTATCAAACTGCGGCAATTCATCCTGCCCAATTAGAATAGAGTTGTTTTAATCAGTAAAATCAACCAGCTAAACGCGGATATTAATTATTTAAACAGGAGTGAATGATAATGATTGTGGCCGGATTCGTGGGTGTTTGCACCGTCTTTGCCGTCATCGTGATGTTACTGCGCTTGTTGCTCGTACTCATTTGCCGCTAATCCAATGCCGGAATGTAGCAGTGCGTACAGTCCGGCAGAGTTAATTCACAGTTGATTAATTAACGGAGATTATTAAATGAACAATAGCAATCAATTAGCCGCCCCCGCCCTGACCATCGCTTTATTGACCGCAGCCGCACGATCACTGTCCTCACCGTTGCCCCAGTGTTGGTGCCGCTGTTAGTGGCGGCCGGTACCATCGTGCTCATCGACAACTTGTTCGACGACTAACCCGCCCCGCCCCCAACCGTTCCCATGCCAGCGTGTGGGAACGCGCCAATCAACCCGTGTTGTTTAATGATTGAAGTTTTTGCAAATGAACAGCGCGGCACGGTTAACAACCTTGCGAACCATAGACACGCGCAATTTGCCGGTTAAACTGATTTTCAGCATCAATTTTCAGTGTGTTTGTTCTTTCGAAATTAATTCTTTTATTTTTGGAGAAAACTAAAAAATGTCAGATATTATCGAAAATATATTAGATTTAATTCACGAAATGGCATTTGATAGAAGAAATGCCGAAGCAAAAATAACATTTCAAGGATTAGAAATATTAAAACATTTAATTAAATTATTAAAGTGGGAAGATAGCTATAATCATAACAAACATATTGGTGATATTAATGGATGGTTATTTTCAATTCAAAGAATAACTTATAAACCAAAAAATAAAAGATTTAAATCAGAACAATATTATCAATTTCTATTTGAGGAACAAGTGAAATCATTAGATGATATTAATACTTATATTAAAATTGATTTGAAAGACTATTCTAATTTAAAAGTGAAGAATTCTAATGAATATGTTTATACTGAATTATGTTCATTATATAAAAAAATATCCGTTGATATTTCAGATGGATTATTTATCGGAATCGATAAATATGGAACGAATTATCAAACAACCCGCGCAGTTTGACAAATAAATAACGCGGCACCGTCTTAACCTTGTGAATCAAGCAACTAAACATCTGATTGATTAAGTTGGCCTTTCAACACGATTAACACGATTAAACTGATTTATTTATCACGCAATTGGAGATTATTAAATGAACAATAGCAATCAATTAGTCGCCCCCGCCCTGACCATCGCCTTATTCACCGCTGCCGTCATGTCAACCCCGGCACAAGCAGCGGACGCATTAACCATCACCAAATACGCAAATCGTTTGGCCAGCGGCGCGGACGCGGGCGTTGACGCCTTCAATGACGGCAGCGACGCCATGCAAACTGCCGCGCAAGTCACGGATTACGCCAGCACTGGCACGGCATTGGCGGAAACGACTGCCGTCGGCGCCACCATCGCCACCGGCTCGGGCGCAACCATCATGCACACGCTCGCCACCGCTGGCGGCCCCGTCACGCTTGCCGGTGCCACTGCGGTGAGTTCCGCCAAACTGATGAACGACGCTTTGTACAGCGACTGCGCCGACCAAGCCGCCTGCGATGCCGCGCAAGTCGGCACTTACGGCGGCGCGGCAGTTGGCACGGCCGGATCAGCGGTGGCAGTTGCGGTAGCGGGGGCAGGGCCGGCGGGTCTGGCAACCATCGGCAGCGTGGTGGGCGGGGGCATGGCGGCGGGCGTCGGCGTGTTGGTGGCCGCACCAGTCGTAGCCGCCGCGGCCGTTGGCGGGTTGGCTTATTGGTTATTCAGCGACTAATCAATCGCCGGTTCTAATCGCAAAATGATTATACCTATTATAGTTATTATATTTATTACCAACGGCGGCGGCTGATTGAACACGGACTGAAGATTAAAATGCTAGATTGCTTTGCCGCGTGTGAGCATCCGTATTCACCAGTCTGCCGCCATCTCATTCGTTTTTTTATTTAACCACAAGGTCAAATACCATGAATGACACGCAAGCAAACTCGACCTATTCTGACGACTCGCTCTGGTCAAAACTGGGCATTTACGCCCGCCAAGCCGGTTACACGGTCATTGAAAAAGTGCTGTGGTTGTATTATGCCGCTGACAACCCGAACGTACCCGCCAAAGCCAAAGCTGCCATTTACGCCGCGCTGGCTTATTTCATTTCACCAATTGATGTCGTGCCGGATGTCATACCGGTTGTGGGATACAGCGATGATTTAAGCGTATTAGCCGCAGCGGTGGTGGCGGTCAGTTTTTATATTAATGATGAAGTAAAACAGCGCGCCCGTGATACACTCGCCACCTGGTTTTCTTAATTCACCAGTTTAATAAAACCGCGCTGCTCATCTTGATCGTTCCCATGTGTCAGTGTGGGAACGATTAATGACTTACCGCCCAACTGCGTCACGCCTAAATTTCATTTAAACACCGCCGTTTTATAGCAATAATGACGGCACCCTAATCATTCAACCCCAACAGCCGCGTATAATTGACATCGCGCACTAACTCGGCATGAGTCCCCCGCGTTTTAATTCGCCCATGTTCCAACACCAATACCTCATCCATTGCCGCCAATGCCACCGGGCGATGCGTAATTAATATGGTCGTGCGCCCGCGCATCAATTGCTGCAACGCCAACATCAATGCCCGTTCGGTTTCAGCATCTAATCCTTCAGTCGGCTCATCTAATAATAATAACGGCGCATTTTTTAATAGCGCCCGCGCAATCGCAATCCGCCGCGCCTGTCCACCCGAAACGCGCACGCCCGTTTCACCCACCCAGGTCGCGTAACCGTCGGGTAAAGTGGCGATCCAGTCGTGAATTTGCGCGATCTTGCAGGCATCTTCCAACTCCGCCAGCGTGGCATTGGGCGCGGCCAGCCGCAGATTTTCCGCAATCGTGGTGTTAAACAAATACGTCTGCTGCGACACGAGCGCGATCTGTTGCCGAACTGACTCACTGGCCAACTCCGCGAGCGACTGCCCGCCGAGCAAAATAGCGCCGCTGGTCGGCGACCAAAACTTGAGTAACAGGTTGAATAAACTGGTTTTTCCCGACCCAGTTGCGCCGACGATGGCGACGTGTTGCCCGGGTGAGAGCGTCAGATTGACATCCGCCAACGCCGGCTGGTCAGCATCTGGGTAGTGAAAATACAACTGTTGGATTTGCAACGAAACAGTGGCCGGCAGCGGCGCGGGTGTGGTCGGTTCAATCACCGCCGGCGCCAGATCAGCCAAGCTAAACAGCCGCCGTGCCGCGGCTCGCGTCGTTTCCAGTTGCGCAAATGCGGACGGCAGCGGCGCAATCGCTTCAAAACTGCCCAGTGCCAACAGCGCCAGCATCGCCAGTTGCGGCGGCAATATTTGACCGTTTTGCAACATGGGTAGTCCGAGCCACAGTACCGCCCACAGCGCGAGGTGCGCGTGCAAACTGACTCCGCCGTGCGTGATGCCGTGAATGCGGCTGTAGCGGCGCTGGTCGGCGATAAGTTGTTGACTTAATTGGTTTAAATAGGCGGCGTGCGTATCGGCAGCGCCGCAAACGAGCAATTCGGCCAAGCCCTGCGTGCCGTCAATCGTGGCTTGGCGCAGCGCGGCTTCGGTGGTGACTAATCGCTGCCCGGGAATAATTGCTAAACGGCGGGTGAACATCGGTAATAAAACGCCGCCGCTGATGAGTAATAATGCCAGCACCAGTGCTAATTGAATTTGATACCACGCGGTGAATAATACGAAGCCAATGCCGGCAATGAACGCGACGGCGGTGGGAATTAACACGCGGACATAAAATTGATCGAGCGCGTCCACATCGGCGCGAATGCGGCTTAATAGATCGCCGCTGTGGAAGGCTTGTAATCGGGCGGGGGCGAGCGGTTCTAATTGTTGATAAAACCACACGCGCAATGCGGCGAGTTGACGTAAGGTGGCGTCGTGGGTAATTAACCGCTCTAAATAACGCCCGCCGGTTCTGGCAATGGCGCTGGCGCGGATGATGCCCGCCGGGGTGAAATAGTTCATTGCCGATCCCGTGCTGCCGGCCACAGCCATTGCGGTAATGAACCACGCCGAGATGGCTAATAAGGTGACATTGGCCACGAGCGTGATTAATGCAATGATAAAGCCGGTGATGATTAATCCCCGGTAGGGGCGGAATAATTGCCACAATCGCATGAAGTCGGTCATAATGTTTGATCGCTAAACGAATAAACCAAATAAATTTAAATTTACAAACGCGCTGATAATCCGCTATTTTGCGCACTGCTATTTGAATACCGAATTCATCCTTCTGCAACATCACAATTGGTAAATGCGCAATGCGTTTTCTACTCAACCCCGGCGGCAATTTGCGCGGCAGTGTGCGCGTCCCGGGCGACAAATCCATTTCCCACCGCGCCATCATGCTCGGCGCTTTAGCCGACGGCGTGACCGGCGTGACGGGATTTCTCAGCGGCGCAGACAGTTTAGCCACGCTCGCGGCATGTCGGGCGATGGGTGTTGCCATCACCGATCCCGACGCCGCCGGCCGCGTCACGATTCACGGCGGCGGTCTGCACGGTTTGACCGCCCCGAGCGCGCCGCTCGATCTGGGCAATTCTGGCACGTCAATGCGATTGCTGGCGGGATTACTCGCCGGACAGCCGTTCGCCAGCACTTTGATTGGCGATGCGTCGCTGATGCAGCGCCCGATGCGGCGGGTGACGCAGCCGCTCGGGTTGATGGGGGCGCAGATCACCGCGAGCGCCAGCGGCACCGCGCCGTTGCAGATCACGCCGGTTGACCAGTTGCGCGGCATCGAGTACGCGCTGCCGGTCGCCAGTGCGCAGGTCAAATCGAGCATTTTATTGGCAGGGTTATTTGCCGACGGCGCGACGTGGGTGACGGAACCGGCGCCGAGCCGCGATCACACCGAGCGCATGTTGACGGCATTTGGTTACACGGTCGAACGCGACGGGATGCGGGTGGGTGTGCGCGGCGGCGGGCGACTGGTGGCAACTGACGTGGCGATTCCAGCAGATTTATCCTCGGCGGCATTTTTCCTCGTCGGCGCCAGCATCGCGCCCGAGTCTGATTTGATCTTGACCGACGTTGGCATCAATCCCACCCGCCGCGGCATTATTACCTTGTTACAAATGATGGGCGCAGACATCGAGATCGTGAACCCGCGCACCTTTGGTGGTGAACCGGTCGCTGACTTGCGCGTCCGCAGCGCCGCGCTGCATGGCATTGAAATTCCCGAAGAGCAGGTCGCGCTGGCAATTGACGAATTTCCCGCGCTGTTCATTGCCGCCGCCTGCGCGGAGGGTGAAACGGTGTTACGCGGCGCGGCTGAATTGCGCGTCAAGGAAAGTGACCGCATCCAAGTCATGGCGGACGGCTTGACCGCGCTGGGGATTGCGGCAGACCCGGCGGCGGACGGGTTGCGCATTCGCGGCGGTCAATTGCGCGGCGGGACGGTCAACAGTCACGGCGATCACCGCGTGGCGATGGCATTTGCGATGGCGGCGCTGCGGGCAAGTGAACCGATCACGATTTTAGACTGCGCCAACGTCGCCACGTCCTTTCCCGATTTTGCCCCACTCGCGGCCGCGGCCGGCCTCAGGATTAGCAGCGATGACAACGGTTGATTTAAACAGTTCAACGCAGACGGCGGCGCCGGTGATTACGATTGACGGCCCGTCGGGGACTGGCAAAGGCACGATTGCGTCACAAGTGGCGCTGGCGCTGGGTTGGCATTTGCTCGACAGCGGCGCGCTGTATCGCGGATTGGCAGTGGCGGCGCTGGAGGCGGGCGTGGCGCTCGACGACGGCGCAGCACTGGCGGCACTGGCGGGGCGGTGTCAATTGCACTTTGTCAGCGGGCAACTGCACCTCAACGGGCGGGAACTGGGCGATCAGATTCGCACCGAGCAGGTGGGATTGGCCGCGTCACAATTGGCGCAGCAGCCGCAGGTGCGCGCCGCGTTACTGGACTGGCAACGTGCCGCCGCGCAGCCGCCGGGGTTGGTGGCGGACGGACGCGACATGGGCAGCACGGTTTTCCCGACGGCGCTGGTGAAATTATATCTCGACGCCAGTGCCGAAGAACGGGCGCAGCGGCGTTATAAACAGTTGAGAGACAAGGGGCTAGATGCTAACCTTGCGAATCTTGTTGAGGCGTTGCGTGTGCGCGATGCCCACGACCGCGAGCGGTTACACAGTCCGCTAACCATCCCCGCCGACGCGGTGGTGTTTGACACGACGACCGCGTCCATTGCCGAGGTGTTTGCGCAGGTGATGGTGGTGATCCGCCGCACCTTGCCCGCCGCCTCAACAACTGTTTGATGTGCTTGATAAAACATTTATTTTCATTCACCCCAACCCCCGCTGCCGCGCTCGGTACTTGGTGCGCGACGGGACCAGGCGCCACCGCCAGGAAATTGCATACTCATGACCGAAAGTTTCGCCGAACTCTTTGAACAGAGTCTGTCCACCACCCAACTCCAGCCCGGGACCCTCATCACCGGTCAAGTCGTCGCCATCACTGCTGATTCCGTCATCATCAATGCTGGCTTGAAATCCGAAGGCGCCATCCCGCGCAGCCAGTTCATTTCACCCGAAGGCGAATTGGAAGTCGCCGTCGGTGACGAGGTGCTGGTGGCGCTCGATGCCGTCGAAGATGGCTTTGGCATCACGCGGCTGTCACGCGAAAAAGCCAAACGCTTCGCCGCCTGGGATACGCTCGAAAAAGCCTTTGAAGATGCGCAAACCATCAAGGGTCTCATCAATGGCAAGGTCAAGGGCGGGTTCACGGTCGAAATTGGCACCGTGCGCGCCTTCCTGCCCGGCTCATTGGTGGATGTCCGCCCGGTGCGCGACACGGCGTACCTCGAAGGCAAGGAGTTGGATTTCAAGGTCATCAAACTCGACCGCCGGCGCAACAATGTTGTGGTGTCGCGGCGGGCGGTGGTTGAGGAAGAATACAGCGCCGAGCGTGATGCCCTGCTGAACAAGTTGGAAGAGGGTAACGAAGTCAAGGGCGTGGTCAAGAACTTGACCGACTACGGCGCATTCCTCGATTTGGGCGGTATTGACGGGCTGTTGCACATTACCGACATGGCGTGGCGGCGGGTGAAGCATCCGTCCGAAGTGGTTGAAATTGGTCAGGAAATCCTGGTTAAGGTGTTGAAATTTGACCGTGATCGCCAGCGCGTGTCACTCGGCCTCAAGCAGATGGGCGAGGATCCGTGGATTAATATTTCGCGGCGTTATCCCGAAAATACCCGCGTGTTCGGCAAAGTGACCAACATCGCCGACTACGGCTGTTTTGTTGAAATCGAGGCGGGCGTCGAAGGTTTAGTCCACGTTTCTGAAATGGATTGGACAAATAAAAACATCCATCCCAGCAAGGTCGTTTCACTCGGTGACGAGGTCGAGGTGATGGTGCTGGATATTGATGAAGAGCGCCGCCGTATTTCACTTGGCATTAAACAATGTCAATTGAATCCCTGGGAAGAATTCTCCGCCACGCATAAAAAGGGCGATCACGTCAGCGGGCAAATTAAATCCATTACCGATTTCGGCATCTTCATTGGGCTGGACGGCGGCATTGATGGGTTGGTGCATTTATCCGACATTTCGTGGGAAGACAACGGCGAAGAGGCACTCAAGCGCTACAAAAAGGGCGATCTGCTTGAAACAGTGGTGCTGTCGGTTGATCCCGAGCGCGAGCGGATTTCGTTGGGCGTCAAGCAGTTAGACAAGGATCCCTTCTCCAGTTTCGTTGCCCAGCATGAAAAGGGCAGCATCGTGCATGGCGTGGTCAGCGAATTAGATGCCAAGGGCGCGACCTTGACCCTAGCCGAGGGCGTGGAGGGCTATTTGCGGGCGTCAGAAATTTCGCGTGATCGAATTGAAGATGCGCGGGCGGTATTGCACCTCGGTGAAGAAATCGAAGCCAAGTTTATTGGCGTTGATCGGAAAAATCGCACCATTTCGCTGTCAATTAAAGCTAAAGACGCGGCGGATGAACAGGCGGCCATCAAGGGTTATTCCACTGATGCGCAGACTGGCACCGCGACGTTGGGCGATATTCTCAAACAACAAATGGAAGATGCGCAGCGGGATGTTTAATTCCTGACGTATTGGTCAGTGCGGGTTGATGTCAAGTGCGAATGAGTCATCAACCCGCCAACTAGGTTTAATTGTTTTCAGTTGCAAATCAACGGGCTTTCGCAATGATGAAATCTGAATTGATTGAGACGCTGGCGGTGGAACAAAACCACCTCGCGCACAAGGATGTGGAACTAGCGATCCGTTGTATTCTTGAACAGATGAGTCAAGCGCTGGCATCTGGTGAGCGGATTGAAATACGCGGATTTGGCAGTTTTTCATTACATTACCGTCCGCCGCGCACCGGTCGTAATCCGCGCACGGGCGATATTGTGACGTTGGCGGGTAAATATGTGCCGCATTTCAAACCTGGTAAAGAATTGCGTGATCGGGTTAATCGTCATTACGCCACTGACTCAGAATTGCCGCCGTCAGAATAGCCGCGTTAATTGCCAAACGTCTATTCACTGTTTTATTCGTTCTATTCGCCAACCCACCGTATTCAATCATTCCCAAAACGCTGTTTCCATTGCCGTTTTTCTAAGGATTTGTCACCGTGCATCGTATCACTGTCGTTGGCTCTGGCTTCGCTGCTTTGACCGCCTTGCGGACACTGCGGCAAGCCTCCGCAGACCTTGAATTAACCTTAGTCAGCCCAACCGCCGAGTTTGTCTATTTGCCGGGATTGATTTGGATTCCGTCCGGGCTAAGAACCGGTGATGATTTGCGTATTGATTTACGCCCATTTTTTGAACGGCTGCGTATTCGCCACATTGCCGCCAGCGCCACTGGGTTACGCGACAATGGGCGCGTGTTAGATACCACGCTCGGGCCGGTGCGAAATGATGCGTTATTCATTGCCAGCGGCGGGCGTTTTATTAAAAAACTGCCGGGGATTGAACACGCCATTACCCCGTGTGAAGGCATTGCTTCCGCCGAAGCCATTCGTGATCGTTTAAAAACCATGAACGGCGGCACGGTGGCAATGGGATTTGCCGGTAATCCGAATGAACCAGCGGCCATGCGCGGCGGGCCGATTTTCGAGTTTTTATTCGGATTAGACCAACAATTACGCGCTGAAAAACGCCGCGATCAATTCCGCCTCGTCTTTTTCACTCCAGCGGAACGCCCGGGTAATCGGCTGGGGCCAAAAGCCGTTGGTTTATTATTAGCCGAAATGACGCGCTTGGGAATTGATGCGCATGTCGGGCATAAGTTAAAAGGATTTACGCCCACTGCGATATTAACTGAGAATGGCGATGTGCCGGCCGATTTAATTATTTTCATGCCCGGATTAACGGGAAATGCGTGGTTCGATCAAACCGAATTACCGCGCTCGCCGGGCGGGTTATTACAAGCTGACCAGTACGGTCGCGTGGTGGGATGTGAGCGCATTTATGTTGCCGGTGATGCGGGTAGTTTCCCCGGACCCGATTGGATGCCGCGTCAAGCGCACATGGCGGATTTGCAAGCGCAAGCGGCGGCGCATAATTTATTGGCTGAATTAGATCATCAAGCGCCGAATAAAACTTTCCGCGTGGAATTATTGTGCATTGTGGATGCTAACGATCACGGCTTTTTAATTGCGCGCAATGAACGTCACAATGTGGTGCTGCCATCATCCCGCGCTTTTCATTGGCTCAAACGCTTTTATGAGTGGAATTATCTGCGCCAATATCGCTAATCAATTCAGCCGCTGGGGTTGTGACTAACCAGCGGTTTACTCATCAATTCAACACCGCTGTCGTGATTCACACTGGCAGCGGTTTTTTTATTGGCAATTAATAGGGTGAACTGGTAGTTGTCGCGTTCCGTGAGATTACACGCTTATTAAAATAATCTGGGCAAGTTTATTGCCAGTGATGATAACGCTTGAAAGAATTGCGCACCGTGTTCATTAACACCGTCGCCGCGAGTTACGCGGTCATTCAGCCTGTTGCGTCACTGCGCTGAAGTCAGGTCTTGCAGCAGGTGCAGTTACCGAAGACGTGTCTGCAAATTGCCCCGCAATGACACAGATTTTCTCATTACCGAGTGTTCTTGTCCTGATTATGCTGTGCCGTGCAAACACATATAAACAGGTGCGGAAGAATAATTAATACCGGCCGAATTAGCGGCAACAATTTTGAATACACTTGCGGGATAGTTTAAATTAAACAACAGCACTAAACTATCTATTGATCGTTCCCACACTCCAGCGTGGGAATGTCGACAATCAATCAGTTATAATCTGAACTGAGTCACTCCTGATTCATAACCAAAACGGAATGTTGCCATCCAATTTATTCGGGCGCAACCCTTTCAACACCATTGAAGAAATACGATCAGCATAATAGGTTGTGACTGGCAAACGTGGTGGGCGCTCTGAGCCATAATGCAATAGCGTGAGGGTTAATACTGAATGCAATGCTTTTGCCAGCGGCAATGATGAATCAGTGCGTATGCGTAATGGTTGCGGCGTTGCTTGAAATTTGTCGGGAATGTCTGATGAAATAAGAAATGCCTCAGTGTCACTCAACGTCAAAATACTCCCTTTCGGTGCTTTAACAATCTCTTTTTCTTTCACACCGTACAGTCGCGGATTGCCATCTTTAATAATTTCTACAAAATAAAACGTCGCGCCGATTTCACGACTCCATCGTAATAAATTGCGCTGTTCTTTTTCGTATAACCGACCATCGCGGTGAATAATCACTCGCTTGCCGGCGAAATCGGCAACAGGAAACATATCCTGCAAAACCGGCATTGGAATGATTTCACCTTCCAACATGGAATTACGAATGCTGTAGCGCAATAATTCGCCAGTATTCAAATACACTCTGGCGCTGGCTGCGACATTGATCGTCCCCGCCCGCATTTGTTTAGGACGACGGGCAACATCCAAGCCGACAATTAAATCGGCGTAATCAATTGGATTTGCTAATACATACGGAATGGTGCCGGTTTTTGCCAAAATGCCCAGCACAACATTATTCAGCACATATTCATTATCCAAGTTTTTCGGTTGCAAAACTTGACTGTATAAACCCTGGTCTAATGTCAGATGTTTGAAATGATCGTATAGTGTCCATTGTTCTTCATCACTCGTATTATACGGTTTTGCAATAATGCCTAAAATTAAGTCTGGTATTTTACCCGCTAAATCATTAATCGCAATTTCTAATGCAGCGCGTGACGGTTCTACAATATTTTTAGGGCCACCTGTTAATATGAGTTTATAGCCTAGACCATCTTCTCCGAGCAGAGAACGCAATTGTTCCCGCAGACCTTTTAATGACACATTGGGTACGGTATTCACAATCGCTAACCGGATTGTTTTATCTTTTGCTGGTTTATACGCCCCAAATTGCCGAATTGAATCAAATGCTTTACCAAACGAAGCGCTTTTGTGATTACCAAAGAGGAGTTGCGGCGTATAACCAATATCTGTTGCATTGAGAAACACACTGGAATTATTTCCTCTGCCGACTCCGTAAGCCCCACCAATGATCCCAATTTTTTGAATCAGTTGCACAACTGCTTTAATACACTCCGCTCTTTTTTTGGGTGGAATTTGCAATCTTTCACTCACATTAAAAGTGCCGTGATCTTTATTACGAATATTAATACCGAGCGCACTAATCACATAATCATATTGACGGTTGAGTTTAACAACTAATTCACTATCGGGCGCTTCTTCAACGCATTTCTGCATCCTGGGCATTAAGTCAAAACTGAGTAAACGTTCGCGCCGGCCGGGTTCTCCCAATTGACCAACAATACTGGTAATTTTCATTGGTTTAAAAAACCATTTCGTTTTATCAAAGACACTTAAACCAATTAACTGGTTAATATCTGATAAGGTCGCAGCATGACGTTTGACATCATGTTTATATTGCAATTCAGAACTCACGGAAATAGAAATAGCCGGCTGTCCATGCACCACCCAACCGGCATAGTCTGCTTTCAAAATAACGTCGTAGTTTTCTCGCTTCCGTTTGAATTGATCTAATGCTTTTGTGACGTGCGGGGCAATATCATTGAGGAATGAATGCGCAACAAAATCGGCAATGCCCTGCTGCGATGGTTGTAAATGCGGCGCCAATGTCATTGCTTCTAATGCCGCCTTGAAACTGTCTATTGGCAATTGCCACAGTTCTTTAATGAATGCGTCAATCTCTGCTTGTTCAAGCGCAATATCTGCAATCAGCACTTGCCCGTCGTCATCCCAGACAAAATGTTGTTTTTTGAATTGGTTGGTTAAGCGATACGCCAATTGCCAGCCGATTTTTTTGGTGATTTCACCGCGCACAGTTTGCAATTGATATACGAATAAACGGGGCAACTTGTTCGTATTGACAGGAAATAGTTCAGCAAACAGTGTCATGCTTTTATCCTCGTATTGAATGTGATGGCTCAATAGCATTGCGCTCAAACTGCCGCAATTTATAAAACAAGACTGTCTAGTCAAAAAATTATTACAAGTGGCGCGAGAAATTTTAATTAGGCTGGTCAAGATTGCTCAGGTGCCGGGCATCAATCAATTATTATCGCAATAAAAAAGCCGACCTTATGACAGGTCGGCTTAATGAACATTCAAAACACCTTCAGAACTAAACTGGTATTAAATCATTAGTCAGCGCGAGACATAATGCGCACCCGCCGTTGTTCAAGCGCATCTGGCGGATAACTCGGCAACATCTTGCGTTCACCCATGCTTTGCGGTGCAGCGATCTGTTCTTCTGCTAAACCCTGTGCAATCAAATAGTTACGCACAGTCACAGCACGCCGCATCCCTAAACGTTCATTATAGGCATCTGATCCCACCGCGTCCGTGTGACCGATCACAGTCAGGTATTCCAGCGTCGTGGTCGCCTTGACATTGGCGATATAATCGTCCAAACGCGCCACTTCGTCACGGTTCACGACATCCCGCATTTCGTCCTTATCAAACGCAAAATTCAAGCGCACGGTAAATTCTTCAGGCACTTCAGCTACTTCGGCCGGCTTTTCCACCCCGCACGGCGGCAAATCGTTCGGGCCATCAGGGTAGGCGCTCTGCCAACATTCGCCGGCGCTATTCACCCACAACTGCCCATCCGGCAGGCTGCGGTCGCCAGTGGCATACCAATAACTTTCGTCATGATCAGCGGCGAAAGCGGGCGCAGCGACTAGTGTCAGTGCCAGCGCGGCGGTCGAAATCAACCCGGCAGCGCGGGTCAGGGAGCGTACATGGAGCATCAGTGGTTTCCTCTCTGCTTACGTTAAAATGGCGTTGAAAATAGCATCGTCGTTATTTTAGCTGATAATGCCGACAAAAGTGCAACTTAAATTGCAAGACGCGACAAAATTGCCACCCGGACAGCTTGGCTCGCGGGCAATTTGTACACAAACATTTGTTTTTAATCATTTTATTATCATAAACAACACAGCCGTTACTGTCTTAAAAAAACAACAGGTCATCCCGCATTGCACTCCACCACCGCCCTTTTGCGCGCCGCGCTTTGGATCATCATTGGCGAATGGTTATTTGCCTCAATGGGCGTTGGTGTGCGCATCGTTGCCGCTGAATTATCGAATGAAATGATTGTTTTTATCCGCAATCTATTCGCATTTTGTTTAGTGCTACCCTGGCTCATGCGCGACAATAACGTCATTCAAACCACCGTATTTAGATTACATGTGATTCGCGCCGCAACCGGTGTGGCCGCCATGTATTGTTTCTTTTACGCCCTCGCGCATATTAACTTGGCCGAGGCGATGTTATTAAAATTAACCGCGCCCTTATTCATTCCAGTCATTGCAATTTTTTGGATGAACGAACGGGTGTCATTATCAGTCTGGCTCGCCGTTGCCCTCGGGTTTATTGGCGTTATGATGATTATCCAACCGCAAGGATTGGATATATCACCGGTCATTTGGATTGGATTACTCGGCGGCGTTTTTACCGCAGTTGCAATGGTCACAATTCGGCGGTTATCCCGCACTGAACCCACCGGCCGCATTCTGTTTTATTTCACTTTATTATCCACCATTGTCTCTATCCTACCCATGTTGTGGAGTTGGCAAACCCCCTCATTCATTGCGTGGCTTTGGTTATTAATGATTGCCATTTTCGCCACCCTCGGGCAATGGGCGCTGACTACTGGATTAACACTCGCGCCCGCCTCACAAATCGGCGTTTTTAATTATTTTTCAATCATCTTTGCCGGTGGTTATGGCTGGTTATTATGGCAAGAACCACTCACCTGGCATTTATTAACTGGCGCCGCGTTAATTAGCATTGCCGGCGTATTAACCAGCCGCCGCGATAAACGCGACACACTCACCGCCAATCCCGTCGTGGATTAATTGGATTTAATCCAGTTTAATCGCTCGTGGCGTCATACTCACCCGCCCGCCGCGCATCGCCCTTGACCCGCTCAATCGGATAGCGTTGCGCGTTAATTGCCATTTTTTCATTCGCAGCCGCGATTAAATCAATGTCCAACCGCTCGCCCAACCGAATAAGATAAATCAAAATATCGGCCAATTCATGCGCAACTGCTTGCCGTTGTTTATCCGTTAATTGCGCACTTTGCGCCTCGGTCAACCATTGAAACTGTTCCAATAATTCGCCCGCTTCACCGGCCAGCGCCATTGCCAAGTTTTTCGGTGAATGGAATTGCTCCCAATCGCGGTCGCGGGCAAATTGCAATAAACGTGCATTTAAGTGTGCAAGTGAATCTGGTGGTGTGGTCATTTCAGTATCAATCCAATGTTTGCCAACGCAGTGTTTTAGTTTTTGCTCGTGCAATTGCCGCCCGCACCTGCTGCGGTGCCGTGCCGCCTAAATGATTGCGCGCCGCAACCGATCCCTCTAATGTTAATACAGCGAATACATCGGCGTTAATCAGCGGTGAAAAGGTCTGCAATTCTGCTAATGATAACGCGGCAAGATCGCGCTGTTCACGAATCGCATAAGCGACTGTTTTACCAACAATTTCATGCGCATCACGAAATGGAAGCCCTTGACGCACGAGATAATCGGCCAAATCAGTCGCGGTTGAAAACCCCTGTAACGCAGCAGCGCGCATTCGTTCCGTGCGGCAGTGAATAGCGCCAATTAAATCATTAAACACCCGCAATACCGCCCGCACCGTGTCCACCGTATCGAATAACGGTTCCTTGTCTTCTTGATTATCTTTATTATACGCCAGCGGCTGACTTTTCATTAACGTTAATAGCGCCATCAAATGCCCAAACACCCGTCCGCTTTTGCCGCGTATTAATTCGGGCACGTCGGGATTTTTTTTCTGCGGCATAATAGAAGAGCCAGTGCAAAACGCATCCGCTAATTCAATAAATCCGAATTGCGCAGATGACCACAGAATTAACTCTTCTGAACAGCGCGACAGGTGCATCATTAAAATAGCCGCAAATGCGCAGAACTCAATGGCAAAATCTCGATCTGACACGGCATCTAATGAATTATCGGCCGGCTGGTCAAATCCCAATAACGCGGCTGTATAATGGCGATCAATTGGATAACTGGTGCCAGCTAATGCGGCCGCGCCCAATGGCATCGTATTCATCCGCCGCCGACAATCGAATAAACGCTCACTATCGCGGTCGAGCATCGCATACCACGCCATTAAATGATGACCAAAAGTAATGGGTTGCGCGACCTGTAAATGCGTAAAACCCGGCATAATGGTATCGGCTTCTTGTTCCGCCCGTGTTAATAACGTCAATTGCAAGTTTTCAATTGCCGTACCAATGGCGTCTATTTCATCACGCAACCATAATCGCACATCAGTTGCCACTTGATCATTGCGCGAGCGCCCGGTATGCAAACGTTTACCGGCATCACCAATCTCAGCAGTTAATGCCGCTTCAATATTCATGTGGACATCTTCTAATGCAATTGACCATTCAAAGCTGCCGTTTTTTATTTGCGTTGCAATGCGTTCTAATCCCGCGATGATTGCGGCACATTCATTCGGATCAATAATGCCTTGCTGACTTAACATCCGCGCATGAGCAATAGAACCGGTAATATCATGCAGCGCTAATCGCTGGTCAAATTCAATAGATGCAGTGAAGGCTTCGACAAACGCATCGGTCGGTTGGTCAAACCGTCCTGACCAAAGTTTATTCGGTACGTTGGATTGTTTTATCATGGTATTTTGTGTCATCATTATTCAAGTTAAATTAAACAGTAGCGCCGCCCATGCAATTGACAAAACGTGACGAGTTATTACCCGATTTTTGCAGTGTGCCAATGGTACTCGGCGTGGTGGTGTACGGTGAACTATTGGCTATTTTACTCACATTAGCCTCGCCAATGCCACTTAATTCGTTTTGGTTACGGCTGGGGCCGCTGTCAGTCTTTGCGCAATTGAGTATTTTAACTAATGCGGCGCTGCTGTGTGTTATTCGCCCGCATTTAGTCGCATTAAATCCGCGCCTCGCCGCTATTCTCGCCTGGGCATTAATTCCAATAACAACGGCGGCGGTGTTATTTACCATGTTCATTGGCTTACCCGCCGACATTGCCGCCGATTTATTACCGCATGATGGCATGGTGGGTTTATTGATTCGCAGTATTGGTATTGCCGCAATTGTCGGGTTAGTATTGCTGCGGTATCTGTATTTGCATCAACAATGGCGGCAGCAGGTGGAAATGACCGCCAATACGCGCTTCAAATTATTACAGGCGCGCATCCGTCCGCATTTCTTATTTAACAGCATGAATACCATTGCGAATCTCACCCGCACTGATCCACAATTAGCCGAGGAAATTGTCGAAGATTTAGCTGATTTATTTCGTGCCGCTATTGCCACCGAACGCGAATTAACCACGCTGGCTGAGGAATTAGATTTAGTGCGGCGTTATTTGCATATTGAACAGCAGCGGTTGGGTGAGCGCTTGCAAGTGATTTGGGCAATAGATGAATTACCCGAGGCGTTGATGACGCAAATCTCATTGCCGTTATTAACTTTGCAGCCGCTGGTGGAGAATGCAGTGTATCATGGTATTCAACCGAGCGTCGCGCCGGGGTTTATTCGCATTGCGGGCAAGTATCAACGCGGGCGGTTGCAATTAATCATTACGAATAGTTTGCCAAGTGAACCGCCTATGTCATCATTACGCGGGCATCAGGTTGCATTAGAGAATGTCCGTCAGCGATTAGCTGCGCATTTACCCGGGCGGGCGACGCTGAATTGCAGTCGTGATGTATTGCAGTATCAAGTTTGTTTAACGATTACAATAGAGAGTATTTAATTGTTACCACGTTTCAGTGTGGGAACGTACTCTGCTCAGATGATTGATTTTGCTGGTTAAAACAACTCTATTCAAGGATTAGATCAATGATAATCAAATCAGTCATACCAAAACCAAATTATCAGCTTGAAATTACCACTGCCGATGAACGGCAAGGCATATTTAATGTACAGCCTTATTTGAAGGCTGAAGCATTTGCGGCGCTGAAAGATGAAACTGTTTTTATGCGGGTGCATAATGGTGGGTATTTTATTGAATGGGAATGTGGCGCTGATTTGTCGGCTGATACCTTGTTTGCTGATATTGGTTGGTTAATAACCGCATAGGTTGAGTTGTCAGATACCGTGTGATTATTTGCGGCACTGTTATTATTCACTCTGTGTAACGAGGTTATTCGTGAACATCCTCCTCGTTGATGATGAAGCGCCCGCTCGGCAACGGCTGCGGCGATTATTAACTGAATTACCCAATGCCGCGACCTATCATGTGATTGGTGAATTGGCCGATAGCCGCTTGACCTTTGCGCAATGCACGGCATCACCGGTGGACGTGGTGTTATTAGACGTGCGAATGCCCGGCATGGATGGCTTGCAAGTGGCCGCGCAATTAGCACAATTAACCCCGCCGCCGGCTGTGATTTTAATTACCGCGTATTCGGAATATGCGCTCGCAGCTTTTGACCATCACGTCGCTGATTATTTGGTTAAACCGGTGCGGCGCGAGCGATTACAGGCGGCATTAGAACACCTGCATTTAACCACGCGCTTACAATCCCCGCCGCCGCCATTCAATGCGCCAGCACGGCGCACGCAATTGCAAGTCAATTATCGCGGTGCATTGCTCACCATTCCAATTGCGACCGTTGTTTATTTACAAGCCGATCAGAAATATGTCACGGTACATTACGCGGGCGGCGCGGCGTTAATTGACGAATCATTAAAACACTTGGAAACAGAATTTGCCGACCAGTTTATTCGCGTTCATCGCAGCATTTTAATTGCCCGCGCCGCGTTAATTGGAATTGCTAAACATCAAAACGGCGAGGCGGTGGCGGTGTTGAACGGCACTGCCGAGCGCCTGCCGATCAGTCGGCGGCATGTGGCGGCGGTGCGACAGGTGCTGCGGGCGGGAATGCAGCAATCGTGACAATCTTTTTAACACTCGACTGCGTAACGTCTGCCAAAGTCAGCTAAAATCCCCCGCACTGGCACTCAAGTAACCCACGCCCATCAACCCCGCTAATGTTTAGCGTTTCGCATTGGAATGATCGTCAATGACCGAGACTCTCAAAATTGCCACCCGCAAATCTCCACTGGCTATGTGGCAAGCCGAACACGTCGCCGCCGAACTCAGCCGTCTGTACCCCGACTTGCGGGTTGAGATCGTCGGCATGATCACGCGAGGCGACAAATTGCTCGACTCACCGCTGGCGAAAATTGGCGGTAAAGGCTTATTTGTCAAGGAGTTAGAGCAGGGAATGCTCGACGGGGACGCCGACATCGCCGTCCACTCGATGAAAGATGTGCCGGTCGAATTTCCCGACGGGCTGCATTTAGCCGCCATTTTGGAGCGCGAAGACCCGACCGATGCGTGGGTGTCGAGCCAATACGCCACCATTGATGAGGTACCGTTCGGCGCCTGCATCGGCACCTCCAGCCTGCGCCGCCAATGTCAACTCGCCGCCCGCCGTCCTGACATCCGCATCGCCTCGTTACGCGGTAACGTCAACACCCGCCTGCGCAAATTGGACGACGGCGAATTTGTCGGCATCTTGCTGGCATCAGCGGGATTAATTCGGCTGGAATTGGCCGAGCGCATCCGAGCGCGGCTCAGTTTAGAGGACAGCTTGCCGGCGATTGGTCAGGGCGCGATTGGCATCGAGTGCCGCACCGCCGACGAGCGGGTGCATCAATTGATTGCGCCGCTGCATCACCCCGCCACCGCCTATTGCGTGTTGGCCGAACGGGCGATGAATGCGCGACTGGACGGCGGCTGCCAAGTACCAATTGCCGGTCACGCGGTGTTAGAACCCGACGGGCAACTGTACCTGCGCGGCTTGGTGGGATTACCCGACGGGCAACTGATTTTGCGCAGCGAACGGCGCGGTGATCCAGCGAATGGTGAAGCAATTGGACGCGAGGTAGCCGAAGAATTACTCGCGCACGGTGCCGATCACATTTTGGAGGCAGTGCGCGAGCTATGAACGCGCCGTGCGATCTGAGCGGGCAGGTCATCCTCGTCACCCGTCCGGCGGAACAGGCTGCGGGCTTGTGCCAATTAATCCACACCGCCGGCGGCGTGGCGCAGTCTTTTCCAACCGTCATCATCCGTCCCGGTCGGCAAATGACCGCGGCGCAGGCGTTGCTGCGGGCGACCTGGGATGTGTGGATTTTTGTCAGCCGCAACGCAGTCAATTACGCGCTGCCGTTGCTGCCCGATCAGCGACTGCCCACCGATGTCGCGCTGGCCGCTGTTGGGGCGGGGACGGCGGTGGCGTTGCGGCAGGCCGGGCGGGTGCCGGATTTAATCCCCGCCAATCAAAAGTTTGACAGCGAAGGGTTGCTGGCGCTGCGGCAGTTGCGGCACGTCAAGGGGCAACGGATTTTGATTGTGCGCGGCGAAGGCGGGCGGGCGGTGTTGGCGGAAACCTTGATGCAGCGCGGGGCGGAGGTGGCGTATGCCGAGGTGTACCGTCGCGCATTGCCCGAGGTGGAGGTTAAACCGTTGATTGCCGAGTGGCGGCGGTCGCTGAATTTGCTGACCGCGACCAGTGACGAGATATTAAATAACCTGTATCAACTGGTGCCGGAGGCCGATCAGGCGTGGCTGCGCAGTTTGCCGCTGGCGGTGTTTAGCGAGCGCACGGCGGCGACGGCGATGCAACTGGGTTTTCGCGTGGTGGCGGTGGCGAGCGAAGCCAGTGACGCGGCACTGCTGGAGGCGCTGTGTCGGCTGGTGACGATGCGCCCGCGTTTGCCAATGCCCAAGCGGTTGGTGGCGACCGTGAATTAGATGACGCCCCGCACTCGCTCATCAAGAGAGCCGATCATGTTTTATAGACAATTGGGTTTAATTGTAATTGTTTTTGCTGCTTTAATTTCTCAAGCCAATAGTGCTTGGGGGTTGATGACGCAATCAATTGCGGCAATTACTGAAAACACTCAGGCGTTATCTGACAATGACATTGTGAGGCTCTCAAAACTATCAGATGAGGTTAAAGGTACTCAGAAAGTTGGAAAAGAACTGGGTGAATTGAATTTGCCTAATGATGTCCTCGAAGATGCGTTTTTGAGAATTGCCATTTATCAGGAAAAATTAGATAGACAGACAGCCGAGGGGATGTTTGCGCGATTAACTGGCGTGCCTGGGTTTCGGGCAACTTTGCGGAAAATTATTGGCAACAATCGTGCTGTGACCATTGGGCATTTGAATGAACTCAGGATTGCAGAGAGCGCGGTAACAAATGGGTTTAAAGTGTTAGGAATAGGAGAAAAATTTAACGATGGTTTAAAAAAAGGGGCCACAGATATTGATCTATTGCTTAATAAAAAAGATCGGTTATTTGCGATTGAAGCTAAAAACTATGCCTCAACAACAAAAATACGATTGGATAGGTTTAGAGCGGATTTAGATACCTTAGTTGCATATAAAAACGCGAATAGCAATCACGTTGTTCTCTTTTGCACCATCACCAATAAACCCGATAATCTCAGCTATTTGCAGGCATTGCAGTCTGAGACGGATAAACGTGGTATTCAACTGATATTTGGATTACCGCAAGCGCAAATAGAACAAATCAAGATGTTTGATAATGCGTCACGCCGACATGCGAATACAGATCATCCGCACTACATTATTTGGATTGTTGTATTGGGCGTAGCGTTGGTATTAGGAATCATTGGATTTGTTTTTATAAAAAACAAAACCCGCACGCCAACTTTGCTTAAACCAACCGCTTAAAACATGATAAATAATTGCTAGTCGAGTTAAATTGTTTAACCGTTAATTACTTCCACTCACTTCATTTGACCATTTAATTATTATGCCCATTGCTGCTGAACGCGCCCAAAACATTGCGCGAGTATTGATTGAAGCCCTGCCGTACATTCGCCGCTTTACTGGTAAAACCATTGTCATTAAATACGGCGGCAATGCGATGACCGAGCCGCACTTAAAAGACGGCTTTGCCCGCGATCTCGTATTAATGAAATTAGTCGGCGTCAACCCGGTGATTGTTCATGGCGGCGGGCCGCAAATTGGTCAATTACTCAAACGCTTGGGCAAGGCCACCGAATTCGTGCAGGGAATGCGCGTCACCGATAGCGAAACAATGGACGTGGTGGAAATGGTACTCGGCGGATCGGTGAATAAAGAAATCGTCAATTTAATTAACCGCCACGGCGGCGCGGCGGTTGGTTTAACGGGTAAAGATGGCGATTTAATTCGCGCCCGCAAATTATTATTACGGCGTGATGCGAGCGATACTACCGTATTAGAAACCGACATTCCCGAATTGATTGATTTAGGTCACGTCGGCGAAGTAGAAAGCATTGATGCCGGCGTGGTGGATATGTTAGTCAGCGGCAATTTCATTCCCGTCATTGCCCCGATTGGCGTCGGCGCGGATGGGTTTTCATACAACATCAATGCCGATTTGGTGGCGGGAAAATTGGCCGAAGTGTTGCACGCAGAAAAGTTGGTGTTATTAACCAACACGGCGGGTTTATTAGACAGCGCGGGTGAGTTAATTCGCCAAATTGACGCGGCCGGCGTGGCCAATTTAATTCAAACGGGCGTGATTTTCGGTGGCATGTTACCCAAAATTCGCTGCGCATTAGATGCGATTCAAGCCGGTGTTAATGCCGCACATATTCTCGACGGGCGGGTGGAACATGCGGTGTTATTAGACTTGTTCACGGATGAAGGCGTCGGGACGTTGATTCGCCGGCGGTGACAATTCATTGCCAGTTTTATTGGCAACTGCGCGGCGGTTAGGTTGCGTTTAATCAAGTCACCAATCTCTATTGACGAGCAACCCAACATTTTCCCTGCAATAAAAAACCGCTCCAAAATTCAATCGGTAGCGGTTAATTGTTTCACTCAATCAATTGGATTGAATGTCAATAGCACGGGTATCGCTGGAATGTTAACCCAATAAACTGAGCACTTGTTGGGGTAACTTATTGGCCTGCGCCAGTATCGTTTGGCTGGACTGTTGCAGAATCTGCTGGCGCGTCAGTTCACCAGTTTCCCGGGCAAAGTCGGTGTCGAGAATCCGCGAGCGGGCGGCGGACGTAGTTTCGATATTGTGGGCAATGGAGTTAATGGTATGGTCAAGCCGGTTGATGCTGGCACCGACGCGGCCGCGTTGTTCGTTAAGATAATCAATTGCCAGATCAACCTTGCCAATCACCGTTTGTGGCGCGGTTGACACATCAATCCCGGCAAGGCCGAGCGCGTTGATCGTGGTGGCGCCGATGCTGACCGCCAAACTGTCGCCACTATTCTCGCCAATCTGCAAAGCGAACGTATTTGCGCTCGCGCTCCGATCAAAACCGCCCGGCCATATTTCCGCATAATTGCTCAAGGGATCGTAGGTGTAGCCGCCGGTATCGGGAATGACCGACGCGCCCGTCAGCACCTCGCCGCCGTCCGCATCCGCCCCGCCAATCGCGCCGGTGTCCTCATTGCTGAAATAACCGCCATCCCACAGTCCTTGCACATAACTTTGTCCGGTGGCGCCGGTGTAGGCCGCCCGAAAAGCCGCGTCGTCGGCAAAACCAGTGGTGGCGGCGAGCGCCTGATCGAAGGTTGCGCCAGTTCCGAGTTCCGCCATAATGCTTTTAATGCCGCCGCTCATTTGCTCGTTTAGAAAACGCACGGCGACATAGGCGCTGGAATACTCGAAGCTGGTAGTCGGTTGGACGGTGGGTACGGCGGCCACCAATGCGGCGGCGGTGGTGAAATCTGCTTCCACGCGCTCGTCTGCGCCGTGAATGAATTCCGCCGTGCCCTCGATAAACCACCAGGGCATGGCGAAGAGATTCATGTTATCTACCATCACCGTATGAACCATTTCATGGGCGATCACCCGGTCGGCTGAAAACCCGCCAAGACCATCCGGGGCAGTAAAATCCAGCATATCCACGCGCATCTCTTTAGTACCATTAGCCAGCGGAGTGATGGACGCGATAGTTCCGCCAGGCGCATCTTCTTCCAGAATGATTTTGAAATCACTCCCCTTGCCCTCAAGACCGTAATACTCCGCAATGCGACTCTCGGATTCGCGTAGCCAAGACCCGCGCAGGCCGCTAATGACAAATTGCTCATTCTCGCTGCCGCCCATCAAGCTGCCGGTGCCATCCATCAACGACTTGCCGTTAAATTGCGTATCAATGGCGACGCGATTGATTTCCAACATCAACTGCGACACTTCGCTCTGCATGGAACTGCGATCAGTGGTGCTGTAGGTGTCATTTGCCGCTTGCACCGCAATTTCACGAATCCGTTGCAACGCATCGCCGACACTCCCCAGCGCCGAATCGGCCGTTTGCAGCAAGGAGACCCCGTCGTTGACGTTGCGGTGGGACTGATTTAACCCGCGGATGTGGGCGGTCATGCGCTCGGTAATCCCCAAACCCGCCGCATCATCAACCGCGTTATTGATGCGCACACCACTCGCCAGGCGCTGTGTTATCTTTTGCAGATGGTGTTCCTGACCAGCCAAACTGCGATAGGCAAATAGACTTGCCATATTCGTATTGATTTTCATATTCGTACTCCATTATTGTCAGAAGCTACGCCGTTGAACAAATCAGCTCAGAAGTTTATACCGCTGAACTCTACTAGCCATAACGTTTATCGGCAAAAGTACAGGAAACTTAAGCAAATTCAGGACTTACGCGCTGGCGCGGCTGCGGCGTTTAATCAAGTCACTCATTTCTATTGACGGGCAACCCAGCATTTCGCCCGCAATAAAAAACCGCTCGAATCAATTTAATCGGCGGCGGTTGGTTGTTTCATTCAATCAATTGGGGTGAATGAGAGGAAAGTATTGAGTTACTGCGCAACCCAACCGACCAATTCATTGCCAGTTTTATTCGCAACGCTGGTGATTTTTCATTCCCGCAACGGTCAAGGTCAATGCGCAGATTTATTAATGTGGTTGACTGATCTTGCCCCGTTCCGGTACCCTGACGTGTTTTAGGATTTTTCGCTTGATTTCGCTTGTGAGGAGCAAAAGGGCATGTACGCGGTGATTCAAACCGGTGGAAAACAGTATCGGGTGGCGGAAGGGGATCGGTTGCGGGTGGAAAAACTCGTGGCGGACATTGGCACAACAGTTGAGTTAGATCAGGTGTTGCTGCTGGCGGACGGCGATCAGGTGCAGATTGGGCAACCGCTGTTGGCCGGTCAGGTGGTGCGGGCGACAGTGAAAGCGCACGGGCGGGCAAAAAAGGTGCATATCGTCAAATTCCGCCGCCGCAAACATTATTTAAAACGGCAAGGGCATCGGCAATGGTTTACTGAAATTGAAATCACCGGCGTCGGCGGTTAATTCAAGCATTTGCATTGCACATTTCCGCTTTAATGATTAAAGGATTTTAGTAATGGCACATAAAAAAGCAGGCGGCAGTTCACGCAATGGCCGCGATTCAGAATCAAAACGGTTGGGCGTCAAGCGTTTCGGTGGACAATTAGTGAATGCCGGCACCATTTTAGTGCGGCAGCGCGGGACGCAGTTTCATAATGGCGTCAATGTCGGATTAGGGCGCGATCATACGTTGTTTGCATTAGCGGATGGCTTTGTGCATTTTGAAATAAAGGGACCAAATAATCGCCGTTATATTCGGATTGAGCCGGTCGCTACTCCCGCATAACGCCGCTTCATTGTTAATGGTCAATTCGTGCAACGCCTTGCCGCCAGCGGTGAGGCGTTTTGCATTTAATCACAGGACGTTTTTAATCACATTGGTCAGTGCAAACCAGACCATTTGTCATTATTGAATTGCGTCATTATTAACGGTGAAATTGCATTAATGAAATTCGTTGATGAAGCCGGTATCCGCGTCGAAGCGGGCGATGGTGGCAGCGGGTGCGTCAGTTTCCGCCGTGAAAAATACATTCCCCGCGGCGGCCCCGACGGTGGCGACGGTGGCAACGGCGGCTCAATTTATTTAGTCGGCGACGCGGGCTTAAACACGTTGATTGACTTCCGCCACCAGCGCGTCCACCGCGCCGAACGCGGTCACAACGGCCGCGGCCGCAACATGACCGGCCGCTCGGGCGTGGATTTATTCGTCCCCGTGCCAGTCGGGACGCGGGTTCACGACGCCGAAACCCAAGACTTGCTGGGCGATATTCTCAACGACGGCGAGCAGTTACTGGTCGCGCAGGGCGGATTTCACGGCATCGGCAATGCGCGTTATAAATCCAGCGTCAACCGCGCCCCGCGTCAATTCACGCCCGGCACCCCCGGCGAGCGCCGCGATCTGCATTTAGAATTATTATTATTAGCGGATGTCGGTTTACTCGGATTACCCAATGTCGGTAAATCAAGTTTAATTAGTCAAGTCTCCAGCGCCCGCCCGAAAATTGCCGATTATCCATTCACCACCTTATATCCCAATCTCGGCGTGGTGCGCGTAGCCGAGCGGCAACATTTTGTATTAGCCGACATTCCCGGGTTAATTCCCGGTGCCTCCGACGGCGCGGGCTTGGGTATTCAATTCTTAAAACATTTAATGCGCACCCGTTTATTACTGCATTTAATTGACGCCGCCCCACTGCCCGAATTACCGTCGCCCAGTGAACAGGTGCGCACGATTGAACAGGAATTGACCGCGTATAGCGCCAATCTGGATGACAAAGAGCGCTGGTTGGTATTGAATAAAACGGATTTATTGGATGCGGAAGAATTAGAATTCACGCGGCAACAGTTAATCACTGATTTGAATTGGACGGGGCCGGTGTATTGCGTTTCCGCGCTGACGGGTGATGGATTAACTGAATTGTGTCACGCCTTGATGCAGCGCCTTGACGTGCTGCGCACACAACCGCTCGATGATTCATTAGCGGATTCATTGCCCAATTCAATACGCAACCCGCCGACTCAAACCGCGCCCTGGCATCCGCTCGATTAAGATGTTCATTGGCAATGGTCAATTACACCATTGCCAATCTCCTTGACCATTTCGCCATTCAACTTGCCACGTTATTATTATCAACATGTTTGCACGCGCTCGCATTCCCTTTACCAAACGGTGGGTCGTTAAAATTGGTAGTGCATTAATTACCCGCGACGGTGCCGGCTTGGATCCGGACATTTTGCAATTATGGATTGAACAGATCGCCACTCGCCGCCGCAATGGACATCAATTAGTTTTAGTCACCTCCGGCGCGGTCGCGCAGGGCATGGTGCGTATGGGTTGGCAGCGGCGGCCAAAGATGTTGCACGAATTACAAGCGGCCGCCGCTATTGGTCAAATGGGCTTGGTGCGCGCCTATGAAGATGGCTTTCAACGGCTGGGATTACACACCGCGCAAGTGTTATTAACGCGAGATGATTTGGCTGATCGGCGGCGCTATTTAAATGCGCGCAGTACCTTGCGCACCTTATTAAAACTGGGCGTGATTCCGATCATTAATGAAAATGACACGGTCGCCACCGATGAATTGCGCTTTGGCGATAATGACACACTGGCCGCGCTGGTGGCCAATTTAATTGAAGCCGAATTATTAATCCTGCTCACCGATCAAGACGGGCTATTTGACGCCGACCCGCGTTTTAATTCAGATGCCACGTTAATTAGCACTATTCCGGTGAATGACGCGCAATTAGATGTGGTCGCGGGCGGCAGCGGCAGCGCGTTAGGCAGCGGCGGCATGACCACCAAAATCCGCGCAGCCCGATTAGCCGCCCGCTCGGGATGTGCCACCGTAATTGCGCCCGGGCGTGGCGAGCAGATTTTGACGCGCATTCATCACGGCGAGTTGGTTGGTACACTATTAACGCCGGTGCAAGAGCCACAAGTGGCGAAAAAACAATGGCTTGCGGGACATTTGCAGGTGCGCGGGCGGGTGATGATTGACGCCGGCGCGGTGCGGGCGTTGCGCGAGCAGGGCAAAAGTTTGCTGGCGGTCGGTGTCAAAATGGTGCAGGGCGAGTTCAATCGCGGCGAGGTGGTGGCGTGTGTGGATTTGGCCGGTAATGAAATTGCGCGGGGGTTAATCAATTATGATGCGAATGAAACGCGGCGGATTCAAGGACAATCGAGTACGGAATTTGTGGAATTGCTGGGGTTTATTGCGGATCCGGAGTTAATTCACCGCGACAATCTGGTGCTATTATAAACGTCAAATAACTGCCATTAAGGAACGAATCGCTATGACTACTAACTCATCATCTAATTCCTCTAAATCGGGATCAAAACTGCGGATTAGCGTGATTGGCGGCACGGGCTTTGTCGGGCGCGCTGTGGTGGCGAAATTATTAAATGACGGCCATCAAATTCGGTTATTAGTCCGCTCAACCAGTCAACATAAAGCCTTTACTCATCCGCGCTGCACTTGGATTGCCGGTGAATTAAATAACCCGGCATCATTGCAAGCGTGTTTAGATGACAGTGACGTGGTGATTTATTTGGTAGGTTTATTACGCGAGCGGCCGGCGGCGGGCATTACTTTTGAGGCGCTGCATTATCAAGGAGTGAAAAATACCATTGCCGCCGCGCAGGCGAGCGGGGTGAAACGCTTTTTATTGATGAGCGCAAATGGGATTGATGCGGCTATGACTTCGTATCAAATCACCAAATTGCAAGCCGAGCAGGCATTAAAAGACTCGGGATTGGATTTCACCATTTTTCGCCCGTCGGTGATCTTTGGTGATCCGCATGGTCAGGGGCGGATGGAGATTTGTACCCAATTAAAAGCGGAATTGATTGACAGCCTGCTGCCCGCGCCACTGTTTTATTCGGGTGTATTGCCGGTGAATGCCGGTTCATTTGAATTGGGTCCGGTGTGGGTGGATGATGTCGCCGCCGCTTTTGCAATTGCCTGTCATCGTACCGATACCATTGGTCAGACTTATGAATTATGCGGGCCGGCGCGGATGACGTGGAAACAATTATTAACGTTAATTGCGCAGGCGGCGGGTAAATCCAAATTGATGGTACCAGCGCCAGCAGCGATGATTGAATCGGTGGCGGCGGTGTTTGATCGCTTTGCGTGGTTTCCGGTCACCCGCGATCAATTGCGCATGTTATTAGCAGGCAATGTGTGCGGTGATGATGGGTTTCAACGTTTGGGCATTACACCCACGCCATTAACTGCGCGGGCCTTGACTTATTTGCGTCAATGAATGTGCGCAAGTTTTTATTCGTTATCATCCGAACTATCTAATCAAATGAGCCGCTTTTTGTTGATTGTTTAATCTGCGAGGTCGCCATCCGTGTTATTGCGTTATTTGCCGCGTTCATTATTCACCTCGTGCTGGTTTTTATTCACCACAACCGCCGTGTTGACTGGTTGCAATAACGCGACGGCGCCGGCAGCGGGCGGGCCGCCCGGTGGTCGCGGTACACCCGAAGTCAGCGTGGTCGTGGTCAAAACCGCGCCCGTGACCTTGACCACTGAGCTGACCGGCCGCGCTGCGCCGTATCAAATTGCCGAAGTCCGCCCGCAGGTTGGCGGGTTAATTCAAGCGCGGGCGTTTCAGGAGGGGGCGCAGATTCGCGCCGGGCAGGTGTTATATCAGATTGATGCGGCGCGTTATCGGGCGACCTATGCCAGTGCCGAGGCGGCGTTAGCGCGGGCGCAGGCGACGCAAGCGCGGGCGAAGTTGAAGGCGAATCGTTACGCCAATTTGCTGCGGGCGAAGGCGGTCAGTCAGGAGGATTCTGACGATACCGCCGCGGCGTTGAAGGAGGCGGATGCCGAAGTCGCGCTGGCGCAGGCGAGTTTGACGGCGGCGCGGATTGATTTGGATTACACGCAGGTCAAGGCGCCGATTGCGGGGCGGATTGGGCGGTCGGCGTTGACGCAGGGGGCGTTGGTCACGGCGAATCAGGAACAGGCGTTGGCGACGGTGCAACAACTTGATCCGATCTACGTTGATCTGACGCAATCGAGCGCGCAATTGTTGCGATTGCGGCAGGCGCTGGCGGATGGGCGCTTGCAACGGCCGGCTGGTGAACAGCCGAGTGTGACGTTGATTTTGGAGGATGAAACGCGCTATCCACACGCCGGGCGGTTGAAATTTTCGGAGGTGACGGTGTCACAAGGCACGGGGACGGTGACGTTGCGGGCGACCTTTCCCAATCCCGACCGTATTTTGTTACCGGGGATGTTTGTCCGCGCTCTGGTCGAGGAGGGGACGCGGGCGGATGCAATTTTGATTCCGCAGCAGGCGGTGCAACGCGATCGGCGTGGCAATCCGACGGCGCTGGTGGTGACGGCGGACAATCAGGTGGCGCAGCATGTGTTGCAAATTAACCGCACTCAGGGCGATCAGTGGCTGGTGGAGAGCGGCTTGGCGGCGGGTGAGCGGGTGATTGTGGAGGGATTGCAACATGTGCGGCCGGGGATGCAGGTGAAGGTGGTTGAGGCGGGCGCGGCGGCGGCGCCCGTGCATTAAATTGATGACCAGCGCGTTCCCATGCGCGGGCGTGGGGACGATCAGTTTTATTAAATAAACGCTATCTAACTGCATTTTCTAAAATTCAATTTGGGCTGAATAGTGACAAAAATTTGTCATGCAAATGTCATCCAACACCCAATGATAAAAAGTCCTTTACGATACCCCGGCGGCAAGTCTCGCGCTATTCAACAAATGAAATCTCTTTTGCCAAAAGCGTTTGAGGAATACAGAGAACCTTTTGTTGGTGGTGGGTCGTTTTTTATCTATCTGCGACAAACCTATCCAGAATTAAAAATTTGGATTAACGACCTCAATCCAGAACTTTATTTGTTCTGGAAATATGCTCAAATTGATTCTGAAAAATTAGCACATGAAGTTTTGAAAATTAAAACAAAGCGCGCACATGGTCAGGCATTGTTCAGCGAATTATTAACGGTGAAGAATGACACCTTGACTGAATTAGAACGTGCCGTCCGTTTTTTTGTTTTAAATCGAATTACATTTTCGGGCGTGGTTGAATCTGGCGGGTACTCACAACTGGCTTTCGTTGGACGTTTTACTGAATCTTCAATTGAACGTGTTGCAAAACTTGGAAAGTTATTAGAAGGAATTAAAATTACATTTTTAGATTACCGTGAAGTATTGACGAGTGGCGGCAACGAGGTATTTACCTTTCTTGATCCACCGTATTTCAAAGCAACGAAATCAAAATTGTATGGAAAAAATGGCATTTTGCATACCGCATTTAATCACGATGATTTTGCGAGTGCGCTGAAAACATGCAACCATTCATGGCTTATTACCTATGATGATTCGCCAGAAATCCGAAACAACTTTGCGTTTGCAAACATTTACGAATGGGAATTGCAATACGGCATGAATAATTATAAACAAGGTAAAGCCGATAAAGGAAACGAGTTATTTATTTCAAATTATGCGCTTTCGATCCTATCGAAAAATAGCACGAGCGCTCCTGAAAATCTAAAGCAACTTGCGTTTATGTAATCATCTTTGAAGTCAAAAGTACGCTGTCATCTCAATAAAGAAAAATAGGTAGTTTTAGTTGTGACCTGTAGCTGTCCCTTTTTTGTTAAAACGGGATGAGTATTTTTAATACACTCAATCTTCCCCCTCCACAGGATTCATCACATGGCACACTTTTTTATTGATCGCCCGATTTTTGCGATGAAATCTGAACTCACGCAAGACTTTTTATAGCGGTTCCGTCATTTGCCTGAGCGAGTAAAACAAATCGCTAGAAAAAATTATTAGTTATGGAAAAAACATCCATCCCAATCCGCGCCTCGAATTCAAAAAGTTAAACACTGGCATTGGCTGGCGCGTAATGAAAAACTTCGACGCAATCGTTTGGTTTTGGATTGGTTCTCACAGTGAGTACAATAAACTGTTAACCTATAGTCAATCCAACATAAAATGACCGCTAAAATAGCGTACAACCCTTTGATTATACTTGCGCTACTACGATCAAATAGAGCAAATATAACAGCTTAATTAAAATAAAAAGTTACCCTGTTAAGTAATGCACTACCAACTTTTGGAAAACACTGATGATTGTAGATTATCAAATTCTATCTAAAATGTATGAAAGCGCTAATTCGGAAGTGTATCGTGCTATTCGGGATAGTGATAAACAAAAAGTCATTCTTAAGTTTCTTAAACAAGACTACCCAGCTGCTGCCGAGCTGGCGCGTTATAAACAAGAATATAAATTGACTAGCTCCTTAAAATTAAAAGGGGTTATCAAAGCCTATGGTCTTAAAAAATATCAACGTACTTTGGTCATGTTCATTGAAGACTTTGATGGAGAATCTTTAAATAAATTGCATACTGATTGCCCACTTGCACTCGATGACTTTCTGCCTTTAGCAATTAATATTGCCTCTATACTTGGCCGCATTCACCACGCAAATATCATTCATAAAGACATCAATCCGGCTAATATTGTTAATAATCCCGCAACACGAGAATTAAAAATTATTGATTTTGGCATTTCTACTCGATTAACCCGAGAAAATCCCACGCTCAAAAATCCTAATGTGCTTGAAGGTACTCTATCTTATATTTCACCTGAACAAACCGGCCGTATGAATCGCAGTTTGGATTATCGTACAGATTTATATTCGTTAGGTGTGACGTTCTATGAATTATTAGTTGGACAACTGCCATTTATCACTGAAGATGATTTGGAATTAATTCATTGTCATATTGCGCGGCAACCGATCAATCCAACTGAAATTCAATCATATATTCCGCAAATAGTTTCAGACATCATCTTAAAACTCATGGCAAAAAATGCGGAAGATCGCTATCAAAGTGCTTGGGGATTACAAACCGATTTAGAGCGTTGCTTAAAACAATTACAAACCACCAGCAGTATTCAACCATTTACATTAGCAACTGCCGACATTTCAGATAAATTTCAATTAGTACAAAAGTTATACGGGCGTGAAGCTGAAATACAAACTCTTCTCGATACTTTTCATTTGGTGACTGGCGACAGTGCACAAATGCGTATGATATTAGTTGCCGGCTATTCTGGAATTGGTAAATCTGCTTTAGTCCGTGAATTGTATAAGCCAATTACTGAGAAACGTGGCTATTTCATTACAGGTAAATTCGATCAATTTCAACGTAATGTCCCTTACAGTGCGATTGTTCAAGCACTGAGTGAATTGGTAAAAGCCGTACTGACAGAAAGGGTCACGCAGCTTAGTCAATGGCGAAATAGATTATTGTCAGCCCTTGGTGCTAATGGACAAGTAGTCGTAGATTTAATTCCAGAATTAGAGTTAATTATTGGTCAGCAACCGCCGGTGCCGGAACTAGGCGCAAATGAATCGCAAAATCGGTTTAATTTTGTTTTTCAAAATTTTATTAAAGTATTCGCACAACCTCAACATCCGCTGACCTTATTTATAGATGATCTTCAATGGGCAGATGGTGCCTCACTCAAATTGATACAACTTTTGATGAGCGGGGAAGCACAAGCATTATTTTTAATTGGTGCCTATCGTGATAATGAAGTATCCGCCGCACATCCATTAATGCTCACTTTAGATGAAATTACGCATAGCGGCGCAATCATTGATTATATTTTTTTGAAGCCACTGCAATTAACAACAATCAAGCAGCTCATTAGTGATTCACTCAAGACTACGCCAGAACATGCTTGTTCTTTAGCAGAATTAGTACAATTAAAAACGGGGGGCAATCCATTTTTTCTTAACGAATTTCTTAAATCTTTATATGCCGAAGCATTACTACGATTCGACCGCCATAGGCTGCAATGGTCATGGAATCTGGCCGATATTCAACAACGCAATTTTACCGACAATGTTGTGGAATTAATGACTGGCAAAATTCAACGCTTACCTATGTCAACACAGGCCATATTAAAAATTGCCGCCGCAGTAGGTAATCAATTTTCTATCCCGCTATTAAGTGCATTTGAAGCGACAACCTTGCGCGACGTGATTGATTGTCTGGATATTGCCGTCTCAGAAAACCTAGTCATTCCACTCGATACGCGGGAAAATATTGAATTAGCGTTATTGGATAGTCAAAACTACCCGTTGCCACCATATAAATTTGTTCACGACCGTATTCAACAGGCTGCTTATTCACAAATTCCCGAATTGCAAAAACCTGCAACGCATTACCAGTTGGGACGAATTTTATTACAACAATTAACACCTAGTGAACGTGAAGAGTATATTTTTTCCATTATCAACCAACTAAATCAAGGGTTGTCGCTTATTAATGAACCTTTGGAAAAAAACGAGATCATCCAACTTAATATTGAGGCGTGTCTTAAAGCGAAGGCATCGGCTGCTTATTATGCCGCACGAGAATATGCCACTGTTGGATTGGCGTTATTGGGTAATGAAATTTGGAAAAATTATACGACCAGCTTGGTATTACATGAATTACAAGCAGAATTAGCATTTTTATGTGGTGACTTTGTTGAAATGGATCATTTCATTGATGCAGTCATTGATAATGCAGAGTCGGCACTTGATATGGTCAAGGTTTATATTATTAGAATACAAGCCAATGCCGCCCGCAATAAAATCTCCGAAGCACTTGCTGTTGGTCAAGAAATTTTACAACGGTTTGATATTCAATTTCCCACCACACCGACAATAGATGATGTGGAAAAAGCACTGCATCAAAATACGATCCTACTCACAGACCGTCACATTCACGAATTAGTTAAACTGCCCGAGATGACTAACCCGTCAATGTTAGCGGTGATTGAAATTGGCAATCGTATTATGCCGGCTGCATTTAATGCCGGCTCGTTACTCTTCCATTTAATTGGTTCATTAACAGTTAAACTGTCCATTCAGTACGGCAATGCGCCCAGTTCTTGTTTTAGCTATTCAACCTACGGCACTATCCTATGCAAATTAACGCAAGATATTGTGAGTGCAATTCAGTTTGGACAGTTAGCTTTAGATGTTTTATACAAATATAATGCGTTGCCAGTCAAGGCCTCAGTACTAACAGTTTTTGCATTATTTATTAAACATCGTAATGCCCATCTGCACGAAACTATACCTATTCTAAAAGAGGCTTATACCACCGCATTGGATACTGGTGATTTTGAATACAGTGGCTATAGTGCTTATGGGCATTGTATTGCATCATTATGGTCAGGGCAGCCTTTAGCAAAGGTTCATCAGGATACCACTGCTTATGTCAATGATTTATCCAAGCGGGGACAATTAACAACCGCAAATTATTGCCGGATTTATTTGCAGACGATAGATAATTTACTGGGACACAATCAGCAACCGACATCTTTTATCGGTGATGTTGTCAATGGTGATGTATTGTTGCCGCATCTATTATCATTAAAAGATGTTGTGGGAGTTTATTTTTTCTATTTGTATAATATGGTGTTGTGTTTATTATTTGATGACACTACACAAGCCCGCGCCCATGCGCTTATTGGGCGGCAATATGTCATGTCTGGTGCCGCACTCTTTACGCAAAGTTTGTTCTATTTTTACGATTCTTTAATTGCTTTAATGGGCATCACTTCAGCGGATGAGGCGCTTGACTCTATTATGCAACGGGTCACTGATAATCAAATAATTATCAGTCATAATTGGTCAACTCATGCACCAATGAACCATCAGCACAAATTGGATTTAGTAGAAGCAGAAAGATACCGCGTGTTGGGCAATATCTCTTTAGCAATGGATTATTATGATCGAGCAATTGCCGGTGCCCAACAACATGAATTCATTCAAGATGCTGCTCTGGCGTATGAATTAGCCGCCAAATTTTATCTAGCACAAAACCGAATACTCATTGCTAAAACCTATCTACGCGAAGCTCGCTATTATTACGAATTATGGGGAAGTAACGCTAAGATTGCTCATTTAAACACACATTATCCAAACGAGCTATTAGTGAGTAGTAAGCATGTATCGAGTCGTGGTTCATCAACCAGTCATAATACCGTATCGGCTCTTGCGGCATCAGCGACTTTTGACATGATGACAATCATTAAAGCAAATCAATCGATTAGTGAAGAGGTTGTTTTAGAAAAACTATTAAAAAATTTATTAAATATTTTATTAGAAAATACAGGCGCAGAAATGGGTTGTCTGCTGTTTTATAAGCAAGAACTCGAAATTGGTCTTCACAGTCATGGGGTAACTACCATTGCTGGTCACTTTCCAGAATCCATTTTGAATTATGTTGTGCGTACCAAAGAACTGGTGTTATTAGATGATGCGAGTGCGCCAAGTAAATTTGATAAAGATAGTTATATTCAAACTAAACAACCACTGTCTATTCTATGCTATCCTCTTATCAATCAAGGGCAATTAACCGCTATTATTTACTTAGAAAATAATATGTCAGCAGCAGCATTTACGCAGGATCGAGTTGACTTAATTAAGTTATTATCAGGTCAAGCGTCTATTGCAATTACCAATGCAGTGCTATACCGCGAGCGTGAGCAATATACCGCGATGCTCGAAGAGAAAGTAAAAGAACGCACCGCTGAATTAGAGGCAGCTAATGATGCTTTGTCACGCCTTGCCAATCTGGATGGCTTGACTAAAATTCCTAATCGGCGTTGTTTCGATCATACGCTGCTACAAGAATGGCAGCGTCATTTACATGCACAGCAAATGCTGGCGTTAATTCTAATTGATATTGATTATTTTAAGAAGTTTAACGATCATTATGGTCATCAAGGCGGTGATGATTGTTTAATTCAAGTCGCCCAAACAATCGCTACAACCCTTCAGCGTAGTACTGATTTTGCCGGCCGTTATGGTGGTGAAGAATTTGTCATCATTTTGCCTAATACCGCAGTCGAGGGCGCATTATTTATTGCTAATAGTATTCGTGAGGCGATCTTAAAACAGGCAATTCCGCATCAACGATCTGAAGTGCATCAATTTGTCACCCTCAGCCTCGGAGTAGCCGCTGTTATTCCTAATAATGATTTAACCCCAGATTGTTTAATTGCGCTGGCAGATAAAGCACTTTATACAGCCAAAGATCAGGGACGAAATCGCGCTATTGGTACTCATATAAATAAGTGAAAATAGATTAGCTGACCATTTTATATGATTAATTGAATACACTAACCATTCCCTCCACAGGAATCATCACATGGCACACTTTTTTATTGATCGCCCGATTTTTGCATGGGTCATTGCTATTGCCATTATGCTGGCGGACGTTTTATTTATTCTCAAATTACCCGTTGCGCAATACCCCGTTGTTTTTAATGCTTGAGACGAAAATTAAAGCAGTCAGAGTAAATTGTTTAATTTTCACTCCATTTTTATCAATCACCTTGTAGCAGGTTGACGATATGTTAAACCGATTTGAACAAATCATTCAAAAAGTCTCTGCTTTGCCAGATGACATGCAAGAGAAAATGATTGAGCAATGGTTGGAAGATATTGACAATGAACTGAATTGGCAAAAAACGTTACAACAGCCGCAGGAGCGGTTGTCTGCATTAGCAAAACAGGCTTTGAACGAATCAGCGCAAGGGAAAACAATTGTGATGGGTTTTGATGAAATCTGAACTCACGCAAGACTTTTTACAGCGGTTCCGTCATTTGCCTGAGCGAGTAAAACAAACCGCTAGAAAAAATTATCAGTTATGGAAAAAGAATCCATCCCATCCAAGCCTCGAATTCAAAAAGTTAAACACTGGCATTCCAGTTTATTCAGTGCGTACTGGCATTGGCTGGCGCGCAGTAGGCGTAATGAAAAACTCCGACACAATCGTCTGGTTTTGGATTGGTTCTCACAGTGAGTACGACAAACTATTAACTCATCTGTGAACAGATTAGCAGACTATAAACGCGACAAAACGGAATCATCACATGGCACGTTTTTTCATTGATCGCCCGATTTTTGCATGGGTCATTGCCATTGCCATTATGCTGGCGGGCGTATTGTCTATTCTCAAATTACCCGTTGCGCAATACCCCAGTATTGCCCCGCCGGCAATTGCGATTACCGCGACTTATCCCGGCGCCTCCGCGCAAACATTGCAGGATTCAGTGACGCAGATTATTGAACAGCAAATGAATAGCCTCGATGGGCTGCGCTATATGTCATCCACCAGTGAATCAAATGGTGTGGCAAATATCGTGTTGACGTTTGATAATGGCACTGATCCGAATATCGCGCAAATGCAAGTGCAAAATAAATTGCAATTGGCCAGCGTGTTATTACCGACCGAAGTGCAGCGGCAGGGGATTCAAGTTGCTAAATCAGTGCGCAACTTTTTATTAGTGGTGGCATTTGTTTCGCGTGATGGCCGCATGACCAATGCGGATTTAGGTGATTACGCGGCAACCTTCGTGCGCGATCCAATTAGTCGTATTCAAGGCGTGGGTGAAACGACGTTATTTGAAGCGCAATACGCCATGCGCATTTGGTTAAATCCGCATCGCCTGCACCAATACAATTTAACTCCAGCGGCGGTGATTGCGGCATTAGAAGCGGAGAATGCGCAGGTGTCCGCCGGGCAATTGGGCGCTATTCCTGCGGTTGCCGAACAGCAATTAAATGCGACGGTGAATGTGCAAAGCCGATTGAATACGCCGGAGGAATTCGGCGCGATTCGGTTATTAACCCAAGGCGATGGCGCGACGGTGTATTTACGCGACGTGGCGCGGATTGAATTGGGCAGTGAAAGTTACAGCAAAATTGCGCGGCATAATGGCGCACCGGCGGCGGGCATGGCCATTCGTTTGGCGACCGGCGCGAATGCGTTGCAGACCGCTGATGCAGTGAAAACCGAATTAGAACGGTTAGCAGAGTTTTTCCCGCCGGGCATGGAATTCGTTTTCCCGTATGACACCACGCCCTTCGTGCGTATTTCCATTCAAGAAGTGATTAAAACGCTGCTGGAAGCGGTGTTATTAGTATTCGGCGTGATGTATTTATTTTTACAGAACTTCCGCGCCACGTTAATTCCCACCATTGCCGTACCGGTGGTATTACTCGGCACGTTCGGCGTATTAGCGGCGTTTGGTTTTTCAATTAACACGCTCACGTTATTTGCAATGGTATTGGCAATTGGGTTATTAGTGGATGACGCGATTGTGGTCGTTGAAAACGTCGAGCGCGTGATGCGGGAAGACGGCTTACCACCGAAAGAAGCGTCGCGTAAATCAATGGATCAAATCACCAGCGCCATTATTGGGATTGCATTGGTATTAGCGGCGGTATTCGTGCCAATGGCGTTTTTTGGCGGCTCAACCGGCGTTATTTATCGCCAGTTTTCTATTACCATTGTATCGGCCATGGCGTTGTCGGTCATTGTCGCTTTAACATTAACGCCCGCGTTGACTGCCACATTATTAAAACCCATTCACGCCGGTGAACACGCCGCCCGCCGCGGCCCGCTCGGCTGGTTTAATCGCGGCTTTAATTATTCCGTCGGTGGGTATGTCGGCAGCGTCAAATTGGTATTAACGTGGCGCAAATTCTTTATTCTAGTGTACGCCGCGTTAATTACCGTTCTCAGCCTATTATATTTACGCCTGCCGACGTCGTTTTTACCCGATGAAGATCAGGGCATTTTAATTCTGCAAGTCATGTTGCCATCCGGCGCCACCCGTGAACGGACATTAACTGTATTAAAACAAGTAGAAAAGCATTTCTTAAAAGATGAATCAGCGGCGGTGCAAGAAATGATTACCGTGGCCGGGTTTAGTTTCGCCGGTCAAGGGCAAAATATGGCATTAGGTTTTGTGCGCTTAAAAGATTGGTCATTACGCCAGCGCCCTGATTTGCGCGTGGGTGCGGTGGCCGGCCGCGCAATGATGGCCTTTAGCCGAATTAAAGATGCAATGGTGTTTGCGATTCCACCGCCGGCGGTGATTGAATTAGGCACTGCAACTGGTTGGGATGTGCAATTACAAGATCGCGCTGGATTGGGGCATGAAGCGTTAATGGCGGCACGAATGCAGTTTTTAGGATTAGCATCACAACATCCGCAATTGATGGCGGTGCGGCCGAATGGACGCGAAGATGAAGCGCAATTCCAAATTGACGTGGATCGTACTCGCGCCGGTGCATTGGGTTTATCATTAGCAGAAATCAATCGCACATTATCAGTTGCATTAGGTGGTGCGTATATTGATGATTTTATTCACGAGGGGCGGGTTAAACGAGTGTACATGCAGGCGGATGCGCCATATCGAATGGCACCGGAGCAATTAGATGCGTGGTATGTGCGTAATGTGCAGAATGAAATGGTGCCGTTTTCGGCATTTGCCACTTCGCATTGGATTCTCGGTTCACCGCGATTAGAACGCTACAATGGCATTCCATCCGCTGAAATGCTCGGGCAGGCAGCGCCGGGTATTAGTTCGGGGGCGGCAATGCAAGCGGTAGAAGAGATTGCGCGGCAATTACCGCCGGGAATTGGTATTGAATGGACGGGATTATCGTATGAAGAACGCACGGCGGGTGCGCAAGCGCCAGCGTTATACGCGCTATCGGCATTGGTGGTGTTTTTAGCATTAGCCGCGCTATACGAAAGTTGGTCAGTGCCATTCGCGGTGATGTTAGTCGTGCCGCTCGGTGTATTAGGTGCGGTGTTAGCCGCATTGGGGCGCGGATTGCCGAGTGACATTTATTTCCAAGTCGGGTTATTAGCGACGATTGGATTGTCCGCTAAAAATGCAATTTTAATTGTCGAATTCGCCAAAACATTACAAGAGCAGGGGCAGACGGCAATGGCGGCCGCAATTGAATCAGCGCGGATGCGGATTCGCCCAATTGTAATGACTTCATTGGCATTTGGCTTTGGCGTTTTGCCATTGGTATTAGGCAGCGGTGCCGGCTCCGGTGGCCGCCACGCCATTGGCACGGGTGTTCTCGGTGGCGTTGCGGCGGGGACGTTATTAGGCACGTTATTTGTGCCATTATTTTTCGTGTTAATTCGTGGGCGGCAGCATTTCAACACAGCGCCGCTCATTCCCGAACCCGCGCTTTCATTAAATAAAACGTAATTGTTAATGTCACCCCAGCAATTAAAAACGGATCGCCCGCCATCGCCCGCCATCGTGGCGTTGGTGTGCGCGCTCCTATTGCTGGGACAAACGCTGTTTGCGCTGCACCAGATCGAGCATTTATCGCATCCGCACGACGGCGTGTGCGAACTGTGCGTGATTGGCAACGGCATCGGTTCACCTCTGCCCGTTTTGACGCCGCAACTGGTGACTGTCACGGCGAGCGTCACGCCGCCCGCGTACTGGCTGGACACCGCGTGCCGTGACCAGCGCGGCTATCACCGTTACTTCCCCCGCGCCCCGCCGCATCACTGCTCCTAATCGCCTGATTTCATGCCGACGCCGCGCCAACCGTGCGGCGTTATTTGATCCCGTTTGCGATGAGGCGCTTTTACCATGCACCACCCTTCCCTTGTTGCCAGTTTGGCGGCAGCAACCCTACTTGTCCCGATTACCGCCCCGGCGGCCAGCGATGCTGACATCGCCGAATTGAAAACCATGCTGCGTAGTATGAAAACGGACTACGAACAGCGCATTCGAGAGTTGGAGCGCCGCTTGGCACGCGCTGAACGGACGGCGGCTGCGACGGCCGCCGCCACTGCGCCAGCACATGCGCACTCTGAACCGATGTCCGCGCCCAGTGTGACGCCACCGTCACCAGCCGCATCAGCACCGCCGCGTCATGCCAGTTTTGCGGCGCTGACCTCCGGCACGGCGTTTAACCCGCAGATCGCCGTTATTTTGGACGGCAATTACTACCACGACGGCCGCGATGGTGACGGCGCCGCGCTGGTCGGGCAGGCACTGCAACCGTCCGGTGGTCACGCGCATGACCACGATCACACCGACGACGCGGCGGCAGGTCACACGCACAGTCACGGCAGCGCTGACAACGGCTTCAACTTCCGCGAGGCCGAGTTGACCTTTTCCGCCACCGTTGACCCGTACTTTGACGCCGCCGCGTATCTGGCCGTGACGGATGCCGGTGATGTGCATCTGGAGGAGGCGTGGTTGCAAACGCGCAATTTACCCGCCGGGTTGCGCGTCAAAGCGGGCAAATTCTTCAGCGACTTCGGCTACGTCAACAAACAACATCCGCACCAATGGGAGTTTGTTGACCAAAACTTGCCGTATCTCAACCTGCTGGGCGATCACGGTTTGCAGGACAAGGGGATTCAGATCACTTGGCTGCCGACGTTGCCGGTGTACACCCTGCTGGGCGTCGAACTGTTACAGGGTAATCAGGAGGTGTTTGGCGCAACGCTGGATGCGGCCGAGCAGGCGGAACTCCACCTCGATGACACGCAAGACGGCCCGCGCTTGTGGACGGTGTTTGCCAAAGTGGCACCGGAGTTGGGTACCCAACACGCGCTCCAGTTTGGCGTGTCTTACGCGCACACCGATCAGCATCAAGAAGTCCACGCGCACACCCACGCGGGCGAGGATGTGGTGCATGAAAACGCACTGGCCGGCGATGCTGACCTGTGGGGATTGGACGCGGTGTACAAATACGACGGCACCGGCGCTGGTGGGCAGGGCGATGTCAAGGTGCAGGCGGAATATCTGCGCTCGATCAAGGATTTAAGCATCGCCTCCAGTCCACATCCAGACGTCGTCGGCTCGGCGCGGCAGTTCACCACCGACGGTTTTTACGCCCAAGCGGTGTACGGCTTTGCACCCAATTGGACGGCCGGGTTGCGCTATGACGTGCTGGGGCCAACCAATGAAGTCAGCGGCGGCACAACGGATGACTTTGGCGCTTCTGATCGCTGGACGGTCAACGTCACTTGGAAATTGTCGGAGTTTTCGCAACTGCGCGCCCAGTACGCTTACAACGACATTTTGGTCGCGGACGACGAGCGCGAGCGGTTTGATGCCGTGTACCTGCAATTCGTGATGAGCATGGGCAGCCACGGCGCCCATGCGTTTTGATGCGCATCGAGGAATGTAACATGTTGAAAAAAATCAGTGTTTTACTCATCAGTCTTGGCGCGTTGCTCGGCGGCACTGCTGGCGCGGCACCGCTCAACATCGTCGCCACCAGCCCCAGCATGGCGGCACTCGTGCGCACCGTGGCCGGCGAGCGGGCGGCGTTGACCGTTCTCGCCGCGCCCAATCAGGATTTGCACCAACTGCAAGTCAAACCCAGCATGATCCGTGCGCTGCGCTCGGCGGATTTGGTCGTGGCCATCGGCGCGGAGTTGGAAGTCGGCTGGCTACCACCGGCCAGCGCCAGCGCGGCTAATCCAGCGATTTTGCCGGGACGAGTGGGCTATTTTGAAGCGGCCGCGCAGGTGGAGTTACTTGATAGCGGCGGGGCGGCAGATCGGGCGCTGGGTGACGTGCATCCAGTCGGCAATCCGCATGTTGATCTCGATCCCGTGCGAATGGCGACCATTGCCCACGCTTTAGCCGCTCGTTTGGCGCAACTCGATCCGTCAGCCGCTGCGCAGTACCGCCGCGCCGCGGATGATTTTGCCGCCGCGGTGGCGCAGCGCGTGACGACGTGGCGCAGTCAACTGGCCGCCGCGCCGGGCGTGGTGTTGTATCACCGCGACGCGATTTATCTGCTCGAACGGTTTGGCGTGCCGTTACTCGGTACGATTGAAGCCATCCCCGGCGTGCCGCCCAGCGCTGGTCATTTGCGCGAATTGGTCACGCAGTTACGCGGTCACAGCGGCGGCGTGGTGATTTATGCGCCCTATCAAGCGCCGCAAGCGCCGACCAAGTTGGCGCAGGACGTGGGCTGGCGCGTGGCGTGTTTGCCACTTGAACCGCCGCAAGATGCCGACGGGGCGGGTTATTTGGCGCATTTGGAGCGCTGGGTGGCGGCGATTGCCGGGCAACCGTGAGCGATCCTGACCTGCTGTTGCGCGTCGAAAACCTGCGGGCCGGCTACCGTCAACCGGTGGTCGGCCCGGTGTCGTTGACGCTGCGACGCGGTGAGCGGCTGGGTATGTCCGGTGCCAACGGCAGCGGCAAATCCACGCTGCTCAAGGCGATTGCACGAGCGGCGCAGGTGTTTAGTGGTCACATCGAGCGAGCGCCCGCGGTGCAAGTGGCGTATTTGGAACAGCAGCCGGTGCGGCTCGCGGCTATGCCGATCACTGGGCAGGAATTGTTGCGCGTGGCCGGGGCGACGCGGTTTCCACCACCGGCTGGGTTGGCGGGATTACTCAAGCGGCGTCTTGATCGTCTCAGCGGTGGGCAGTATCAATTGCTGTGGATTTGGTGTGCTTTGGCCAGCGCGGCGGATGTGGTGCTGTTGGATGAGCCGACAAATAATCTTGATCCGACACATTGCGCGATGTTGAGTGCGCTATTGCAATGTCTTTGTGATGAACAGGCGTTGCTAATTGTCAGTCACGACCGCGAGTTTTTAATGAAAAGCTGTACGCGACAGTTGGAGTTGGATTGGGTTCAATCGCGCCGAGTTGGTTGATTTAATCAATTCGGTTTTTTGGTGGGGGATTGCATTAACGCAATTCAAATTCGGGGGCGTTGCACTAAAAATGTAACGCCCCTTTATTCGTCTATTTCTTCCTAGAAGAAGACACTGTGTGGATATTCTATTTGTCCAATCACTTCAATCGGGCTCGCATGGGGTTGCGATTCATCATCCGATGGCCGCGCACCGCCGCCCGATAAATCCGATACCACGCCATCCGATGGCGGCACACCGCCGCCCGATAAATCCGATACCACGCCATCCGATGGCCGCGCACCGCCGCTCGATAAATCCGATGCGCCCGATAAGCCCAATGATAAATCCGATGGCGGCGCACCGCCGCCCGATAAATCCGATACCACGCCATCCGATGGCGGCACACCGCCGCTCGACAAATCCGATACCACGCCATCCGATGGCGGCGCACCGCCGCTCGATAAATCCGATGCGCCCGATAAGCCCAATGATAAATCCGATGCGAATGATAAATCCGATGCGACTGATACATCTGTCGGCGATATAAGGGTCGCTGATGGCATAAAATCAATCCTCGTTATAAACAATTTGAAATACGAACGAATAACATCCGTTCCCTCAACACTCTGCGCGAGCCGCGCAGGTTGAATTGACAGACATCAACTCAACCGCCGCTGCTGTATAAACATTTAATGCTATCTTAGCAGCGCTGAAACATCACCAAAGTTAACATCCGCTATTCCGGTCAATGCAATTTTTCCATCTTGCAAAACATTGGCTCTAGTGAGATTAGCAGTTTCGGTAGCAAAATCCGTCTCTACATGGGGACGGGGACTCACCTGATTATCCAAACTATCCAACAGCCCTTGATGGTGTGAGGGGGGGTTAAACCCAAACAATGAAGCCATGCTTTTTAATCCTTATTATAATAACTTTGATTTATAAAAACGCATCAGATGACGCATACGTTTTTACTACCAACTGACATCGCGCCGCGGCTATTTTTTCACCGCGTTATATTTATCAGCTAAGGTTTAGCTTAGTCGATCATAGATAAAAAAATAACTGCCCTTTGGGGCAAAAAGTAAAATAAATTTGTTTGACACCTGATTTTCAGAAGCAACCAGTCGCGCAGGCAACCCAACAACCCCCGATTCTTAATTGAAACGAGGGTTTTTGCATTAAACAATAGGCTTGGATAAATCACCAAGCCATTTGGCTAGGTCTGATTCACTCAAATGACTGGCGGCTAATTGCTCAATAACACTGACCGCCTCGATGTCGGGTGCATCAAGACTAAATCCATTGATCTCCAGAAATATTGCTGCTATAGCGAGCGCCACCCGCTTATTGCCGTCAACGAAAGGATGATTTTTTACCAAACCAAAGCCATACGCCGCCGCAAGATCAAAAACCGTTGATTGTGGTTCGTAGTAATAAAGCTGGCGAGGTCTCATTAAAGCAGACTCAAGTAATCCCACGTCCCGAATACCCTGACTTCCACCGTGCATTGCAATCAGCATTCTGTGAACTGAAATGACAACCTCGTCCAATACCCATTGAGGCGCTATCATTTCATTTAGCCAACGCTTGAAAAGCATCGTGGTATTTTTTTAATACCTTCTCGGCAGCGTCCATCTGAGATTCAAACGCTTGCTGCTGAAGCGTCAGCACAAATCCTTCCGCATTTTCAACCAGATACAAGGCATCATCTTTACCAACATTTAATTTACTCAGCACTTCTTGCGGCAGTACTATTCCCATAGCGTTACCAACAGCAGTCACCTTTACTTTGAGCATGGTCGCACCTTAAACCGTTGTTGTTTATATTAGGAATTACGCCGTTCAAACTCTGGTTAATTGATTTTACAGGTAAGATGAGTTTCCACATTAGAGCGCGGGAACGGTCAATCAATAATTGACAGCCCAATTGCGTCACTCTTGAAATAAACAATGTTTAACACATTCCTCGCCCCATTCACCGATCCGCTATTCCATTTACCACTGGTCACGGGATTACTGCTGGCCGGCGTATTGCCCGTGATCGGCACGGCGCTCATGTTGCGCGACGAATGGTTTAGCGGCATCTGGCCGCCGCCGGCGCGCAATTAGTTGCACTCGGCGACGCGGCATTCACCACCGCTCGACAGCTGTAGTTGGATTGGCTTAAATGCGCTCCAAAGCGGTTGATTTCGATCAATCCCCGCTTTTGGATGTTGGGTTGATTGCATTAACTCAACTACTCAACTAGTGATGTTTTGAGGGTCAACTAAATGATTATCGATCACCATTCAGTACCTATGGCATTGGATGAGTTTCGGCAGGAAATAATGCGGCTGAGTCACTTGCTGATCATTGCTTCTCTGTGCATAACGCTGCTCGGTGCATTGCTCTGGCCGTTCATCGGCAGCTGGGCATGGTCACTGGGAATTTTAATTGGGTTTGCGGCTGCATGGCGGCTCCGTTTGCGCATCCCATGGCACCTGGCAAACCTCGACAGGTTTCACCGCGAGCGTGAACGTTTCTTCATGGGTATCCTGGATGCCTGCGAGCAACCCTGTTCAGTCACTTCGTTCGGCAGGGCGGGAGACAAGGAGTGGCGATGGCTCTATGTGAACGGGCCGGTTCAAACCGCGTTCGGCAAATCTCTGAACGAATTTCTCGATCAGCCGTGTCATCAGTGGGGTGCCAATATCTGCAAGACCGCAAGTTGTGGCAGAGAGTGTCTAAACCGAGGGCAGACGGACACGAAGTTCGCTCAAGACTTCGGCGGTGGGCTGAATCATTTTCGGGTGTACAGCAAGACTATCGCGGATTTGTCTGGACAGCCGGCCTATGTCGTGGAATGGGTTGATCCAAAAGAGGAGATGCGCTTCCAGATGATGTGCGCTGGTGATCGTGTCAACGAGCTATCGGCAAACACCGCCCAATCAATTCACGGCGTTTCAGAGAACATCAAGAGCGCCGCCACTGCCGCCGAGGAACTATCGTACTCGATCTTGGAGATCGGTCGTTCGGCCGCGACTGCGGTCGCCACGGTGGGCGATGTCGAGAAGATCACGCAACAGGTCGGCGGTGAAGCACAGGATGCAGCGGCCGCCATACGCGCCTTGGCCGCAATTGGCGAGCAAATCTCAACGATGAGTACGGTCATTCGTGAGATTGCCAATCAAACCAATCTGCTGGCTTTGAATGCGTCAATCGAGTCGGCACGCGCTGGAGAGCATGGGCGCGGCTTTGCCGTCGTGGCCAATGAGGTCAAGCAGTTAGCGCAAAAGACCCAAGAAGCTACGCAGCAGATCGCCGACAAGATCGAAGAGACGCGCCTGCAAATCGGTGCCAACGTTGCTCGGATCGTTCTGCTGTCGGAGCGAGTAGTTGATGCGAGTCGCCGCGTCGGTGAAGTCAGGTTCTCGATGCAGTCCGTCGCGGCCAGTGTTACTGAGCAGAGCGCCGCGGTGGAGGAGATTGCGCGTAATGCGGCCGAGGCAGCACAAGCGACGGATAAAGCGGCTGACTTCATGGAAAGGGCGCTCAAGGCAGCCGAGGAATTACATGTCAAGGTGAAATAATCAGGAGTTACGCAGCCGCGTAGGTTGGGTTGCCGCTTGTGGCAACCCGACAACTCTCCTAAAAATATTTGGTAGTGCGGTGCTTAATAGGATTATTTGCGTATAACCAGCTAATAAAAAAGATAAAATTGCCTAAAATCCTATCACGCAATATTTAGAGTGGTATAAACCGTGTTTGCTGCTTTTATTCAGTCGTCGTTAGCGCAAGTAGAAGCGACATTTTTGACCGAAGTATTTTTCTGGGCAATTGTTATGGTACTCATTTTGAGCATCATTTTTGCCGTTTTAAGTCGCGGTTGGTCATTTGTAAATCATGCACCAACGCTATTGACCTCGCTGGGTATTCTTGGCACCTTCGTGGGTATCACCGCTGGATTGATGAATTTTGATCCAGCAAACATTGATGCCAGTATTCCATTATTGCTTGACGGAATGAAAACGGCGTTTTTGACCAGTCTTGCGGGAATGACGGCGGGGATTGCTTTTAAGGCATTTCTTGCGACACCAATAGCGGCGCCACGTCAATTACAAGCGACGGCGGAAACCAGCGCGGCAGATATTTTGCAAGCGTTGTTACAGCAACAGCAAGAAATAAAAACACTGCGGCGTGCAATTGCCGGTGATGAAGACAGTAGTTTAGTTGGACAAATAAAAATGCTGCGGCTTGATCAGCAGGAACAACAAAATAAAGTAGTCGCTGCAATCGGTGAACTACGCAAGACACTCGCCGGTACCGAAGAGACCAGTTTAATTGGGCAGGTGCGTTTGTTGCGGGCGGATGAGCAGGATCGCTATCGTCAGCAACAATTGGATGCCCAAGTATTTTCTAATAAGCTCTGGCAATCGTTAGAAGCATTTGCTGAGATGCTGTCGAAATCAGCGACTGAGCAGATGATGAATGCACTTAAAGAAGTCATTGCAGACTTTAATAAAAACTTAACTGAACAATTTGGTGACAATTTCAAAGCATTAGATGCTTCAGTACAAAAGCTAGTTGATTGGCAAGCGCATTATAAAGAGCAGCTCGCAGAGATGATTCGTCAGTATGCAGCAGGGGTGAGTGCAATTGCGGCAACTGAAGCCTCAGTAAAGGTTATTGCCGATTCGTCGTCGCATATTCCTGATGCGATGAAACAATTAAAATCTTTATTGTTAATTAATCTGCACCAATTACAGCAGCTTGGTAATCACTTAAAAGCATTCAGTGAGATGCGTGACAAGGCGGTTGCGGCTGTTCCTGAAATTCGTGAGCAGATTGATTTGACAGTTCGTACCATTACAGCATGTGTACAAACTGCCAATGAACATTACACTACGCTCTTGGATAAGTCAGATGCTTATATTAAAGCCCATGATGATAAAACAACCGCGCTGTTAACAGCCTTTACGGAAACAACTCATCAGGGTATTGACTTGGTCAGGACTGAATTAGAAGCCGGGGCAGATGAGGTGCGTCAAGGGTTAGCATTGGGTGCTAATCAGGTGCAAACGGCTATTACCGAAAGTGCTGATGGCTTAAATAATACTGTGCAACAGACATTAACAAAAACGGCGGATCAGGTTACAACTGCATTGCAAACTGCCAATGAACATTACACTACGCTCTTGGATAAGTCGGATGCTTATATTAAAGCCCATGATGATAAAACGCGCAAATTACTAGAACAATTTGGGAGTACAGTCATTGAAAGCATCGCGCAAGTGAAAGAGAATCTGGAAACAGGTGCTAAGGCGACGCATGTTGCATTGACAGGCGGCGCTGAAGCATTAGTGCATCAGGTGCAGCAAATGGATCACACGTTCTCAAGTGCTAATCAATTGCTTGCAGATCATCAAGCACAAATTCGCACTCAACTTGAGGGACAGCTTAAAACGATTCAACAACATATTGAAATGATGACGGTGACATTCACAAGTGAAGTGCAAGGTATTTCCGAAACACTGAAATCAACGGGGGTACAAATGCAGCGTGATACCCAGACGGTTCAACAACAGGTTGCAGACAGTATTCAGGCTATGCAAAAACGATTAGAAAGCGCACTTGATGCCGTCTTCCAACAACAGGCAACAGCGATTGCGCGGGCGGTAGAAGGATTAAATGAACAAATGAGCAAAGCGGTGGAACGTACTGGTGAGGGTGTTAATAAACAACTGAGTGCAATTGATCAGGCTATGATGCAGGAAATTAATCGTGTAATGAAAGAAATGGCAAATGCGTTAGCCAAAATTACCGGTAAATTTACTGAAGACTATTCAGAGTTAGTAGCAAAGATGGCAGCAGTTATTAACCTTAGTAATGAAATACGCCGATGAGTTCACCCCGTGATCCAATATTTGGTGCTGTGGTATCTACCAGTCAAGGAGACGAAGAGCATTGGCTGTCAATTTCGGATTTAATGTCTGGTTTGATGATTATTTTTTTATTCGTGTCTATTGCACTCATGCGCGATGCCATGATTGAACGTGACAAGATTAAAGAGGTGGCAGTGGCTTATCAAGAAAGCCAAGTCGAACTGTATGAAGCACTGATGCGTGAGTTCCGTAATGACTTAAAAACCTGGGATGCGGTAATTGATCGTGAAACACTTGCGTTTGAATTCAAATCTCCTGATGTTTTATTTGATGTGGGGAAGATTTCATTAAAACCAGCGTTTTGCACAATTTTGGACAGTTTTTTTCCACGCTATCTAAAGGTTTTATTCTCGTTTCGAGAAGCTATAGATGAAGTGCGGATTGAAGGGCATACCAGTAGTCAATGGAATATAGAGACGCCACTTGACGAAGCGTATTTTAATAATATGGAGTTATCTCAGGGTCGCACACGCTCGGTATTGAATTATGTCTATTATTTACCTGCTGTCACGGATGAGCGCCCTTGGATTAAAGCGAATATTGCCGCAGTTGGGTTTTCTTCTTCTCGAATTATTATGGATACGCTTGGGCAAGAGGATCAGGAACGATCAAGACGGGTATCATTTCGTGTGATGACCAATGCTGAAACTCAAATCCGTAAAATTTTAGAAAACTGAGAATCATCATGTCACCACCGCTATACGTTGATTTTTCCGCTTTGCACGAAGCTGTACGCAAGATGGGTGCAAATACATTTTCGCCTGAATTGGAAATTGAACAAGGCACTGATGTATTAACGCGCATTGATATCGAATTATCAACTGGTGGGATTAGCGTTGAGTTAAAAGACGTTGATTTTGACACAGGTTTATTAGCGTATAAAGGTCGCCAAGTATTGCTGTACATTCAGGATCATGGACCGCGTGTACAGCAGGTGCTTAATAGTGAACATGAAGGCAATAAATACCATGTGGCCTTTTGCTCAACATTGAAAAAGATGCAAGATATTGGACGATATGAGCGTTATGTGGCGACAAATGACACGAGCGGGCAGTTTTTTATTTCAGGTCTGAGTAGCGTAGGTGCGTCTGTTGACGGAATTGTAAAACTTTCAATTTGTAAAAATTGTTTAAGGCGCTTGATGTATAAAGGTTATCCGAATAAAAGAGAGCAAATTTTCAAGGAGTTTTCTTTGCAAGCATTTTTTGAAACGTACAGTTCATTTTTCCCACACATGCCAAAAAGAATTGCTGGTGATCCGCACGGAGAAACATACACATCAGATTGGACAATTGTCGCTGGCAATTATAAGAGCAGTCAAAATTATCACTGTGAAAGCTGTGGTATTGTTTTAGATGCTCATAAAAAACTATTACATGTACATCACCGCAATGGCGTAAAAAGCGATAATGCTATTAACAACTTGCAGGCGTTATGTGTAGATTGTCATCGTAAACAACCATTGCATAATCATATGTTTGTTAAACACACTGATATGCAATTACTTAATCAATTGCGGCGTGAGCAAGGTATTGTAAACAGTATATTGAGCTATGAACAGACATTCCGTTTTGCCGATCCTGGCGTTCATGGCGTATTGTATGGGTGTCAAGAAGCTAATGTTTCAATACCGGAAATCGGCTACATTTTGAAGGATGCAAACGGCGTAACTAAAGCATATCTGGAATTAGCTTGGCCGCGTACAAAAAGAGCGGTGGCTATTGCCGAAGCAGACATTATGGCTGCGCGTGAATTAGGCTGGACGGTGCGACCAATGATTGAAGCACTGGAGGCAGTCAATAATAAATAGCAATTCCTGTGTCAATTAGCCAACTGAATAAACTTCTACAATTTTAAGACTAACAATGAACAACACCACATCCCCTCCGAGTCCCAATTGGCGTGAACGCCTATTTATTGCTTTACAATACCTGTTGCCGCAACATTTATTATCGGCACTTATGTGGCGCTTCACTCGCGCTCGACTCGGGTTTATTTTGCCGAGTTTCATTCGGTTATTTGTCAAACACTTTGCAGTTAATCTTGACGAAGCGGCCGAACCATCACCAGCGGCGTATTCAACATTTAATGCGTTTTTCACGCGGGCATTGCGTTTTGATGCGCGACCTATTGCCGCTGATCCGCAAACGATTATTAGCCCGGTGGATGCGGTGATTAGCCAAATTGGTACGATTGAGAATGGGCAGTTAATTCAAGCAAAAGGGCGGCAATTCACACTGACTGAATTACTAGGCGGCGCGCCCGATTTAGCGCAGTTATTTGATGGCGGGTTATTTGCCACGCTCTATCTATCACCGCGTGATTATCATCGTATTCACACGCCCGCGGCTGGGCAATTGCGTTCGATGCTTTACATTCCCGGGCGGTTATTCAGTGTGAATCCCGCAACGGTGCGCGGCGTTCCCAATTTATTTGCGCGGAATGAGCGGGTTATTTGCGTGTTTAATAATGAACATAGCCCCTTTGTATTGGTATTAGTCGGGGCGATTTTCGTGGGCAGTATTGAAACCACTTGGGCGGGTGAAATTACGCCGCCACGCGGCACTGTCATTCGGCGTGATGATTATCCGAATGATGATGCACCGACCTTTGCGCGGGGGGCTGAATGTGCGCGGTTTAATATGGGATCAACGGTGCTTGTATTATTACCGCCGGGGCGGGCGCAGTGGTTAGCAGATAAACAGCCGAATGATCGGATTCAATGCGGCGCGGCGCTGGGGCAATGGCAATCAGGGACTGGTTAATTAAAGTTATCAGGCGTTACGCAGTTAATCGTTCCCATGCTGGAGCGAGGGAACGATCAACCTACTGATTTTGCTAGTTAAAACAACTTTATTAAAACAATCCGCGCTGCCGCACTGTTTCATATAAACAAATGCCGGCCGTGACCGCGACATTGAGGCTTTCAATTTGACCGCGCATCGGCAGGTTAAATAATAAATCACAATGGCTGCGCGTCAACCGCCGCAAGCCGCGTTCTTCATTGCCCAATACCAATGCTAATGGCAGCCGCAAATCGGCGTTAAATAATGAAACTGGCGCCTCCGCTGCCAGTCCGGCAATCCAAATCCCGCGAGTTTTTAATTGTTCAATTGTCCGCGCTAAATTAGTCACCTGTATTAACGGCACGGTGCTGGCCGCACCGCTGGCGACTTTAACCACCGCTGGCGTTAATCCCACCGCATTATCTTTTGGCGTAATAATCAATTGCGCACCCGCGCCGTCAGCGACGCGCAAACATGCACCCAAATTATGCGGATCAGTGACGCCATCCAGTATTAACAACAATGCCGTTTGATTGGTGCGTTCGATTTGATCTAATTGCGCAGTTAATTCGTGTTCATGCCGCGCACTCGCCCCGCTTGACCACGCAATCACGCCCTGATGATTCGCCCGTTGCGTGAGTTGATCTAATACCGCCCGCTCGACGGCTTTAATTAACACGCCTGCTTGGGTCGCTAATTGAATTAACTCGTTTAACCGCCGATCATGGCGTTGTTGATCGAACCATAATTCACGCACATTGCCATGTTCAAAGCGAACGGCCGTGCGCACGGCATTAATCCCAATCACCAGCATCGCATCAGTTAAATGCGCGGAATCATTCGGTTTTTTAGGCACTGTCATGCGCTATTCATCCCGAGGTTTACGCCGCCGTTTGCGCGGTTTAGTCGCCGGGCGAATGGGTGCAATCGGAATAAAATCTATTTTACGTTCATCCAAATTCACCGCCGCCACGCGCACTCTTAACCGATCACCGAGGCGATAAATTTGCCCGGTGCGTTCACCAGTTAATCGGTGTCCAATTGGATCAAAATGATAGAAATCATTTTCCAATGCGGTAATATGAACTAAGCCATCAACGTACACCGCATCTAATTCAACAAATAATCCAAAGCCCTGGACGCTGACAATGGTGCCGTCGAATTCTTCACCCAATTTATCGCGCATGTAATCGCATTTAAGCCAATCGGCCGCATCCCGCGTGGCTTCATCAGCGCGGCGTTCTGTTCCCGAGCAATGTTCACTAATCAATTGCAAATCGGCTTTGGCGTATTCCAAATCCGCCGCGGTGCCGCCCGCTAATAAATGTTTAATAATGCGATGGACAATTAAATCGGGATAGCGGCGAATCGGTGAGGTGAAATGCGTATAGGCTTCATACGCCAAACCGAAATGCCCAACATTATCGGAGCTATACATCGCCTGCTGCATTGACCGCAATAGCACGGTCTGAATTAAATGATAATCCGTGCGGGCGCGGACGGCAGTTAATAATGCGCCGTAATCTTTCGCCGTTGGTTTATCACCGCCAGGTAGATTCAAACCCAATTCCGCTAAAAACTCGCGTAAATCAGAGAGTTTTTCACGTTTGGGTGATTCGTGAATACGAAATAAGGCCGGCATTTTTTTCCGCGCAAATAACCGAGCGGCGGCGACATTGGCGGCCAACATGCACTCTTCAATTAACCGATGTGCTTCATTCCGCACCAGCGGTTCAATGGCTTGAATACGTCCTTCGGGGGTAAACTTAAAGCGGGTTTCAATCGTATCAAAATCAATTGCGCCGCGTTCAAAACGGGCTTGCAATAGGATTTGAAACAGCGCATATAATTCGTGTAATGCGGGTAATAAGTCGGCATGTTCAGCGCATAACGCGGCGTCGTTTTCAATTAACATGGCGGCGACGGCGTCATAGGTTAATCGAGCGTGTGAACGCATGACGGCGGCAAAAAAGCGCGAGCGCGTGACCTTGCCCTCGCGGTTGATATACAGTTCGCAGGTCATGCACAGGCGATCAAGGTGCGGATTTAATGAGCATAATCCGTTAGATAGCACCTCGGGCAGCATCGGGATCACGCGGTCGGGGAAATAAACTGACGTGCCGCGATTGTGCGCTTCGCCATCGAGGGCGCTGCCGGGCGTGACGTAGGCGGACACGTCGGCGATGCACACCAGCAAGCGCCAGCCTTTGGGTTTGCGCTCGCAATAAACGGCGTCGTCAAAATCGCGGGCGTCGGCGCCGTCAATGGTCACGAGCGGCAGGTGGCGCAGGTCAATTCGCCCCGATCCCTGCCAACTGGCTTCGCTGACTTCGGGTTGCAGGTCGCCAATGTCGGTCAACACGGCGTCCGGCCAGTGAATTGGCAACTCGTGGGCGCGGATGGCGATGTCGGTTTCCATGCCCGACGCCATCTGATCGCCCAGCACTTCAACGATGCGCCCAATCGGCTGGGTGCGCAGCGTCGGTTGATCGGTCAATTCCGCCACGACAATTTGCCCCTGCGTCGCCCCGTGCAGGCGGTCGCTGGGAATAATCACGTCGTGAGTCAAGCGCTTATGATCGGGGACGACGAAGCCGACGCCGCTTTCCAAATAAAACCGCCCGACGATGCGATGGGTGTTGCGCTCCAGTACCTCGACCAGTGCGCCCTCCAAACGTCCGCGACGGTCGCGGCCGGTGACTCGTGCCACGATGCGGTCGCCATGAAATAACGCCCGCATGTCTTTGGGATACAGGTACAGATCGTCGCCGCCCTCGTCGGGTTTGAGAAAGCCAAAACCGTCGGGATGCCCGATGACGCGGCCGGCGACCAGATCGGTTTTGTTGACCAAACAGTAGGCTGCCCGCCGATTGCGCACCAATTGCCCGTCGCGCACCATCGCCGTCAAGCGCCGCTCCAGCGCCACCTGTTCCTCGTCGCCGTGCAGATCAAGCAACTTGACAATGTCGCCACTCTCCAGCGGCACCCCCTGCGCCTGCAAGGTGTCGAGAATGAACTCACGGCTGGGAATTGGATGCGGGTATTTATTGGCTTCGCGTTGGCGATGCGGGTCTAAGTCCTTAGCGGACTGGGCTTTTTTACGTCTAGCCACGATAATTTTGCTGCGACCTGAGGCGGGTGAAACGCCGTAGTCTAACTTGACAAGCCGCGCTTGTCTCAACTAGGATCACCGCCCACTGGTTGGGAGATTTCTCAACCGCCCCGCATCACTCAATTGCCGAGATGGCGGAAATGGTAGACGCGCATGGTTCAGGTCCATGTGGGCGAAAGCTCGTGGAGGTTCAAGTCCTCTTCTCGGCACCACTCTTCAATACCCAATGCTCAGTTCGCACCCGCTGCAATTCCAATTTTAACACGATTAGGAATTGAACAATAATCATAACAGCAGCGCACACTGCCACCGCATTTCTAATACGAAAATTCCAATACAAACAGGATTGAAACCCGAGTATGTCAATACACACCGTTTGGATTATGAATGGCAAGGGCGGCGTCGGTAAATCGGTACTAATGATGGCGCTGTCATGGCTGTATGACGCCATGGGACGGCCGCTGCGTTTAATTGATATTGATGACAAAGCTAAATTGGCCGAGTTCGTTGGTCACGATAAAGTCTTATCCCTGCGCATTGGTGCGAATGCCGAAGCGTTGCGCGCTGATCCGTCACTCGCCTATAGCTATTGGGATCAATTAGCCGCCGAAATTTTGGAACGCGACACGGGCGTTGATTTGGGCGCGAATATGGATCGGCACATTCTCTCGTGGGCAAAGAAATCCGAATTAGGTGAATTATTAACGGAAAGCGGCGTCACAATGGACGTTTATGTTCCCGTCACCGCCGACCCGCTCGCCGTCGCGGGTGGAATTGAAGCACTCGAAACCGTGGCCGACGTATTCCCCAATAGCCGCCGCATTCTAGTTCTCAATAACATGGCCGGACATTTCAACGCCTACGAATCCACGCCTGAGTTTGAAAAAATCGCGATCATGCGGGCAGATGGCTTGATCGTGGTTGGCATGGATGAGTGCTTGAGTGAGGCGTGGACGGACTTTGAGCGCCTGAAATTGCCGCCGTGGCGGGTATTAAAAATGAATGCGCCGACCGTCGCACAGCAAACTGGATTAGGGATTTTAGCGGCCAAACGCGCCGTTGGGGATTATGCCAGTTGGCTCAAGCACCTACAGCAGACATTTGCGCCGCTGGTGATGGTTTAATTATTTATACCCGCCTGATTTTTATTTCATTCTCGCCTGCCACGTCGCCGCAACATAAAGCAACGTGGCAATGTCAGTTTAACTCACCCTGATTTAACAACCAATCGCTTCCCCACGTCCACACTACGTTTTTATTAAATAAACTTTCACCCAAATCAGCGTATTGGTGTGGGTAAATGCTACATGGCATAATGCTCGCTCATTTATGATTAAAATGCTTTAGCATCATAAATGGACGATTAGTCACATGATTGTTTTGATTGCCTGCCAATAAAGACAAAGGGTCTTTATACACTTCAAAAAGTTTCTTGAGGTTATTAACCTCATCACCCGTGAGTAGATCATTCTGCATCGCTAAATCAGCAATTTCTGTTGAATTTAACCAAAGCGTGTTTTTTGTGTAGGGTTGCAGTGAAAAATAAGATGGAATATCTTGATAGTGACAGTATGTTTGATGTTGGGAGTCATTATCAGTGAGTTGTTTTAATGTAAAAATAGCTGACATATCTACACAAATAGACAACCCGCCAATATCACTAAATTGATGAGCCGCGATCGAGATTGACTTATTTAACTGCGCCCATCCCGATTGTTTAGCTGACAATGAAGTATGGTAGTGTTCTTTGAGTTTAATTTCGCATAACATGAGCGAATTGCTTTGTAGTTTTCCGATGAAATCTATTTCTCTGTAATTGCTATAGCTTGAATATTTAGAATATCGCAATATCCTGTTTTTCTCTTCATTTATAAGTTGAGACAATAGAGTCCTTATTACATTCTCCCATTTGCGCAATGCCAGTTGATAGATAGCAACATGCGGATCCCGTTTAGGGCTTTGTTTGTTGTATCTTTTTTTATTTTTTGCACACCAAGCAATATATCTTGGGTTATCAGGACAGACAAATTCGACGTTGTATTTGATGTCCATAGAGTCTATGTCCTATATGTGTTTAGAACGTCAGTCTTAATTTCATAAAATCTATCGTACATTGTTGTTTAATTATGGTCGCCATCAGTATCAAAATCAATTGCCGCCGTATTGCCATCCAGCGCATATTCCCGGCTGAATAATAATTCACCGACGGGAATGACCACTTGCACACTGCGGCGAATTAAACCAGCATTACAACTTTCACACGCGCAGCTATGCACCAGTGCTTTGAGTTTTGCACCGGGCGGCGCTTTCGTTTCAATCTGACGATATAATTCAAATTGTGCCGCTGTTAAATGCTTGGCATCGTCTGTATCGCAATCCAAACTTTGACTCCCACTACAGCGTTCGCTATGGTCAACATCATTAAACCGAATCTTGCGATAACGCGGAAATTCATCTAATGACCGATAGGCCGCGGCACGAATAGCATCGAGGATTTCATCTTCGGGTAATAAATTGAGTTTAAAGCGCGCTCGAGCATTGTCATCCATATATTCATTCACCCACGCGGCTAATTGTTCAGCCCGGCGGATTTGCGCGGCGGTACGATCAGTTTCACGTTGTAATTTGTGCCGCTCGGCAGCACGATTACGTTTATCCGCCAACGCATGGGCGTCATTTAATTTATCTGCTAATGCCGTTTCAATTCGCGCCCGCGCTGCCATTGCATCAGATTCGGGTAATGGTGGGCCGTCGCCATGATGATTTGGCAGCGCGGCAGTGTAATAAATCGCCGGCCAATCTTTGGTAATAAAACGCTCCAATGGTTGTTGCGACCAATAGGCAATATACGTCTCCGCTTCTTGATCCCATTTCGCCAATTGTGCTTTACACGCCCGTTCATATAAGTTGGCACATTTAATTCGCCAGCGCAGCCAAGCATGCACATCAGGTGTCGCAGTTTCTGGTGGTGCTGGATAATTCCCTGGCGGCGGAAATGGTGCGGTTAAATCCGTCATGCCATGATGTTCCGGTGCTTGCGCTAACGCTTGGCGCTCATCAAGATTTAATTCAGCCGGATCAATATCAGCAATTAACTCGCCATAACAATCACAGCCGGCAAGAATAGCCGCAACTCGATCAACCCGAATAAGAACTTTTAAACCCATAAATTACTTCTGTGTAATCTAACTAAACCGTTTAACAAAATTTTAATACCGGCGGCGGCAGCAAATGTTGCGCTTAATGTGATGACATATGACCAAACAACTGATTACTAGAATGGCGTCACTATGCGATTAAATAAAGACAATTGCTCAAGTATTATCATTGCGCCCCACATGACCACACCGCTTGTCGCAGTTATTAATAAATCAGCGTTGAGCCTGGTAGCAGTATCTCAAATACCTCAACAATTTGCAGATTGATCATATTTGGCAATGTTAATACTGTTTCTTCAGGTAAAGCTAGTCGCACCGCTAAGGTTTTCAAACATTCAGCCGCACTAGCAGCCAGGGTATCACCGCCATCAATTGCAGTGGATTGTACGATGGTTGCAACCTGTTCAGCACTATGAACAATTTCGGCTTCTAAACGATAATCTGGCGCACTGGTTGGGGTGAGATGATAGGCAACGGCCTTCCACAATAATTCGGGAAAACGCCATTTTTTTAATAGTTCCGCGCCCAGATCAGCATAATTAAATCCAAACACTTGCTCTTCGGCAGCCACGACTGTCAGTTTATCACTTTCAATTAATTGAAACACGTTCAAATACGCTTCAGCGCATTGGCTAAAGAAAACCAGTTTTCCAATGCTGTGTAATAGTCCGGCTAAAAAGAGATGTTCGCCACCACACAATCCACATTGAATGGCTAATTCACGCGCTGCGATGCCACAGGCTACGCCATGAAACCAAAACCGCTCCATATTGACTTGTTGCGGTGGTAGTCCTTTGAATAAATCAGTGGCATAGGTGGCAATGACTAGATCGCGCAGCGCTCTTTGTCCTATTAACCTGACCGCTTGTGAAACGGTGGCAACAGGAGTGGCGCGGGCGTAATAGGCGCTATTCACGAGGCGTAATACACGCGCTGATAATCCCGGATCACACAGAATAACTGCCGCCAAATCATCCGGACGGGTAGTGGGTTGTTCAATTAAGTGATTGATGCGCAGTGCGACATCTGGAAATGAAAACAAGGTTTGGGTATTGGAAACGAGTAATGCTGCGCTCATAATTAAAAAGTCACTACAGTGGCGTCATAAACGGTGGTTAGATTTTGACTGGTTTTTAATAACTGTGATGATTGAACTGATAGCGCCCTGGGGCGTACTTGATTAACTTGGCTGATATTATTGAACTGACGGCCGGTTTTTTGTTCAATTGCTGCTATCATTTTAATCAACAAACCCTGTTATTTTTGAATGTGGCGAAAACGTTTATTTACCCAGCGGGACAATCGGCGCTGCCGCTTTTGATTTTGTACGTCGTGCGCAGGGCATAGTGTTATCGTCAATCACTTGACGGTGCGTCAATTAACGACGATTAAATTGGGTGGAATTGCCGTTTAATACTATACTGCAAAAAGGCTGATTTATAAAACCAACTTGTTCACATAAAATCAATTGATTACAGTGTGCATTGTACGCAATCTGCTAGTAAATATCCCTAACAATACGGTTATCACTACAAAACCCCGTTGTTTCGCCGTCGTATTCGCGCTAAACTCGATTGCACCAGGGCGGGATGCCCAAAGTTGAGCGCGGGGCGTGGGAAAACGCTTAATTTGATCGCAAAACCATTGAATAAACGCGCTTTCACACAGGACTGAGCCGCTCTGTCATGTACAAAGCGCCGTCAGTCATAGCAAAAAACTCCGAATGATTGATGGTGGCGCTGCCGGAGGAACTGTAACCAATGCTTGGCGAAATTCACGATCTTGTCCACGAGTTCCCCGAATTTCACGGAAAAATTGATCAATTACGCAGCACGGATGCGCATTTTTCCGGTTTGATGGATCAATATGATACGGTTGATGCGCAGGTGCGCCAGTTGGAAGAACTGGGTACTCCGGTCACCGATGAAACGATTGAAGAATTGAAAAAAGCGCGCCTGCAACTCAAGGATCAGCTGTACGAACGATTGCGGCACTGATGCAGCTTTTGCCCCATTTGCCGTGATCGGGGCGACGCACGGCGGCAAAGTCAAGCACATGACCGCCGCCGGTGTGCATTGGATCACGACGGCATGGCGCGCTGTGTATCCACCAACCTGTTTGTTATGCGGCGCGGCGGGCGCGGGTGGATTAGATATTTGCACTGGTTGCCGCGCTGATTTGCCCTGGATCACCGCCGCCTGTCCACGATGCGCCCAACCCCGCGCCCCGTTAAGCCATTCCCCTCAACAGCTGTGTGGTCAATGCCGCCGCCAGCCGCCACCTTATCAACGGTGTTTGGCACTGTTGCACTATCAAGAACCGGTGCGCAGCCTGATTCACGGCTTGAAATTCGACGACCAAATGGCAGTGTTGCGCTTATTTGGCAACCTGATGGCGGAGGTGCTGCCCACCGCACCGCTCTGGCGGCAACCAGATTTACTGATCCCCATGCCATTACACCCGCGCCGGCTGCGGCAACGCGGTTACAATCAGGTGCTAGAATTAGCCCGCATTCTCGCGCCACCGCTGGCGTTAACCCTCGATAGTCGCAGCTGCAAACGCGACCACTTCACCACGCCGCAGGCACAATTGAACCGTATCGAGCGCCTCGACAACATTCGCGGCGCATTTCGTGCCACCCGCCGCTTGGACGGCTGCCGCATCGTCGTACTGGATGACGTGGTCACGACTGGCGCGACGGTCGGTGAATTGACGCAGGTATTGCAAGCCGCCGGCGCGGCATGGGTTGACGTATGGACTTTGGCGCGCACCGGCACAATTAACCAATCACCACTCACCAATGAGGTTTTTAATCATGATAGATAAACACGACGTCCGTGATGCTTCTGAACGAGTCAGTTTAGCCAGCGGCGACCTATTGGGTTTTATTAAACAAGTGATTGCACAGGGCAATGCACGGCGGCTGATTGTGCGTAAAGCTGACGGCAGTCCGCTAATGGATATTCCATTAACTGCTGGCGCGGTAGCGGGTGGTGCGATGACCTTATTTATGCCAATTATTACGGCGATTGTGGCAATTACCGCATTGGTAAAACAGGTGCAGGTTGAAATTATCCGTCAAGATGATGACAGGCGGTTTTAATTCACCCGCCTAACATGGTTGGATAGCGCAGCAAACGATGCGGGCGTTTTTTGTCTTATTCAACTGCGTTGTCATCGGAGGCAAGCGCGTCGTCATCATTGGCAAGTGATTGATCGGTCTCGGCGTGATCCTCGCTGTTTTGATTCAAACCAACAATCCGTTCAATTCCCGCTAATCGCTGCCCGTCGGTGAGGTTAATTAACTTCACGCCTTGCGTATTCCGTCCTAATACCGAAATGCCATCAACCGCTGTGCGCACTAATATCCCGGCATCGGTAATTAACATGATTTCATCATCGGGGCGCACTAATACCGCACCAATCTGCTCACCATTTCGCGCATTGGTGCGAATGGATAAAACCCCTTTCGTGCCGCGGCCTTTGGTAGGGAATTCATCAATTGCCGTGCGCTTGCCATAGCCATTCGCCGTCACCGTTAATACACTGCCCGGTTCTGCAATTAATAATGAAATGACGCGCTGACCATCCTCTAATGAAACGCCGCGTACTCCATGCGCCGTGCGTCCCATTGCCCGGACATGACTTTCATTAAAACGTACCGCTTTACCAGCGGAGGTAAAGAGCATGATGTCTTGCTGGCCATCGGTAATGGTGGCGCCAATTAAATACTCGCCATCATGCAAATTAACCGCAATTAACCCGCGTGCTAAGGGGCGAGCGAATTCCGTCAACGGTGTCTTTTTAACTGTCCCATGACTGGTGGCCATGAAAATAAACTGACCCGCGTCATAATTATGCACCGGCAGCGTCGCGTTAATCCGTTCGCCCGGGTCTAATTGCAGTAGGTTAATCATCGGCCGGCCGCGAGCGCCATGTCCGGCTTGCGGTAATTCATGCACTTTTAACCAATAGACTTTACCCAAACTGGAAAAGCACAATACGGTGTCGTGGGAATTGGCCACAAATAAACGGTCAATAAAATCTTCATCACGAGTACCCGTTGCATTACGTCCTTTACCACCGCGCCGCTGGGCTTGGTATTCGGCAATGGGTTGCGCTTTGACATAACCTGCATGAGAAAGCGTAACCACCATATCTTCTGGTTCAATTAAATCAAGCAGTGTCAAATCGGCTTGTTCAATACGGATTTCAGTGCGCCGCGCATCGCCGTATTGATCCCGAATGGCAATCAACTCGTCGGTAATCACTTGCATTAACCGTTCGGGATTATGCAAAATCTCCAAAAATTCCGTAATTTTTATTAAAATTTCATTAAACTCTTGATGGATTTTACTCTGCTCTAATCCCGTCAAACGTTGTAATTGTAAATCAAGAATTGCCCGCGTTTGACGTTCAGTTAATCGGTAGTTGGTCGCATCAATTAAACCAAACGCCGGTTCAAGATCATCCGGACGGGTGTCACTTGCATTAGTTTGATTGAGTAATGCAGCAACATTGCCCGCCGACCAGGGATTTGCCATTAAAGCCGTTCGCGCTTCAGCGGGATTAGCGGCCGCTTTAATTAATGCAATTAACGGATCAAGATTGGCGAGCGCGACGGTAAAGCCTTCTAATAAATGCGCACGGTCACGGGCTTTACGCAATTCAAATGCACTGCGCCGCGTGACGACATCACGGCGGTGGCGCAGGAAATAATCAATCAATTGGCGCAAATTAAGCAACCGCGGTTGACCGTCAACCAACGCCACCATATTAACGCCAAAGACATTTTGCATTTGGGTGTGTTGAAAAAGATTATTTAAAACGACATCGGGCAGATGATCGCGTTTAATTTCAACCACCATGCGCATTCCATCTTTATCAGATTCATCGCGCAATTCGGCAACGCCTTCGAGTTTTTTCTCCTTGACTAATTCGGCAATGCGTTCTAATAACCGCGCTTTATTCACCTGATAGGGTAATTCGGTGACAATAATTGACTCGCGTCCACTGCGTTTATCCGTTTCAATATGAGTACGGGCGCGCAAATAAATACGACCGCGACCGGTGCGATAGGCATCTCTAATTCCACTGATGCCGTTGATAATTGCAGCGGTAGGGAAATCTGGTCCCGGCACTAATGCCATCAATTGTTCAATGGTGATGTCGGAATCGGCGATCACTGCTAAACAAGCGGCAATGATTTCATTTAATGAATGCGGTGGAACATTAGTTGCCATCCCGACCGCAATACCGGATGAACCATTGACCAATAAATTAGGAAAGCGGGCGGGTAACACGCTCGGTTCTTGTTCTGAGCCGTCGTAATTCGGAGTGAAATCAACGGTGTCTTTATCAAGATCATCTAATAAACTGTGTGCCATGCGTGTCATGCGCACTTCAGTGTAGCGCATGGCCGCCGGGGCGTCGCCATCAACTGAGTTGTGTACAAACACGCCCGCCGCTAATAAAAAGTTGTGATGTTCATCAACCGTGATGTCATAGGTATCGGCGTACTCGGTTAATTGCCGAATGGAAGTGATGCGGTGATTGTTATCATCAGCGGGCAATTGATTTGATGATGACAGTATTGTGGTTGGATTCAAATTACCCGCCGACATTAAAGCATCATTCGGTGTTAATTGCTGCGCTTCCTGATATGCGCCATCACGCAACATAAAACGATGATCTGGCGTACAGCGGATGACTGCTTGATTATCTAATACTAATTCTAATAACTCGGCGTTTTTGCGTGTCACTCGCGCATTGCGACCTTCACCAATCACAATCTTCCCATTTCGATCAACAGAATAAACAAAAAACACCTGATCTGGTGGTAATGCAGATAATTCAGCAAAACTTTTTTCTGTCCCGTCAACTAATTTAATTTTAGTATCGCCAGTAAAACAGCCAAAATTACCCTGCCCATCCACTAATAAATACCGTAATGAAAACGGCTGCGCCATGCGCACCATTGAATCATAAACTGCCGTGTCACCGTGCGGATGTAAACGACCCAAAACATCCCCCACCACCCGCGCTGATTTTTTATAGGCTTTATTCCAATCATTACCCAGTTCTTTCATAGCAAATAACACGCGGCGATGCACTGGTTTTAAGCCATCGCGCACGTCGGGTAATGCGCGCCCGACAATTACACTCATCGCGTAATCAAGATACGAGCGCTGCATTTCGTCTTCTAAATTGACTAATAAAACTTCTTTAGCAAAATCGGCTTTGGTAAGATCGGACATGGGCGTTTAATTGAATAATGCTGAAGTGAAAAAATCAGTGTGTGAACACGGCGAATGATACCACAGATCACTAATAACTGCTGATACCGCGCACATAAACAAAACCCCGTGTTGAGAACAGTCAACACGGGGTTTATTCAGCGGGTATTAAAAAATAACGACAGTTTAGGCGACTCTGTCTAGTCTCCCGGCTTGCTCCAGATAGCCCGTCACGTCAGCCACGCTATGCCGCGCGAGACGCTTGCCGATGCTAATGTCATTCGCAATTGCTCCATTGGCACGTCACTCGTGACCTGCGCCGCGCCCAATGCCGTGAGTAATACCAACCGCAATTTACCTTGTAATACCTTTTTATCCACCGCCATTAAATCGAGCATTTGACCAGCAGTTAATTCGAGCGGAGCAGTGATCGGCAATTGAAATGCGGTTAATACCTGCCGCACTCGATCAACGTCTTCATTAGTCAACCAACCCAGTCGGTGCGATAAATCCGCCGCCATGACCATGCCAACCGCAATCGCTTCGCCGTGTAACCAATTGCCATAACCGGTGCCAGTTTCAATCGCGTGGCCGAATGTATGTCCCAGATTTAATAATGCACGTTGACCGCTTTCGTATTCATCCGCTTCGACAATCTCAGCTTTATGTTGACACGAGCGTTCAATCGCAGTGGCTAATAACGCCGGATCACGCGCTAATAATCCGTCCGCGTGGTGTGCTAACCAATTAAAAAAGTCCAGATCACGAATTAACCCGTATTTAATGACTTCGGCAAAGCCGGCGGACAATTCACGCTCGGGCAAGGTCATTAACGTATCGGTATCGGCAATGACGGCAGCGGGTTGATGAAAGGCACCGATCATGTTTTTACCGGCGGGGTGGTTAATACCGGTTTTACCGCCGACGGATGAATCAACTTGGGCTAATAACGTGGTGGGCACTTGAATAAACGCGACGCCGCGTTGATAACTTGCCGCCGCAAAACCGGTCATATCACCAATGACACCGCCACCCAACGCAATTAACGTGCAATCGCGGCCGTAACGCTGCGCCAATAAAACGTCAAATATCTGCTGCCAAGTAGCGAGGTCTTTGTATTGTTCACCATCCGGCAAAATCACGCTATTAACTTGATAATCCGTTAATGCCGAGCGCACTGCGTCTAAATACAGCGGCGCGACGGTGGTATTAGTGACAATTAACACTTGCCGACTAATTAAATGCGGGCGATATAATGCCGTTTGATTAAATAAACCCCGCCCGATGTGAATGGGATAATTGCGATTTGCGGTGGCGGGCGGCAGAGTGACGGTGAGGGTGCGCGGCGGCATGGCGAACGTCACTCTTCGGAGTCCAGCCGGCGGCGGATTTCCTTGACCACTGACGCCGTGCCGCGCCGTTCGGTCGAGACCACCAGGTCGGCAATTTGGCGGTAGATTGGCTCACGTTCTGCCATTAAATCGCGCAATTTGGTGAGCGGGTCGCTGCCGTCGTGGAGTAGCGGGCGGTTGCGGTCGCGGGCGGTGCGGGCGTGTTGCTGCTCGGGGCTACAGTGTAAATAAATCACGAAGCCGCGTGCCGACAGGTGTTGGCGATTTTCCGGGGTGAGAATTGCGCCGCCGCCGGTCGCCAGCACCACGCTTTCTTGTTGCGTCAATTCGTCAATGACTTGGCGCTCGCGGTGGCGGAAGCCGGCCTCGCCCTCGAACTCGAAAATCGTTGGAATATCAACGCCGGTGCGGCGCTGAATCTCTTGATCGCTGTCAAGAAAATCGTAGCCGAGGGCGTCAGCCAGTTGACGGCCGACGGTGCTTTTGCCAGCGCCCATCGGGCCGATGAGGAAGATATTTTGTGACCTAATCATGGGCGCTATGATAAGCCAACCGGTGGGGGGGGTGGCAAGCAGATTGCGTGAGGTTGGCGAATGGCGGGGGGCGGCGATGGATTGTGATGGCGTTTAATTAACTGTATTAACATGAATTAGCGGTCTCCTCCTAATGACTTGGCCAGATCACCTTTTAGGATTTTGGGGGTGACAAAAATTAATAGTTCGGTATTGGTTTCTTTGCGGGCAGTCGTTTTGAATAAATTACCGAAGAAGGGCAAATCACCGAGCCACGGCACCTGTTCTTTACTTGACGATTTTTCCCCTTCATAAATCCCACCTAATACAATTGTTTCGCCGTTATCTATTAAAACAGAGGTTTCAACTGAGCGACGGTTTATTGGTGGATTTTGATCATTAACATTAACTTTTGACCAATCTGCTTGATCTTTATTAACTTGAATTTCTAAAATGACCCGGTCATCTGGTGTGATATGTGGCGTCACGTTTAACTCAAGCATTGCTTCTTTAAACTCAGTATGAGTCGCACCATCTTTTACAACCTGATAAGGGATTTCTTGTCCTAGTTTAATACTAGCTTGTTGTTGATCTGACGTGACAACACGCGGGGCTGAAACCACCTCACCCCGTCCTTCTTTTTGCATCGCAGACAATTCCAATTGCAATAAATGAGAGCCGACCTTGCCCAGCAAAAAATTAACAGCACCAGATGGTGTTAGAGCTGGCAAATTAACCAACAATGCCTCTTGTCCGTCGCCTTCTTGCCCTACAGCATTCGTTTCATTCGTTATTTCAATACTTGAATTATAAGGCGACAAAGGATTTTGTGCATTGATGCCATTACCGCCCGGCTGTTGATAGAAACTGGTATCATAAACACCCATGAATGGCCCTTTATCAATTGTAGTCGTATTATCTAAGTAACCTGGGCGACCGCCTCCAATCAACAATTCATTATCGCCAGTTTTACCAACTGAGCCGGTCATTCCAAACCGTACACCCAAATCCCGCGCAAAGTTATCATCAGCAATCACCACCCGTGATTCAATCATTACCTGCCGCACTGGTACATCCAATCTTAAAATTAAACGCCGAATTTCTTCTAACTTAATTGACGTATCTTGCACTAATAACGTATTCGTGCGCGTATCCACCGTCACATGACCACGCTCAGATAACAAACTATTATCTTTCGATTTCATTAAACCCGCCAATTCTGCCGCTTTTGCATAATTGATTTGAATAAACTCAGAACGCAGCGGCGCCAATTCTTCAATCTGCTGTTTTGACTCCAGTTCTAATTTCTCTTGCCCCGCAATCTCCTGCGTCGGTGCCACCATAATGACATTGCCGGTTTGGCGCATGGATAAACCCTTCGTTTTTAAGACGATGTCTAATGCCTGATCCCAGGGAACATTTTCCAATCGCAAGGTAATATTGCCATTGACCGTGTCACTCGCAACCAAATTAAGCCCAGTAAAATCAGCTAATAATTGTAATACCGCTCGCACCTCGATGTTTTGAAAATTCAACGACAACCGATCACCTTTATAAACTACCTTTTCCCGTTCTAATTGCTCTTTTTCCGCAGATGTCAGCGTCCGAAACTCTAACGTAAATAAATTATCGCTTTGATAAGCAATGTAATCACGATCGGGCTTTGTTTCAATAGAAATCTCAATATTACTGCCAACCGGACGTGATTCAACCATTAACACTGGCGTAGCAAAATCCACCACATCTAGGCGCCGAAACAATCGCTGCGGCAATTGCGTATTAGCAATATCCACTACAATTTTACCACCTTCTTCACGCACATTAATTGGCGTTTTAGGGTGTGGCAACGTAATTAACACTCGCCCTGCGCCGTCATTGCTGCGGCGAAAATCAATATCTTTTAATGCCGCTCGTGGCATCGCATGTGCGGGCATTCCAAAGCGGGTTGTTTTTGGTGGCGATGGCAACACATCATTATCAATAGCAGCTACCGGGGGGGATTCTTTAACAATCGCTGGTTCAACTGGCGTTTTGGTGGGATTTAACGCAATTGTCAACCGTGAACCATCGGGTGTTAATTGATATGGCACGGCGTTGCTTAAATTAATAATAATTCGGGTGATATCCCCGACTTGAATAGCCAATAAACTTTGGGCTGCACCTAATGAAATTGGTACCTCTTTTGAAGCTAATCCGCTCTCAACGCCGGGCAAATCAATCGCAATTCGAGCAGGATTATCGGTTGAAAAATCATTCGGTCTCGGCGGCGGCGCGGAGAATAACAAATCAATAGTGACTGCGTTGCCTGATAATGCCGAAAACTGCACATCTTTTAAGATAGTTTTGGCTTCGCTATTATTGACTATCGCCAACAGTGCGACTAATAATAGCACTAAAGACCGATTGCTGAAACGGGTCGTTATTAAAGTGCTTGTATTCATCACGGCTCTTCTCCAGCCTTATTATTTCATCAATGCAATTGACGCTTGACGTTCACGCCATTCACCAGCCATGCCTTCAGTTTCCTTAATGACTTCGGTGAGATCAATTGCTTGCTCTTGAATACGGGTAATCCGGCCATAATTTTGACCGAGATAATTCCCAACCCGCACACGGTGCAAAATATTATCGGGCGAAACCACTAATCCCCAACGCACCGTATCCTGCTCTAATGTGCCAACCATGCGCAATGAATCGAGCGCATATTGTTCTAATGGTTCTTTACGTCGCAGTGGATCAGGTGCCAACGAACTTAAATCCGCCGAGCGCGGTTCTAATGCCTCGGCACTCTGCTCATCCATCATAAATGGATCGCGCCGTCCGACATCTTCATAAATAAAATTATCAATTTGCTTAATTGCCGGTACTGGTTCCAATGGCTGCGGTGGGCGTTGTTTAACTGCCGCAATATAGGCGCGTAATTCACCTAAACGTGCATCACCGCACCCAGTCAGGCTAACAAATAAGTATACGAATAGCCATAATTGGAATAGACGAGACAGCTTCATCACAGCGTGTTCTCTTCTAAATAACGATAGGTTTTAACGGTTGCATCCATTTGCAAAACGTGTTGTTTTGAGGTTTTATCTTTAACTACTGCCCGCCCGCTGCTGATAGGCGCGGTGGTTTTAATTATCACGTCGTGAATGGTCACGATGCGCGGCAATGCGGCTAGTCCACTAATGAATTGACCGAATTGATGATATTGACCAGTGACATTGATTTTAATTGGCAGTTCGGCATAAAATTCTTTTGCAGCTTCACCAGTGGGTTGGAATAATTGAAATTCCAACCCCGCGGCCAGTCCAGTTTGGGACACATCAATTAATAATGATGCGACCTCGGTTTTATTCGGCAACCGTTTGAGCATTGCGCCAAATGACTCGTTCATTTCTTGCAGTTGCAATTCATACGCTTCCAGCAACACTGCTTTCTTTTGTTTATTTTCAAAACTGGTGCGTAATTCTAACTCTTTTCTTTTAACGACTTCTAATGTATTAATCTGCTCACTAGTGCTAAAATGATACCAGCCATAGCCGACTGCGGCACACAAAATCACAATAAGCGTTGACTTGGCCCCAATTGGCCAGTCGCCCATGTTATTAAAGTCTAATTCATTCAAATCCATGATTGTCGCCTAGTTTTTTTGTGGACGTTTTCTATTCGTCTTTTTATTTTTACTTGGCGGGGGGGTATTAGCCGCTTCTTCAGTCAACTTCTGTCGAAAACTCATGCGGAATTGACTTAACCCAGTGCCGGTTTTGTCTTTATTTTCAATTAACAATAACTGTGGTTTTTCAATCCATTCTGATTGTTCGATATTGCGCATCAACGTTGACACTCGGGCATTCGATTGGGCGCTGCCTTCAACCTCTAAATTGCCGCCAGTTTGTTTAAGACTATCGAGAAATACGCCTTCGGGCATGACGCGAACTAATTCGTCAAATAAGCGGACAATGGTGGGGCGGCTTTCTTGCAGTTGTTGAATTATGCCCATGCGGGCTAATAAATCTTGTTTGCGTTTTTCCAGTTCTTCAATCTTTTTAATTTTCGCTTCTAGTTGTGCAATTTCTTTACTTAATAAATTATTGCGGGTCGTTTGTGCTTCAATTGCATGAGCAAACTGTATTTGCACCGCAATGCCAATCACGATAGTTGCCGCAACGGAAATGCCAATTAAAGTAACGAAATCACGCTGCCGACGTTGACGTTCAACTTCGCGCCAGGGCAGTAGGTTAATTCTGGCCATTTAATTGAACCTCTTAATTAAACCGCCGTAACGCCAGTCCGACAGCAATCATCATTGCCGGAGCGACCCGTTCTAATGCTAAACGATCAATACCAGAGGCGGTCGCCATTTCTTCAAATGGATTAGCAATTTGGACGGGAAAACCGAGGCGTTGTTGAATTAACTCGGCAAGTTGGGGAATACTAGCTGCGCCGCCTGCAATAATTAGTTTATCAGTGCGACCATAGCTGCTGGCGGAATAAAAGAATTGCAAGGCGCGACTGACTTGTTGAGCAAGTGCTTCTTTGAATGGGCCAATAACTTCGGTTTCCGTATTCGCTGGCAAGCCGCCGCGTTCTAATCCAAGTAGTGCATCGTCACGCGATAAACTATAGCGCCTTTGAATCTCTTCAATTAATTGATTGCCACCAAAATTTTGCTCGCGGGTATAAACAATTTTACCTTCACATAGCATGTGCAATGTTGTGGTCGTTGCGCCAACATCAGCGACGGCAATAATCTTTTCACCGAGGGTTTGATCGCCTTGAGTTAATTGCAAAGCACAGGCGCTTTCCATTGCATAGGTTTCAATATCAACAATTTCGGCAGTTAATCCGGCGACGTCTAGGGCGGCTACGCGATCATCCACATTTTCCCGGCGGGTGGCGGCTAATAAAACATCTACTAAATCATTCCCGGCAGCTGATGGTCCGAGAATATCGAAATCAAGATTGACTTCTTCTAATGGATAAGGAATGTATTGATCGGCTTCTATTTGAATCTGTGCTTGTAATTCAGCGTCGGATAATGCGGCAGATAAAGCAAGCGTTTTGGTAATGACTGCGGAGCCGGCGACTGCGACCGCGGCGTGTTTGGCTTTGGAGCGCGAGCGCGTGACGGCTTTGCGAATAACATTGCCAAGTGCTTCAACGTCGGCGATTTTCTTTTCGGTAACGATGGCGGGGGGCAGCGGTTCGTGGGCAAATGCCTGCACTCGGTACATCCCGGTGGAATAGCTACCCGTGCGGGCCAGTTCGACTAATTTGATTGCGGTCGAACTGATGTCAATTCCCAACAGTGGTGGTTTTTTGCGTCCAAAGCTGAACATAATTTTGAGCGCCTATGTCGGTACATGTCACAGCAATAAAATGTTAAGACTTTAGTTTTAGTTTAACCGATAACCCTATCTTAAACCAAAATATTATGGCGGTGACGGTAGAGGCTGTTTGGGAGTATAGACGATCTTATCTCGGACGTGTTGATAAACATGCCGCACTGTGTGACAGTCGCGGTGCCGTATTTTTGTTGGTATTATGCGACAGTGACTTTAGAGTGTCAGGGGCGATTTTGACCAGCGGTCAAGACTTTCCTAACCGCATGAGGTGGGCGTTGTTACCATATCTGCTTGCCAAGTGCGCATCATCACTCGATTGCGCCCGGCGTGTTTGGCGTGATACAACAGGGCATCAGCTTGTTGATAAATGCTTTCCCAATCAAGTAGTTGCAAACCAGTGCGCAGTGCGATGGGCGGTATAACGCAGAGCAAACCGATAGACAAGGTGACTACCGGCGCGGCGGCATTACCCCGATGCGGGATGGCGAGGCGTTCGGTGGCCTGCCGCAAGTCTTCGGCAAATGCCAACGCGCTGGTTTGATCGGCGGTGGTGAGTAGCACGGCGAATTCTTCTCCACCAACGCGAAACGCAAATTCACTGCCACGCCGCGTTTGCTGACACATTAACTCGCCAATACGTTTTAATACCTCGTCACCCGCGGGATGTCCATAATAATCATTATACAACTTGAAATGATCGACATCAATTAACAAGAGATATAAGTTGCGCATTTCACGCATAGCGCGGCGCCATTCGCGTTCCATCACGAATTGAAAATGGCGGCGGTTAAATAGTTGTGTTAGTTCGTCGGTGATCGTGAGCAGTTCAATACGTTCATTAGCACTGCGCAGGGCATCATTTAATTGATGTAGGCGGCGATTCCAGAGAATCATCACGATTAATAATAATACGCCAGCGGCGATATAGGGCCAGAGCCAACGATAATCTGCGGCTTGTTCATAGCGTACAGATGTCCACCGATCACGGATCGTTTTTATTTCCTCTAGGCGAATAGTTGCGACTGCTTTAGAGAGCGCTGATAATAATAACGGCATCTCTTTGCGCACCCCAATTGCTAATGCGTATTGCTCGGATAAATTACCGGTGATTTTCAGGTTAAAGATGCTATGGTGTTGGGCAGTCCAGGCAATGGTTGGTAATAAGTCAATATAACCAAAGGCATCACCTCGCGTCACGGCGCGTAATGCAGTGACGACATTTTTTGCTTCGGTGATACGCATGGCTGGATGGTGGCGGCGCATCAATTCAATAGCGGCATGACTGGAAACCATAATAAAAGATTGGTCGAGATAACGATCAAGATTGCCGTCAAATGTGCTGTCAGTATGCACGGCAACTACTAAAGGTTCAATTAACAATGGTTGAGTAAAATCTAAATATTCACTCCGTTCAGGGGTAATCGCTGCACCCGCAATGATATCGCAATGTCCGCTATAAATGGTTGTTAATGATTGCTCCCAATCGCTGGTTTTTACTAATTCTACTTGACGATTAAGGCGCTGCATGATGAGATCAACTAAATCGCTAAATATCCCTTGTGTTTGACCGCGAGCGGTGACAGCCTCGAATGGCATCCAATCAGGATCAATACATAATCGAATCGCGCCGAGCCGATTTAAAAATGCGGTTTCTTTTGCCGTGAGACTGGGTTGTGTTGCTGTTGTATCATTTAGTTTTACCGCCGACATAAACCAATCTGCTTGAATACGCACACGTTCTTCTTCACCCAATGCGTGCAGACCTTTATTAATAATACTGATGGCTTCAGGCCAGTCTTTGCGTACTCCAAACGCCAGTTCGAGCGTTTCATTTAAAGAAACGGCGAATTGTAGATAGGGGCTGCCAATCCGATTGGCGCGGTATAAGAGCGAGCCATTATCAAAGGCCGCATCAACACGACCGGTTGAGACTGCACGAATAATCTCATCGATTGAATCAAATAAAATAATATTTGAGCGGGGAAATTGGAGCGCAACTTTTTCATCAGATAAATTGCCACGATGAATTGCAATGGTGCGACCATCTAAATCGGCCCGTGTGCGAATATTTAATGGATTACCTTTAGTCACTAAAACTAATTTGTGTAGGCGAATATAAGGCTCGGAGAAATTAAGATATGCGGTGCGTTCGGGATGAATGCCGCCAGTGCTTAAACCATCAATTTCATGGAGTTTTGCCTGTTCTTGACGTTCACGCCAATCACCTGGTAATAAACGAATGTTCAATCCCGTCAAGTTTTTAATTGCGGCCAATACTTCGGCATCATAGCCTGTCACTTGACCATCATTATTCACAATGACATAGGGCTCCCACGCATCTCCTGTACCCAATGTAATGACCGGATGTTCGCGTAAAAATGCCTGTTCACGTTCGGTGAATACTACCGGTGAAAGCAGATGAATAGCACTGTTAATAATGCTATTGTCGGCAATCGCCGCCGTAAAGCAGCAACTATTGCCAAGTAATACGAACAAACAAATGAGTTTCCACATGTAATATCGCCGACGTAACAGGTTGGATTAGTAATAATGCCTAGTGATAAATAAATAAGAACGCTAATACAACAATGCCATTGACGCTGTGCGATTTTTTCATCATAAAAAAGGCACTGCTCGTTCTAATAATTCAACGTCAAACATCAACTCAGGTGCGCAGTTCATTACACGAATCACTATGGCGGGTGAAGACTGTCATTTAATTGCGTCATGCCTAGTTGCGCAAATTTTATCATCGGAGCGGTGAATGATCCAAGAGTTAGAATGTACGTTGCGTCAAGCACCGTTATTCAGTCAACTGACCCGTGCGCAATTGCAACGAGTGATACTACACGCGCATCTTATTCAGTTAAATGCTGGACAATCGCTATTTTATCAAGATGATCGCGCTGCTCATTTTTATTTTGTGGTGACGGGGCAGATCCGGTTATTTCGTTTATCGGAAGCCGGTGATGAAAAAATTATTGAATTGATTAGTGCGGGTCAAACCTTTGCCGAAGCGCTGTTATTTATGGGAACCGGCTGCTATCCGGTCGGGGCGGCGGCGCTGTTGGCAACCGAGGTATTAGCAATTGATAATGATGATTTTGCGGCGATGTTACGCGAATCAACCGATACTTGTTTTGCGTTATTAGCCACGCTGAGTCAACGTTTGCATGCGTTAATTGCTGAAATTGACAATTTAACACTGCATTCTGCCAGCAGCCGGGTGGCGTATTGGTTATTAGCGCAATTAAATGGCGATCAACAGGAGGTGACACTCGATGTCCCGAAAGCGGTATTAGCATCGCGCTTATCTATTAAACCAGAAACCTGGTCGCGTATTACGCGCCGGTTTACTGAACAGGGACTGATTACGGTGACAGGACAGCATATTCGCGTGTGCGATCCGGTTGCATTGCGACGCCTAGTGGCGCAAGATTTACCGAGTTAATTTGGGATCATCCAAGCAGTTTTCCAAATTCAACATGGGCGGCTGATTTGTATCGTACCCTAACTGATAATAAAGCCGCCGGTGGATGATGTCGGCCGACGGAACTGTCAGTAGAATTTTGCAATAACCCCGGCGCCGTGCAATGTGTTTAATGGTCGTTAATAGGCGGGTTTCAATTGCTTGTTGTTGCCCATCAGGTGAAATAATTAGACGATGAATGGCTAACGCATAGCGCGCATGATTAATTGAAAATTGCGGTAAACAGATAGCGCTACCAATTGCTTGTCCGCCGCCAAATGCTAGTAGAATTAACGCATCTGGAATGGTCAATAATGCGGGAATTAAACAGACATGCGCGGCCGGGGTTAATTCAGCCGGGCTGACGGTCGGTGGTGATGATTGCGCAGTGAGGAGCGATAATAATGCTTTACTATCGTTGGGATCATTTAGGTCAGCAGTGCGAATAATAAAAGCCATAATGATAATGACAGACTGATTGGTTAAAATAATAGCGGGCGGCACCGTTGATGTCGGCAATCCAACCCCTGATTGATGATGAACAATATTAAAGTTATTAGAGAGGACACTTGTTTGATGCGTTTGTTTAATCCATTCACAGTGTTAATATGCAGTCTGTTATTAACCACCAGTTGCGCGACCCACCCACCCGCGCCTGACAATGCCCTCCCGGATTTAACCGGATTGCCGCAAACGCTGTTGGCGGGGGCGACGCTGGAACAGGCGCGCTCGGTGGCACTGGCAAATGCGCGCACCAAAGGCTGGACGCCCGTTGACAGTCGCCCAGAGTGCGTGGTGTTGGAGCGTGAATTGGCGCGTAATTCACCGCAAGCGCAAGCCCTCGGCCCGCAGCATCAGCAATTGCCGCCGCGTATTCGGGTGGAAACGCATTTTCGCCCCCAAGCGGATGGCGTCCTAGTTGCGTTGCGGGCATTTATCATCTCCCATCCACGAGATGCCGAAATGCAACACCTTGATTACACAACAGATTATCAGGTTCCGTTGCAAGCATCACTCGCCGCGCTCCAGCAGGAGTGGCAAACTGGCGCTCGTCCACCGGTGATGCCGCCCACCTCCACGGCCGCACCTGACCCCTCACCTGCCGAGCGCCCACACGCCGACGTTCAACTGACGCCGCCGGTGACGCCACCCCGTCAACCTACCGCCGCGCCGCCAGTGGTCAATCGCCCGTCGCCGCCACCCAATCCTGCGCCAGCAGTGGCGAAACCAGCCAGTCCCGCGCCTGCGCACACGGTGCCCGCATTGCCACCACCAGAGCGCCGCCCACCCGTCCCAGTCACGGCACTCCCCCCCCCAGCGGCACCATTGCCGACCTCGGGTTTAATACCCACCCCCGCGCCAATAACCAATTCAGTGAATGAAACCAATCCCATGCTGGCGCTTAATCAAAATCAACCGGGATTATGGGCGTATTATGCAGAACAATATGCGCGTACGCATGGGTGTACATTAACTGATAATGGCGCCATGTTACGCGAAAAAACCATTAGCTATGAATTACACACCGTACCTTGCGCTGATGGCCGGGCGTTTTTATTAAAATGCCAAGGGGGCGTTTGCCAAATGGCGCAATAAATCAGACAGCGTGTACTTAATAATTGCTGTCAAACTATTTAATTCGACTGGTTTAATGCAGACTTGACAGCAGCACCTGTCATATTTCATTCAACACATGAGCAAGTATGCGTATTCTCTGTATCACCTCCGGCAAGGGCGGCGTCGGCAAAACGACCATGGCAATCAATTTAGGTATTGCAATTGCCAATGCCGGACGGCGTGTATTATTAATGGATGGTGATTTAGGTCTGGCCAATCTCAATGTTTTATTAGGAATTGTGCCAAAATTAACCATTCACGATGTCGTGCATGGCCGCAAAACGCTGCCGCAAATTATTATCTCAACACCATACGGCGTTGATTTAATTGCAGGCGGCAGCGGTATGGCGGAATTGGCCGATTTAACTGCGATGGAACGGCAACGAGTCATGCGCGGTTTAGAACTACTCGACGGCTACGATTTTTTAATGATTGACACTGGCGCCGGCATTGGCGAAAACATTGTTCGTTTTATTCTCGCGTCAGATGAAACGGTCATTGTCACCACCCCACATCCAACGTCATTAACTGATGCCTACGGTGTGATTAAAACCATCCTGTCACAACAGCCAAGCACCCAACTCAAGTTATTAGTCAATTGCGTGAATACCCCCGCCGATGCCCAGCGCGTGGCGGCCAGTTTATCGCGGGTGACTGATACGTTTATGCACAGTACCCTCGAATGTATTGGTTATGTGCCGGTGGATATGCGAATTGAAAAAAGTATTTTAATGCAAAAGCCGCATTTAATCCTTAACCCGAATGCACCCAGCGCTAAACTCATTCACGAAATCGCCCATCGTTTATTAACAAGTGCGCCACTTACTCAGGACAAACATGCCAATAAAATAGAGTTTTTTTTGAAAAAACTGGTTGGCTGTTCCACTTAGACTGGCGGCGGTGCGGCGGAATGAACTACATTAGTGTTATATTCAAAGGCCGCGGCGAATGATGCTATAAAACTAGGATTTATGCGGGCGCATCTTAATTGGAAAGCCCGCCAGCGTTAATAACCCAACGTATTCCTCATCTGTCAATTCGCGCCATTGACCAGGCAAAGGGCGAGCGCCCAAAATGACATTACCAAACCGAATGCGTTTTAAGCGACTGACGCGGCAATTCACTGCCTCCCATAATCGCCGCACTTCATGATTACGCCCCTCGCGTAATACAACGTGAAACCATTGATTACTCCGTTCACCGCCCGCGAATTGAATAGCGGTAAATCGCGCCACGCCATCATCAAGCGCCACGCCGTCGCGCAACCGTTGTAACATTTCATCCGTCACCGCCCCCTGCACCCGCACCGCGTACTCGCGCTCCACCGCCCGCTGCGGATGTGCCAGCGCGTGCGCCAGCGCCCCATCATTAGTGACCAATAACAGCCCCGCAGTGTTAATGTCTAACCGCCCCACCGTGATCCAACGCCCGTCGCGTAAACCAGGTAAGTGCTTGAAAATCGTCGGTCTTTCCTCGGGATCCCGCCGCGTCACCACCTCACCTTCCGGTTTATGTAACAGCAACACCTGCAACTGATGCGGGCGCGTCGCCGAGCGCTGCCGCACCGCTTTGCCGTCCACCAAGACACGATCGGTTGCCGCCACCCGATCACCAAGCTGCGCCGTCCGCCCATTCACGCGCACTCGGCCGGCACGAATCCACTCCTCTAACGCCCGCCGCGATCCTAACCCCGCGTCAGCTAAGGCTTTTTGCAAACGCACCGGCGGCGCGGCACTGGTTGGTGATGCCGCAGCGCGAGCGGTTTTAATCGCTTGCGCATGATGTGGGCGGGGTGATTTATGAATAAAACGACGGTGGTCAGACATGATTAATTGTAATTGATCCGATTATAAATTGGGATCAGTTTCATCAATAAAAACGGGCGGGTTATTCGCAAGTGGCTCACTTAATTGCGGTAACGGTGGCAACGCATCTAATGATGATAAACCGAAATATTCTAAAAAGGTTTTGGTCGTGGCATATAATGATGGCCGCCCGGGTGTCTCACGCTGACCAACGACGTGAATCCAGTCCCGCTCCATTAGGGTTTTAATCATTTGCGTTGTCACCGTCACACCGCGCACCGCTTCAATGTCACTGCGTGTAATCGGCTGGCGATAGGCAATAAGCGCCAATGTTTCTAATAACGCCCGCGAATAACGCACGGGTTTTTCTTCCCACAATTGCGCAATGAACGGCGCAAATTCTTGGCGAATTTGAATACGATAACCACCCGCAACGGCAATTAACTCAATGCTGCGATTGGCGTAATCAGTACGCAACGCCGCTAATGCTGCATTCACATCGGTACGATGCGGACGTTGCTCATCCGAATAGAGCGCCTGCAATTGTTCAATGGTAAGTGTTTCACCGCTGGCCAGCAGCGCTGCTTCAATCACTTGTTTTAATAATGGCGTGGTCACATGATTAAATGATTTGCTGACGGTTGACATAAACGGATTTGTAATGGCGCGAAAGGTTCAGCTTGAATACAGTCTAAAAGTGCCGCCCGCATCAATTCCAAAACGGCTAATAACGTAATGACCACGCCCGCTCGCCCTTCGTGTAATGTGAGTAAATCGTAAAAAGAAACGGAATTGATTGTCTGTAAATGCGCCATAATTACGGTCATACGGTCGCGTTGAGATAATGGCTCTTGTATCACTTGATGTGCCGTGAACTGTTGAGCGCGTTTTAATACCTGCTGCAATGCGTTTAATACGTCAGTTAATGCAACGGGCGGGGGCGGGCGGCGTGGTAAATACATTGGCGGTGCAATACACACGGCAAATACATCACGCCCCAATTGCGGCAATTGATCGAGCGCGACCGCGGCCTGTTTGATTTGTTCGTATTCTAATAAACGCTGAATTAACGTCGCCTGTAAATCGGGTTCATCGCTATCAACTGGATTATCATTCGGCAATAATAACCGCGATTTGATTTCGCATAATAACGCCGCCATCACCAAATATTCCGCCGCCAATTCCAGTTTGAGCGCCTGCATCAATTCAATATAAACCAAATACTGGCGCGTGATTTCAGTCAGCGGAATTGCCAGAATATCTAAATGCTGCCGCCGAATAAGATACAACAATAAATCCAGCGGCCCTTCAAAAGTTTCTAAAATGATTTCCAGCGCATCGGGTGGAATGTATAAATCCATTGGCAATTCATGCAGCGGTTGACCATGCACCATTGCGAATGGCGGCGTTTGTTCAGCAGCGACGGTTGTCATTGCGTTAGTTTATTCATCAGTCATTAGTTAGGTGAAATAACACGGTGCAATTTTAATTCACGCTAATGCCATCGCGTGGCGCACTTCAATCATGGTTTCCTGTGCCACTTGTCGCGCCCGTTCACAGCCTTCATTCACAATTGCCTGCACCAATTCGGGTTGTTGTTCTAATGCCTGCGCCTGTGCTTGAATCGGTGCTAATTCAGCGCAAATCGCCGTAATAATCGGTTGTTTGCATTCCAAACAGCCAATACCCGCCGATTGACAGCCCTGTTTTACCCAGTTTTTAATGTCATCATTGGAATAGACTTGATGCAATTGCCACACCGGACAAGCAGCGGGATCACCCGGATCAGTGCGGCGAATACGGCGCGGATCAGTCGGCATGGTGCGCAATTTCTTTTCAATTGCCGCCGGTGTTTCACGCAAACCAATCGTATTGCCATAAGATTTAGACATCTTTTGACCATCTAACCCCGGCATTTTTGATGCCTGAGTTAATAGCGGCTGCGGTTCGGGTAAAATCACGCGACCACCGCCTTCTAAATAACCGAGCAGACGTTCTTTATCCGTTGGCGTTAAATTGACCTGCTGATCTAATAATGAACGCGCCGTGACCAATGCTTCTTGATCGCCCTGTTCTTGATAAGCGCGGCGCAACCGATCCAATAACGCCGCGTCCTTTTTATTCATTTGATGTTTGGCAGTGTCAGCTTTGATTTCAAAATCCGGCTCACGGCCATAAATATGATTAAACCGCCGTGCAATTTCACGGGTCATTTCCACATGCGCTACTTGATCTTCACCGACGGGGACTAATCCAGCGCGGTAAATTAAAATGTCGGCGCTTTGCAATAATGGATAACCAAGAAATCCATAGGTCGCCAAGTCTTTTTCTTTTAATTTTTCTTGCTGATCTTTATAGGTTGGGACGCGCTCTAGCCAACCCAGCGGTGTAATCATTGATAATAATAAATGCAATTCCGCATGTTCTGGTACGCGGGATTGAATAAATAAAGTTGCCGATTTGGCATCAATGCCCGCCGCTAACCAATCAATCACCATATCCCAGGTATTTTTCGGAATGGCGGTTGGATTATCATAATCCGTTGTTAAAGCGTGCCAATCAGCGGCAAAAAAGAAGCATTGATAATTATGCTGTAATGCGAGCCAATTTTTCAATACGCCATGATAATGACCTAAATGGAGTTGTCCAGTCGGTCGCATACCAGATAAGACGCGGGGCGCTTGTGCAATTGAAGGTGTTGTCACGTTGTCTTAACCTTTAAAAGGGAAATAATTCTCGAACAATAGCGTTGCCCGGTATCATTGCCAATAATAGCGCAACGCTGGGTTGTAAAACTTTTTCTAATATGCCCGTAAATAATAAAACTAATAAAATAATTAAGCCGAACGGTTCTAAACGACTAAACACTCGTGAGAGTGGACGCGGTAATAAAGCATTAATCACGCGGCCGCCGTCCAGTGGTAGGAGTGGAAATAAATTGAGTGCCAATAGTACTAAATTGATTAATACGCCGGCGGCGGCCATTGAAATTAGCACAGCGGCGCTTGCTGAATTGGGCGCAAATTTTAGGATATGAATAGCGATTAAAATGACCAGCCCCCACAGAAATGCCATCAATAAGTTTGCACCCGGACCGGCAAGCGCCACGAATGCCATATCCCGACGTGGATGGCGGAGTTGATGCCAATTCACTGGCACAGGCTTGGCCCAGCCAAATAACAGCGAACTGCCACTTAGTGCAACAGATAATGCAAAAATCGTTATTGGAACTAATAAAGTTCCGACTAAATCAATATGTTTTAGCGGATTAAAGGTGACGCGCCCTAAGCGATAGGCGGTGTCATCACCCAATTGACGCGCCATAAAACCATGCGCGGCTTCATGCACGGTAATTGCTAATAACACCGGTAGCGCCAATACGGCAAGTTGTTGAAAAATTGCGTTCATTTTATGATGCAGTGCGACCGAACAATGATGAAAATCGTGCGTGCTATGATGTGATTGATGCAATTAGAAAATAAAATACCCCGCTATTGAAAGTGCGGGGTATGGTGAGTTGCTATTTATCTTCTGGTGGGCATTTTTATAATGCGATCACCGCCCCCAGGGCAGCATCCGTTCTAATGCGCCATCGCGCAATATGTACTGATGCCAAATAGCGGCGGCAACGTGCAGGATCAATAATGTCATTAAACCAATCACCATGACATCGCCATGCAACACTTCCATCACTTCATGTAGCCAACGAATGTCGCCCGTGATCGAGGGAATTGAAACGCCAAAAAATTGCGCGTCAAATCCTTTGGTTGCAATACGCAAATAACCAAAAATTGGAATAAACAAGGTGGCGAGGTTGAGTAAAACATGGGCAATCCGTGCTGCTGCGAGTGACCATTGAGGGGCGGATGAAATGGGCGCAGGGGGCGGTGTAACACGCGCCCAGGCAATGCGCGCTATGGTAATGAAAAATAATAGGATGCCAACCGACATGTGTAAGCCTAGATACATCATGTATGCTTCTTCGCCTTTCGGGGCGGATTCACGCAGCGCATTGGTGACTAATAAACCGACAATTAAAACGACCACGAGCCAATGAAAACTTTGCGCAACTATGCCATAGCGCGTGCTGAGTTGGGTGTCATCAGTGGACATTAAATTTCACTCCTGAGTTGATGGGGGTGGATTGGAAGTGTGCGAAATGATGATGGACGTTATTTGATTAAAATAGATCAAATCTAAAAATTACTCCACGAATTAGCACGGCGGCGCAGGCGCAGATAAGGCAACATTAGCCCTAATACAACGCCACCACCAGCCACCGTTGCACCAATTAAAAACCAGCGTTGTTGGTCACGATTACGCAATACAAGATTTTCCTGTTCTAATTCCCCAACTTTGCCAGTTAATAGGGCAATATTTTCCTGCAAAGAGGCGCGCTCTTGCGTGATGTCCACAACATTTGCAGCCGCCCGCTGGATTTCAATTAACTCACGGTCGAGTTGTTCTTTACGCCGCAGCGTTTTTTCATAAGCCGTTTTTAATGCGGCATGTTCAATTTCCAGTTTGCTGAGTTTCGCGGCTAATTGACCGGGTTCTTGTTGCAATTCATTTAAGCGGGTTTGAATAGCCGTCAAGCGTTCCCGCGCTGCGGGTTCTTCTTGCAAATAACGCGACAGAATAAAACCAATCGTATTATCACTCAAACGTACCTGGGTATAGCCATTATCTTTATCTTCAGCAATCACTTCGACTTCAGTACCACTTGGTAACATCCGCATAATGCGGTGACGAGTACTGGCGCCGCTGCGTAAATGAAATTCGCCTAAATCAGTGACATACGCGGTATCAGCAATTGCCAATGAACTTTGCATGAAACATGCGAAGATAACGGCGAATAATCCAGCGCGAAATGCTGAAAAAAAGATCGTAGTCAGCGGTGGGGTAGGAGAATGAATACGCATATTAACTGGAATTAACAAATGGACGCCGTGACGAGTAAATATTCTAATAACGCCTTTTGGGCGTGAAGCCGATTTTCTGCTTCATCCCACACCACTGACTGCGGGCCATCAATCACGCTGGCTGAGACTTCTTCACCACGATGGGCGGGTAAACAGTGCATAAATAACGCATCGGATTTGGCGTGTGCCATGATGTCATCATTGACGCAATAATTGGCAAATGCAATACACCGCCGTTCAGCGTCGGCTTCTTGACCCATGCTGGCCCAAACGTCGGTGATAATTAAATCGGCATTGGTGGCGGCTTGATTGGGATCGCGCATGAGCGTGTAATGACCGGCGGCGCGGTTTAATACATCAGCGGCGGGTTCAAAACCATCAGGACAGGCGATTTTGAGATGAAAATCGAATAATTGGGCGGCGTTTAAATACGAATTGCACATGTTATTGCCATCGCCAATGTACGCGACCGTGCAACCAGTAATAGTACCGCGTTGTTCATAATAGGTTTGAATATCGGCCAGAACTTGGCAGGGATGAAACCGATCAGTTAACCCATTAATCACAGGGACGCTGGAATGCTGGGCGAATAATTCGACCGTGTCATGTTCAAAGGTGCGAATCATAATGGCGTCCACCATGCGCGATAAAACCCGCGCCGTGTCGGGAATGGGTTCGCCGCGGCCCAATTGCGTATCACGCGGAGATAAAAACAGCGCATGTCCGCCCAATTGCACCATGCCAACTTCAAATGAAACGCGGGTGCGGGTGGAGGATTTCTCAAAAATCATGCCCAAGGTGCGTTGTTTTAATGGCGTATGAATCACGCCCGCTCGCTGCCACTGTTTTAATTCAATTGCCCGTTGAATTAACTGCTGCGCGGCGTCTGGCGTCAAATCAAGTAGGGTTAAAAAATGGGACGGGTGGGACTGTGTCTCCATTGCGGTGCAACTTCCAGTGGCGAGTTTAATGCGAGGGATTAAGAAAAGCACGGATGAGTTGGGTTAATTGCTCAACTAACTGTGCGATCTGCGCCGGGGTGATAATTAACGGCGGTAATAACCGAATGACGCGCCCGGCGGTGACGTTAATTAATAATCCCGCGTCGAGTGCCTGTTTAACTAATACGCCGCAGTCACGATCTAATTCAATACCCACCATTAATCCCCGCCCGCGAATGGCGACAACACCAGCCACGTCATTTAATTGGGCGCGCAAGTCGTTAAATAATTGAGCGCCTAATTCACCTGCCCGCGTGGCCAGTTGTTGATTGGTTAATGTGTCTAATACCGCTAATGCAGCGCAACAGGCGAGTGGATTACCGCCAAAGGTTGAGCCATGATTGCCGGGGGCAAAGACTTCTGCCGCCGCCCCGCGTGCTAAACAAGCGCCAATTGGCACGCCATTAGCTAATCCTTTGGCGAGGGTCATTACGTCGGGTTGAATCGCGCTGTGTTGATGAGCGAATAATTGACCGGTGCGCCCCATGCCGGTTTGAATTTCATCCAACATTAATAACCAATGGTGCTGGTCGCAGTATTGACGCAATTGCACGAGGTAATCATCAGCCGGGACAATAACGCCGCCTTCGCCTTGAATTGGTTCAACTAATACGGCGACAATAGAGGGGCAATTCGCGGCGACCATTTCAATTGCCGCAATGTCGTTATACGGTACGCGCACGAAGCCCTGCACCAGCGGTTCAAAACCGGCTTGGGTTTTGCGGTTGCCGGTGGCGGTCAAGGTGGCGAGGGTGCGGCCGTGAAAACTGCCTTCCGTGACCAAAATGGTCGGCTGGGTAATGCCGCGCCGGTGGGCGTACAACCGCGCCAGCTTGATGGCGGCTTCATTGGCTTCGGCGCCGGAATTGGCAAAAAATACGCGCTCCATGCCCGCCAATGCCGTCAAACGCTCGGCCAATTGTTCCTGCGCGGCGATGCGGTACAGATTGGAGGTGTGCAGCAATTTGCCCGCCTGCGCACACAGCGCCTGCGTGACTGCGGGGTGGGCGTGACCTAAGCCGCAGACGGCGATGCCCGACAGTGCGTCCAAATACTGCCGCCCCATGTTATCCCATAACCAAACGCCGTCGCCGCGCTCGAAGGTCACGGGGAGTCTGGCGTAGGTGGACATCAAATAATGCTCGCCCATTTCTGCCCTCGTCATGTGCAAATGCGCACTAGAAAATAAAGAAGGCGGTTTTATTCAGGTTTGAAAAAACCGCCTCGCGGGTGATTACTATAGCAGTGACATTGGCATAGAAACAACTTGCGACAACCCAAGCGCGCATTACGGCGGCGGGGGTTGACCAGTCAAACTTGGCCACGCGGCGCGCAAATACTGCACCATTGACCACAGGGTTAAGCCCGCGGCTAGGTACAGTAACACCAATGCAATGTTGGCAATCGGTAAACCAAATAGCGGCTCGCGCAGAATTAACAGCGCAATCGCAATCATTTGCAGCGTGGTTTTCCATTTGCCCGCCGCCGAGACTGCCACCTGTGTCCGCGCCCCGATTTCAGCCATCCACTCGCGCAATGCGGACACCGTGATTTCACGCCCGATAATCACCGCGGCCGGTAATGCCAACCAGGGCGTCGGGTCGGCTTGCACTAATAACACCAGCGCCACTGCGACGATTAATTTATCCGCCACCGGGTCAAGAAATGCGCCCAATGAGGTGGTTTGATGCCAGCGCCGCGCTAAATAACCATCCAGCCAGTCGGTAATGGCGGCGGTAATAAAAATCCCCAAACAAATCAGGCGCGTCCCGTTCATTGGTAAATAAAACACAATGACGAACACGGGAATTAACCCAATGCGTAAAAAGGTAAGCAAATTAGGGATGTTATTCAACATCTACTCGCAGGTCTCTTCATGTCCAATCCGCCACACGCGGGGTTGCATCATTATTTAATGCTGGCGTGGTGGCGACCAGTTGATGCACAAAAGTCATTAAACGTTGCACCAGTTCAATCCGTTTTGTTTAATCCCGTTGTCATGGTTGTTATCCAATGAAACAACGGGGGATTTAATCAATCTCACCGGCACTCGTCCAGTGAGATTACAGCATTTCGGCAATGCCAAACGGTTTATCCGAATGCGCCCGCAGCCGCTGTTTGCCCAGCAATAATGGCAAAGCAACGATTAACGTGGCAACCAACATCACTATTTCAATGCTGTACACCACATTGTAACCCAGCGCCGGATTGACCGCCCCCGCGCCAAACCAGCCGGCATTGGCGGCACCGCTCAACACGTCACGGATAGTGCCGCCGATCAGGATGGCACCGCCCGCGGCCGTGGCTTGCACTGCCCCCCACGCGCCGAGCGCCAGTCCGCTGTGACCGTCTTCCGCCAAACTCATGGCGGTGGTGAGCGTTCCAACGGCGAATAATCCGCCGCCAAAGCCGATTAATGCCGTACCAACGCGGAAAATCCACGCCTCATGCAGGATGCCGGCGGTGATGACGGCGGAAAAGGCGATCAAACCGAGTGCGGCACCCACCCCCGCCATGCGATTGGCGTCCCAACCGCGTGTTAACAGGACGCCGGAGAGGGTGAAAGCAACCAATGTGCCAGTTGCCCAAATGGCGGTGAGGGCGGTGGTTTGCGCGACGCTCAGACCGAGGACTTGTCCGCCGTAGGGTTCTAATAAAATGTCTTGCATACTGAATGCGGCGGTGCCTAATCCCACCACAATTAACAGGCGGAAGGCGAATTGATCTTGAATAAACGTTTGCCAAGTTTCCGCAAATGGTGGGCGAATGATCCGCGTGGTGGCGCGTTGCATGTCAATTGCTTCTTGCCGCCATAAAGCGGTGAAGTTGAAAATGACGCTTAAGACGGCGGCGGCTTGAATAACTTGAATTAAGCGCATTTGACTGAAATTGGTTAGCAAGTTACCAAAGATCACGGCGCTAATCACCATGCCTAATAATAAGGTGACATACAGCAATGCAACAACGCGGGGGCGTTTATCAACGGGCGCGAGGTCGGTGGCTAATGCTAAACCCGCAGTTTGCGTCGTATGCAAGCCCGCGCCAACTAATAAAAATGCAACAGCGGCGGCAGCATAGCCCAAAATCGCTAAATCATTGCTGCTGTCGGATAATAATAGCAAAGCGAATGGCATGAATGCAAAACCGCCGAATTGTAGCAGCGTTCCCATCCAAATGTAGGGGACTCGTCTTAATCCAAATGCCGAGCGGTGGTAATCGGAACGGAAGCCAATGATGGCGCGCAGTGGTGCAAACACTAGCGGTAGCGCGATCATTAATGACACTAGCCAAACCGGCATTCCTAATTCAACCACCATGACGCGGTTGAGGGTGCCGTTGAGTAATACGATTGCCATGCCGACCGACACTTGGAATAATGATAAACGTAATAAACGCGGCAATGGTAAGTCGGGTGTGGCAGCGTCGGCAAAGGGTAGAAAGCGAATGATGAGTTCATTTAGAACACGTTTGAAGTCTTCGGATGCCATGATGAGTGTTTGAGCCTACAGGTAAAAAAGGGCGCACCAGTCCGGGCGCGGGTGGGGATCGAGCGGTGATTTTAACCGCAATGCGCGGCAGAGGTGACACTGGTGATGGCGCCGGCGTTTTTGACATCAGGAATCACGATTGCTATTGGTGGCAGATGATCCGTTTTATTTTTTTGCGCCGCGTATTAACATTTTGTCGGCGCACCCGCTGCTGGATATCTTTGGCAATTTAACTGGAGTTAATCCTTTGAATATAAAACATCTGTCTTATCACGCAATAACGGCGCTGGTCTTATTCACCGCCGTGACCGCCGCGCCAGCACACGCGGCATTAAATGACACGGGTATTACTGCCTGTTCTGATGGAACAACGGCGTTTAGTCCGCTCTGTCCAATCGCTGAGTTTCCACGTCAAGATGGTGATTATGGCCGCGATGCAGAAGCAATTGCCGGCACGTTAATTAAAACCGGCGGCGGCGACGCGGGGTTTGATTTCACGAAAATCAGTAATAGCGGGGCGGAATTACCCGCTGATGCGCAATTAGGAAATGGGCCGAATGATTGGGCCTGTACCCGCGATAATGTCACCAATTTAATTTGGGAAGTGAAAACGGATGATGGCGGGTTGCGCGATCAAGATCATAATTATAGTTGGTATGATTCTAATTCAACCGATGGCAATTTAGGCACAAATAGCGGCGGGGTTTGTTTTGAAAGTGGCCGCTGTGATATGGAAAAGTTTGTTTATGATGTGAATAGCACTGAATTGTGCGGGTTCAGTGATTGGCGGATGCCGACGGTGAAAGAATTAGGTGGGATTGTGCATTTACTCCGCATTGGTCCTGCAATAGATGATGTGTATTTTCCCAATACATACAGCACGTCACATGCACACTTTTGGACAGCGGCCCGCTATGCTGCCGACCCCAATTTCTTTTGGGCAGTCAGTTTTTATCAAGGCGAAACCGGCGCAATTAGTGGTCTCAGTCATATTCGGCTCGTGCGCGGTGAATCTGCGGCAGATGTTTTTATTGATAATGATGACGGCACCGTCACGCAACTCAATACTGGTTTAATGTGGTCAAAATGTAATGCCGGTTTAACTGGCAATGATTGCACGGGTGATCCACTAACTATGAACTGGAGTGAGGCATTGAATGCGGCTGCCCAATCTACACTCGGCAACTATACGGATTGGCGCTTGCCGAACATTAAAGAATTGCAAGCATTAGTTGAATATGATTTACATACTCCAGCAATCAATCCGAATTATTTTTTGAATGCAATCCCCGGCGGTCATTGGTCTAGTTCGCCGTTTTATCATTTAGCCTGGAATGCCGATTTTTTATCAGGACAAACCGGCCCCGTTTCCTATGATTACGGTTTATATGTCCGCCTCGTGCGCGACATTCAATCCAGCCCCGCTCCAATCTCCGAATGCGGCGCCAATTGGCAACCGGTTGCTTCGATTCCAGGCCACAACCAACTGTATGCAATCACCTACGGCAATGGCCAATTCGTGGCAGTCGGCGGCTTGGGCGCCATGACCGTCATCCTGACCAGTGCAGATGGCAGCCACTGGACACCGCGCTATGGCGTTGGCGAGGGCTTGATACTCAGCGTCATCTGGACGGGCAACCAATTTGTCGCCGTTGATGAAAACGGCATCGTGCTAACCAGCGCCGACGGCGTCAACTGGACGGGGCAAACCACCGGCACCACCGATGCACTGAACGACGTCGTTTGGAACGGCAACCAATTCGCCGCCGTGGGCGTAAATGGCGTCATCTTGACCAGCCCCGACGGCGTCAACTGGACAGCGCGCACCTCCGGCACATCGTTCGCCCTGACCGGCGTGACCTGGGGGCATGACCAATTCGTCGCGGTCAACACCGTCGGCGACATCCTCGTCAGCGCCGACGGCGTCAACTGGACAACGTACGCCTCGGGCGTCACGGAACAACTCACCGCGGTCGTTTGGAACGGCAGCCAATTCGTAGCCGTGGGCGCTGGCGGCATCGTCCTGACCAGCGCCGACGGCAGCCACTGGACGCGGCGCACCTCTGGAACTGAGTACGTTCTGGAAAATGTGATCTGGAACGGCAGTCAATTCGTCGCAGTCGGGGCGCTCGGCACCATCTTGACCAGCCCCGACGGCGTCAACTGGACAGCGCGCACCACGCCCACCGACCGTCATCTTTACGGCATCACTTGGACCGGTTATCAATTCGTGGTAGTGGGTGAAGATAGCGGAGCGGTGAATCAAAACAGCGCCGTTTTAATTAACACCTGCACCACCCCGCCCGCCCCCGCCAGCAGCTATCCATTCAGTTTAACTATTAACGGCGGCGGTAATGTGAATAGCGATCCTGGCTTAGATAATAATCAATGCAGCGGGGTTACTTGCACCGGCACCTATTCGGCTGGCGCGGTTGTCACCTTAACTGCACAGGCAAATGAAGGGTGGCAATTTCAAGGCTGGGGTGGCGCCTGCACCGGTATTGAAGCCTGTATTTTGACAATCAATGCTGCCACCGATGTCATTGCCAATTTCACCCAATTAACCAATCAATACCAATTAGATAGCCCAGTCAACGGCAGCTATGAAAGCGGCATTGGCGTGGTGCATGGCTGGGTGTGCAATGCCAATAGCGTCACCGTGCAAGTGGATGATACCGCTGCATTTGAAGTTGCTTACGGCGCCGAGCGATTGGACAGTCAAACAGTGTGCGGTGATTCAAATAACGGCTTCGCGGCGGCAATTAACTGGAGTGATTACGGCACGGGTGAACATGTGTTAAAACTCATTGCTGATGGCGTGGAATTGACCCGCGCAGCTGTCATGGTCACGCGCTTGGGTGACGAGAACTTTTTAACGGGTTTAATCAAAACCACCACCGTTGTTGACTTCCCCGCTGCGGGTCAAAACACGCTATTAACCTGGTCAGAACCCAATCAAAACTTCGTCGTCACCAATGCTGCCGCCCGCGCTTTTTCAATTGAACGTGCCGCCAATGGCAATTGGGAAAGTCCGACTGATGGTGGGATTGAAAGCGGTCGAGCGTTAATTCGTGGTTGGGCGTGCGATGCTGGCAATATCACATTTACATTAGACGGCACCACGTTAATTGCCCCCTACGGCAGCGGCCGCGGTGATACCCAATCTATTTGTGGTGATAGTAATAACGGCTACGCGCTGGCAATTAACTGGAATGATTACGCTGACGGCGCGCATCAAATCGCATTAAACATTGATGGCGCAGTGGTGGCCACTCGTCAATTCACCATTGCCACGCCGGGTGGATTAGGGTCTATTACCGGTGTGCAACATCAACACACGGTGACTGATTTCCCCAACTTTGGCGATCAATTAACTTTGCAATGGTCAGAACCGCATCAAAACTTCCGCATTATTAATTATCAACCGTCAACGCGCACGAATGCCGAGCGGATTACGGAGATTTATATTGCCACTCTCGGGTATGCGCCGGACAATGATGGTTTGCAATACTGGGAGAATGAATTGCGCGGCGGCAGTTGGACACCTACGACCGTTGCGCAGGCGTTTTTTGATAATGACACGGTGCGAGCGTTGTATCCAGCGGAGAATGGTAATGATTTATTGATTGACGCGCTGTATCACAACATTTTTAATCGCGCTGCGGATGAAACGGGCAAAACCTATTGGTTAGACGAATTAAACAGCGGTCATTTTACCCGCGATCAGATGATTATTGCGTTAATTGATGGCGGGTGGGCGAATGCAGATGCGGCAATAGATATGGCGCGCTTTGGTAATCAAGTGCAGGTCGGTTTGGCATTTGCAAATGCACAAGCCGAGCGCGGCATTATTTATAACGCATTAACCCCCGAACGCCAAACGCATTTGCGGACATTAGGTGCGCAAATCATTCGGGATGTCACTGCTGATGCCGCAACTGTGACGGCGGCAATTGCGCAGATTCCGGGGTTATTAGACACGCTTTAATTAACCTCGCATTGTTAATGAGCGTTCCCATGCGCGGCGTGGGAACGCGCAACATTTCCCCGCGCATCCTATCGCAGAATTGATTCATGTCTTTAATCACGTCCTTTTTCGCCAGCGTCAGTGCTATTTATGCGAACGGCGCAGCAACCGAGTATTCCTATCGCCCCGCATTAACGGTTTTATTTAATAGCATCGCACCTGATATCATTGCTATCAATGAACCTAAACGTATTGCCTGCGGGGCACCAGATTTCATTTTACAGCGCAGCGGGTTGGCCATTGGTTATGTCGAAGCTAAAGACGTACCAATTGATTTAACTGCATTAAATAAAGATAACTTGGCGCAGCAGCACCGCTATCGCTACGCGCTGCCCAATCTCATTTACACCAATTGTTTAGACTGGCAGTTTTTTCGTGATGGTCAATTAAAAAGCAGAGTGTCTATTGGTGCGCTGGTCAATGGTCAATTGGTCGCGCAGCCCGATCAATTCGCCGTATTAGAAAACCTGTTGCATGATTTTATTCAACAGCGCCCGGCGACCGTGACCAATCCGCGTGAATTGGCCGAACGCATGGCGGGCAAGGCAGTGTTAATTAGAGATGTTTTGCACGCAACGTTAATTGCGGATCAACAGCGGCAGACGGAGTTGGCGAATCAATTTGCCGCGTTTCAACAGCATTTAATTAGTGATATTTCGCCGGTCGAATTCGCCGATGTCTATGCCGAAACCATTGCGTATGGGTTATTCGCGGCGCGGGTGCATTACAGCGGTGAGCCATTGCAATTCACGCGGCAACACGCAGTATTAACCTTGCCCAAATCCAATCCGTTATTACGCGCTTTATTTGGCTATATTGCCAATGCAGAATTAGACGAGCGCATTGCGTGGATCGTTGATGAATTGACCAGTATTTTTCAAGTGACGAATATGCCGCAGGTGCTGGCCGGCTTTGGTCAATTCACTGGTCAATCCGATCCGGTGATTCATTTTTATGAAACCTTTTTAGCCGTTTATAATCCCGCGAAACGCAAAACGCGGGGGGTGTGGTACACACCCGAACCGGTGGTTAATTTTATTGTACGGGCGGTGGACGAAGTATTAAAAACCGAGTTTTGCTTAATAGACGGGTTGGCGGATACCTCGCAGGTCATAATTGATTTTGACACGGGAACAGTGAATAAAGATGGGACGCCAATCACGATTAAAAAAGCGGTGCATCGCGTGCAAATCCTTGATCCAGCAACGGGAACTGGGACGTTTTTAGCGGCGGTAATTAAACAGATTGCGCCAAAAGTAAAGGATGTGGCGGCGGGGATGTGGTCGCGTTATTTAGAAACTGATTTAATTCCACGCCTGCACGGGTTTGAATTATTGATGGCGTCGTATGCGATGTGTCATTTGAAATTGGATTTATTATTAACTGAATTGGGCTATGTACCAACCGGCGCGCTGCCGCGTTTATCGGTGTATTTGACTAATTCACTGGAAGAGGGCAGTGCTATTCATCAAAACCTGCCATTTGCGCAATGGTTATCGAATGAAGCACGGGGCGCAAATGTGGTGAAGCGCAATTTGCCGATCATGTGCGTTATTGGTAATCCGCCGTATTCTGGCGAAAGCGTGAATAAAAGCGATTGGATTACACAGTTAATGGCGGTGTATAAAAAAGAGCCCGGTGGTCAGGATAAACTCAATGAACGCAATCCCAAATGGATTAATGATGATTATGTCAAGTTTATTCGATTGGCGGAACATTTTATTAGTAAAAATGGCGAAGGGGTACTGGGCTTTATTACGAATCACGGCTATTTGGATAATCCGACCTTTCGTGGAATGCGCTGGCAATTGCTCAACACGTTTGACAAGATTTATGTTTTAGATTTGCACGGCAATGCAAAAAAGAAGGAAGTGACGCCAGATGGGCAACCCGATAAAAACGTGTTTGATATTCAGCAGGGCGTGGCAATTTTAATTGCGGTTAAAAAGAAAACTGCTGTGAATAACAATTCACTAGCGGCGGTTTTTCATGCCGATTTGTGGGGTGAACGGGCGGGCAAATATACGGCATTGCAGGCAAATCAATTAACGGGGCATCAATGGCAGCAACTCCCGCATCACGCGCCGCAATACCCGTTTGTGCGGCGTAATAATGGGCGCGAGGCGATTTATAACACTGGGTTTTCAATTCAGGAATTGATGCCAGTCAATTCAGTTGGGATTGTCACTGCCCGCGATTCATTAACGATTGATCTAGATAAAATGGCGTTGTGGCAGCGGGTGCAAAACTTTGCCGTATTACCGCCGGAGCAGGCGCGGGTTAAATATGATTTGGGTAAAGATGTGCGTGATTGGCGCGTGGAATGGGCGCAAGCGGATGTCAAAAACCATTTCGGAATTGAATATCTCCAACTAATTGCGTATCGGCCGTTTGATTATCGCTGGACATATTACACGGGCAAATCACGCGGCTTTATGTGCTACCCGCGTAATGAAATGATGCGCCACCTGTTACGTCGGGAATCAATTATCCTTGTTATTGGGCGGCAAGGTCAAGTTGTTGGTAATATGCCTTGGAATATTGTGTTTGTTCATACCGGTATTTCTGATTTAAATTTGTTTTATCGCGGCGGCGGCATGTTATTTCCGCTCTATTTGTATTCTGATGACCAAGCGCCCCATCAACCCCGCCGCGTTAATTTCAATTCAGATTTATATCAACGCTTGCAAGCCATCGCCACAGATTCTATTCACGGCGCGCCAACTGAACTCGCCGTGTTTGATTACATTTATGGCGTGTTGCATTGCCCGGCGTATCGGGAACAATACGCTGAATTCTTAAAAACTGATTTTCCGCGTATTCCCTGGCCGCCCAATGCGGCGGCGTTTTGGTCAATTGCCGATAAAGGAACTCAATTGCGGCAGTTGCATTTAATGGCACCGGCAGCAATTGGCGCCACGCCGTATCCGTTCATTGGCGACGGTCAGCCGATCATTGATAAACCGCGCTATTTTAATAACCAAGTGTGGATTAACCAATCACAATATTTTGCCGATGTGCCGGCGGTCGCGTGGACGTTTTATATTGGCGGTTATCAACCGGCGCAGAAATGGTTAAAAGATCGCAAAGGGCGGGAATTGAGTTTTGAGGAAATCAAACACTACCAGCGCATCATTAAAATCTTGAGTGCAACCGATGAAATCATGCGGTCAATTGCGCTGCCCAATTGCGATTAACCCCCCGTTTTTTATTAAAAATAAGGGGTGGATAATTGGGTTTCATTGCGCGGCAGTTATTACCACTCGGGCGTCGTGATTGGCGGCGCGCTTGATTCAATTGATAACCACCCGCCGCTTGCGCCCCACGTCACCACTGCCGCGAGTGCGAGTGCGACAATCAACGCCACCGCGCCGCCGCCGCGTGCCGACTGCGCGGTCGCCGTGCTAGTTTCGTGCCAACCGGTGAACATTTGGCGCACCAGCGGCGTGTTGCGGAGGCGGGTGTAGAGGGCGATGGCGATAATGTGTAACGCGATCAGGGCGATTAACACCCACGCGCTTTGGCGGTGCAGACTGGTCAGGGTCGCGCTGAGGTCGCTGCTGACCAGCGCGGAGAGCGGACCGCGGAAGGCGATGTCGTCGTCGGCGACCAGTCCGCTCGCGGTCTGCAACCCAAGTAGTGTCAGCAGTGCCACGACCGACAGTGCGCCGAGGGGGTTGTGTCCGGTGCCGTGCCAAGTGCCGAGTAGATAGGCGACGATGGCGGCGCGATTGGGGATAAATTGGCGAAATTGGGCGTAGGTTGAGCCGATCACGCCCCAGATGAGGCGGAATGTCAGCCAGCCGCAGATGAATAACCCGACGCGGCCGTGCCAAGTCATCCACTCGCCGCCGAGCAGTCCGGTGATGATGGCGGCAGTGACGGCGATCACGACGAGCCAGTGACCGAGGCGGGTGGGTAAATCCCATAATTTGATGCGGTGTGGGGCGGGTTGCATGGTAGATTTGACCTGATGGGCGTTGCTGGTTAAACTGCGCATTCTACGGGCGCATAGCTCAGCGGGAGAGCACTGTCTTCACACGGCAGGGGTCGGTGGTTCGATCCCACCTGCGCCCACCAGCTTGTTTCAACAAATCAATTTTCTAAACAAATCAGCCGGTTAACGCCGGTTTTTTTGTGCCTCAACATCACCATCTGGCTACCTATTCGGCAGTGAAGGAATTGCGCGTTTATCGCACCGCAGCAGATCATCCTGCGTATTCTATAAGCGGTTCACGCGCCAATTTACGCCAATAAAGAAATTCTGAATCACCAACCGGCAATTGATCCAATTTTTTATTCAGCCACTAAGCAAAATCTTTAATTAACTTGCGCACTTCGCGCCGTCGCTGATACACATTAAACAGAGAAGTC
>NZ_JABVCQ010000080.1 GCF_014145225.1 Thiospirillum jenense
TGTCGCGTCCCGTGCGATTATATTCCAAGACGTAATTATTCACTATTATTGGCACGAGAAGTTTTATTAACACTCTACAATGAAAATAAAATACTACTTTAACCACACATCAGGCAACCATTTTAATCATTTTTGTTAGGTCAAACATCATGCAAGTAGCACTGCATAAAAATGCGCGTACAACGCCCGCGGTTCGACGTGAATTACAATTGTCCAGTAAATCAAAATCTGACCGTGAATTAGCGCAAGAATACGGTCTTAATCGGGCGACGGTGCATAAGTGGCGAAATCGTGATAATACAAATGATGCATCACATTGCCCCCATCGACTGAAAACGACATTGAGTCCTGCGCAAGAAATTGTGGTTGTGCATTTGCGCCAAACATTATTATTATCATTAGATGATTTACTCGCAGTGACGCGGGAATTCATTAACGCTAATGTGTCGCGTTCGGGACTTGATCGGTGTTTGCGGCGTCACGGTGTTTCCAATCTCAAAGCACTGATGCCTAAAGCAGAAGATTCATCTAAGCCTTTGAAAAAGTTCAAAAATTATGAGCCAGGGTTCGTGCATGTTGACGTCAAATATTTACCGCAAATGCCTGATGAAACACATAGACGGTATTTATTTGTAGCCATTGATCGTGCCACACGATGGGTGTATTTAGAATTACTTGATGATAAAACTGCCGCATCAGCAAGCGCCTTCTTAAATCGTTTAACTGCACATGCACCATTTAAGATTGAATACGTTTTGACCGATAATGGTAAAGAATTTACTGATCGCTTTTGTGCGACTGGTGAACGCAAACCAACCGGGTTTCATGCGTTCGATCAACGCTGCACAGAGCATGGTATTCAACATCGTTTAATTACTCCAAGACGTCCGCAAACCAACGGTATGGTGGAGCGGTTTAATGGGCGTATTGCTGATGTGTTGGCAACCACTCATTTTAATTCCGCACATCAGTTAGAGCAAACTTTGATAAACTATGCGCGTGTGTATAATCATCAGATTCCGCAAAAAGCATTAGGGCATATTTCACCAGTTCAATCCTTGAAAAATTGGCAACGGCAATGCCCGGAACGTTTTAATAAACGTGTTTACAATCTTACGGGACTTGACA
>NZ_JABVCQ010000081.1 GCF_014145225.1 Thiospirillum jenense
GAAGCATTCAAAGATTTATTAAAAAACTGGGCGCGACCATTGGGGTTGACGTTCATTGCTGAATACCCGCTGACTACCGCGTTTAAGACGCGCATTAGCGTTGACGGCGCGTTATTGCACGAATTGCGCTTGCCGCTCGGTTATTGGGAGGCAAAAGATATTGATGATGATTTAGACGCGGAAATCAATAAAAAGTTTGCGCGGGGTTATCCGCAAGATAACTTGTTATTTACCGATGATCGCACCGCCGTTTTATTCCAACAGGGTCAGGAAATTGGGCGCTGTGAAATGACTGATCCGCCCGCGCTGGAGCGGTTATTAAATCAGTTTTTTGCATTTGAACGCCAAGAAATTGCCGATTTTCGCGCTGCCGTTGTGCAATTCAAACAAGATTTGCCGACGGTATTGGTGGCGTTGCGCGAGTTAATTGCCCAACACGCGGCGACGCATTCGGCGTTTCAATCGGCGGCGCAGGCGTTTTTAATTCAAGCGCAGGCGGTGATTAATCCCGATTTAACGGCGGATGATGTGCGCGAGATGTTAATTCAGCATATTTTAACGGAGGATATTTTTGCGCAAATCTTTGATGAGAGTGATTTCCACCAGCATAATAACGTGGCGCGATCTTTATATGCGCTGGAGGCGGTGTTCTTTACTGGCGCATTAAAGAAAAAAACGCTCAGATCATTAGCGCCCTATTATGCGGCGATTAAAGCGACGGCGGCGCGGTTGGCGAGTCATAATGAAAAGCAAACCTTTTTGAAAGTGATTTATGAAAACTTTTATCGCGTGTATAACCCGAAAGCGGCAGATCGGTTGGGTGTGATTTATACGCCAAATGAAATTGTGCGTTTTATGATTGCCAGTGCCGATTGGTTGTGTCAGCGGCATTTCGGGCGGTATTTAATTGATAAGGATGTGGATATTTTGGATCCAGCGAGCGGGACGGGGACGTTTATTTGTGAGTTATTAGAATACTTTCGTGGTCAGCCGGCTAAATTAGCGTATAAATATCATCACGAATTATATGCGAATGAAGTGGCGATTCTGCCTTATTATGTCGCCAATTTGAATATTGAAGCGACCTATGCCGGGATCACGGGTGAATACGCG
>NZ_JABVCQ010000082.1 GCF_014145225.1 Thiospirillum jenense
AGGCTGATTAGTCGGCAATGATTGTGCTTGACGAACGGGAATTGGCGGTAATTCGGGCAAATCAGTTGGTTGATTTATTGATTGACGAGCGGGGACGGGTGGTAATTCAAGCGAGTCAATTGGTTGATTGGTTGGCAATGATTGCGCTTGCCGAACTGGAACGGGCGGCAAATCGGACGAATTGATTTGTTGATTAGTTGATTGACGAATTGGAATTGGCGGTAATTCGGGCGAATTAATTTGTTGATTAGTTGATTGACGAATTGGAATTGGTGGTAATTCAGGCGAGTCAACTAATTGATTAACTGGCAATGACTGCGCTTGCCGAACGGGAATTGGCGGTAATTCGGGCAAATCAGTTGGTTGATTTATTGATTGACGAGCGGGGACGGGTGGTAATTCAGGCTGATTAGTTGGCAACGATTGTGGTTGACGAGTGGGGACGGGTGGTAATTCAAGCGACTCAATTGCTTGATTAGTTGGTAATGACTGCGGTTGACGAACGGGAATTGGCGGTAATTCGGGCAAATCAGTTGGTTGATTAGTTGGCAATGACTGCGCTGACCGAACGGGAACTGGCGGTAATTCGGGCGAATCAATTGGTTGATTAGTTGGCAATGACTGCGCTGACCGAGCGGGAATTGGCGGTAATTCAGGCGAGTCAACTAATTGATTAACTGGCAATGATTGCGTTTGACGAACGGGAATTGGCTGCAATTCAGGCGAATTGATTTGTTGATTATTTGATTGACGAATTGGAATTGGTGGTAATTCGGGCAAGTCAATTGGTAATGATTGCGATTGACGTGCGGGAGTTGGCGGTAATTCAGGCGAATTGATTTGTTGATTAGTTGATTGACGAGCGGGAGTTGGTGGTAATTCAGGCTGATTAGTTGGCAACGATTGTGGTTGACGAGCGGGGACGGGTGGTAATTCAATCGACTCAATTGCTTGATTAGTTGGTAATGATTGTGCTTGACGAACTGGAATTGGCGGTAATTCAGGCTGATTAGTCGGCAATGATTGCGTTTGACGAGCGGGAATTGGCGGTAATTCGGGCGAATCAATTGGTTGATTAGTTGGCAATGACTGCGCTGACCGAGC
>NZ_JABVCQ010000083.1 GCF_014145225.1 Thiospirillum jenense
CCCATTGCAGAACGGATGAGTCATGGGGAGCAAACGAGTCAGGGCGGGCGGCGTATTGTTGTTATTCGGGCGTGAAAAAACGTTCCCACGTTGGAGCGCGGGAACGATCAACTTTAATACAGTTTTATCATTCGTTCGTCGTGACTAATGGATCGAGCAATTCAGGAATCCGCGCTAATGCCAAGTGATAATTCTCACAAGTGCCATCGACGCTTTGAATGATTTCTTTAGTCAACACTTGAATGAATTGCGCTTATACGCGGTGATTGGAATTGGATTAGAACGGGTGGTGTGGCAGAGTGAGTGTGTTAGTCGGTTGGATTGATTCTGTCAATCCAACCGCCGCAACTATTCTATTCGTCAAACAGAGACGTATTGAACTGTGACCAAGCATCCTCATCAATTAAAAATTGCTCTCCGAGCAATAAATGACCAGTGGGATGCCGTTGCACTGGAGTAGTGCCATCTTGGAATGACAATAGGGTACCATCGGCATCCGCTTGTACACGAATAGTAATAACGACATTTCCATCACGCTGCATTTCCAGCGCATTACCCTGCTGGCGGAATGAATAATCCGACAAGGGCGCCGCGAATTCAACACGCTCAATATTCTGATCAATCGTGGCCGTTATGGCATTATCCATCACCACAGTTTCATAACCGGTTTCACCATAAAAATCAGCATCTTCAACAGCGGTAAACCGGGCATTTGGCTGTAAAAAAACCTGATTCGGTTGCGCATTATAGAAAAACTCTCTATCTATTGCGTATGTTGTAGAATCAACACTACTGCCAAACATCGCTATTGTAAAACGCTGCGCGTCAATTGAAAGTGATTGATTACCTAACTGCATTTGCGTACCAGATAAGGTTAAATAAATTAGACCGTTGGTGGACAATACCACAGTACCGCGCCCATCACGAACAACAAGAGTAGCATCTAGGTTATTACCAGTAATACGCACCGTATTACCTGCTTGCCGCCACTCATAGTTTTCTAATCCACTGGGCAAAATAATACCATCAATTTGCTGGTCTATTGTAATTCCCGTACCACTTTTCAATCGCACCCATTCTTGCCCA
>NZ_JABVCQ010000084.1 GCF_014145225.1 Thiospirillum jenense
CTTCCCCTATGATTAACAACATACCGTGTTATTTAATAAACGCCATGTACATGAGGTTGCCTGTGTTGAAGTTGAAAACATCTAGTATAAGCACATGTTTCATTATTCGCTCTTTGAGCATCACGGTTGTTTTTTTTAGTTTTATAACGATAACAAGCTGTGGATTATTTCATAGTCAACATAGCGAAGTGCCACCAGAACAACGCCAAATTGATGTACAAAAAGATTATTTTTATCAAATTGCGCCAGGTGACATAGTAGACATTTTTGTGTGGGGAATTGAAGAATTATCTGGTAGTGTGCCAGTCCGCCCAGATGGCATGTTGACCACTCGTTTAGCGGAAGATATGCCTGCTAGTGGCAAAACGCCTTCTCAATTAGCGCGTGATCTTGAAAAACAATTCGCAACCTATGTACGGGCGCCAATTGTCACGATCACAGTGAATGGTTTTACTGGTTTATCAAGTCAACAAGTGCGTGTCATTGGTGAGGCGGCTAAACCATTTGCCGTGCCATTTCGCAAACACATGACTTTATTAGATGTTATGATTGCTGTTGGTGGACTGACTGAATTTGCCGCTGGTAATAAAGCAGTCTTGGTGCGCACTCTTAAAAATAAACCGCAATCATACGCACTGCGTATTAATGATCTTATTCGTGATGGCGATATTTCAGCAAACTTGAGTTTGTTGCCAGGTGACGTCATCATTATTCCAGAAGCGTGGTTTTAATGTTGATTAACTTTGGTTACAATCTAAACTACCTAAGAAACATGGACAACCATTGGTGAATACAGTGAGTGAACTTAAAATGCACCCAGTCTATGTTGGCCGGCAACCGATTTTTGATCGCAACGAAAAAATTATTGGCTTTGAATTATTGTTTCGCAGTGGTCACACGACGGTCGCTGAGTTTTATGACGAACATGCGGCGACGCACGATTTATTGCGAGCGGCATTTGTTGATATTGGCATTGAACAACTGGTTGGTCAGCATCAAGCATTTCTTAATCTAACACGGGCTTTTTTTCATAAT
>NZ_JABVCQ010000085.1 GCF_014145225.1 Thiospirillum jenense
ACCATTACCCGCCCAACCAATGGCGCCATCACCGGCTCTAACATCAACTGCGGCAGCGCGGCCACCGCCACTGATTGCGATGAAACCTATTCAACTAATCCAACAATCACCCTGACCGCCACAGCGAATCCCGGCTACGTTTTTGGTGAATGGACGAATTGCACTCCAATTGCTGACAACCCGCTGGAATGCCAAATCACCATTGACGGCGCCCAAACTGTCAGCGCCAGTTTTATTCCAACCTATTTGCTCACCATCACCCGCCCGAATCGCGGCACCATTAGCGGTAATGGCATTAACTGCGGCAGTTCAAACACCGCCATTGATTGCTCTGAAACTTATCTCGCCAATCAAATCATCACCCTGACCGCCGCGCCTGACATCGGTTATGTCTTAAATAGTTGGGGTAATTGCACCGCCATTGAAAATACCCCTCAACAATGCCAAATCGCCATGACAGCGATGCAAAACGTGAGCGCTAATTTCACCCCGATTTCATTATCAGTATCAATGAGCATCGATGGCGAAGGTCACGTCAGCACCACACCGGCGGGAATTAACTGCGGAATAAACAGCAATAGTTGCAGTGCCACCTATCCAATTAACAGCACCATTGAATTAACTGCCACACCCGGCGCCACTGCCACCTTCGCCGGCTGGGACGGCGTTTCTTGCCCCGACGACGCCAACCCATGCACACTAACCCTCACCACAACCGCCGCCATCATCGCCCGCTTTGCACCCGTACCCTATACCTTAACGGTCGTCAGCACCGGCAGTGGCTACATCACCAGCGATCCTGCCGGCATCAACTGTGGTGGAGAATTTAACGATTGTTCAAAGACTTACGACGCCAACACCGCTGTCACCCTGACCGCTACTCCGACCGCTACTGCCACCTTCACCGGTTGGAGTGGCGGTGGTTGTTCGGGTACAGACAATTGCACCGTCACACTAGATGCGGCGAAAAACGTCACCGC
>NZ_JABVCQ010000086.1 GCF_014145225.1 Thiospirillum jenense
AATGGGAGAATCTGAACCCGTGAAGAAATAAAACACTTGACATCAATTTTACGGGTCAATTATAAACAATCCGTCAGTTTTGACAAATTTCTAGGTTGGCTTTTATCTCATATTTGAGGTCGAAGTCTTGTTAGCCTTCAAATGGAAAGACCATGAAAAGATTCATTGAGACATTTATCAAGAACTTGCCATTCATTAAAAACCTCACCGAGCAGGTGCGGAAACAGGGGCGTTCCCAGCAGGTCACTATTATTCTCCCATCCCGGCAGAAGAAGACGTATTTGCATATGTAAAATCAAGAAAACCACCAAATAGTCAACTTTTAGGAGTTGAACTAAACGAGAAGAGCCAGAATGAATTACTCAATGAATACATAGACTTCTATAAAGACCTTCCATTCCCAGAAGAACCAGAACCTGTCCACAGATACTATTATGACAATACATGGTTTAGCTATTCCGACGCTATTTTTCTGTATTGCTTTCTAAGAAAGTACAAACCGAAAAGAATCATCGAAATCGGTTCAGGATTTTCATCAGCTGTCATGCTGGACACTATTGACAGTGTCTTTTCTCAGAGACCGGAGATTACTTTCATTGAACCGTACCCTGATCGGCTTCTCAGCTTGCTCAAAGATGGCGATAGAGAGCAAGTCAGACTAATCGACAAAAGGATTCAAGACGTTCCATCTGAAGTTTTATTAGCTTTAGAGTCGGGTGATTTATTGTTCATCGACTCGAGTCATGTAGTGAAGTGTGATAGTGACTTGCACCACCTCATGTTTGAGATATTGCCGCGCCTTCAACCAGGTGTTTTTGTTCACTTCCATGACGTGTTTTATCCTTTTGACTATCCGTCTGAGTGGCTAACGAATGGGTGGTATTGGAATGAAAATTATTTTCTCCGTGCGTTCTTATCTTATAATACTGAGTGGAGAATTGTGTTCTTTAATACGTATATGC
>NZ_JABVCQ010000087.1 GCF_014145225.1 Thiospirillum jenense
AGCTGTCAGTCTTGCCGGCGACGCCCATGCTGCCGTTGCCGAGGCGCACGGTCCACGCGTGGGTCGTGAGGGAGGCTTCGGTGCTGGACGACCAATAGTTGAAGGACTGCAGAACAGAGAACGGCCCCGCCGCCGTCGTCGACAAAATTTTCTGCGTACCGGTGGTTAGCGCACGGAGTTCGCTGATGGTCGGCAGGCGCCAGTCGCCCGCGACCGAGCCGTCGCTCAAGTCCGAATAGGCTGCGCCAGATGCCAGCACTCCCGCACGGGTGTGCGCATCGTCGTGAGTTGTGCTGTCTTCCCATTTCTTTGCGCCACCCCAAATTGCGCTCTTCAGCCACACCAGACAGCGGCCCTTGGTCTTGCCGTCCACTGTTGCACCGAGCAGGTCGGTGACGGTGCCGTTGCCGTTGTCGCACCAGCGGGTGCCCCAAATCGTACCGCCAGTGCAGTTGCACGGCGGCGTCTCATAGCTGCCAGTCACGCCGAAGATCACCGTGCCTTTCTTGATGTTGGCGGCGACGAGGTCGCTATCGACCGCATTGAGCGTGGTCGCCGCGTAAAAACCCTCCGCCACGGTCGCACTGTCCGCAGAGAGCGTTCGGGTGGATATGGCGCCCGTCACCTCGCCGCCATCCACCCAGGCTTTCTTGTTGAGCAAGATGTCATCTGCCACCGCATCGCCGCTGCTGGTATCCACGACATTGGAATCGCCGGCGACGTCAAAGATGGAGACGCCGGATTTGATGTTGCCGCTGACCAGATTCGTATCGCCCGCCACGACGCCGCTGCCGTTGTGATAGCCGGCGGTGATGGTCTGCGCGCTGGTGCTCGGCGTGATGTTTTCAGTGCCGACATTGGTCATGGCGCCGATCTGATCGCAGCCACTGCTGTTGCAGAAGGTCTTGCCCGTCAGCACGTCGCCGACGGCGGCCGT
>NZ_JABVCQ010000088.1 GCF_014145225.1 Thiospirillum jenense
GATGCCGCCGTCGGCGACGTGCTGACGGGCAAGACCTTCTGCAACAGCAGCGCCTGCGGTCAGACCGGCACCATGGCGAATAACGGCGCGCAAGACATCACGCCGAGCACCAGCGCGCAGACCATCACCGCCGGCTATCACAACGGCAGCGGCGTCGTGGCGGGCGATGCGAATCTGAACAGTCACAACATCAAAAGCGGCGTCTCCATCTTTGGCGTCGCGGGCCATTCCAATGTAGTCGACACCAGCAGCGGCGATGCGGTGGCAGATGACATCTTGCTCAACAAGAAAGCCTGGGTGGATGGTGCGGAAGTGACTGGCTCAATACCAACCCAAACGCTCTCCGCCGCCAACACCACGGTATCTGCGGGTTATTACGCGACCACCCCGCTTGATACGGTCGATAGCGACCTCGCCGCCGCCAACATCAAGAAAGGCACGGTGATCTTCGGCGTGACCGGCAGCTATGAGACGCCGCCGTGCAACTGCGCTGGCGGCACTCTCGTCGGCACCCGCTGGTGCGACAACGGCAACGGCACCGTCACCGACCTGCTCGGTGCAACAGTGGACGACAAGACCAAGGGCCGCTGTCTGGTGTGGCTGAAGAGCGCCAGTTGGGGTGGCAGAAAGAAATGGGAAGACAGCGAAACTCAAGACGATGCGCACACCCGTGCGGGAGTGCTGGCATCTGGCGTAACCGGTTCGGACTTGAGCGACGGCTCGGTCGCGGGCGACTGGCGCCTGCCGACCATCAGCGAACTCCGTGCGCTAACCACCAATCCGCAGAGAATTTTGTCGACTTCGGTGGGGCCGTTCTCGGGTGTGCAGTCCTTCAACTATTGGTCGTCCAGCACCAAAGCCTCCTTCACGACCCACGCGTGGACCGTGTACCTCGGCAGCGTCAGCATGGGCGTCGCCGGCAAGATTAGCACCC
>NZ_JABVCQ010000089.1 GCF_014145225.1 Thiospirillum jenense
GTGAACAACAGCGATTATTGGTAGTGCAAAAAACCGGTTGGGGTAAAAGTATTGTTTATTTTATTGCCACGCAGTTATTGCGCGAGGCAGGCTGTGGACCAACGCTGCTCATTTCGCCCTTATTAGCCCTCATGCGTAATCAAATCGCGGCCGCTGAACGTATGGGTATCCGCGCCGCAACCATCAATTCCGACAATAAAGACGAGTGGTTAGCCATTGAAATGCAGATGCGCAATCATTGCGTTGACATGCTGCTCATTTCACCCGAACGATTAGCCAATGAGCGATTTCGCAGCATTGTGTTAGCGCCAATGGCCGCCCGGATTGCATTATTAGTGGTGGATGAAGCGCATTGCATTTCTGATTGGGGACATGATTTTCGCCCGCATTATCGGTTAATTGAACGCATGGTGCGCACCTTGCCACCCAATTTGCGGTTATTAGCGACGACCGCAACGGCCAATAATCGGGTGATGGAAGATTTAACAGCCACGCTTGGCCCGCAATTAACTGTATTACGCGGTGATTTGAATCGCCCATCATTAACATTGCAAACCATTCGTTTGCCGAATCAAGCCGAGCGATTAGCGTGGTTAGCCGAACAAATACCGCAATTAGCGAACAGTGGCATTGTTTATACGTTGACGGTGCGCGATGCCGAACAAGTTGCCAATTGGTTATTAACCTGCGGCATCAACGTTGCGGCGTATCACAGCGAAACAGAGCGCCGTCCCGAATTAGAACAGGCGTTATTAGACAATCAAGTCAAGGCGTTAATTGCCACAACTGCGCTCGGCATGGGCTATGATAAACCTGATCTGGGTTTTGTCATTCATTACCAAATGCCCGGTTCCGTTGTGCAT
>NZ_JABVCQ010000009.1 GCF_014145225.1 Thiospirillum jenense
GCCCGCCGCAGTTTTGATTTCGTATTCGTTCACCAGAATTAATTGCTGTTCATGGCCGAGCGTTTTTAATAAGGTTTGAAACGCATCACGCAAACTACTTTCATTATCCGCCCCCGCCACGCGCTGTAAATCATCTAATTGGCGTTGATAGTGTTGAATAGCATGGTTCATAAGGTGTTCAGTAGGTGATAAACCGCAGGTGAATGATAAATCATAAAAAACCGCCCTCCAGCAGCGCCAGAGAGCGGTAAAACATCAACTCAGGTCAGCCGTAGCCGACCGGATGATTTAAGCGCGTATTATCAATCGCCAGCAATTGGCGCGAGCAAATTAGGAATACTCTCAATCGCCGCGTCGCGGGTGGCTTCATCTGACGTGACATTGGCTAACACATTGCTACCAGCGGCAATGAGGTACTGCTGATTCGCCGCACCCAATTCGCTGTACACAATGCCATTTTCACTTTGGTAGTCAGCAAAAGCCAGTGACACTTCAGTCCGATGCTTAAACCGCAGCATATCGGACTGCGCATCCGCCGAGGTATTGGCCCATCCGCCATTAATGAGGGCAATAATCATCGCGTTGCGCGGCGTACCACGTTCACCCAGCTCGGTCATCCAGTAGTTTCTGCCATTGACATCCGCACCGCGTCCGAAGATGTTGCGGTAAATCTCATCAATGTATTCACCGTCACTCAAGGTTTGCGGATACTTGGCTTGCACCAGCGGTTGCTCGAAGAACGCTTGGGCAACAGTTTCGATGGTCCAAGGATCGCCGTTAGCATCCAACTGACCGGTTTCGATGTTACCTACCCAATAATCCAGCCCTTGTGCATCCATTGCATAGCCCATCGTGGCCATGTACAGCTCGGCAACTTTCCAGCGGGTGGTTTCTTGGCGCGGCACGGCACCGAACGACGCAATGACCTGCTGGGTTGGCTCATCACTGGCCTCCAGTAAGTCGGCAACCGCGACGGTGCAAGTTGGCACTGGGGCAGGTGCCGTTTCACCAGCGGCGGGTTCTTCAGGGGCGCAGATGCCACCCCAACCGGTGAACTCGGCATCGTCACCAATGGCCGTTGCTGTGAAAGTGATGGTCTCATCTTCGCCAAAGGTTTCGCTGCAAGTGCCAGTTAAACCAACGTCACCTTCCGAATCATCTGCCAGAGTACGCGAGCAGTTGATGCCCGATGGGCGGCTGACGATCTTACCCGTACCAACGATCACGGCTTCAATTTGCAGGCGGTCTGTATAGGACTGCTCTTCAAACTCGGCAATGGCCGATTGCGCTCCAGTCAGTTCTACCTGACAAGTCGGCGATGTGCTGCCCGGACAGGCGCCACCACGTCCCCATTGTTTGAACTGCCAGCCCTCAGCGGCGTCTGCTGCAAGCGAAACGCTTGAGGTCGTGGAGGCGAAGCTACCCAGACACATGGACGTCGTGCAGTCAATGCCAGCGGGAGTGCTAACTACGCTGCCTTCACCAACCACCGACACCACCAACTGGCGATTGCCGGTTGGGTAACGGAAGGTCGCGGTGACATCGCGGTCTTGAGCCATCGAGACCGTGCAGGTTAAGCCGTCGTTCGTAGTGCAACCGCTCCAACTACTAAACACCGCACCATTGATTAGCGGCATGGCGGTCAGGGTGACAGATTGATCGGCAGAAAAGTCGCGTTCACACAAACTACCGCAGGCAATGCCGCTGGGCGTACTTCTGACCGCACCCGGCCCGTACACATCAACCGATAAGGTCTGCATCGCCGTTGTCGAGGCGGTGGCGACGACGAAATCCTCTTTGGTGATGTCGTTAGTTACGCCGTCGCTATTCATCACGAACAGGCGCACGTCATAACTGCCGGCAGTGCGGTAAGTATGCTCGGGATTTTGTTCGCTAGAGTATTGACCATCGCCAAACTCCCACTGCCACAACACGATACTCGGCGCTGATGCTTCCCGCGCTTCAAATTTCGGCGGGTACTGAGTACCGCTACGTTCGCCACCGGTGATGTCAGATTCATTTTCCACCAACTCGTTGACGATAGTGAACTGGCCGGTCGCGCCATTCAATTTACCGACATACCAGTATTCACCGAGGCCGGTTACGAGGTCGGTTACGGGGTCGGTTGATGGGGTTGGAGCAGTCAACGACCGTAGCAAACCGTTATCGTCATAGATTTCTACGATTGCACTTGACGTGGCCAGCGTAGTGTCACCCGTCGTGTTGCGTGCCGAGTAGTTATGAACGAAGTAGTAATACGTCCCGTCAACCAGGTCAGTGATGGTGACGGTTTCTGGTCCATAACTGCTGGTGTCGTCAATATCCAAATTGGCGTGGCCAACGTCGCGGTTTTCAAGGGGATAGTAAACGTGCTCCCCATCAGGAGTGAGCAGATGTGAATCCAAATCCCGTGGCGTTTCACCCCACGACAACACAAACCGCATGTTGCCCGCTGCCAGCGGCCGCGTCATGGAAAAGTCATGGCGATTTTCCACACCTGCGACAATCATCACATGGTCATAAGAATACGGCGCATAACCGGTCATGTTAGCCGTGAGGGTTTGCGTGGCATCACTGGAGGCATCATAGAATTCAACATCTAATGGCGCGGGGCCTTCAGTGTTGTTGGCATAAAAGTCGGCACTCAACGAGCCTGGTGGCACGTTTTCAATGCGGTATTCGCCTTCTTCATTGGTGCGAACAATCTGACCACCATTGAGTTTGACGCCCACATTTGCCAATGGTTCACCCGACTGCGCATCCGTCACCACACCCCACAACACAGTGCTAACCGTCGTGGCGCCGGCGACATTCACATACTCTGTTTTCACCACTTCACGCGACATGCCGTCTGAATTGGTGACTGTCAACATGACTGTATAAACGCCCGGCTCGGTGTAGATATGTTGCGGATTCTGTTCGGTGGACGTTTCACCATCGCCAAAATCCCACAACCACGCGGTGATAGTCGGCGCAACCGCCTCACGCGCTTCAGGTTTTGGCGGATACGGCTGTTCGCTGCCAGACCGTGCCGTACTGCCTGGTTCGGTATCTTGAATGCGATTGATGGCAGTGAACTGGCCGGTGGCGCCGTCCAGTGTGCCAACATACCAATAACGCCCTAATTCTTCCGGGACCTTAAACTCGTACGCCGCTTGATCTTGTCGATCGCCCGAATAAATATTCACTATTGCACCAGAGGCTTTTAACCCGGCATCATTCGTATTACTACGGCCACTGTAATTGTGGATGTAATAGTGATAAACACCATTAAATAACCGTGAAATAGTGACAGTCTCTGGACCATAGCCAGACATATTATCCACATCTAATTTAGCAAATGGGGCGGAATCAGGGTGCCCTTTATTGCCGTAATAAACATGGTAGGGTTGACCATTACTGCCAGCGGCAATGGATGTCAATAAATGCGAATCCAAATCACGCGGTGTTTCACCCCAGGTCAAGACAAAGCGCATTTCACCAACAGCCAAGGTCTGCGTCATGGAAATGTCATGGCGATTGTCATCACCCGCTTCAATTCGCACATGGTCATACTGATAAGGAATATAACCATTTAATTCGGCAGTAATGACTTGCGTTGCATCGGTTGACGCATCATAAAAATCCACCGCGAGTGGCGCTTCGCCTTCGGTGTTATTGGCGTAAAAATCGGCATTCAAGCTACCGGCAGGGACATTATTCAGGGTATAGCGACCCTGACTATCGGTGGTGGCGGTTTGTGCGGCAACTGACACGCTGACATTGGCGAGCGGATCGCCTGTTGCAGCATCAGTCACGACGCCCGTTAAGGTATTGGTGACAGCCTGACTGGACAGCGGCAACATCGCTCCTATGAGGAGGACACCGCTCGCGGCCGCAGACCTTAACCAATGAGGCATAAGGTGTGAAGACATATTAAAGGTACTCTCTAACTTAGTTTGGTTGATAAAAAGGAAAGGACACGTTGTGGTAATCGTATAGAATTTTAAGGGTTCCTCCATTCGTGATGTTTATACAATGCAGTCAATGGCTGTTTAATATGGTGACTTGCCAGAGATTCTCAACTCTGCTAAGTCCACACAACAAGTGCTTTAAAAAAGCAAGCACATTATTTTGAAGCGTAGTGGCTTTGGCATGAAATTCCGGCACAATTTATAACACAACGTGTTTAGGATACAACGCTCTATTAAACGGTATCCGTGATCTAATTCGCACAGTGCCATGCTTAAGACCGACCTATATCGTTTATTAAATCGCCCGTCATTTTAACGCTAACTGAGCGTGATCTTGTTCATCACCTAAGCTCGCCGGGTCTTGATGAATAATGATGTCCGAATCAGGATAATAAGCACGAATTTGCATTTCCACCTCAGCCGCAATTTGATGCGCCGCAATTAACAACAGGCTATCATCTAATTCCAAATGTAATTGAATGATGAGCGATTGTCCTGATTGACGGGTACGCAAATCATGCACACCTAATACCTGTGGTACTTGATGTGCCAATGCCAAAATATGCTGGCGCTGCGGTTCAGGTAACTCACGATCTAATAATAGCTGCACTGCATCCCAACCAATTTGAAATGCGCTATACAACACATAGCCGCCAATTGCCAGACCAAATAACGGATCAGCACCGTGCAACCCAAATTGCGCAAATAACAATGCCGCAATCGTTGCACCATTCGTGGCTAAGTCAGTCGCATAATGCATCGCATCTGCTTTAATTGCTGTTGAGCCTGTACGACGAATGACATGGCGTTGAAATAGCAATAACCCCAGTGTTAATACAATTGAAAAAAGCATCACCCACACCCCAGTTTCAGTCGCCGTTAAGGGGCGCGGGTGTAATAACCGATCTAGGGCATGAAGCGCAAAAAATAATGCCGAACCAGCAATAAAAGTCGCCTGTCCAAGTGCCGCCAATGCTTGCGCTTTACCATAGCCAAATCGGTGTTTATCATCAGGTGGACGCAATGACCAGCGTACGGCTAATAAGTTAATCAGTGATGCCCCAGCGTCGAGTGAAGAATCAATTAGTGCTGCTAGTAAACTGATTGATCCGGTTGCTACCCACGCACCAAATTTGGCAATCATTAATACAACCGCAGTGGCAACGGAAGCGTGGGTAGCCCACCACAGCAACCGCGCAACAGTTGCCGTCGTGGGTGGGTGAGACGGAATAGATGGTGTTGCCATAGTCAATTACCATGCAATGAAAATCTGGCCGGTGTTTAATTTTTAGTGATTGCCTCGGCAAAAAACTGCGGGGGCGTAAATGCTGCTTGATGAATTACAGCGTTATAATAGCGAGTGGGAAATAAACACGCCGCCGCGGCTGCTTGACGCCATCCGTATTCATTCGCCACTTTACTTGCTAAAATTGCACTCCACCAACCTGATGGATAAATTGGTTGGGGAAAAAACAGTGAATGACACTGCATAAAATTGGCAGTGTGTAAGCTATTATACATGCCGCGAATAATGTCAAGATGATACAGCGGTGATTCGCTTTGTTGTACTAAAATGCCATCAGTACCGAGCGCCGAATAACAGTTTTGATAAAACGCAGTATTAAATAAACCTTCCGCTGGACCTACCGGATCTGTGCTATCAATAATAATAAGATCAAGACTGCCGGGCGCCGCGTCTTTAATCCAACGAATTCCATCTGAAAATAATAATGTGGCGCGGGAATCATGATTACTCTCAGTTAATTCGGGGAAATACTGCTCTGCCAAACGGGTGACGCGCTCATCAATTTCAATTTGCACCACCGATTCAACTTCGGGATGTTTTAATACCTCGCGCAGCGTTCCGCAATCACCACCGCCAATAATACACACGCGGCGCGGCGCAGGGTGGGTGAATAATGCCGGATGCGTGAGCATTTCATGGTAAATGAAATTGTCTCGTGTGCTGACCATTGTGCAGCCATCAATCACCATTAAATGACCAAACTGCGTTGTGTCATAAATCGCAATTGTTTGATAAGGTGTGCGTTCTTCATGCAGTTTAGCGTTAATGCGCAATGCAAAAGCACTGCCGGCGTCAGTGGCAATTTCAACAAACCAGTCAGGATGATTAAGCATAAGTTTCTTCCTAAATGTGATGCCCAAATAAGGCTATTGAGATTAAATCAAATCGGCAAAGTAAGCGACGAATAATATAGTCAATCCAAGATAAATTGATTCCAATATGGTAACATCGTCATTCCCACCTTGCGAGAATCCAACAACACGCCGCTATCTAAATGTTCGCGTTTGCGGGAATGAAGAAGATTAGACTGCGAATTCAGCAAGCATTTTATATTGGCTTAACTACAACAATTAATGCCAACTAAATGCGGCTATTTTGCCATTAACCTTGCTTATTGGCGATAAAGATAATAGATTATTGAAAATCAATAGCCAACTCTCCTTTTTATTGAATATCTGCCCTTGATTTATTTCAAATATCACACGCATAATTTGATTTACCAACCACGCTGAATCGCGTTGTGCGTATTGCCAAAAAGAACACAACCCCGGTTTTAATCCATTAATCCATATTTTGAAATGCAGATAAACTTGACACAAATAGATGAATAATGAACCACTCCCGACAAATGGTTCGTGGTATTTTCAAATGCGTTGGGCTGCCGCCGTTTAATTTGTTGAGTCGCACGGGACTTGCCGCACGGATGGCACACTGGTCTTTTAATCATCAAATGTCAGGCGACAATTCAAATGAATTATTGACGCGGCGTGTCCGATGGATGAGTAAAGCGTTCATTCAGGCTTTGCACATAGGCTTCACAATCATGCAAGACTTTAGCAACCCGCCCTTCCGCCCATGCATTCCAACCTACCGGCTGACCAGTAATAATCGTTTGCCAACGATGCACATTCATTAAAAAGGCGTCAATGATATTGCCTGGTAGTTTTTCTTGTGCGATCTGTTTTTTTAACCAGGATAATAACGACCAAGTTATTAAACGGCTGATACCAATGTGCATGGCGATCATGCCAATAAATAATAGCATTTCGAGCGTTTCTAATGTCCAAGTCAATCCCAAGTTCTCTAATATAGTGAGCCAGCCCGGTTGATAGGTTAATCCTTGCCAATGGCCGGCACTAATGCTCCAGATGAGAAATAACACAATTAAAGTGGAAATCACTCCGATGTCGGCCAGTAGAGTGCGCATACGCCAGCGTTTCACTGCAGTTATTAATAAAGGAATAGATTCATCAGCTAATATTGTGGCAGTGCTGCGCAATGCTGCAACAATACGATAGGCACGTTCTATTTCAACTTGGGCAATGCGTTCGTAGATTTCACCTAAATCACGATCGCGTTTATGTTCAAAGCGTTGTCGCCGAATTGGATCGGGAATTGGCACCGCAACACTTTGACTATAAATGGTATAAAACCGTCCCGTTGTTAATCCCACTTCACCTAAAGCACGCAGCCAAGCAGCGACTACATCTTCAGGATTATCTTCGCGTGCTGCGGTGTCAATTTGATTAAGAATGTATAAAAATTTGCTGGAATCACCACGGCGCATAGTGTCAGCTACCAGGTGTTTTAAGGTATCACGCATCGCGCCCGGTTCGGGATGGCGTGCATCAAATAACACCAATACCAAATCGGATAAATCAATAATATGATCGGTAATACTTAAAATCGCAGTGCGTTGGGCGTCGGCATCAAATCCCGGTGAATCAATTAAAATCCGCCCACGCAGACGCTCACTTCGGCAGGTGCGTAATTGTAAATACGCATCAATACGTTTGCCCTCCCCGCCCGCCACCCGTTCTATTTGCTGTGACATTTGATAAAACGGAAAACGCGGATCAGAATCAAGCGCCACGCCGGGCAGTGTTAAACTACGCTCATCGCCCCCGTACACAACCACCGTGAAGCGATCATCTACGGCTTGATTGCCGGTGCGCTGAATATCTTGTTGAAGAAAGTCGTTGATAAATGTAGATTTTCCAGCTGAAAATGTCCCTAAAATTGCAATTAGCGGCCACCAGGGCACTTGATTAGCAAAGGATTGATTTTTTGCCAATAACCCGAGTTCATAGGCAACGCTGTCTAAGCGACGAAAGCCTTGTACTGCATTGATTAATATCGGGTTTTCTTGTTCAAGATGCGCCTCAAGCTCGCTCAAACGCTGTTGAACACTCTCAAATCCGGCGGTCACTGCTGACATGAAATTCCCCTATGATGTGGTATAAAAAAGACGGTCATCTGTGAATATTTGCAACGCGTCCGACGTGAACGTGTCGAAAATTGCAACCTGCGTCGCAGATCACGATACCATACGCTCTAATTTTGGTGCGATAGTCGGCACGGTGGGCGGTGTTGCGCCGTTGTCAAACTGACTGATTGCGTTGTTAAAATGCAATCAATGTGCGCTAATATTCAGAATAACAAATAGATTGACGATTACTTAAACCGCCGCTTACTTGAATTAACTCACGCTTTACGCGATACTAAACTGACTGCTCAACGCATAGTGATGGCGAGTCACAAAGCACTGCTATTACTATGCAGTATTGACAGTGGGCTTGGTGAATGGTTTTAATTGCCAAATGCCGCCGCATTATTTTACACGATCTCTTTAGTTGTTTATTTAGGTGTCTCCGCTCATGGCAAAGATAATTTCTTCGCGTACTATTCCTCGAATATTTGCCCATTGTTTATTCGCAACGACATTATTATTGTCACCAGCAGGCGCTGAAGAGACGATTTATATTGTCAAACAAGCTGAAGGTTTACCGACAGTCGCCATTGGTGGCACGGTCATTCCGTATAAAGAAGTCACCTTTGCCGCGCAAATGCCGGGGCGAATTAAATTCATTGCTGGTATTGAAGGCGATGCATTCAAGGCGAATGACACGTTGGCTTCTATTGACGCGACCGAGTTATTAGCTCAACGTCAAGCATTAGTTGCGCAAATGGCAACAGCGGATGCGCAAATGCGAAATGCCGGTGTGCAATTCAATCGTGAGTTATTTTCGCCCCGCGCCCGTTCTTCACCTGGCGGAATGGGAATGCCCAATTTATTCGATCAAATGTTCACTCGCCCAATGGAAGATTTTATGGGTGAACGCGATCAAGGCACTGAACAATCAGCCGATTTATTTGCCTCACGCACCCAAGTGCAAGAAGCACAAAATCAGTTGATGCGCTTGCAAGCAGAATTACAAGCATTAGACGCCAAATTGCGCGATGCCAACTCAATTGCACCGTTTAGTGGCATTATTATTAAAAAATTGGTTGAGGTTGGTGACACCGTTCAACCCGGACAGCCATTATTAAAATATGCCGATGTTGAATACTTACAAGTCGAAGTAGATATTCCCGCTCGATTACGCTCCGGATTGCGTGAAGGCATGATGTTACGCGCCGATTTGGATGTTCCCATACGCAGTCAATCAAGATCAGAACCAAATGAAGATCATCGTGTTTTACCCGTACGTTTAGCGCAAATCTTTCCGATGGCTGATACACAGCGCCATACTATTAAAGTCAAATTTGATCTGCCACAAGGCATGTCAGAACCTGGGATGTATGCCAAAGTGTTAATTCCTGATTTCACGGCCCCGGCACAAGTCAATCCCGTGATTCCACAATTGGCTATTCGTTACAATGGCAGTTTACCCGGGGTGTATGTATTAGATGAACATAATCGTCCACAATTAAGGTTAATTCGGGTTGGTGAACCGGTACCACCGAATGATGTGACTATTTTAAGTGGCTTGCGGGCGGGTGAACGTATTCTGGCTAATCCCGCCCCCACTGTCACGACCGGCTGGTCACAACGCGGGGCGGCGGGTCGTTAATAATTTAATGCCGCACCACATATTGAATGAAACTGGCGTGTCTAACGCATACACAATTCAATCCCAAGAACGACGTTTTATTTTGAATCTGCAACAGGATTAACACCCGTGGCTGATCAGTCAACTCCCACCTCTGAACACCTTGGACTTGCTGGCAAAAGCGCCCGCTTTTTCATTCGTTCTCCATTATCGCCATTGCTATATGTCGCCATGTTAGCAATGGGATTGCTCGGGTTATTAGCAACACCGCGTCAAGAAGACCCACAAATTTCCGTGCCAATGATTGACATTATGGTGCAATACCCTGGTGCATCTGCTCAACAGGTATCTAATTTGGCATTACAGCCATTAGAACGCATGATGAGTGAAATACCGGGCGTGAAACATGTTTATTCAGCTGCGCAACGTAGTCAAGGATTAGTGACGGTTGAATTCGACGTGGGCGAGGAAATGGGTCCATCGCTAGTCAAATTGAATGACAAGATTGCTTCTAATATGGATCGGATTCCACCTGGGGTATTGCCGCCTTTAGTTAAAACCAAAGGCATTGATGATGTGCCAATCGTCACTCTGACGTTATGGTCAAAAGATTTGGACGGTAATGGACAGCCCGATGTAGATGATGGGCAATTGCGTTTATTAGCCCAAGATGTATTACAAGGGCTAAAGGAAGTCGCCAATACTGGTAATAGTTTTATTGTTGGTGGGCGGCGGGAACAGATTACAATTGATGTGTTGCCAGAACGTTTGTCAAGTTATCAAATCAGTTTAGGTCAGGTCGCGCAAACAATTAAAACTGCGAATGCAGAAACAATGGCGGGCGGTGTTGAATCAAGTGGGTCTCATTTCTCAGTCACGACCGGTGCATTCCTTAAAAGTGCTGATGATTTGAATCGGCTAGTTGTCGGTACCTTTAATGAAGTGCCGGTGTATTTGCGTGATTTAGCACAGATTACGCAGGGGCCAGAAGATGCTAGTCAATTGGTGATGTATTACAACGGTCCGGCGGCGGTGAATGATGATCGGGCAAATGGCGCCCCCGCAGTGACTATTGCCGTTGCAAAAAAACCTCTGACCAATGGTGTCACAGTTGCCAATGCAATCCTTACCAAAGTTGCTGAATTGGAAGGGACACGCATTCCTAATAATGTTCAAGTGAGTGTGACGCGCAATTATGGTGAAACAGCTAATCAAAAAGTATCGGAATTAATTTTCAAACTGTTTATTGCCACCTTTTTCGTATTTATTCTAGTGTTATTAGCATTCCGTGCATTAAAACCGGCGCTGGTTGTTATGTTGGTCATTCCCGTTGTCTTGCTAATGACGATTTTTGTTGCCTGGATTACTAATTACACCATTGATCGCGTCAGTTTATTTGCCTTGATTTTTTCTATTGGCATTTTGGTAGATGATGCCATTGTCGTAGTAGAAAACATTTATCGCCGTTGGTTAGCAGAAGGCGCAACCGAAGAAGATATTGCAGTAGATGCCGTGCGCGAAGTGGGCAATCCCACGATTTTAGCAACCTTCACGGTCATAGCCGCGTTATTACCAATGGGATTTGTCAGCGGCATGATGGGACCGTACATGGAACCAATTCCCGCGTTAGGATCGGTAGCCATGTTAATTTCATTATTTGCGGCCTTTGTTTTCACGCCGTATCTCGCGATTTCTAATTGGTTGAGACCAACTATGCGGTATTTAGAAGTTGCCGAAAAACGTGAACATCACGAAGCGCAGCGGTTGGAGAGTATTTACCGCTTTATCCTCATTCCTTTAATTGAAAACAAATATAAACGGGCGGCGTTCCGTCTAGTATTGTGGGGCGTATTTTTATTTACCTGTAGCTTCTTTTATTTCAAATGGGTGCCGGTCAAGATGCTACCGCTGGATAATAAACCTGAGTTTTCAGTTGTGATTGACATGCCGGAAGGTACCGCATTGCCGGTCACGGCCAATCTTGCCCAGCAAATGGCCGAACGCTTGCGTACTTTACCCGAAGTGACTGCCATTCAATTATACGCAGGCACAGCGCGCCCATTCGATTTTAATGGTATGGTACGGCATTATTATTTGCGTTCCGAACCCTGGCAGGCCGAATTACAAGTGCAATTAACCGACAAACATGAGCGTAATCGGTCAAGTCATGAATTAGCTGTAGCGGCACGCGAATTGGTGAAATCATTAGCCGAACAACGTGGTGCGCATTATTCAGTGGTGGAAATGCCGCCGGGGCCACCAGTATTACAAGCAGTGGTGGCGGAGATTCACGGGCCATCGCCTGAAGTGCGGCGCACCTTTGCACGCGAAATGACAGAATTATTTACCCAAGCAGATAGCACCCGTGATGTTGATAATTATTTGCGCGAGCCGTATGACTATTGGCGCTTTCATGTTGATACCGAAAAGGCCGTGCGGCGTGGTATTTCAGTGGATACGATTAATCAAAATCTGGCAATGGCGTTGGGTGGTGCTGAATTGGGTGATGTCAAACAAATTGCTGGGCATGAACCAATACGCATTGTTATTCAAGTGCCATTGAGTGAACGGGCGCAAGTGCAATCACTCGGTGATTTACCAGTGGCGGCAAATACAGGTTTAACCGTGCCATTGCGTGAATTGGGGCGCTTTGAACGGGTGCCAGAAGAAGATGTTATTTACCGTAAAGACTTGCGCGGTGTTGAATATGTCGTTGCAGATGTTGGCGGTAAATTAGCGGCGCCCGTGTATGCGATGTTTCAAATTGAAGATTTATTAGCGCAAACCAATTATCAAACGCCGGATGGTGTGACTCCAGATAATTATTGGCTAGGCGCACCGCCGAGTGATCGTTATTCGGCGTGGGAATGGGCAGGCGAATGGACAGTGACCTTTGAAACCTTCCGCGATATGGGTGCAGCATTTGGTGTTGCATTAGTATTGATTTATATTCTAGTGGTATGGGAATTTGGTAACTTCCGTATTCCGTTGGTCATTATGGCGCCTATTCCACTGACCCTGTTAGGGATCATTCCAGCGCATCTGGTGATGTTTCAATTGGGCATGGGCGGAGAATTCACTGCCACCTCAATGATCGGATGGATTGCATTGGCCGGAATTATTGTGCGTAATTCAATTTTATTGGTAGATTTTTCTATTCACGAATTGAGAAAAGGGGTGCCAGTTGCCGAAGCAGTCATTCGCGCCTGCACCACCCGCACCCGCCCAATTGTCATTACCGCATTAGCATTGGTTGCGGGATCAAGTGTTATTTTCACTGATCCAATTTTTCAGGGCATGGCCATTTCATTAGCATCGGGTGTTTTGGTGTCAACGCTATTAACGTTAATAGTCATCCCATTGGGGTGCGTAGCGGCCAGTCGTGATTTATGTGAAGTGGCGGTGGCACATTCACCGCCAGGTATTGAATTGCCCTGTGTAAATGAGGTGGTTAAACAATCCGTCACGAGTGGGACGCCGCGTCAATCAGTCCAGCAATCGAGTGTTATTGCACGTTTGGCGCAATTTTTATTAGTAATTGGGTATATTTTACGCGGGGTTCTGTTATTGATTTATGATGCAATTAAACCGTCACGGCGTCCGTCCCCACCGCGCTCAGTTGCGCAACCAGTCGCAAATACGGCGGCGTCAACTACAACTGTAGATTCTACGCAACAAGTGGCTGAAATGCCAAAAAATGCCTTGCAACAGTCGGTAGTTACGCCAGAAAAAACAGCGAAAAAAACTGGACGGCGTGGAATTCGGCTAAAAACGGATCAGGCGGGCGATGCGCCAGCCGCGTGAAATTTGTTGCACATACGCTGCTGTGGCGCGCTGGCAACGCAGCAGCGACACTGGTCGGTCTTGCCACGTTGACTGCGCTAAGTTGGGCGCAGTCGCCCGAGTTGCGCAACGACCCGAGCCGGTACGATGCGGGTTCGATACCACTGTCAGCTTTTTCCAACCCTTCTTCAGCAGTGCCGCTTGCCTACCCACCGTCATCAACTATTACCCCGACCGCTACCGGCGAGTGGTCACAGTGGGATTCGCGGGGTACGCAGCAGTTTACGTCGCAATCTTTTTCAAATGAGACCGCCCATGGGTATCGCTATCGCAGCGAAAGTGGACGTGGTAACAATCACTCAGTCTCGTTACCGCAACAAGAGCCACCGTTATTTAGCACAGATCCAACAGCGGCGGGTTGGTATGGTGAGATATCCGCCACGCCGTATCGTTTTCGCAAGGATACGCGGCTAGATAGTCTGACGCCGGCGCAGACGGTGCCGGGCTATCGGTTTCGCCCGCAGTAAGGCAGTCTTGGTCATTTGACACGGCAGTTTATGCGGTATTTGGGGTGCAAATTACGGTAAAATCTTGCTTTATTATCCCGCCGGCACGGTCATTTTCTTTGATTGACTATCGGCTAAACAGTCGCTTGATCTAACCATGATGAAAGCATTGATACATTCTTATTTATTTGCTGCATTCGCTTTATTATTACCAACTTGGGCGGTGGCGGTTGATCTTCCAACACCCGAAGCGCCTAAAATTGAAGCGGGCGGTTACCTTCTGCTGGATTTTCAAAGCGGGAATGTATTGGCACAGTTCAATGCAGATGAACGCATGGAACCCGCTAGTTTGACTAAAATTATGACAGCTTATGTCGTGTTTAATGAATTGTCGGAGGGCAATCTTAAGCTCGATGATGAAGTATTAGTCAGCGAAAAAGCGTGGCGCACCAGTGGCTCGAAAATGTTTATTGAAGTCGGCAAGCGTATTCGCGTCGAAGATTTAATTCAGGGCATGATTATTCAATCGGGTAATGATGCGAGTGTGGCATTAGCCGAACACATTGCTGGTTCTGAAATGACGTTTGCCGAATTGATGAATGCGCAAGCTAAACGCTTGGGTATGATTCATTCTCATTTCACTAATGCGCCGGGATTACCAAATCCCAATCATTACAGTACCCCGCGTGATATTGCAATTTTGGCAACCGCGTTAATTCGAGATTTCCCGCAGTATTATCGCTGGTATTCGCAAGCCGAGTTCACTTATAACGGCATTAAACAGCAGAATCGTAATCGCCTGCTCAGTCAAGACCCGAGCGTAGATGGCGTTAAAACTGGCTTTACTGATGCCGCTGGTTATTGCCTCGTATCATCGGCCAAACGTGACGGTCAGCGCATGATTGCGGTGGTAATGAAAACACCTAATCCCACCGTGCGAGCGCGGGATAGTTTGGCATTACTCAATTATGGTTTTCGGTTTTTTGAAACGCATGTTTTATTCCCCGCGCAAAAGCCATTGGAAACCTTGCGCATTTGGAAAGGCAGTATGAAAGCATTGCCGGTCGGATCAGCAACCGACGTGGCAGTGACCATTCCCCGCGGGCGTTACGATCAATTAACCACGCGCTTAGAAAAACCGGCCGAATTATTTGCCCCAGTGGCCGCTGGCGAAGCAATTGGTGAAATCGTCATTGCATTAGGTGAGCAAGATATTAAACGCATTCCATTAGTGGCATTACAAGAAGTCACCTTAGGTGGCATCTGGCGACGCATGATTGACACAGTATTACGGTGGTTTCAATAATGGCATTAGTCTATCTTAATGGCGCATTTCTCCCATTAGAACAAGCGCAGGTTTCGGTATTAGATCGCGGGTTTTTATTTGGCGATGGCGTGTATGAAGTCATTCCCGTCTATGGCGGTAAGCCGGTGGAATTGGCCGCGCATTTTAATCGCCTAGACGCCAGCCTGCGCGGTATTCATTTAATTAACCCATTATCCCGCGCTGAATGGCGAGCGGTATTGCGGCAATTGGTGAATAATAATCCCGACGGCGATCAAACGCTGTATTTGCAAGTCACTCGTGGCGCCCCGCCCGCCCGCGATCACCGCTTTCCTGACCCTGCGACCACCGCGCCGACCGTGTTTGCGCAAGCCAAGCCGCTCAAACCGCGTGATCCGCAAGTGTTGGCGCAGGGCGCGGCGGTGGTGTTATGTGATGATGTCCGCTGGTCACGCTGCGACATCAAATCCATTTCGCTGGTCGCGGCGGTGCTGGCACGTCAAGCCGCCGCAGCGCAGGGTGCAGAGGAGGCGTTGCTGGTGCGCGACGGTCACGTCACCGAAGGTTCGACCAGCAACTACTTTATTGTCACGTCAAATCAACAACTTATCACACCGCCGCGTGGCCCGTACTTGTTATCAGGTATCACCCGCGAGTTGGTGATGACACTGGCGCAGGCGGCGGGGTTGACCGTGACCGAGCGCGACGTGACTGTTGACGAGTGTCGCGCCGCGGCTGAATTGTGGCTGACCAGCTCCACCCGCGAGGTGTTGCCGGTGACGCGACTGGATGGTGCGCCGATTGGTGATGGTCGCCCGGGGGCGCTGTGGCAAAAATTGGACAGTTGTTATCAGCGCTACAAACAGACGCTCACCGCCGACACGGCGTGGGCGGACTAGTCCACATGTTTGATGCCAGCAACACTCCGTTGCACTTTCCCTGCGCTTTCCCGATCAAAGCCTTCGGGCGTGGCGATCAAGATGTCACCGCTGTCGTGCTGGCCATTTTACAGCGTCATGTGATTGATTTATCAGCAGTCACTTGGCAATCTCGCCCAAGCGGTGGGGGTAAATGGCAGGCCGTGACGGCGGTCATTCCCGCCACCAGCCGGGCGCAACTGGACGCAATCTACACCGATCTCAGCGCCCACGAGTGCATTGTTTATACACTGTGACTAAACCGCCACGCCTGTTGCACCTGCGCCACTTGGGCAGGTGCGATTACCTCAGCACTTGGCAGGCGATGCAGGCGTTCACTGCCGCCCGCGATCTTGACAGCGTTGACGAATTGTGGTTGCTGGAACACCCGCCGGTGTTCACGCTCGGGCAGGCGGGCATCCTTGAACATGTGCGTCACGCGGGCGAGATTCCGGTGATCCGCACTGATCGCGGCGGGCAGGTGACGTATCACGGCCCCGGGCAGTTGGTGTGTTATTTGCTTCTTGACCTGCGCCGCGCTGGATTAGGTGTGCGGCAGGTGGTGCAACTGCTTGAACAGGCAGTGATTTTACTGCTGGCGGAGTTGGGCATCACCGCCGACCGCCGCGAGCAGGCGCCGGGCGTGTACGTCAACGGGGCAAAGATCGCGGCGCTTGGGTTGCGAGTGCGGCGCGGCTGTAGTTATCACGGGCTGGCGCTTAATTTGAATATGGATTTAATGCCGTTCACGCGGATTAATCCCTGTGGTTATTCCGATTTACAGGTCACGCAATTAAGCAACTGCGGTGTTATTTATCAACGATCAGCGATTGAACAGCGGTTGAGTGAATTATTCGCAGAATTGCTGGGGCTGCAATTGCTGGAGTGTGAATAATGGATATTTACAGAATAAATATGGCATCCATATTCATTCGCTATTCATTGTGAATAAACGGACATTTAACGCATGAGTGCTGTGCAAATAATCAATCAAATGCAGCAACGCTGGCGCCAGTTAGGTTATTTGCTTATTCTCACGCTCACCGGCGGATGCGTCACCAGTCCTATTCCCGCCCAATTGAATCATCAACCTGTGCGCAATATTGAATTAACCGCTGTGCAGCAACATCCGACCGCATTTATTGGTCAAGCTGTGCGCTGGGGCGGGCAAATTTTACGCATCATTAATCACCGTCAACAAAGCGAAATTGAATTATTAGCTTATCCACTCGATCAGTCCGGATACCCCCAGCTTAATCGCGCAGGACTAGGGCGGTTTATTGCTAAAGTCACTGGTTTTATTGATCCAAATGTGTATGCAGCCGAACGTTTATTAACAGTAGTTGGCGCCGTTGACGCAACGCAAACTGGTAATATTGGTGAATACAATTATCGCTACCCGGTGATTAAAGTAGCGACACACCATCTCTGGCCAGCAATTGAACCTATCATACTCGCAACACCCAATCCACATGACCATTATTATTATCGCTATTCGCCCTGGTATGATCCCTATCCATTCGGATTTGGCGTTGAACCGTGGCCACGTTCAAGACGTCATCCATTCAGCACCCATTTGAGTATTGGTATACATGGCGGATGGTAATGATTGATTGCTGTTTATCATTCAGCAGCGCATTGCTATTCAACAAAAGACGATTGCTGTAGTCGGCGGTACACACCAACTGCAATTAATAAATTACTCAATGATAAAACACTTTCACTCAAGCCGTGTAAATGATCTGCATGAGATAAACTCGGCAAACCTGCCTGTTTAACAATAGACATTGCGGTAATAGTCGCAGCGACAAATCCTAATAACAACCAAAATCCTACAATTGTCACAGGCGAAAATACGCGCCGGTCTTGGCGATAAACAACTAGCAACATAAATAAAAAACATAAATAAAAAACGTTCGTGCTTGGCAATAGCGTTGTTCCTAAATCTGTCAATCCCGTTGGCATGATTAGTATCAATAACCAAACAAAACCCAACAATGGCACACTCCGCCAAATTAAAACATTCGACTGCCCGCGTAATGCAACACTCAATGCCAGTGTTGCAGTCAATAACAACAAACTGCCACAAAAGGTTAAAACCCGCGCCACATTTAATACCAGTGTCCATTGATCGCCACTTGCGTGAAATAGCAGAATTAATCCACCAGCAATTAAATGCGGCACCATGCTATATGCTAATTGGCACAGTGCGGGCTGTTGGATTTTTAATCCATATTGATAGAATAATCTTATCGCCACCAACCACTCGGTCACTGTTAAAAGATGAATACACCAAGTTGGGAATGAAAGTAACATGATTTAAGCGATCCTCAGCGACACCGCTTTAATAATTTAAACACATCAATTAATGACAATGTCAATTAGTACAAATCCACTAAAACGTCTGGCATCTCAAACTGCTATTTATGGTTTGAGCAGTGTTATTGGGCGATTTTTGAACTATCTATTAGTCCCAGTATTGACCTACCAATTCGCGCCAGCCGAATACGGTGTTATTGCTGAATTTTATGCTTACATGGGGTTTTTAGCAGTCGTTTTAACCCTCGGTTTAGAAACTGGTTATTTTCGTTTTCGTACTGCTGGACATGATGATCCGCAACGTGTTTATGCTACCACAGTGCGAGTTTTATTAGTCATCAATAGCGGTTTATTTTTCGCCATTTGGTATTGGCAACAACCCATTGCTGATTTGCTACGTCATACACAGCGCCCTGAATATGTGGTATGGGCGATTGCCATTGTGGCACTGGATGCAATTGGCGCTGCTGCCTTTGCGCGGTTGCGTGCTGACAATCAAGCATTACGCTTTGCTGGTATTAAATTGATTGAAATTGGTATCAACATTGGGTTAAGTTTGTTTTTTATCGTGCTATGCCAACAAGCTTTTGTCAATCAGTCACACTCCGTATTCGCTCAACTGTGGCAACCAGATGTTGGTATTGGCTATGTTTTTATTGTTAATTTAGTTGCAAGTAGTGTTAAATTATTATTATTAGCGCCACAATTTAAAGACGGGCTGCATGGTATTGATTATGATTTATTGCGGCGAATGCTGCGCTATTCGTTGCCACTGGTGATGATTGGATTGGCTGGCATTGTAAATGAAATGCTTGACCGCGCTGCATTAAAATATCTTTTACCCTTTGATGATCAAACCAACCTGGCTCAGTTAGGTATTTACAGCGCTTGTTATAAATTGTCTGTATTAATGACTTTATTTATTCAAGCATTCCGTTATGCTGGAGAACCTTTTTTCTTTGCATACGCAAAAGCGAGTGATGCGCGTCAAGTATATGCACTCGTATTAAATTGGTTTATGATTGTTTGTATATTTTTGTTCTTACTTGTCACACTTTACCTCAACATTTTTCAATACTTCATAGGCGCCGCTTACCGTGACGGTCTCAGCATTGTTCCCATATTACTCGCTGCCAATGTATTACTCGGTTTATCAATCAATCTATCCATTTGGTATAAATTGACAGACCACACATTATTAGGTGCAACTGTTGCATTACTCGGCGCTGTTATCACGATCATCACCCTATGGATTTTAATTCCACGTTATGGTTATCAAGGCGCAGCTTGGGCGCATCTTCTTTGCTACAGCGTGATGGTGATTGTGTCTTATTATCTTGGGCAACATTTCTATCCTGTCCCTTATGATTTACGTCGTTTATTTGGTTATCCAATAGTCGGGCTAATGCTTTATACAACACACCAAATATTAACAAAAACGTGGCTTATAATACCGCAGTGGGTAACATCCACGTTGTTGTTAATATTATTTATTGCGATGGTGGCATGGTTTGACGGCCGTCATCTTTGGCGTTTACAGCAGCGTTAATAACGATTTATAGTGACACTATTGATGATTATTCAATAATTTTTGTTTTAAAGTAGCACAGCTAACATTGGCGTATTCATTAAGAATTATCACTTGACTCGAAACGAAATGATTCATCAATCAAATAGTTATCATATCAATTTTGTGCTGGTGGCGATGTCAGCCAGTGCTGGAATAAACCCACCAATACCGTCACATCAATTGGTTTGGTGATATAATCGTTCATACCCGCGTCAAGACATTGTTGTAAATTATTTTGCATGGCATGTGCAGTCATTGCAATAATAATAATCTGTGGATTACGCACCGCATGATTTGCTGCTCGAATATGTCGGGTTGTTTCAAAACCATCCATGCCCGGCATTTGAACATCCATTAACACCAAATCATAGTCATATTGTGCAAGCCGCACCAATGCTTCTATTCCATTATTAGCAATCTCGCAGTCAATATGTAATTTTTTTAGAATAGCACTGGCTACATGCTGATTAATTTCATTATCCTCTACTAATAAGACCCGTTTTTTTTCAGCGACATTCACTTTTGGAAATCTTGACACTTGATCGCCAACAATATCTGACGTTGATTTAACAGCTACTGCCAATAATTGATCTAGCGCCGTGTACAGTGCTAAACGTCGTACTGGTTTATTCAAAACTAAATTAAATTCAAACAACTGATGCGGAGCGCATTTATCCGCAGTTGCCAAGGTCTCTAATAAAACTAAAGGGATATTTGCGAAGCGCATATCAGCACGAATGGTGCGTCCCAGAGCAACGCCATCCATGCCCGGTAGATGCTGATCTACTAACATAATCATACGGTCTAGAACGAATGAACGATGCGAAGATTGATACAACATTTGTAACGCATTCGCTGCATTTGCTGCTTCTAATACCTGTACTCCCCAAGTCAATAACCAGCGACGTAATAGATGGCGTTGATGTAAATTATCATCTATAATTAACACGGCGCTATGTTGCCATGCTGCTATTTTATTTTTATACAACGGTAATAACGAATCGCATTGTTCTAACTGTATTGTGAACCAGAATTGCGAACCCTGCCCTAAAATGCTGGTTACACCGATTGTACCGCCCATTAATTCGGCAAGTTGGCGGGCAATAGCCAAACCAAGACCGGTGCCACCATAGTTGCGCGTATTAGAAGCGTCTACTTGTGAAAACTTTTCAAATAACAAATGTTGTTTATCTATCGGAATGCCAATGCCAGTATCGTGTACGTCAAATCGTAATAAAACGGTGTGAGCAAGATGTTTAACCGTCGTCACCAGTATTAAAACTTCACCCTGACTGGTGAATTTGACGGCATTATTTACTAAATTGGTCAATATCTGTTGCAAACGACCAGCGTCACCACGCAGTGCCGTTGGTACATCATCAGCGCAATCGCATAATAACTCAATACCCTTACTGTGCGCTGATAAGGCAAAATTACTCATTAATGTATCTAGTAGATTTTCTAAATCAAACTCTTCTTTAATTAACTCTAGTTTACCGGCTTCAATTTTAGAAAAGTCGAGAATATCTTTAATTAAATTTAATAAAGATTCGGCGCTAGAATTAGCAACTTCGGCATAATGTCGCTGCTCTGTAGTTAGTGGGGTTGATAATAATAAATCTAGCATACCAATGACGCCATTCATTGGGGTGCGAATTTCATGGCTCATATTTGCAAGAAAGGCACTTTTTGCAGCATTGGCGGCCTGCGCTTGTTGTGCTAATAAATTGGCATATTCAATCGCTTGGCATAATTGTTCGTTCATTTTTCTGACTTGATCTTCAGCGCTGCGCCGCGTGGTTGTATCACGGGCGGCGGCATAAATTAGATCATCCACCATGACTGAGCGCCATTCAATCCAGCGATAAGAACCATCGAGATGCCGATAGCGGTTTTCAAAATTAACAATAGGTTGTTCAACGCACAATTGATTAAATATTTCTAGGGTGCTTTTCAAATCATGTGGATGCACAAAATCAATAAAACGCATTCCACGCAATTCAGCTACTGAATAGCCTAAAACTTCTTGCCATTGTGGATTGAGACGCATAAATTCGCCTTCGGTATTGGCAATGCATAGTAAATCAAGGCTGTTGGTAAAATAGCGGTCTAGTTCTTCATTTTTTTTACGCAATTCTTCAGCGGTTGTCAGTCGTTCTTCTTCGGCTTCTTTTAGATTAGTTTGATCCAAAAGATAGCCGCGAATGTGTGTCACCTCTCCAAGATTATTGCGCTCAACACGATTGTAATCATAAAACCAGAGAAACCTACCTGATTTATTTTGAAAACGATAGAATTGTTCATAAGCATCCTCACCGCTCGCAATGTAATTTTTCACTTCGGCAACAATACGCTCATAATCATCTGGATGAATATGTGTACTCCAATGAAAATTTGGCGACAATAGCTCTGCCACCTCATAATCGATAATTTTAGTGACATTTTCTGATACATAAATGACTGGCCAACCTGGACTTGCTGACCAAACAATAGTTAATACCGGTCCTCCAGAAAATAACTCACGTTCAATTAACAGGTCACGCTGACTGGTGCGTAACGCTGTTGTAATCATTTCATTTTCGTGTAAAGCAGCAGTTAAGCGTTCGGTACGTTCTCGGACTTCATTCTCTAATGCAATGCGATGTTGAAAGAAATAAAAATCGGATAATTGGGCATTTGTTTGTATTTCGTTTTGATGCACCAACACTCGAATCAGTTCGTACAAGCGAGTATTTTCAGCAATTAAATCGGTTGCGGGGCGCTGTGTTTCAATCCAGGTGAAATCTAATGGCGGTAAAGCGTTAGTAATTGGTGATGGTGCTGGGTAATGATGTTGATAACCATATTGATAACAACTGCGCTCTTCGCTACCAAATGCAATGCCGGCGAGGGTTTGATTAACATGAATACCGCACACTTGTTGACCATAACTCATATAACCAACGGTACGATAATGTTGATATAACGCTGTCATCTCAACGATGAGATTGCGACGGCTCACTTCTAATGAACGCAATACGCAAACAAATCCAAGCACTAATTGTAATGCGCCGATGGCATCAGTGAGTTCAGTAAAAGTGGTGGTGGTACAGTCAATTAGGTCATTTAACTGAGCGGTGCGTAATACCAGTCCTTCGTGAATAGCGCAATAAAAGGTTAAACTACCGTCTTCATGGGCGCTTTGAATTGAACGGGCGTAATCACGTCCGCCAATACGCACTAATAAAGGATGTGCTGCAAAACAATCGGGATTGAGTTGTTCAATTGTGACGCCAATCAATTGTGCATATTCTGCGGCTGCGGGACGACCGTTGAGGGTTGTAACTAAACGCCGTTTGGGATCAGCGGCGGTGACAATAATGGCGGTGTTGCTCGGTGCAAAATGTTGGCTATACAAAATACGAAAGGGCAAGGTGGTATGTGCAATCATTAAAACCGCTGCATTGCGATGAAACTGTCCATTGCAAAACACCAAAGTTTCTTTAAACTGAAGATCATCACTGGCGGATGCGCCGACAACGGGAATTGCTCCCAGTGCCTGTTGAAAACAATCAGCAACGCGCTCTTCGCATTGACTTAAGCCATCAATAAATTGTAGTGCAAAACATTGATCAGTTGTAATAAATGGCGCTTTTTTTTGCAATTGTTGATAAAGATATTGTGCAAATTCTTGGGCGGCTGCGGCATCAAAATGATCTAAATCATTTAGTTGTCCAGTAACAATTTGAAATGCAGAATTGGGCAGACTTACCCCAGTTAGAGTGTATTGTTGATAGCCGAGTGGTCCAATTTCGCCCGCTGTAGTACAGCCAATGACGGGAATGGAGCCAAACTGATTATTTAATGCGGTACTTAATTGATCTAAATCGTATTGACTTGAACAAAAGAATAGCACACATGCCATTTCTGGTTGAATTACTGCGGCATGAAGTTCGCAGACCGCATCCCAAGCGTTTTGTGCGCATGATTGTCCAGTGTAAAACAATGCTAGTCTCCTTATTCACGTTTGGTAGTGCGATGCTGCATTCAATGAATAAACGCTCAATGAGTGATTGTTTTTAGCACCCATTCAGTTTATTGTCTATGACAACAAGATCAATGCCCCGCTTTTGTTTGAATGAATCATCAGCGATGATGTTTCGTTTTTTCAATATGAATACTGCCGCCAGTCGGTTATTATGTGAACTGAATTGTTGCGCGGTACAATTCACTGCCGTCATCCATGACTCGTATTTTATTTCAGGTAATTTATATGGATTTATCAATGCTGCCGACCAGTCTTATTGCCCATCCAGATCATGCTGTGGTATGGCATGATAATCAATTATATCTACTCGATCAGCGTGAATTACCGCACACCATCACATTTATTATGTGCAATAGCGGGGCGGCGGTGGCCACGGCTATTCGTGATATGGTAGTACGCGGTGCCCCCGCCATTGGTGTCGCAGTCGCCTATGCCGTAGTATTAGCCGCCCGCGAGCGTTTATTAAATACCACCAACGATTGGCGCGAGCATTTGAATGAAGATTTTGCATTACTTGCTGCTGCCCGCCCGACTGCCGTCAATTTATTCTGGGCATTAAAACGAATGCGCGAGTTTATTGCCACACTTGACCATGTTGATCCATTACCGGCATTGCTCGCCGAAGCTCAACGTATTCACGCCGAAGACATTGCTGCTAATCAAACCCTCGGCGCACTTGGGGCGGCGTTAATTGACACACCGACCGCCATCATAACGCATTGTAATGCCGGCGCATTAGCCACCGGCGGTTATGGCACAGCATTAGGCGTGGTGCGCAGTGCGTTCGCCGCCGGCAATATTCGTTGCGTTTACGCCGATGAAACCCGCCCCTGGCTGCAAGGATCACGCCTCACGGCATGGGAATTGCATGAATCTGGCATCCCCGTCACGGTGCAAGCCGACGTCGCCGCCGCTAGTTTGATGGCACGCGGCGACGTCGGCTGGGTGATCGTCGGCGCAGACCGCATCGCTGCCAACGGCGATGTGTGCAACAAAATCGGCACTTACGGCTTGGCAATATTGGCACGCCATCACGGCGTCAAATTCATGGTCGCCGCCCCGCTGTCAACCGTTGACCTCGACACGCCCAACGGCGCCGCGATTCCCATCGAGGAACGGGCGGCGGATGAAGTACTGTGTTGCGGCGGCCAGCGGGTCGCCCCCGCCGGCGTTGCAGCGCGCAATCCAGTTTTCGACGTCACGCCCGCCGCATTAGTGGATTATATTGTGACTGAATGTGGCGTAATTGCCCAGCCGGATGCTGCAAAATTACACGCTTTATATCAAACAGCGCCTATTGCAATGGATTAAACCCGCGTCATTTTCAATTCACGCGCCCCCGAGTGATGCGGGGGAATTGCATAACAATTTATTTACGGTTAAACCAAATTTGGTACAACGCATGATTGGTATTGTTTAATTAAACCGTACTCGCGGATCAAGCCATAGATAAGCCAGATCGGTCAGCGTATTGACACTCACATAAATTAAACTAATTAGCAAAACGCAGCCCTGTACCACTGGATAATCACGCGCTTTAATCGCCTCAACTAATAAACTGCCAATGCCGGGCCATGCAAAGATCGTTTCGGTAATTACCGCCCCGCCTAATACTCCGCCCAATTGCAACCCTAATACCGTAATAATGGGTAGCCACGCATTGCGCAACGCATGATGCCATAGAACCTGCCATTCAGTCGCCCCCTTCGCTCGCGCCGTGCGTACATAGTCTTCATTCAAGACTTCTAATAAACTTGCCCGCACCATGCGTGCTAATAATGCCGCCAACCCAGTACCAAGTGTCATAGCAGGTAAAATTAAACTCGCCGGACTGTCATTACCGCTAATTGGCAACCAACCCAAGGTTAATGAAAAAATCAAAATCAACATCGGACCTAGCCAAAAGTTCGGCATGGATAAGCCAATCAGTGAAAACGTCATTGCACTCATGTCTAATAACCGTTTATGCTGCTGTGCAGCTAATACGCCTAATGGCAATGCGATACCAATTGCTAATGTCAATGCCGCAATCGCTAATAACACGGTCGCCGGCAACCGCGCTGCTAATAATGTCGTAACACTGCTCTGTTCCTGTAATGACTGACCTAAATCACCCTGTGCTAATCGAGTTAAATATTGCACATATTGAATAGTGAGCGGCTGATCCAATCCTAATTGAGCGCGCAAAGCCGCTTGGTCAACTGCCTGCGCCCGTTCACCTAATAACGCTTCGATTGGATCCCCCGGGATGACATGCAATAATAAAAAAACCAGTGTACACACGCCAAAAATGACAATCACTGTTGCACTCAAGCGTGTGAATAAGACGCGCATTATTAATGCCTTTTTATCTTAATTAGTTTATTGGGTTGCCAATAGTTTTTCGCACAAGTGCGTCCAATTCGCATCATTGAGGGGTGCCTTAGTAGCAATCGCCCATAAATCAAATTCAGCCGCTCGCGCCACCACTGCCACACGCCCAAATCCGGCTGTTTTTAATGCCGTGATTAAAGTATCGCGGGTAAATCCAGTTCGATGTGCCATAAATTGATTACCCGCCGCAATTGAACTACCCAATCCATATAGAATATCCAAAGCCGTAATTACACCAACTGGTGCATGATACAAGGGTGTAGTTAATTGACCCGCCGCGACCTGTGCGCACACGGACTGTAAATCAGGACAAATGATAATAACAAAACCGGTTGGTGTTAATACCCGCCAAAACTCTTTTAATGCAATAGATACCTCATGTGCGTATAAATGCTCAAGATTGTGACGTGAGAACACAGCATCCACAGATTGATTATTTAATACACGTAAATCTGTCATGCTGGCTAATACATCTGGCTTGACATCAGGATCAATATCACACCGAATTTCTAACCATTCATTCGACATAAACAATGGCAACGTGGCTGTGCGATTTTGTTTTCCACAACCAACGTGTAATAACCGTTTAATGGTCTGCGCCTGTGCCGCCCGCTGCATTAACCGTTCACTATAGGCACTTAGATACAGCGTTTCTAAATCCCGCGCCTGTTGCGGCATATCAAATGGGCGGGAATGATCGCGGCGCGTTTGCAAATGCTGCCGTAATGTCGCGCAATAATCGGGGGTATTAGCTAAATAAACGGCGCGCTCTTCGTATTCATCCAACGAGGTGGTTATCAATTCAGCTAAACCAAGAGTGGTTAATAAACTGCCTGCCATGCGTGATGCAAATGACCGTCCACTCAGAGTTAATAACGGCAAACCCATCCAAAGCGCATCATTCGCCGTCGTACCGCCATTGAATGGAAAGGTGTCTAAAAACACGTCCGCTAATGCGTAACGTGCCAAATACACCGGCGGCGCAACTCGTGTTGTGAAAATCAAGCGTTCTGGTGTAATACCCGCCTGTTCTGCTGCCGTTTTCATATTCACTTGTGCTTGCGGATTATCTGCCAATAACCATAAAACTGCGTGTGGAACATGATGAAGGATGCGCATCCAGACGGCAAATAACTCTGGCGTGATTTTATAATTATTATTAAAACAGCAGAATACAAAAGCGTCGGTTGGTAATTGACACTCAGCGCGTTGTTGGGGTGGTGCAACTTCGCGTTGGCGATCACAGACTTGAAAGCAATGCGGCATATACAGCGGTCGTTCACTGTAATAGTTTATTTCTTCTGGCGGAATGAGATAATTGTCTGCAATCACATAATCCAATTCAGGATGACCGCTGGTGCCAGGTAAACCCAAATAAGTGATCTGAACCGGGGCCGGCCGATATGCTAAAACATTTGGACGCGCCCCCGAGGTTAAACCGTGTAGGTCAATTAAAATATCAATTTCCTGATCACGAATACATTGTGCCGCCCGTGCATCGTCCATGTCACCAATACGAATGAAATGATCCATCGCATGAATAATGCGGCGGCGCATGGCGGATCCGTCTTCACGACTCCAACAAAAACCATAGAGTTCAAAGCGATCACGGTCGTGCAGTTCAAATAATTCTGCCATTAACAATGCCACCGGATGCAAGCAAAAGTCGGATGATAAATAACCCAACCGCAGGCGCGGATGTGCATAATCACGCACATTTGTTAATGGCATATCAATCAACGTGACCTTATTGGCAATAAAGCGCTGTGTGCCTTCTAATTGCCATTCAGGATCATCTGTTAATGCTAATGTGGAGAGTGTTGAAGCGGCTTGCCACATTTGCAATGGCGTTAAATCCGCCAATGGAATACAAATTGGCCATGCACATTGTTTTTGCCGTAAATGCAACCAATGCTGTAATACATGCGGCTGATTTGAATCACGCTGTAAACTCTCTGCCAATATTGCTTCAGATGCAGGATACTCTCGTTCTATTTCTAATAATCGTCCAAGATTATTTAACGTGAGCTGGTGTAAAGCAGGGTCCGTGTCTAATAACTCTGGAGGTAATGTTAAAATAGCCCGCCATGTTGCTAATGCCTCATTGGTACGCCCCAATTGCTCTAGTTGTGCGCCAATATTAAACCGGGCTGGTAAAAAATCAGGATAACAAAAAATGGCAGCACGATAGGCTTCAATCGCTTCTTCATGCCGTTTAAGATGCCCTAATTCAACGCCAAGATTAAACCATACAGCATAAGCGGTTGTTACGGAATTAACAGCCAACCACGCTCGGTATAACGCCACCACTTCTTCATTTTTTCGATTGGCTTTTAATTGGTCAGCCAGTTGGAAAAGTTGAGGAATTGTTAATTCAGTCAACGACATTGAAATCACCATTCGCAAAATTATTTATAAAAAGCAGGGCAAAATACGAGTTTATTATCACCGCCAGATAGTTGAGCAAGTGAAGATAGCAATGATCAGGTATTGTGTGTTGTTAAAATAAACCACCTATTTAGCGACCAATATCGGATAGGTGCGCGATAACTGATCGTGCCACGCATATTGACTACGACTGATGCTTGACCACAACAAAGCAATTGGCGCCAATGTTATTAATGACCATAGCAGCCGCCATGCGGCTAATGACCAAGTTAAGTGATACCCATGTTGATTAACAAACTGTATTCGCCACGCTCGCATTCCTAATGTTTGGCGACCATGACTCCAAAAGTATAAATAATATCCTACTATAATTAATAATAGGTAAATTTGCAGTGTCAATCGCCCAACGCCGCTGGTCAAATTATTTCCAGTTAAGCTTTGATATGGAATTAATATGATTGCGGTTGCAATAAATAAAAGACTGGCTAATAATAGCACATCATAGCCAGCACAAAATAATCGCCTTAATCCACTAGGAATAGAATCTGTTGTTATTTGTGACATCTCAATATCCTATTAAATTTACTAAAACAACATTATTTTTTAACCACAATTGATGTTCATACATCACCATAGCGCCCATTTCAAAGTATGCAATTCATGATTAAACTCCCGCGTTTTACTATTAAACCTATCGTATTTCGCTTGCTGCGGCGCATCCCAATGCCCCTCATTGCAATTTTAATTGGTTTAATTGCTGGCTTGGCCGTGTGGGGTGTACTCGATCAAATTCAAAGTCGCGCCGTGCAAAAAATATTTGACCGTGAATTACGCGAGCGTTTGGATTTAAGAGCGCGTGAAACCTTACTGCGGTTTAATCAATATCTGACCAGTTATGCGGCTACAACACGATTATTAGCCAATCATCGTCGCTTGGCGCAGTATTTAGAACCATTATTTTGGTTTCCTGAAAAACATGTTGAACCAATCATTTATGAAGGATCGCGTCCATTTTGGTTGCCAGATTTTTTTGAACGCAATGCGCTATTAACACCTAGCCATGTTTTATTAATAGATACACGCGGATATGTGCGAGAAATTTATCAAGCGAGTACACAAAATTTGCCTAAAGAACTACAGCATGATGTGTCACATTGGTTGAATGAAACAGACGATGTTAAGCAATTAATTATCCAAATTAACTATACACCATATCTTGTGGTGAGTGATAAAATTGAAGACGCGGGCGGTTATACGATGGGCAACTTAGTTGTGATTGTGCCAATTAATGCCGCGTTTTTAACGGCATCTGAAGGAACGCTGTCAGCAGATAATGCTATTGTGGCACTAGTTGATGCTGGAAAACAACAGATTTTAATTAGTACTGAACCACAGCGTTTGCCCACTGGAACAACAATAGATAACTGGCATGATAGTTTTTTAGTGACAACTCAATCATTATTAGGCTACGAAAAATCTGATTGGAATCTATTATTTGCTACCTTTATTCCACAGCATAGTGTCAATCGTATGTCACAGCGCGTGGTGCAATTTGAACGCCGCCAACGTGTGATTGCAGCCGTCGTTTTTATTACTGTATTCACATTAGTCATTTATCTTGTGTCAACACGATTAAATCGCGTTTTGAAACGCATGTCATTATTTTCTCAACGTGCATTAAATATTAAACATCCTGGTTTTCGGCGTGGTGGTAATCAGCTGTTGTTATTAGAAGAATGGATTCAGCACTTTACGCATTTAGTATTGAAAGCGCGTGAAGAAATGCGGCGGCAACATGAAACCGAAATGCGTGAAACCGAAGCATTAAAAGCTGCAATTATGGAGGCGTCATTAGATTCGATTGTCACGATCAATCGCGCCGGACAGGTGATTGATTTTAATCCTATGGCTGAAAAAATCTTACAATTTGATTCAGTCAGCATATTGGGAACAGATTTTATCGCCTATTTTTTGGCGCCATCCGATCAAGAATTATTCAAAGAATTATTACGCAAGTCCGCCCATCATCACCGCCATGTGCATCCGGCACATGCTCGCACTGAATTATACGCCTGTCGTGCTAATGGCCACATTTTTCCTGTAGAGCTTTCTATTGTTCCTATTGATCTTGAAGCCGAACGTTTTTATACTCTTTACATACATGATATTACTAAACGCAAACAAACTGAGCGTGAAATCAAAGGATTAGCGCGTTTTGTCAGTGAAAGTCCTCATCCCATTTTGCGAGTGAATAATGATGGTTTAATTGTCTATGCAAATGTTGCAAGTGAGCCGTTAATTCATGCGTGGTCAACCACCGTTGGTGCAGTTTTACCGCCGCCTTGGCATGATGAAGTCATTGTTGCACTTGCCGATGGTGTAACCCGCGAGCGTGAAGATGATCTTGGCAGTCATATTTATTCGTTATTATTTGTCCCAATTCAAGATTTAAGTTATGTCAATATTTATGCGCGTGATATTACAGCCGTGCGGCGGGCCGAGCAAGAATCACGTCAACATCAAGCCGAATTAGTGCATGTCTGTCGTTTAAGTACGATGGGTGAAGTTGCGACCGGCATGGCACATGAAATCAATCAACCGTTATCGGCAATTGCGAATTATGCGAATGGGTGTATTCGCCGTTTGCAAAGCGGCAGCGGTGAAACAACTTCACTCATTGAAGCAATGAAACATATTGCTAATCAAGCGCAACGAGCGAGTGAAATTATTCGACGTTTGCGGACTTTGGTAGGTAAACAACCGCCTATTCGTTCTGAAGTAGATTTGAATTACCTAGTGCGAGAAGTCTGTAGTTTTGTTGAATTTGAAACTGGACGTTTAGCTATGCAAATTCAATTGGACTTAGCCACTGGTGAAATACCTGTTAATGTTGATTTAGTTCAAATTGAACAAGTTTTATTAAACTTAGTGCGCAATGCGTTAGATGCACTGGCTGACCGTCCAGAGGGTAGCCGCACCCTCACAATTGAAACGGTGTTAAATACGTTGAATGATGATGAAATATGTTATGCCGAAGTGCGGGTGCGTGATAATGGAGATGGTATTTCTCCAGCGCGTATGGCATGTTTATTTGATCCATTTTTCACGACAAAGAACACTGGAATGGGTATGGGTTTACCAATTAGTCAAACCATTATTGAAAATCACGATGGGCGAATTTGGGCAGAATCACAACTTGGTCAGGGTGCGACCTTTTATATTCGGCTGCCCGTTGTCAGACATGATAAAACACTCACCACAGAAACGAGTGACTCTATGACGACGTCCACACCATGATTTTAATCGTGAGTTATTATGATTATGGCAACCATGACCACATTTCAATCTGAATAAAACGGGCAATGCCTTTTGTAAATGCAATTCCTAATGGCATAGTCCGCCCGGCAATTTTTGCATAACCAGTTAATCCTGATTTAAGCGACTGGCGATCGTCATTCGGCAATTCACCTATCACGGTCATTACTTGTCCATAGGGTTTATCAGTGATAATTGGAACAATATCCTTGACTTGTCCATGAAAGATTTGTGCGGGTTGTGACCACAGTTTCAGCGTCACGTTCGCACCAATACTCACATCTGCACTATCAAATTCTGGCACCGCAATTTCAATACGCATATACCGATTATCTTCAACTTCAGCAAATAATTCACCTTCTTCAAGATAATCATTTTGCTTGTTTTTTAATTGCATTGTCACAATTCGTCCGGTCACGGGCATAACAAGTTGTGTGCGCTTTAACTGTTCTAAATAAAAAGTTAATTCCGCTTCAAGGCGTACAATGTCTGCTTGAATAATAGCAATTTGGTGTGGATTGATTTGTGTTTTCAATGTTGCTAATGCCGCTTCGCGTTCAACCACCATGCGCTGGTCAAGGTCACTGACCGCCCGCGCTATTTCGATTTTTTGTAAAGACACTGTACCTTTAGCAAATAAGGTTTCCAGCCGTTGAGTTTCATCACGACTATACCGCGCTTTCAATTGTGCCGTTGCCAGTTGCGCCGCTGCCAAAGCAATCTCTTCAATAGATGGCGTAGTCAATAATTGCTGCATTTCACTCTGTTTTGCTGTTAAAGCAGCTCGAGTGACCGCCACATCTTTGGTTTGGCGATGCTGTGCCAATTGCGCAATTAACGTGCCTCGTTCTAACCATTCACCACCATTAAATAGCACCGTTTCTATTTGTCCGTCCGCTTGCGCCGTCATTTGCATTTTAGCGATGGGAAATAAGGTGAATTCTCCACCAATTTCATACGGATAGGGAATAAATCCCATTCCAATTATTGCAGCAATCCACACTCCGCGCACGACAGAATTGCGTAATAAATGATATTTAGAGCGCGTATGCTGCGTTGGGGGTGTGATTAAATGTGGTGGTACAGATTGGGCAGCATGGGTTGTTTTATGTGATAATAAGTTGGCAATTGATGAATCAGTCGGCTTTAATGATGCGCGCTGTTGATAATGATGTTGGCGTAATAGCGTGACGATGACGTAGCCGATTAACAACAATAAGACAACAACGCCAGTGCCATTAAACCGTGATTCGAGCCAATGGCCAATAAAGACTGTGACAAATACGCTGATGGCAATTAAAAATAAAACAACAGCAATGGCGTAAATAAAATGCCCCATATGATAGCGGGTATGTCGTGTAATTGCGCTGGGGGCGCCGAACCACTGTTGTTTCAGTGCTTGAAATGAACGGGCGCGAAATTCGGGTGCGTTGCCGAATGCAGTAATTAGACGATAGCCGTCGCCTTTTAAGAGTGGATTGAGTGTAAAGAACAGGTTAATACTAATTAAAAAAATTAATTCGGCGCTGGCGGTGGCGAGTAAATGTCCAGATGGGCGGGTAATTAACCATATTAAACCGGCGCCGCCTAATAACCATAATCGCATGATTAAGCCAACGCTGGCTAGTTTAATACGGGCGTGACGAATGAGTGCCGTTGTCGGGATGAGTTGGATATTAAAACGAGGAATTAAACCGAGAATAAAAACAATGCCAAAGCTGGGCGTTGCGACGCCATAGTGACGCGCAATGATGGCATGGCCGAGCTGTGATAATAAGTTAATAGTAAATGCGGTAAAGATGAGGCGAGTAATAATACTGAAGTGTGAAAATGCTGTCGCCAAGTCAAGTCGCAGCATTGACCAATTCAATACAATAGTCAGAATTCCGAATAGAACGACGGGCGTTATGATTAAAAATGCAACAGATTGCAATGGCAATAGCTGTTGATGCAGCCAATCTAATAACGGTTGAGGATTGAATAAATGCCAGCGATTGGGTTGTTGAATAAATGAATCTGACGCCGCCGTTTTATCAGTGAAGGGCGGCAAATGATGTGCTGCTTGCTCTGGCGTAGAATGAGCCGGATTAGGTTGAACTGGTGTTAATAAGCCCCAGTCGTTTAATAATGCTAAAAACTCTGTAATCTCTTCAATGGTGTACTGCGCTTGATATGTCGTATTGACCGCAGTCACAATCTGATTCAAATCAACGGAATGTTGGAATTGTTGTAATAGATAGCACTCCTGCTGACCGAATTCAAATGTTTGCTGTGTTTGGGGATCACGAATAACACAATCGCCCGTATTGGCATTGACACTGAAAACAAGATCATCACGCAGTTGTGACATCTTTTGGCATCATGGCGCTAAAAACTGATCCATTTCTTTAATCGTGATGCGGTGGTCGCCATTGCGATCTACTAACAAAAATGCCTGCTGTCCAGCGAGCGTTGGAATATCACGCCATTCAATAATCCCATCACCATTATGATCCAATTGTCCAAGCCGATAAGCAATGTGATTGCGATTGATTGATGAAGAGATGCCGCGATAAGCTGCCCGCTGCTGTGTTGTAGGTTTATTCAATTGGTTGGGCAAAACAGTATCATTTAAGCTGGATAATTGACCATGCAACCGGCGCAAATACTGCATCACAACTTTATTTAAATCAGAATATAAAAACTGTGACATCAATTCAGCGTGACTGAATTCTTCAAAATGCCGATGTTGAATAGTGACACCTTTTGCTGTGAGTTTGTTTTTGAAATGGTTGCTCATGCGATTAGAAAAAGTCTGAGGACCATCGTGCATTCGGCCGGAAGAAATCAATAAAAACTTGAGCCGTTGGGTCTGTTCGGTCAGATATTCTGAGGGTGAAAACTCGCGTTGCTGTGTTGCCGTTCGGCCAAATAAAGTTTCTAATTGCCGCGCCCGTGTTGTTTCATTCCAACCACCAACATCTTCTGTTGCTAATAATTGAAAGGCTTTTGGCACATCGTATTGCGGTACATCCATTCCAATCACACCCGCAATCATTTGAGGCGTGAGGTTCACGCGGCTTAAATAACGCTTATCCATTGCAATTAACGTCGCCAAATGCGCCCCAGATGAATAGCCCCACAGCACCATCTCTGTATTCTTGCCGCCGTATTCTTTAATATGTTGATGTATCCAACGCAAACCATGCGCAATATCGGTTGCCATGTCGGCTAAACCAATCGATTGGTCTTCACTTGCAAGGCGGAAGTTTAATGCGACAAATACATAGCCGCGTTGCACAAAATACTGTGGTATTTCGGCGTTATTTTGATTGCGTAAATTGGCTTTATCACCACCTGTCCAATTGCCACCGTGAATAAACACAATCACCGGGTTTAATGCCGCAGTGGCGCTGGTTTTTTCGGCGTAAAATACGTCCAATTGGTTGAATCCAGACGCTGATCTGGCCGCAGTATCATAGCGAATATCTGTTTTTATGCGCATTTGCGGAGTAGGTACCGTCGCGCCGGCGGTGGCGCAGCCAGTTAATAAGACATTGCTATTGACAATAAGAATACTCACAATGAACAGCGTAAATTGCCAATGATTCATCTTGCTATTAAAACTGAGCATGATCGCTTTCCTCGTGGTTAATTGCCATCAATGATGTTTATCAAGATCGAATTCAATCGTATTGCCCTGTTTAATTCATCAGTTGTGACGCGATAGGTGGTGTACATTCGCTATTTTCCGTTGTGTCAATTCATGTTAGAAAGCGGGCGTGATTCATCATTACGACGGCATCTGTTGCACGGCATACGCCGCCTGCTCGGCAATGGTTTGCAATCGATAGACATCACGCGGCGTTAATTGCAAGCCCGCTTCATTGGCACGGACAAGCATTTTAATACTCAAAATTGAATCGCCACCCAATTCAAAAAAGTTATCGTGAATACCGACCTGTTCTATTCCTAATACCAGCGCCCAAATCTTGGCTAATGTCTGTTCTACTTCGGTGCGCGGTTCAACATAATTCGCCGCCGCGTATTCAATTGGCGTGGTGGCGAGTTGGTTTAATAATGCAGCACGATCAAGTTTATCATTCGCCGTGCGCGGCAGGGCGGGCAGGTTAATAAAACGTTGTGGAATTAAATAATCCGGCAACCGCGGCGCGAGGAATTGATGATAATTCGGCGGCGCATCCGTCGGGTTCATTAACACAATAAACGCCGCTAAACTCGCGCTATTTGCCGCCGGCGGTTGCCAGGCTAATACAATTGCTTGGGCAATCGCGGGATGTTCATTTAATACCGCCGCCACTTCGCCCGGCTCAACGCGATGCCCACGAATCTTAATTTGTTCATCCGTCCGCCCGCAGAATTCTAATTGCCCATCATTTAACCAGCGCACCAAATCACCCGTGCGATACAGCCGCGCTGCGGGTTCTGAATTGAATGGATCGGGAATAAACCGCTGCGCAGTTAATTCCGGTTGTTGCCAATAGCCGCGTGCCAAATGCGCCCCGCCCAAATACAATTCTCCAATTAACCCGAGCGGTAACAATTGCTGGTTTTCATTTAAAACCTGTGCAATCACGCCCGGCAGCGGCCGCCCGAGTGGCGGTTTTTTGTCTAATGACCAATCCCACGCCAGCGTTGCGCCAATCGTGGTTTCCGTCGGTCCATAACCATTTAATAACCGCCGCCCGCGCCCCCAGCGTTGCGCTAATTCAATTGATAAACTTTCACCGCCAACGCTAATGGTGGTTAATTCGGGTAATTCAACATCATTCGGGCAGGCGGCTAATACCGCTGGCACGAGCGTGGCGGTGGTGATGCGTTGATCGCGCAATAGGTGAATTAAACCCGCGCCGGGCAGCAGTGCTTCACGCGGGGCGAGGTAGAGCGTCGCGCCAGCACCGAGCGTGCGGCAGATTTCGCCGAGCGACGCATCAAAACTCAGCGCGATGGTGGCGAGTACCCGCTGATCGGAGGTGAGCCGAAATCGCGGGATTTGGGCGCGAATGACCCGCGTTAAGCTGTGATGTTCGACCATCACGCCTTTGGGGCGGCCGGTCGAGCCGGAGGTGTAAATCAGGTACGCCAATTGGTGCGGGTTGACGTGATTTGATAACGCGGTGGCGGTGGCGGGCATTTCTCCCTCACCCCAACCCTCTCCCGCTGGGAGAGGGAGTGCTACCCAATCCGCTGGGAGTGAAATCACCGCCGCCGTCACCTCGGGCAACTGATCGCGCACGGCGTCACTGGTCACGATCACCGCCGGCCGGGCATCGTCAAGCAACCACGCCAGCCGCTCGCTCGGCAAGTTGGGATCGAGCGGCAAATAGACGCCACCGGCTTTGAAAATCGCCAAAATCGTGACAATTGCCGCCGCGCCGCGTTCCAAAAACATCCCGACCACTTGCTCAGGTTGCAACCCGCGTTCCAACAACTGCGCGGCCAGCGACGTGGCGCACTGGTCAAGTTGCGCGTAACTCAACTGCTGATCCGCCCCCCACGCCAGCGCCGCGTGATCGGGTTGCACCTGCGCCTGTTCGGCAATCAACTGGTGAATGCAGGCGGGCGGTTCGGCGGCGAGCGCGGCAAATGTCGCCTCGTTCACCTGACCACGACTGAACTGGTGCAACTGTTCGCGCTCGGCCGCGCTGATCAAACTGGTCGGGGCGAGCGGCACCTCGGGCTGTTGCGTGATCGTGACCAGCAACGTCAGCCAGTGATTCACCAGCCGCTGCATCGTGCTGCGCTCGAACAGATGCGGGCTGTAACGCAAATCACCTGTCAAGCCGTGCGGCGTTTCGGTCAAGGTCAGCGTCAAATCAAAATAGATCGCCGCGCCGGCCGCACCGCTCATCTCAGACTCGCCCTCTCCCAGCGCGAGCGGGTCGGGGTGCGGGAGAACCGCGGCCGGTAATGCTGATCCCGCGCCAGCACCACTCCCGCCACCGTGCGGCAGGGTTTGCAGCACCAGCAACACCTGCACCAGCGGCTGGGCGTGCAAATCCCGTTGCGGCGCCAGCTCGTCCACCAGTTGCTCGAACGGCAAATCTTGATGGGCGTAGGCATCCAAACAGGTTTGCTTGACCTGCTGCAACAGGTGCCGAAAACTCGGCGCACCGGACAAATCGCTCCGCAGCGCTAACGTGTTGACAAATAAACCAATTAAGCCTTCCAACTCGGCGCGGTTGCGATTGGCGACGGGCGTGCCAACCACCACGTCGGTTTGTCCGCTGTAACAGCGCAGCAGCCACTGGAACGCGGCCAGTAGCACCATGAACAGCGTCGCCTGTTCCAATTGCCCGAGCGTGTGCAGGCGCTGGGTCAGGGCGGTATCCAAGTTGAGCGCCACGCGGGCGCTACCGTTCGGGGGCGTGGCGGTGCGCGGGTGATCGGTCGGCAAGGTCAGTGGCACGACGCCGGCGAGTTTTTGTCGCCAATAATCAAGCAGTTGCTGGCGCGATTCGCCGTGCAGTAACTGCCGCTGCCAGATGGCGTAGTCGCGGTATTGCAGCGGGAGCGGTGGCAGTTGCGCGACCTGACCGCGGCGGGCGGCGGTGTAAAACTGCAACAGTTCACGGCGCAGGATCGCCAGTGACCAGCCGTCGGTGATGATGTGATGTAACGCGACGAGCAGCAGTTGGTGCGTTGGTTCAAGCAGCGCGGCGGTGATGCGCAGCAGCGGCCCCGTCGCCAAATCAAACGGTTGCGCCATGATCTGTAGCCGCAACCGTTGCAACGCGGCGCGGTGTTGCACGCGGGCGACGTGGGTAAAGTCCAACAGTTGGAGCGGCGGCGGCAGTTCGGGCAAAATCCGTTGCACCGGTTCGGCGTTGTCGTCCAAACCAAACACGGTGCGCAGAGTTTCGTGCCGTTGCACCAGCGCGGTGATCGCCTCGCGCAGCGCCAGCTCGTCAAATTGCCCCGTCAAGTTGATCGGGATGAGCGTGGTGTAGAGCGGACTGCCGGGGGCGAGTTGCGCTAAAAACCACAGCCGCTGTTGCCCGAACGATTGCGGAGCGCGGATTTCACCGCTCGCGTCGGTCGTGACCAATTCCGTCGCCAGGAGCGGCAGGTCAGCATCGGCAGCAAAGTGCGGATCGTCACGGTGACTGTCTAACCACGCCGCGACGCTGGCCACCGTGCCGTCGTCCAAAATCACCGCGAGCGGAATTTGCAACTGGAACTGGTCGCGCAGCCGCGTCATCACCTGCGTCGCCAGCAGCGAATGCCCGCCCAAATGAGTGAAGCGGTCGTCAACGTTGAGATGCGGCTGGCGCAGCACGGTTGACCAAATTTCGGCCACGCGCTGCTCGGTGGCGGTAGTCGGCGAGCGCGGCGCGGTGTCAGTCGCTGACTGGTGCTGGCGCTCGGTGAAATCAGTATTCGGATCAGGCAACGCCTGCCGATCTAATTTGCCACTCGGCGTCAGCGGCAGGCGTTCGAGTGGAATCAACCGCGCCGGCACGAGGTAGGCGGGGAGTTGCTGCTGCAAAAACTCCAGTACCGGCAATGGATTAGGCGGCGCATCCGCTGACGCCGACGGGTCAGCCGCGTACACGACAAACGCCACCAGTTGCTGCTGCGCGGTCGCCACCACTGCCGCCTGCGCAATGGTGGGATGTCGCCGCAAAACGGCTTCAATTTCGCCCAACTCGACGCGATACCCGCGAATTTTCACCTGTTGATCGGTGCGCCCGAGCAATTCCAACTGCCCGTCGGGTCGCCAGCGAGCGCGATCACCGCTGCGGTAACACGCCGTGCCACGCTGCGGCTGGAACGGGTCGGGAATGAACCGCTCGGCCGTCAATCCGGGGTGTCCGAGGTAGCCCAGCGTCACGCCGTCACCGCCGATCACCACCTCACCGGCCACGCCGATTGGCACAGAACGTCCAGCAGAATCAAGCACATAGATTTGGCAGTTGGCGAACGGCCGCCCGAGCGGCGCGGGATGTTCACAATTGCGCCCGAGCGCGGCGTAGCGCGTCACATCCCACGTCTCGCTCGTGCCGTACACATTCACTAATAAACGGTCGGGTAATTGCGCGGCAAAGCGTTCGGATAAATCAGCGGGTAATGGCTCGCCACTGCAAATCCATTGCTGTAAATGCGGTAAATGCTGCGCAATTGCGGCATCGGTATCTAATAAACTGCGCAATAATGACGGCACCAAAACCAATCGCGTCACACCCGCAGCCGCCAATGTTTTAATTAACAACACGGGATCACGCGCTGTCGTTTGGTCAATTAACCGCGTCGGGCAATTCCAATGCCAAGCGTAAAATAACTCCCAAATCGAATCAATAAAATTGAATGATGTTTTGGCGGCTAACACTTCATTCGGCCGCAATGGTTCTGGTTCAATAAACAACCGATTAACCGCCACGCGATGCGGCAATAAAGCGCCCTTTGGTTGACCGGTTGATCCCGACGTATAAATCACCACCGCCACGCGCTCGGCATAATTATTTGTATCGGGCGGCAAATTATCTGCTGGCGCGTCGGCCCATAAATGCGCATCCTGATCGAATTGAATCACCTGCACCGCAGATTGGGTCAAGTTTAATTCACGATGCAGCGCGGTTAATGCCGTTTGCGTTAATAACCAATGCACCCCGGCGTCGGCTAACATAAATGCCAAACGCGGCGCAGGATAATCGGGATCCAATGGCACATACCCGCCGCCTGCTTTTAAGATTGCTAATAACCCAATCACCGCGGCCCGCGAGCGTTCAATTGCCAAGCCGACCAGCGCATCCGCCGTCACGCCCAGCGCCCGCAAATAATACGCGAGTTGATTGGCCTGTTGATTCAGCGCGGCAAAAGTCAATTCACCGTCATTATCTATCACCGCAATTGCATTGGGCGTCCGCGCTGCGGCTAATTCAAAAACTTGATGCAAACCCAATTGACGCGGGTAATCAACTTGCGCATGATTCCATTGCGTGATAATGACAGCCGCTTCCGCTGCTGACATGAGCGGCAATTTACCCAATTGCTGCGTGGAATGCGTGGTTAATACGGTTAAAAACCATTGCACCTGCTGCAATAACCGCATGAGCATTTCCGCGCCGTAGTATTGCGTGTGCGCCGTTAAAGTTAATCGCAACGCGGCCGGCGTTTCAAAAACCATCAATGACAACGGAATACTGGTAAAACTCAGCGGCGCATTCGCTTGATTCACATTGTCAATTGCCGGTGCGCCGCCGTTTAATGCTTGACTATTAAAGGTGACGAGCGTATTAAACAGCGGCACGTTGGCGGGTAATTCACTCCAGGTTTGAATCTGCGCGGGCGGCGTGTGTTCATAGGTTTGGACAGTTAATAATTGCGAATGCAGCGCGCTCAACCAATCGGCCACCGACTCCTGCCAATTCAATTGCACACGCACCGGCAACGCATTAATCAATAATCCAATCATCTCGGTTAAATCGGGATAATTCACCGACCGCCCCGAAAAAGTGGCGCCAAATACCAAATCACGCTCGCCACTCCATAATTGTAAAAGCAACGCCCACGCCGCTTGCAATACGGTATTGATGGTTAAATGTAATTGTTGCGCCAGCGATTGAATGGCCATTGTCAGCGCCGCTGGCAAGACTAATTCTTGACTAATAAACGGCTGTGCTGGATGGGCAGTAGCGGTGCGTTTTATTAACCCCGGCAAGGGCGTGGGTGAAATAAAACCGCTGAATTGTTGCCGCCAAAACTGTTCAATTGGCGTGAAATCTTGCGCTGTCAACCACTGCGCGTATTCACCAAATGATGGTGGCGGCGGCAATTGTAACGAGCGCTGTTGGCGAATAGCAATGTAATGCCGCTGCACATCGCGCTGTAATAATCCACCCGACCAACCGTCAAATAACGCATGATGATGGCTTTTAATTACCGTCCAGCGCCGCGCATCGTGTTGAATTAATAACAGGCGCAATAACGGCGGTTCAGTTAAAATAAAACCGCGCCGCCGATCTTGTAATAACAGCGTTTTTAATTGCTGCCGCTGGGTTAATTCGGACAATTCACGCCAATCAAGTTGGGTGATTTGCAAGTCAGCGTGATGATACACGACCTGCATTAAATAGGTGTCATCTTGCCATTGAAACGCGGTGCGCAAAATGGCATGGCGCGTAATGATCTGCTGCCACGCGGTCGTGAAGGCCGGCACGTCAAGATCATTCACGCTTACCGCTAATTGTTGAAAAAATAAACCCGCGTGCGGCGCTTGCAAGGTTTGTAATACCATGCCCTGTTGCAATGGTGAAAGCGGATAAACTGCTTCAATTGCGGGATTGGAGGTTAATTGAGTTGAATCGCAGCCGTGCATTGTGTGCCTGACAGTGAAGAATAAAAATCGAGGTTAGCGGCTGCCGTTGTTATTAACGCGTTATTAATAAAACGTCGGATGTGGTGAGGAATAAACCGCATCAATCAAGTGCGCAACCGCTGCAAATGATTGAATCAATCGAGATGTGTTACTCACACGAAGTATTAACTAACCAATCCAAACGTATTTCCTGCCGCAGGATCGTAGTTAGCAATAATAAGATGCGTGGCGAAAGCGTGAAACCGATTTTTAATATTCACTGCATAGGATTTGTGATATACACCAATAATCATATCGCCATACAAGTGTTCAGTTAGTGGTGTTTTGCCAATCACCAACAACGCTTTACAATTGAGTTTTTTATAGCGAGTGGCCAATTCAAAATGATCTTGTTCACCAAAGCCATATTTGTATTCGGCATTGCCATAATCAGAGAACACGCAATCATAAGGGGGGTCTAAAAACATAAAATCATCGACAGTGGCTAAATCAAATATGTTTTTATAATCAAGATTGTATAGTGCGGTATTCGCCAGCAAGCGCTGGTGCGCAGTGGTCACTAATGACGTATTGAAATGCGCATATCTACCATAAGGCACATTAAATTCGCCTTTAGCATTATAGCGAATCATGCCAGAATACGCGGTTTTATTAATAAAAAAATACAGCAGCGCTTCGGAATATTGCCGCTCAATTAAACCATTAAACATGTCACGGAATTGATAATACAGCGTTTCATTATCATCTGGTACTCGCACATCTGGGTTATTACTTTTTAATTCATCAAACCGATTGCGGTTGACCGTGTACAATTTTTCAATCTTTGCAAGTTCTTGTTGCAGTGTATGAAAATCATATTTCACACCGGCATAAAACGCCATTAACTTTGCGTTGATGTCGTTAATAATCGCTTGTTTAGGTTCTAAATAAAAAAACAGCGCCCCGCCGCCAACAAATGGCTCAATGTACCGACCAGTAAAGGGCGGTATGTATGCTTTTAAATGCTGAATGTCTTTTGATTTTCCACCCCGGTATTTAATCAGTGGTTTCATTAGCGACATTTAAATCTGAAATGAAATCACACATCTGTTTAATTAAACTTGAGCAGTTATCGGCAAGAGCCTGACCGTGAGCAAATCCAGTGTTTTTAATTCCACATCATACGCAAGCGCCCGCGCTTGATCTGTCGCAACAGTGGTGCTAATTGCGGTTAATTCTGGATGATTCTTTAATATATCAGGGGCATGTAATAGTACGGCTTCAAATTCAGCCACTGCTTCAGGATAGCGGTGTTGCTGCAAACCAATCATGGCTAACAGATAATGAATTTTGGGTAAATGTTTTTTGCCTTTACTGAGCGTGATTAACCGCTGGCGGGCTTCAGTAAGTTGATCTTGTGCAATCAGTACTTGCACCAATTGAACATCTGCCAATTGCAATGTTGGTTTTAATTCTAAGGCAGTGCTGAGTGCCGATTGTGCGAGTGAATATTCACCTAACTGGTAACAAACTAAACCCAAAATGAACTGCAACTGCGGATCATTTTTTTGTATTTCTAATGCCGCTTGAATAGCCACAAGTGCCGCGGCATAATCCTGCTGTGTGAAATATAACCGCGCCAATTGCGTTTGAGACTGCCACGCCGTTTTATCTACAGTGGTAATGATTTTTAATTCACAAATGGCCGCAGTTAAATCACCACGTTGTGCAAACAATTGGGCGCGTAATAATCGCGCTTCTTCTAGTTGCGGGCTTTGGCGGATCGCTTCGTCTAAACACATTAACGCATCATCATCGCGTTGAGTGCGCAGATACAAACGGCTTAATTTAATACGCGCTTCACTCAATTTTGCATCCAATTGCAAAGCCTGTTCAAATTGCGTAATCGCCTGATCTAATTGGTCACGCTTCACATGCACCATGCCACTTAATAGATACGGCAGTGGCAATTGTTGATTCAGATGTGATGCGCCGGCGTAATATTCGAGCGCCTCATCGTATTGCGCTTGGCGGGCGCACAGATTGCCAATGCCAATATACGCGGCAATGACTTGTGGATTCTGCTCTAAAATCGCTTCAAAGGCGCGTCGTGCCTCATCATAGCGTTCGGCGGTGACTAATTCACGCGCCGCATCTAATGCAGTTTTAATTTCACGGCCGGCAAATGATGTCAATGAAGGAGACGGAGCATTAGTGGCATGACTTATTGGACTATTTGGTGATGCCGGTAATTGTTCTTGCGGTTTAATTTTTGCGTTCCACAGTGCCATGCTGAAAAAATCCTATTCAATCATCGTATTTAACGTGATAAACCTAATACACGACCCCAGGTCTGCCAATAATTAAATGACCAGCGGGGCCAATGCTGCGCCACCCAAGTAGTGGGAATGCCAAGTGTATTCAAACCGGCTAATACTGGTGCGGGATGCGGTGCAAAACCGAGTAAAAAATAGAGCCATCCAATTAAAAAGAGCGACGCGGGCCAGTTGCGCAAACTTATGGGTTTTAATGCCGTACCAAACGAACGTTTCACTCGATTGCCGCGTACATCTACGCTGGCAAGTTCATCTAATGTGAGATGGGTAAGATAACCCAGTAATATAAATCCAGCGACGAGCCAGCTCATTTGTGTTGATTGAGCAAAAAACGTGTCGGCAGTAATTGCACTAGAAACGGCTAATACAACTGCCATTAATAACGAATGCCAAATGCCACGATGCACGACAAATCGTATAAAGAGTACTTGTAAAATTTGATTGGCGACTAACCAAATCAATAGCCAAAGGACGCCAAATTCTAGTGTGGTGAATTGAAATGGCAGGGTGCGTACTGCCAAATAACCAATGCCAGCGCCGAATAACATTAAAGCACCGCGCATGGGTTTAGATTGTTTAACGTCAATATCAGGCAAGAGGCTGGCAATGGTGCCGATTAAAAATAACCATTGCATTTGGTCGGCATCACCTAGTCCACGATCATAGCCGGCAAGTGCGGTGAGACTGCTGACGGTGATGCCCACGCTTAAATGTGTTTTGAAATTGGCCATGCCAGTTTCACACACGCATCTTGAATACGCTTAATTGCAGTCAATCAATGCGTGGCGACCACTTCAATACAGACTTGACATTCCACTTCAGTGTGCAAACGAATACCGACAAGATGTTCGCCAGTGACGCGCAACGCCCCATTTGGCAAGCGCACCTCGGCTTTTTCAACGGGTGTCCCGGTCGCAGTAATTGCGGCGGCAATATCATTAGCACCAATTGATCCGAACAACCGACCTTCATCACCCGCTTTTCGGCCAACCACAACGCGCAAATCGGTTAATTGTTGTTTGCGTGCCTGTGCATTGGCTAATAGATCGGCGGCGGTTTTTTCTAATTCAGCGCGCTGTGCTTCAAAGGCTTTTAAATTAGTCGCGGTTGCTGGTACTGCGCAGCCAGTTGGAATGAGATAATTGCGCCCATACCCGGGTTTCACCGTGACTTTATCGCCCAATGCGCCAAGCCCGGCGACCTTTTTCAATAAAATGATGTCCACAAACAGTCCTCGATTTAGGTAATACATCCAATTGCTTGAATACAACACAGCGGCGATGTGATAATAACTAACTCATCACAATTAACCGGCTGTGTTCACGCAGTGTCAAGCAGTGTCAAGCATTCAACTATGATAGTTGACGGGTGTTTTTAATGGCTATCGGTATAGGGCAATAGGGCAAGAAACCGGGCGCGTTTAACAGCCAGTGATAATTGACGTTGATAACGTGCTGAAGTGCCGGTAATGCGACTGGGAACAATCTTGCCCGATTCACTAATAAAGGACTTCAACAAGTTGACATCTTTATAATCAACTTCGGCAATTCCTTCGGCGGTAAAACGGCAATAACGTTTGCGGCGAAAATAACGTGACATATTAATCACTCTCCTATAACAAATCTTGTAATGTGTTCATGCTAAACGAATACAAAACGCGCTGGCGTTTTTATTCATCTTCGTCCGCTATATCCGCTTCCATATCATCAGGACGCGGGCGGCGGCTGGCACGTTCATCACCGTTTTCCAGCTCTGGTTCATCGCTGCTGCGCGTGAGTGAGGAGGGTTCAGTAATGGCTTTGTCGCGTTTAATAATGAGATTTCGCAGCACCGCATCATTAAAACGAAACGCATTTTCTAATTCGGTTAATGCGGCATAATCACACTCAATATTCATTAACACATAATGCGCTTTATGCACTTTATTGATTGGATAAGCTAATTGCCGCCGGCCCCAATCTTCAAGGCGATGAATCTTGCCGCCGTGCGTTTCAAGATTGCCACGATAACGCTCAATCATTGCCGGCACCTGTTCACTCTGACTGGGGTGAACTAAAAAAATCACTTCATAATGTCGCATAATACTCCTCACGGATTAAACAGCCTCCTGATTGACAGTGAGGCAAGGAAGTTGCCTAGCTTTAGGCAAGTCTTTTATTATGCTAGATCATGCGGACGCTGTAAATCCGTTCATTTTGCGCGGCTGGCTAATACGCAATAAATCATGCAAATACAGTGGATTAGCAACGACCATTTGCTCTCATCTACAACATCATAGGTAACAATTATCATGGCAGACTCGCCGTTTATCACCATCGCAACAGGTGCGGATTTTGCGCAACGTGTCCTTGAAACCTCCCGCCAACATCCTGTTTTAGTAGATTTTTGGGCGGGTTGGTGCGCGCCGTGTCGGCAATTAATGCCGGTGCTGGAGAAATTAGCGAATGAATTTCAGGGGCAGTTTTTATTAGTTAAGGTTGACACTGATGCCGAACAAGCATTAGCTGGTCAATGCAAAATTCGCAGTTTACCAACGGTGCAATTATTTAAAGATGGGCAGGTTGTTGACCAGTTTCTTGGCGCACTACCAGAGGTGCAAGTGCGGGCGTTTATAGAAAAACATTTACCGCGAGCAGCTGAACAGTTATTAGTGGAGGCGCGGCGGCATTTGGTGAAGAGTGATTTAAGCACCGCGGCAGAGTTAATTGAACAAGCGCGGGCATTAGATGCGCAAGCCAAGAACTTGTTTATCACAGAATTGCAATTAAAACTGGCGGCGGGTGATTATGATACCGCTAACCTAATGCTAGAACACACGCCTTTAGACTTGGTGAATGCACCCGAGGTTTTGACGGCGCGAGGTCAATTACATTTTGCCGCAATTGTCAAGGACACCCCGATGGCTGATGTATTAGAAACCCATATTGAAACGCACCCTGATGATAGTCTGGCGCATTATCAACTGGCGGCGCATCTTATTACAACAGGGCAATTCGCCACTGCCATTGATCGCCTGCTTGCGCTGATGCAAAAAGATCGGCAATTTAATGATGAAGCACCGCGCAAAGCGTTATTAATGGTATTTGATATGCTCGGCAACCATGACGAACGGGTTGCACCAGCGCGGGCGCGAATGGCACGGTTATTATTTTAATGGCAATTGGCCATTAAACGCGCATTGCTTCATCAATCAAGCGCTGCTGTTGTGCAATATGAATGCTGTGTTTGCCAACTGCGGGGGCGGCGGACATCGGGCGACCAATGTAGCGAATTGTTTTGCCCGCCGGTAAAACGGCGTGAAAGCGATGTTTAATTAAATCCCACGCCCCTTGATTCTGCGCTTCTTCTTGACACCACACAATGTCATTCACCTGTGCATAGGTTTTTAATAATTGCAAGAACGCATCACGCGGGAATGGATATAATTGTTCGAGGCGTACGATGGCAATGGTTTCTATGCCGCATTGTTGTCGCGCTTCAATTAAATCGTAATAAACTTTGCCCGTGCAAAAAATCACGCGCTGCAATTGTGTTGGATTGAATGGCGCCGCGTCAGGTAGGATAACTTGAAATTGCCCAGTGGCGAGTTCATCCAATGTGGAGACGGCGAGGCGGTGGCGTAATAAACTTTTCGGAGTAAAAACGATGAGCGGATGGCGATAGGGGCGAATGATTTGCCGCCGTAATAAATGAAAAAACTGCGCCGGCGTGGTTGGAATACAGAGTTGCAAATTATGTTCGGCGCATAATTGTAGATAGCGTTCTAATCGCGCCGAGGAATGTTCCGCCCCCTGTCCTTCTAAACCATGCGGGAGTAATAAAACTAACCCGCATAATAATTCCCATTTGGTTTCGGCTGACGCAATAAATTGATCTATGACCACCTGTGCGCCATTGGCAAAATCACCAAATTGTGCCTCCCACAGGGTTAAACCCTCGGGTGTGGCAGTGGCAAAACCGTATTCAAATCCTAATACCGCGGCCTCCGAAAGAATTGAATCAATTGCAACAAATGCCGCTTGTTCATGGCTTAAATGCTGTAATGGTGTGTAATCACGCCCAGTTTTCTGGCAATAGATTTTGGCATGGCGATGAAAAAAAGTACCGCGCCCGCTGTCTTGTCCGGATAAGCGCACGGGATGACCGGCGGTAATTAACGTGGCATAGGCGAGTGTCTCCGCAAAGCCCCAGTTAATTGGCAGTTCACCTTGTGCCATTTGACGGCGCTCTGCCCAGATTTTATTGACTCGTGAATGCAAAACAAAGTCGGACGGCACCGTCAATAGGCGGTCGGCTAATGCAGTTAATTGTGAACGTGGGTAATGCGTCACCGCCGGCGCTGTCCAATGATTGCCAATAAACGGTTGCCAATTGGCGCGTTGCACTGGATTCAATGTGCATAAGACGGGACGCGCCACCACGACGCCCTGTGCAATGGCTGTGCGATAATTTTTAATTAACGTTTGCGCACTTGACGCAGTGATAATGCTATGATTAATTAAATAATTAGCATAAAGAGTTCTGGCGGTCGGGTGTTGATGAATCTTTTGATACATGATGGGTTGTGTGACGGCCGGTTCATCCGCTTCATTATGACCTAAGCGCCGGTAACACACTAGATCAATTAAAACATCGCGTTTAAATGTGTGCCGAAAATCGAATGCTAATCGCGTGACAAAAATCACGGCTTCTGGATCATCAGCATTGACATGAAAGATGGGCGTCTGCACCATTTTTGCAACGTCGGTGCAATAGAGAGTCGAGCGCGTATCTAATGGATGACTGGTGGTAAATCCAATTTGATTGTTAATAATAATATGCACGGTGCCGCCGGTGCTATACCCGCGAGTTTGTGATAATTGTAAGGTCTCCATCACAATTCCTTGCCCTGAAAAGGCCGCGTCGCCGTGAATTAAAACTGGCAAGACTTGATCGCCATTGATATTACCACGCCGCCGTTGACGCGCCCGCACGGCACCTTCAATTACTGGGTTAATAATTTCTAAATGGGATGGATTAAACCCCAATGCAACATGCACCGCGCCCCCAGGCGTGGCAATATCGGTGGCAAAACCGAGGTGATATTTAACATCGCCGGCGAATTGGTGTGAAGAATGCGGTTGTTGATCTTCAAAAGCGGCGAAAATATCCTGCGGTGGTTTGCCGAGTGTATTAATGAGTACATTCAAACGCCCGCGATGCGCCATGCCAATGACTATTTCTTGAATGCCTTTACGTCCCGCCCGTTGAATCAATTCATCTAATAATGGAATTAATGCTTCGCCGCCTTCGAGTGAAAAACGTTTTTGCCCGACGTAACGGGTGTGTAGATGCAATTCAAGCTCTTCAGCGGCGGTTAATAAGGTTAATAACCAACGCTGGTCATCAGGTTCTAAAACCGGGCGGGTTTGATAGCTTTCTAAGCGTTTTTGTATCCAGCGTTTTTCCGGCATGGTAGTGATGTGCATGTATTCCGAACCGACGCTGCCGCAATACACTTTTTTTAATAAAGCTAAGATGTCGCGCAGTGCCACGAAATCGGGCGCGTATAATGAACCGGTGTGAAATACGCGATTAAAATCTGCACTGCTTAATTGATGATAACCGGGGTCGAGATCGGCCACGTCCGGCTTGGGGTATAATTGAATTGGATCAAGATTGGCGATTTGATGACCGCAACAACGGTAGGCGTTAATGAGCCGCAACACGGCGGCTTGTTTTTCTATTGCAATTGGATTGGATAGTGGCGCTCTGGCGTGTGGTGGCAGAGCGGTATTGCGCGGTGGTTGTATTGCGTTTGAACGTGGTTGTTTTAATTGTTCATGTAATAATTGGTGTATGATGTCAGCATCGGCAGTTTGATCCAATGCGGCGAATTGGTCACGCCAATAGGGTGCAACGCTGGCGGCATCTTGCAAATAACGTGAATATAGCGCTTCAATAAAACTGGCGTTGTCACTATAAAATGCCGAGGTGTGGCGCTGGTCGCTTAAACGGGTGTTCATAATTAAGCACTCAATTGATTAGTTGGTTAATTGGCCGTAGGATATTGTGAAAAATCAATCGTATCAAGTTCGGCCGTTCAATTTACAATAGATGTAGATTTCATTGTACGCTCGAATTGATTATTTAATTTGGAGGAGTGATGTCTGACGTACCGGCGACACCCGATCCGCATGAACAGGTGATGCGGCGGCGATTACAAGTTGTGCAATTGCAATCTGATTTAGCTTATTTCCAGGCGCGCTTAGGGTTGCTTGGTGAACCGAAAACGACCAATCAAGAAGCACAGCGCCGTGCGTTTAAGTTATTGCATCAAGTATTGGGGCAGCAGATGATTCAAACGCGCAAAGTTGGGGGTGATGATTAAAATATCTTGAAACTGCTGCCGGCCATGATTGCACATGCTGCGGGAACGTCCATGTGCCAAGTTGTTTAGGATCGCGTGTATTCTAGTTGCCGATCATGTTAATTCACATCAATTAAGGTTGCGAATAAAAAAGGTGCATTATCAAACATTTCCTGACCCGCCCGCGGCCCGCTCACTTAGTTTTTGGCGCGGGATCGGCGCACGTTTGCTGCTGATCGCGGCCATTCCAACATTTTTCCTCGTGGTATTTGCCGGATTGAGTTTGATTGAACAGCGCGCCCAGTTTAATCAATTAGCGCACATCGCCAATGCCACCGAGTTGTCAGTTGGCATTGGGGCGCTGGTTCACGCCATGCAGCGCGAACGCGGGCGCAGTTCAGGATTTTTGGCGAGTGCTGACACGCGCCCGCCGCCGGCGTTGTCTTCGCAGCGCGCTGAGACTGATGGGCAAGCCGAGCAATTGCAGGCGTTGCTGACCAATTTGCAGGCGATGTTAGCGCCCGAGTTGCGCCAGCGGGTGGAAACCGCCGCAGCGCGGTTGCAACAATTACGGTCATTACGCGATCAGGTGGACGATAAACGTTTAAGCAGTGCGGAGGCGGTGGCGGCCTATTCTGAATTGATTGCACAATTATTATCCGTGCCGTCGGCGCTGCCCAATCTGAGTCATCATGCTGAAATTACTCGTGTGACAAGGGCTTACGCGAATCTGTTGCAAGCCAAAGAACGGGCGGGAATTGAACGAGCACTATTAAATGCGGTGTTTAATCGCGGGCAATTTAATGATGAATTGCTGGTGCGTTATTTGACCAATCGTGCCGAGCAGCGTTATTTGCTGCGGGCATTTTTGCGCGATGCGGACGCGGTGCAGCAGGAATTCTACCGCCGTACCGTGCGCGGCGCTGATGTGGACGCTTTCGAGCAGATTCACACGCAAGTTGGTCAACAATTGCACGGACAAGCGTTCAATATTGCCGCCAACGAGTGGTTTGAGCTGGCCACCGCCCGTATTGATCTGCTTTACACCGTCGAACAGGCGATGGCGACGGCAATTCACGACACGACCACGCAGTTACGCGCTGAAACTGCGCAAAAACAGTGGATTTACGGCGGGGCGGTGGTGATTGCGCTGGTGCTGGTGATGGCGCTGACGTATCGGCAGGTGCGCTGTTTGTTGACCAGTTTGGGCGGCGAGCCGGCGGTGGTCAGCGCGGCGGTCAAGCAGGTGGCGCAGGGCGATTTGACCGTCAGTTTGCCACTGCGCACGGGCGATGAACGCAGTCTGCTGGCGGCATTTGCGCACATGGTGGCGGATATTCACGCGCTGATTGGGCGGGTGATGCACACCTCGCATCAGGTGGCCTCGTCGGCGGAAGAGTTGAGTGCGGCGGCACAAACCACCAGTGAGCAGGTGATGCGCCAGCGCTCGGAGGTGGATCAGGTGGCGACGGCGATGAATCAAATGAGCAGTACGGTGACGGAGGTAGCGCAATTGGCTAGTCAAGCGGCGGATGCGGCCACGGTTGCTAGTCAAGAAACGCGGCACGGCAGCGAGGTGGTGTCGGGCATCATCCGTTCCATTGAGACGATGGCGAGTGATATTGGGCAGGCGGCGGCGGTGATTAGCGAGTTGTCGGAAGATACCCACGAGATTAGCACCGTTCTCGACGTGATTCGCGGGATTGCTGAACAAACCAATTTGCTGGCGCTGAATGCAGCGATTGAGGCGGCGCGGGCGGGTGAACAGGGGCGCGGCTTTGCGGTGGTGGCCGATGAGGTGCGCACGTTGGCCAGTCGTACGCAGAGTTCGACGGCGGAAATTCAGCATAAAATCCAGCGGTTACAAAGCAGTGCGGCGCGGGCGGTGGCGGTGATGGGTGACAATCAACAGCGGGCGACCGAGAGTGTGGGGCAAGCGCAAGAGGGTGAGGCGTCGCTCGGTATCATTGCCAACAGTGTGACGACGATGGGTGATTATAATTTGCAAATCGCCAGCGCGGCCGAGCAGCAGTCGGCGGTGGCGGAGGAAATTAACCGCAATGTGCAGAACATTAGTCAGTCGGTGAATGCGACGGCGGATGGTTCATGTGAATTGGCGAGTGCGAGTCGTGAATTAGCGCGGATTGCGGCGGCGCTCGAAGGGCATATTCAGATGTTTAAGATTTGACGCGCTCAGGTAATGATTTCATGTGTCTGCATGGGAATACTGAGCGCTTCAATAACGGCGGATTCTTGAATCACCTAATTGTGCGCTGGTTAATTGCTGTCGGTCGCAACTTTGCGTAATGTCGTGATTAAATGTGCATCTTGCCAGTGCTGGTTTTCAATTACAAAATCGCCATTAAATCCAATTGATTTGGCCTGATCTGGATGGTCAAGGCTGAAATAATTGCTAAAGGTGTGTTCACTAATGATATTCACCGCTCGCGGGTCACTAAATACCTCTGGATGCGGATACGCGGGCGTGATGGATAAAAACTGCCCACCCGGTTTTAATACTCGCGCAATCTCATTCATTAACGCAATAAACGGATAGCGCCGCGCCGGGGTGTCTAATAAACGTGGAATGAATTGCAATACATCTTTGGCCACGACATATTCAAATGACTGCGCCGGGAAGGGCAACGGTTCAATGATTAAATCGCACGACGCGGGAATAGTCACGACCTCGTCGGCCGCAAATGGATTGAATAGATCAGCGGGTGATGAGGCGGCGGATAAAGCTAAACAACGGGTGCGTGATTGTAATTGCACTGGCGCGGTGGGCGGCGGTGTATTCGCAGGTTCAATTGCTGCAAAACCAACGGACACGTCCGCGCCATTCACCCGCTGCCACATTTGTTCATACAGCGTTTCTAAATTGCGGCAGAATGCTTCGGTATTAAATAAGGCTTGACCAGTCTGCCGTGCTTGAATGACGCGCTGGCGCAGGGCGGCTAATCGCACTGGATCACGCGCTAATGCCAACGCCAATGCTTCGTATTCAATTGGATTGGCCGCGACTAATTCACTCAAGCCCAAACTGTGTAATAAACTGCCCGCCACACGCGATGGGAATGCGCCGCCCATCCAAGTGACGACTGGTAATCCAGCAAATAACGCATCGGCGGCGGTGGTGTGTGCATTACACGGATGCGTATCTAAGAATAAATCGGCGCAACGGTAGCGTGATAAATGGTCTTCAATACGCGGAATACGTCCAGCAAAAATAATACGAGCAGGGTCAATTCCGTATTGAACTGCATTAAGACGCAAATGATGCTGTGCCGTTGAATTATTAGAAGTTAACCATAACACACTATCAGGAATTTGTTTTAATAAACGCATCCAAATTGCGAATGCTAATGGATTCATTTTGTAATTTTGGCTAAATACACAAAAAACAAATGCTGTTTCAGGTAAACCACATTCGGCGCGTGTTAATCCAGGATTTGAAAGCGTGATAGTCGTATCAAATGGAACATAGCAATGCGGCAAATACGCGATTTTTTCACTATAAAACTGCTGATGTTCGGGTGGAATACCCCAGGGATCGGCAATTAGATAATCGAAATAATCCGTCGCCAATGTGCCGGGATACCCCAAATAAGTCACTAATACCGGCGCTGGACGATAGCCAAAGATTTCCACTCGCGCATCGGACGTGTAACCGGCCAAATCAATCACAATATCCACTTCCAATTCACGCACCAATTGCGCAATTTGTTTTGCCGTCATGGTGCGCGCATCAATAAAGCGTTCAAATGCCGCCATCATGCGCGCTCGAATACGGCTATTATCATCAATGCCAATAGAAATCGCAATGGTTTCAAAGCGGGTTTTATCGTGCTGTTCAAATAACCCAACGGTTAAATGACCGACCGGATGTTCACGCAAATCGGGTGAAATATACGCAATCCGAATGCGCGCATGTTGATACTGCTCACCATTCCAATAACTGATCGCTTGGCGGGGCGCATGATATTGCGCAAAGGTACGCGCTGCTTGAAAATGAATCTCGGCATTATCATTAAATGCCATCAATGCCAATGTTTTACACACCCGCTGCCCGGCGCGAATGCCTTGTTCAATTGTTGCAACGGCATTTTCAAAGTCACTCCAATCACATAAGCGCAGCCGTTCATAATTCAGCAATCCCAGCGCGTAATGATAATTGGGATCAACTTGATAAAGACGTTCAAACAGTTTAATGGCCTGTTCATGCTCGCGCATTTCTGACAAGATAATCGCGCAATTCGACAACGCATTGGTGCAATTGGGATCAAATTGTAACACTTGATTAAAGCGTTCTAATGCCGCGTGATGGCGGTGAAAATTGCGCAGCAATACCCCGCTGTTAATTAACACTTCGGGATAATCTGGTTGCAGTTTTAATGCTTTATCATAGCAAACCAGTGCCTCTTCACGCTGTTCTAATCGCTGCAATATCTCGCCATGTGCAAACCACAACGGCGCAAAACTGGGCGTCGTCTGCGTGCCTAATGTGGTGTATTTGAATGCAGTTTCCACGTCGTCACGTTGAATAGCAATCACAGATAGTGAATAGAGCGCGACGGGATTGGTTGGCGCTTGTTGCAAGATGTCATTAAATAATTGCGCGGCTTCATCATTGCGGCCTTGCTGCTGCAATTCCAATCCTTTGGTGAGCAATTCATAGCTAACACTGCCAACCGTTTTATTCGATTTAGCAGTGGTTTTTGGTGATTTTTTAATCCGTTGTTTTGCTGCCATTTTGCCATTATCCAGTTTTGCTTGATCGTTCCCACGCTGGAACGTGGGAACGATTAAATTACTGACTGCATCACTCCTACAATTATAATACTTTACTCACCAATTTAATCCCAGGATCAAGCCGGTCAGTTTCAATCCGAAAACCCAGCGATTTCATTAACGACAACATGCGCGTATTGGCGGTTAATACTTCACCTTCCATCATGCGCAATCCGCGTAAGCGGGCGTTATTCATTAATGAACGCATTAACCGCGCACCAATGCCGCGATTGCGCCAGTGATCGGATACGACAATGGCAAATTCACAGGTATCACCGCCAGGACGTGACATGTAACGTGACACGCCGACCTCGACTTCGCGCCCGTTTTCATTCACCACACCAATTAACGCCATTTCGCGGTCATAATCAATCTGGGTAAAGCGCACCAACATCTCCGGCGTCAATTCTTTAATTGCTTGCATAAAACGAAAATACTTGGTCTGCTCGGATAACCCGCGCACAAATTCCTGTTCCATTTCGGCATCTTCGGGGCGGATGGGGCGAATAGTTAATTCGGTGCCGTCCGGCAGCGGCACAAGTTCAATTAAATGCTGCGGGTATGGATAAATCGCCATGTGACCATAGACCGGCATTTGCGGTGGGCGATAATTCACTTCAATTCGCGCATCCACCGCAATTACGTCAACATCATTGCCAATCAGCGGGTTAATTTCCAGCGTAATGATTTCGGGTAATTCACACACCAATTCAGACACGCGCTGTAAAATTTGCGCCAGCGCCTCGCGGTTCATTGGCGGCACATTCCCAAATGCGCCCATTAACCGCGCCACGCGGGTGTGTTCAATCATGGTTTGAATAATAAACGCATTCAATGGCGGCAAGCCCAATGCACGATCTCCCAATACCTCCATACCCGTGCCGCCGGCGCCGAAACTAATAATAGGGCCGAAAATAGGATCGCGTAATACGCCAACCATTAACTCCCGCGCCGCTCGCGTTGAAACCATGTGTTCAACCGTCACACCTTCAATGCGCGCTTCGGGGCGCATCATCACTGCCCGCTCGGTCAATTCATTAAAGGTGCGCAAGACGGTTTGCGCATCGGTGATATTTAACCGCACCCCGTCCACATCCGATTTATACCGCAAATCCGGCGAATGAATCTTCATCGCCACCGGGAATGACAACGCCTCGGCCGCCATTAACGCCTCATGCGGTGAACGCGCTAAAATTGCCTGCGTGGTGGGAATACGAAATGCCGATAAAATCGCCTTTGCTTCAATTGTCCCAAGCGTTTTACGCCCCGCCGCCATGACGCCTTCAATAATTAACCGCGCCCCCTCGACATCCGGCATTGCTTGATGAGATAAGGGTCCCGGTGATTGCATTAATAGCTTTTGATTCCGCTGTTGCCGCCCTAAAAATGACAAGGCTTCAATTGCCATTTCGGGTAATGAATATTGCGGCACGCCGTGTAATGAAAACTGCGTATGCGCATCTGCCACCCGCGCTGCGCCCATCCAACACGCCACCAGCGGTTTATTCGTGTCGTGCGCCGCGGCGATCACTTCCTCGGCAACCGCGCCGGGTTCGACACTCGCCAGCGGCGCCAAAATCGCAAGTAAACCATCCACTTGCGCGTCAGCAATGCAGGCGCGCACCGCCGCACCGTAGCGCGCGGCCGGGGCGTCGCCGATCACGTCCACCGGATTGCCGTGTGACCAGTGCGTTGGCAGGATGTTTTCCAATTCGGCGCGGGTGGCGTCGGTGAAGCCGGTCAAGGTCAAACCCACTTCGACGGCGCGGTCGGCGGCTAACACGCCCGGCCCGCCGCCGTTGGTGACGATGGCGATGCGCTGCCCGTCCAATCGCTTGCCTGCGCCAAAAATCTGAGCCGCAGCAAAGAGTTGGTCGAGCGTCTCCACCTGCACCGCCCCGCCGCGTTCCATCACCGCGCTGAAAATTTCCGCTGATCCAACCCAGGCGCCGGTGTGCGATTTAGCGGCGCGTGATCCGGCCGGATGGCGACCAGATTTCACCACGATCACCGGTTTTAGCCGCGCCGCGGCGCGCAATCCACTCATAAACCGCCGCGCATCGCGGATGCCTTCGACGTACAACAAAATGCTGTGGGTTTGGGCATCGAGCGCCAAATAGTCGAGAACGTCGCCGAAATCCACGTCTGCGGCCGCGCCGAGTGAGACAACGGCGGAAAAACCGATATGCCGCGGCCCTGACCAATCGAGCATGGCGGTGCAGACGGCGCCGGACTGTGACACTAATGCAACATGCCCGGGCAGCGCCTGCTCGTTGCCGAAGGTCGCGTTCAAGCCGTGTGACGGGCGCATCACGCCGAGGCAGTTTGGCCCGAGGACGCGGACGCGGTTGCGGCGGGCGGCGGCGACTAATTTTTCCTGTAATAACGTGCCACGTTCGCCCTGCTCGGCAAAGCCCGCCGAATGCACGACGGCAGCGCGGACGCCGTACTCGCCGCATTGATCGAGAATGCCGGCGACTTGCGCGGCGGGCGTGGCGATCAGGGCGAGGTCAACGTGTTTGTCGAGCGCGGCGAGCGACGGGGCGCAGGGTTGGTCGGCAACCTGTTGATATTTCGGGTTAATTGCGTAACAGCCGCCTTTGAAACCGCTGTTGAGCAGGTTGCGAAATACCATTCCACCGACCGAGCCGTCGCGGTCGCTGGCGCCGAATACGGCGACGGCTGTGGGGACGAGTAATGGATCAACATCTGATAAGCGCATCATTAAATACCGAATGAAAAAGCGGGTGGGCGGGAATGATTGCAGAATAGCGCAGCGGGGCGGTGGCAATTCAGTTATGAATAAACAATTGGCGCATGAGTCGGGATCACTCAATGATAACAGACATTGAGTATAAAGCAAATGCGGCAATCATTGCGAATAACAGCCAGTGATTAACGCGCTTGACAAATTGGACAGGCGGGATCGGCAATTAACCGAACGCGGCGCCATTCGGTGTGTAACGCATCAAATAATAGTAATTGACCATATAATGGTGCGCCAATGCCGGTGAGGATTTTAATCGCTTCACTGGCTTGCAAACTGCCAATCACCCCGACGGCGGGCGCGAATACACCATTGGCTGTGCAGGTGTTATCTATTAAATCAACGGCCGGGTCTTCCGAATATAAACACTGATAACAGGGGCCGCCGGGTTGACCATTAAACGCGGTGACTTGCCCTTCATAGCGAATAATCGCCCCCGAAACCAATGGCACGGCGGCGGCATAACAAGCGCGATTAATGGCAAAGCGTGTGGTGAAATTATCACTCGCATCCATTACCAAATCAACGCCCGCGATCAGGGTGTTTAATTGCGGGGCGTCTAAATGCGCGGGAATTAAGGTTAATTGCACGTCGGGATTTAATAGCCAAATCTGTTGCGCGGCGGATTCGACTTTCAATTGCCCGAGTGTTGCGGTGTGATGAATAATTTGCCGCTGTAAATTAGATAATTCAACACAATCGCCATCGGCTAGAATTAACTCACCCACGCCGGCGGCGGCTAAATACAATGCAATTGGTGATCCCAAACCGCCCAATCCAATGATTAACACCCGCGCTTGGGTTAATTGTGCTTGCGCTTCAACGCCAAAGTTGGGTAATAAAACATGGCGGCTGTAGCGTAATAGTTGTTCATCATTCATGGCGGCATATTTCATTTAAACAGTCACGGCGCGGCAGCCAACAGTAATACGTTCAATGCCGGCCAAATCGCGTTCACTGGCGACATTGATTAAACCACAGTGAATGAAACGCTGGCGCACTGCCGCAGCCTGTTGCCACCCATGTTCAATTGCCACCCAGCCGCCGGGTTTTAAGCAACGCATTAAATCTGCAATAATACAATCAATAGCAGCCAGTCCATCTTGACCAGCAACTAATGCTGTTTGGGGTTCAAATCGCACCTCACCGCATTGCAAATGCGGATCATTAACGGCAATGTACGGCGGATTGGCGACAACTAAATCGCAGCACTGCGCGGCAATTGAATTTAACCAATCGCCCTGAATGAACTGCACCTGGTTTAATTGTAACCGCTGAGAATTACCTGCCGCAATCTTTAATGCCGCACGGGCATTATCAAGCGCAATCATTTGCCATTTCGGCCGCTCAGTTGCTAATGCAATAGCAATGGCGCCACTGCCGGTGCCAAGATCAAGGCAGCAACACGGCGCGCCAATTGGGAATTGGTTTAAAGCCCAGGTGACTAATAACTCGGTGTCGGGGCGGGGAATGAGTGTGGCGGGTGAGACGGTCAATTCAATCCCCCAAAATTCGCGTTGACCAATTAAATACGCGACGGGTTCACCGGCGCACCGGCGGTCAATAAGATTGGCGAATTGTTGACACTGATCTGGGATTAAACTCCGTTGCGGCCAGGCAAACAAGGTGGTGCGAGTTGAGCGAATAACGTAGGTTAATAACACCTCAGCATCTAATCGCGCTGCCGCTCGATCATAATTGACAAGATCAGGTGGGGAGGCGAGTAATTGGCGTTCCGCCCAAATTAAAACGTCACCAATGGTTGCGGCTGGAGAATGACTAAAGGGCGGCGTTGTGTGATTTGAGATGCACGGGTTTGTCATTATCAAGCAAATAAATCATCAAAGGCTTTAGCGAAACGTTCATACGCATCAAAACCATCTTGATCCATGACTTGATCTATCACCCAGCGGTTCTCTTCGGCATTGCCCATCAATTGCTGAATTTCAAAGCCAAGATGACGTAAAAAGGGATAACTCGGGCCATCATCCGTCAATTGAAATTCGGCATATTCTTCGGAGCGGGTATTTAATAAAGCAAAAAACGGGCTGCCATAATCACCCGGCCCAAATACATCTTCGCTATTATCCTGTAAATGCTCAACTAATTTGCGCGCAATGCCAACAATCAATTCGCGCCGGGCAACGTCATCTAAATTACGATAGGCGAGGCGGTCAGCAACTTGAATAAAAAAGATCAGGTATTCTTGAATCACAGCCAGCCGCTGGTGATCGTCACGATAAATAAACCGTTCGCAATGTAAATGAATTGCTTTATCTACGGCAAGGCGCCAAGCAATGTAGGCTAATGCGCCGCTCATTTCTGGCAATGACCGTTCGTTGTTTTCATTCCACCAGCGGCTTTTAATTCGGATTGCCACACTTGCTCCCGTTATTTAGTGAATCAGGCATCGCGGAAATACATTGCGCAAAATCATAATTCATCAATGCGGTCGCGCTTGCGATACACAGTGCCTTGAAAGATGGCTAAAGTTTCATCATTTTCATTAAACACACGCACTTGATAGGTCGCCAATTTTGGATTAAAACTAATCTCTTCAGCTCGCGCAAATAGCGTACCATCTCGGGTGGCTTTCAAGAATGAAATTGCGACGTTAATGCCGAGCGCCAATTGTCCATGTGAATTAGACGCGGCCGCAAAGGCAAAATCTGCTAATGAAAATATCGCGCCACCATGCACCACGCCCGCGCCATTGCGATGGCAGTCACCTATGACTAAGCGGGTTAAAGCACACCCCGGTGTCATTTCAATTAACTCAATTCCCATGTGTTTGGCGAATAAATCTTTATCTAAAAATTGCCGCAATATGGTTTCATCTGCCATCGGTTAGATTCCTGAATCTATTACTATTATTTTGACCTAATCTAAGTGATTAAATGGCGCCGATCAATCACGCGAGTCGCTTTGCCAGTGAAGCGTTCAATGGTGCGCGGTTCAACTAATTCAATTTGCGCTCGAATACCGGCAACCGTCTGGATTTCATGGCGAATGCGTTCACGCAACCGCTGCATTTGATCCATTCGATCCGAAAATAACTCGCGCTGAATTTCAACCTTAATTGTCACTTCATCGAGAATATGCGGGCGCTCAACTTCAATTAAATAATGCGCAGTGGTGCCCTCCACGCGCAATAGTGCTTCTTCAATTTGCGATGGAAAGACATTCACACCACGAATAATTAACATGTCATCAGTGCGCCCAGTCACGCGGCTCATCCGAATACTGGTGCGCCCACAGGGACAGGGATCACGATAAATACGCGCTAAATCACGGGTGCGATAACGCAATACCGGCATGGCTTCGCGGGTTAATGTGGTGATGACTAATTCACCCAATTCACCGTCGGGAACAGGTTCTAATGTGTCCGGGTCAAGACATTCAATTAAAAAATGATCGTCTTGAATGTGCATTCCCGTGCGGGCGCTGCATTCACCACTGACGCCCGGACCAATCACTTCGGATAAACCGTAATTATTAAACGCAGTGATGTTTAATTCACGTTCGATTTGCAACCGTAAATCGTCACTCCAGGGTTCACCACCAAAGTGGCCGTATTGTAATGATAAACTGCGCGAGTCAAGGTCTAATTCACGCGCTGCATCGGCAATGGTTAACGCATAGCTGGGGGTGCAAATCAATACATCCGGTGTTAAATCGCGTAATAGCGCAATTTGCCGGCGGGTATTGCCGGCGGCGGCGGGAATGATTGCAGCGCCAATACATTCAACGCCGTAGTGCAAGCCAAAGCCGCCGGTGAATAATCCATAGCCAAAGGCAATTTGTACGGTATGCTGTGGTTCTAATCCGCCGGCGAATAAAAAACGGGCGCATAATTCTGCCCAAATTTGTAAATCATTTTTTGTATAGGCGACAAACGTTGGTGTGCCGGTAGTGCCTGATGAGCCATGAATACGCGCTATTTCGTGGCGTGGGACGGCGAGTAATCCGAGTGGATGTTGTTGACGAAAATCGGCTTTGGTGGTGAATGGTAAACGGCGCACATCTTCAAGATGTTTGAATTGATCCGCGCTAATACCGGCGCGTTGTAAGGCTTCACGATAGAAGGGTACTTGGTGATTCACTCGTTCAATTAACGCCCGCAAGCGGGTTAATTGTAATGCGGTGCGTGCCTGAATAGATTGGGTTTCGGCAGCAATATTCCAAATGCGCGACGGGGGCGAAGTAACCATGCTATTAATCTGCCGCACCAACTAATTCACTGCCATCTACAATGCGTAACCCATGTGTCATTAAAACCTGCTGGGCTTGGTCGGTGTTTTCAAAGCGAAAAATTAACATGGCTTTATCAGGGCGATGTGATGAAAACGCATACATGTATTCAATATTGACGCCCGCTTGATCGAGTACTTTTAATACGGCGGCTAATCCACCGGGGCGGTCTTCAACATCAACGGCAATGACTTCGGTTGAATTCACAATCCAGCCGCCGTCTTCTAATACTTGTTGGGCGCGTTCCCAATCGCGGACAATTAAACGTAAAATGCCAAATTGGGCGGTGTCAGCGAGTGATAAAGTCAGGATGTTAATGCCCGCGGCGGCAATCGCTTCAAGGGGCGCATCAAGTCGCCCGGGGCGGTTTTCAAGAAAGACGGAGAGTTGCTGGAGTTTCATTGGTAATAATACCTGTGCTGTGTTACAGCAGTGAGTTAGTTTTTAAAAAATCATATTAAAAACGGCGATTTGTCAATTAACATTTACCTGCTATAAACCAACAGCCGTTTTAGGTTGTAATACATCAAAACCTACAATTTTTTATTGCAAGTCATCCAAATTGCAGGATAGTCATTTCGGTTGTCTAGCTGTTGAAAATTGTCAAAATGTGAACCCAACACATTTTGCAACATTTCGTAACTATAGCCAATAAAATGATGCAAATATTGATTACGTTGCGAGCCAAAAATCCAACTGTTATATTTCAATTCTTCTTCAAGGCTGGACGACTCTAAATACAATTTACAAATCGCTTTGTTGTCGGGTACTGCAATTAACAATGTTGCCTGTGGTGATGATAAACATCGTGCAAGGTTTTCAATAAAATTCGTGCGAGCATACTTAGGAACATGTTCAAATACATGAATCAATTTTATTTCGTCGAATTTAGTCTCAAAACCTGCAATCGTATTTAAGTCACATTTGACATCAACTTCAATTCCAAGTTTTTCTCTGTCGATAGAAGTAAACTGGCGTTTATAATAATTATCAAAGGTTGTTAAATTATCACTTTCGTTGTGATTGCAGATGACTTTTGCGTCATCAGCAAGATCAACATTGAGATGATCTTCAAGAAAAACTGTACCACATCCATAGTGTAGTTTATGCGGGATAAAATGTTTAGATAATAATAAATAGGTTGTAGAAGTTCCCAATTCAGCTTTTTCTGCATCAGACAGCATATCGCTTATTTTACTAAGAGAACCTTCAAATCTGCGCCCATTAATAGCTAAAACTTCATAGCCCGACGTGCGGAAAAGTTGACACCATCTTTCGACTGAAATGAACCGCTCATCGCCATATTCTTGCAACTTGTTTTTTCGTTTATCATTAGGTAAGTCAATAACAGAAAATTTGCTAACCTCACTACACTTACGCAGAATTTTTTGAATATCTTCATCACTAAAATGCTCAAGAAATCCTTGATGAATAACACAATCAAAAGCACCTTTATCTACAAATTGATCGAGATTAAAAACATCAAGTAACTCAAACGAAATTCGTTCAAATCCGGCGTACTTCTCTTTCAAGTTTTGAATAAAAATACGATTAATATCCGTTGCATGAACATTAAAGCCAAGATCATTTAGCAGCACGGAAGTAATGCCACTTCCACAAGCAATCTCAAGTAATTTTGTACCTTGACTAAACTGGTTGACGATGGTTTTAATATAGGTTTCTTGGATCAAACTGGTGCGAAACAACGTGTGCTTCGAATTCATTTCTACCCATTTTTGATCGTCACTCGAATATCTGTTCATGGTATCATTCACTGTAATAGTTGTTCAGTTTTTAGCCATTGGTGTAGCAGTTTTGCCTGTCAATAACACTTGATTTACGCCATATCAATATGGATAATTTAGGTGTGTTATGGTTCAAAAACCAATACTCAAAATGGCTCGGTTTATTTGCTTGAAGTTTTGGTAGAACTGGAAATATCGCGCCCAATTTGCGTTAAATAATACTCGGTTTAACTAATCAGGAACTCACCCATGCCCCCCCAACCCCCTCTCCGCCATGCAAAAACTGGGCAACCCATTGATCATGCCAAACTTGACCGCATCGTCGCCAGCGCCCGCCGCGCCAGTGACGAGCGCGCCGTCGGCTACCGTGAACAGGCGCTGAAATTATATCCCTGGGTGTGCGGGCGCTGTGGACGCGATTTTGACCGTCAAAATCTACGCGAACTGACCGTCCACCACAAAGACATGGATCACGACAATAACCCACCAGATGGCAGCAATTGGGAGCTATTGTGCCTCTATTGCCACGACAACGAACACCAAAAATTCGAGGAACACCTCGCTGCACGGGCGGCGGGCCGAGTGGTCACCGCTGCCGCCGCATCTGGCAATAAAACTGCTACACATCAACCTTTTGCCGCGCTACAGGCGTTACTCAAACCCAACACCGACGTCCCGCATGACCAGTGATAGTGCCAGTGATTTGACGGTCGGGACGCCAGCCATGCCGCCCGTCTTCGCACCTACCACCGCCGAACGCCACCAAATGATCGCCGTTGCCGCCTATTTTCTGGCAGAACGCCGCCACTTCGCCCCTGGCAACGCCGACACCGACTGGATCAACGCCGAACAGCAAATTGACCAAATGCTGGCAGTCATGCGGGAAAGCGGCCGCACACAGCACGATTTGGAGCAAGTCGGATTACGCAACGCCTTATTATTATGGACAAATTGCATCCCCCTGGCGTAATAATTGAATGCAACAATTAAAATGCAGCGCCAACTGTTTTACCCATTTTTTTCAAAATCAACGCCAATGGACAAAAGCGCGTGAATGCCGATTGAAATAGATTCAACCCCACAAATGCGGTGAACCAATACCAATTTGGGCTATGCACAGCACCCAACAACAAAGAGAATAAAATCATCGCTCCGGCAACTGCTAACACGATTCGTTCAATTGTCATCTCCAACTCCTGTGGTTTAATTTCAATACAACACACGTCACAACGTGTGCATCATAAAAATACTGCTCACCAATTGCAAGTCAGCAGTTTAATCCGATTCCACTTGCCACCCATGACCACCGCGCTCGACCAGCTCCACCATCTATTAAACGCCCTACAGCAACCGAGTGCTTATCCCCACCCGGTCGTTGCCGTTAAAATGATTGAAACACACATTTCGGTTGTATTACTTGCCGGCGCCTATGCCTACAAATTAAAAAAGCCATTATCACTCGGATTTCTTGACTTCTCCACCATTGAACACCGCCGCCATTGTTGCGAAGAAGAAGTCCGCATCAATCGGCGATTAGCGGCCGGTTTATATTGCGGCGTCGTCACCATTCGCGGCGACCTAATTAATGCACACATCGAAGGCGACGGTGAAATTCTTGATTATGCCGTTAAAATGCGCCGCTTTTCACAACAAGCATTATTAACACACACCACTTTAACCCGCAATTTAATAGATCAAATCGCGGTCATATTAGCACAATTTCATAGCAAATTACCATCTGCACCACTTGATAGTCATTGGGGAACACCGTCGGCTGTTTTATCACCCATGCTGCAAAATGTCGAACAAATTCGCACCGCCTGTATTGACCCTTACATTCGTACTAGGGTTGATCGTATTGCCCGCTGGACGCACCTGAGTTATAAACAACTATTACCGATTTTAGAACAACGGCGGCGCGACGGTGCAATTCGTGAATGTCACGGTGACGTTCATCGCGGTAATATCGCACTCATTGATGGACAACCAATGATTTTTGACGCTCTTGAATTCAATCCGGCCCTGCGCTGGATTGATTGCATGAGTGAACTTGCCTTTTTAACAATGGACATCCGCGATACCGGCGCCCTACGATTAATGCGGCGGTTAATTAACCGTTACTTGGAATTAACAGGTGACTACAGCGGGCTGGCAGTATTACGCTTTTATCAAGTCTATCGCGCCCTCGTCCGCGCTAAAGTACACGCCATTCGCTTTAATCAACCCAATGTCACCCAAGCCGAACGCACCCGTGATTATAATGGACTACGGCGCTATCTTCATTTAGCGCGTGCCTGTATTAAAAAAAATCGCCCACGTTTATTAATCACACACGGCTTATCAGGTTCAGGTAAAACGTGGCTAGGGCATGTATTATGTGAACGCCTGCCATTAATTCATATTCGTTCCGATGTAGAACGCAAACGACTATGCGGATTAACTCTGGATGTTCGTCCCACGCCAGAACAGATGCGACGTTTGTATGATACAGACATGACTGCTCGCACCTATCAACATCTTACCCAACAAGCCCGCGCTATTCTTACCGCCAATTACAGCGTCTTAGTTGATGCTACTTTCTTAAAACAAATGCACCGTGCTTTATTTTTTGAATTAGCCCAAGAGATTGGCTGTCCAATAATGATAATTTCATTAGCCGCCCCGCCACCTATTTTACGCGCTCGGGTGTTGGCACGATTAGCCGAAGGAATTGATGCCTCGGATGCCAATGCCGAAATACTCGCCAACCAACGGCGCCATTATGAACCATTAAATGAAGAAGAACACCGCTATGCGCATTATCTAACCACCGAAAAACCCTTGCATATCATTGCATTCTTGCGTCATATTAAACGCGAACTTAGTGAACAGTCTCAATCACTCAATACGCGCCATGCAACATCAAGATCGTGATCAATTTATAGCCAGTGTCGCTCTGGTCATTGCCGAGTTATACGGACAGCCACCGACATTAAATTTGGAAACAACACTACAGCAACGTCTCAATCCATTATTAGACAGTTTTTTATTTGAATCACAAGCGATTGTTGCCACCGAGGCCACTATTTTAATTGCCGACATTCGCGGATTTACCAGTCTAACCGAATTCTTTCCGCCACCCGCTTTAATCGCATCATTAAATCGGTATTTTCAAATCACCAGTGAATTAGTGAATCATCATGGCGGTTGGATTGATAAATTCATGGGTGATGCTGTCATGGCATTATTCGGTGCCCCGCAATCACGACCGGATGATTTAAAGCGGGCATTAATCTGTGCCGTTGATATGCAGCGTTCAATGGCGCGCATTAACCGTGAAGCCGAAGCCAATGGTGAACCCAGTTTATATATTGGAGTTGCTGTGAATACCGGCAAAGTCATGGCAGGCAGTTTTGGCTCCAGTGTTTATAATGAATATACGGTCATTGGTGATGCAGTCAATCTCACGTCCCGCATGGAAGCCTATAGTTTGCGCGGACAAATTCTATTAAGTGAAGCCAGTTATCAAGCAGCGCGGGACTTTATAGAAATCGGCGCGGTGAATCAAGTACAGGTCAAGGGGAAAAGCCAGCCGGTCACGCTGTATGAATTAAGAGCGATTAAACATCCGGTGCGTCTTGAGGTGCCGCCAATTGAAATTCGTAAATCCCCTCGCGTCCAAGTTGATTTACCGCTCGCATTTCGCCGCGTTGAATGTAAACGGATTTTGACTGAACGCTATTTTGGGCGGGTCAATGATCTTGGGTATTTCGGCATGAATGCTGATTTGCCCCTCGTTTTACCCCCGCACACCGAGATTTTAATTAACTTACTCGGCGCTGGCATGTCGGAATTGGGATTAGAAACCGCCAGCGATGTCTATGCGCGTGTGTTGCGTTGTCATCAAATTCCCGGCGCATATCGGACACATTTAGAATTCACATCTATTGGAACGCGAGGGCATCAACAGCTTAAACACTATATTGACCAATTATTGTGGCGCGGTTAATAGTGATTAAACTGGATGACAGAGTGTTGCAATTTCATTATTAAGAATTGGCACTTTTTTTGTAGTGCGTACTGCCGCGTTCATAGGTCACAATGACGTTATTCGCACCGAGTAATTGCCGTAACCGTTTAATCACCGCATCGGTTGGTAATAACCGCCATTGCCGCCCGAGTTGAAACCGTGCCTGTACGGTGGGGCTGCGATACAAAATTTGAATTGATAAACCAGTCCCACATTCAGCATTTAATAGCTCTATTAATGTCGTCACCTGTGCCATGCCGTGCGTTTGATAAAACACCGGATCACTCAAATCTAATTCTAATACAACGCGCTCGGCCAATTCGGTCCGCAGACTCATAAAATCACGCACACTAGTAGCGCGTAATGACCATTGATTATGAAAACTATCAAAGTTTAAGATGCCAGTGACGACTAAAATTTGGTCAACAACTAATTTCTCCCGCACCTGATCGTATAATTCACTAAATACCGCAATCTCAATGCGGCCGGTGCGATCATCAAGCATCACATTTGCCACCCGCCCTCGTTGCGTTTTACCAAGACGCACACCAATTACCAATCCAATCACGGTCGTGCGCGTTTCTTGACGATCATTATAATTAGTCGAATAACTATTCAGGCTATTTCGCGCAATATCACAGAGTCGGCTGAATGATTGTTTTGCCGAAAGTGCGGTCATTTCTGCATCATAACTATTCAACGGATGCCCGGTGAGATAAAGCCCCAACGTGTCTTTTTCACCCTTGAGTCGTTCATTATCATCCCATTCTGGATAAATAACTGTATTTGCTTCGTTAATAACAGTGTGGTCGCTTTCTTTATCAGTCGCGGTGGCACTGCCAAATAGATCGTTTTGACCCGTCGTGGCGCTGGTGGCGTGTTGTTCGGCATATTTTAATGCAGTGGGTAATTGCTGCATGAGCGTGGCGCGATTCGCTGCCAGACCATCTAATGCCCCAGAACGAATTAACGCTTCTAATACACGCCGATTGACTTTGCGCTGGTCAAGACGGCGGCAAAAGTCCCATAAATCAGTAAAAACACCATCCTGCCGCCGAGTGCTAATGATGTTGTCAATTGCCGCTTCACCTACACCTTTAATTGCACCTAATCCATAGAGAATGCGGCGCTCATCAACCGCGGTAAAGCGCCATTCTGATTGGTTAATCGTTGGTGGTAGTAGCGGCAATTTTAAGGCGCGACATTCATCAATAAAAATAACAACCTTATCCATGTCATCCATATCCGCAGATAAGACTGCGGCCATAAATGCGGCGGGATAATGCGCTTTTAACCATAGCGTTTGATAAGCAATTAACGCATACGCGGCAGAATGTGAACGATTAAATCCATAGGCGGAAAACTTTTCCATTAAATCAAAAATAGCAGTGGCGGTGGGCGCGGGAATATGATTTTGCGCAGCGCCTTGTTCAAAGGTAGCACGCTGTTTAGCCATTTCATCGGCATTCTTCTTTCCCATTGCCCGGCGTAATAAATCCGCCCCGCCTAAACTATACCCCGCCAATACCTGCGCAATTTGCATCACCTGTTCTTGATAAAGAATGACGCCATAGGTGCTTTTCAAAATCGGTTCTAATGCGGGATGTGAATAGGCCACGGCCGCTTTGCCGTGTTTGCGCGCAATAAAATCATCCACCATGCCCGATTGCAATGGACCAGGGCGGAATAATGCAATTAACGCAGTCATGTCGGCAAAATTATCCGGGCGGAGTTTTTTAATTAACTCCTTCATGCCCGCCGATTCTAATTGAAAGACGGCTGTCGTTTCGCAGCGTTTTAATAATGCAAATGCCTGTGGATCATGCGGATCGATGTGGTTAATATCTAATCCCGGCTGTTGACGTTTGGCGCGGTCAGCGTTAATAGTTTTTAATGCCCAATCAATAATGGTGAGGGTGCGCAAGCCAAGAAAGTCAAACTTGACCAACCCGACTTTTTCAATATCATCTTTATCAAATTGCGTCACTAAATTGGCGCCGCCCGGTTCGCAATAGAGCGGCGCGAAATCCGTTAATTGCGTCGGAGCAATGACTACGCCGCCGGCATGTTTGCCGACATTACGCACTAAGCCTTCTAATTGTTTGGCCATGTCAATCATGGCGGCGACATCATTGTCTTGTTGATAAGCCTGTTTTAATTCGGCACTCTCCGCAAGGGCTTTCTCTAATGTCATACCCAATTCAAAGGGCACCATTTTGGCGACTTTATCAACAAAACCATAGGGTTGCCCTAATACGCGGCCAACATCGCGCACCACTGCTTTTGCCGCCATGGTGCCAAAAGTAATGATTTGTGAAACCGCGTCACGTCCGTATTTATTAGCGACATATTCAATCACGCGGTCGCGGCCTTCCATGCAAAAATCAATATCAAAGTCGGGCATAGACACGCGCTCGGGATTTAAAAACCGTTCAAACAATAACTCATGTTCAATCGGGTCTAAATCGGTGATGCCTAATGCGTAGGCGACTAATGAACCGGCACCTGAGCCGCGGCCTGGCCCAACCGGAATACCGGCTTGTTTAGCCCAACGAATGAAGTCGGCGACAATTAAAAAGTAGCCAGGAAACCCCATTTGGCAAATGACGTTTAATTCGATTTGCAAGCGCGTGGCGTATTGCTTAGGAGCAATCATTGGCACAGTTTTATTTGCCGCTGCGGGCGCGTTAATGTACGTTGTTAATCGCTCATTTAATCCCTGATACGCCAATTCACTAAAGTATTCATCAACGGTTTGACCGGTTGGAATGTGCGAATTGGGTAAAAAACTTTTGCCGAGCGTTAATTCCAATGAACAGCGTTTGGCGATTTCAACGCTATTAGCGATGGCTTCGGGTAAATCGGCGAATAACGCGATCATTTCAGCCGGGGTGCGTAAAAATTGCTGTGGTGTATAATGGCGAATACGGCGTTGATCGGACAGTACATTGCCCTCGTGAATACAAACGCGCACCTCGTGGGCGTCGAATTCGTTGGTACGCAAAAAGCGCACGTCATTAGTTGCCACCACCGGGACACCATGTTTAATGGCTAATTCAACACTGCCGTTGAGACAGGTTTCTTCATTCGCTCGACCAGTGCGGGTTAATTCCAAATAATAGCGGTCGTGGTCAAATAATTGTAGCCAATCGGTTAATGCCTGTTCGGCGAGTGCGTATTGATCGGTAATAAGCGCCCGTCCGACATCGCCAAAGATGCCAGCCGATAATGCAATTAACCCGGCCGTGCTGCTGGGAGTTAACCAACTGCGATCTAATTGCGGCGGTTCATTCGGTTTGCATTCCAAATAAGCACGGGAGATTAAACGGGTTAAATTGCGGTAGCCGTCAAGGTTTTGTGCTAATAACACGAGCCGATGCGGTGATTGGATTTGCTCGGGATTGCGGATGAATAATTCACTACCGGCAATGGGTTTAATGCCGGCTTGCAATGCGGCGCGGTAGAAACGAATTAAACAAAACAGGTTGTTTTCATCCGTAATGGCGACGGCGGGCATATCAGCCGCGACCAGATGTTGCATTAACGGGTTAATGCGTACCAGCCCGTCAACTAATGAAAATTCCGAATGAAGATGGAGATGAACAAATGAAGTTGCCACAGTGCGCGCCGCGTGAGGGGAGAAATGGGCACAATGATAGCGCGGTGCGGGCGGGCTTTAAGAATTCTGATCTAGCGCCGTGAGGCGTAACTGATTGATTGGGAAAGAATTTGTGCTGAAGTGTGGCAACAATCAATCAGTGTGGTTAATTGGTGACAGTGCCGCCGGGCAGCGCGGCGAGTGGCGGGATCACGTCGGCATTTTGCCCGCGTTGGCGCAGCAGATGGTCGGCCAGTACTAGCGCCAACATCGCCTCGGCAATCGGTGTGGCGCGGATGCCGACGCACGGATCATGCCGCCCGGTGGTGATAACCTCGGTCGCCTGCCCATGCACGTCCACCGTGCGCCCCGGCAAGCGCAGGCTCGAAGTCGGTTTTAATGCAATACGCGCAATGATGTTTTGACCAGTGGAAATGCCGCCTAAAATGCCGCCGGCGTTATTCGTTAAAAACCCAGTCGGCGTCATTTCATCACGATGTTCACTGCCTTTTTGTTTAATTGCAGCGAAGCCAGCACCAATTTCAATTCCTTTAACCGCGTTAATACTCATTAGCGCGTGGGCAATATCAGCATCTAATCGGTCAAATACCGGTTCACCCAATCCAGGCGGGACGTATTCGGCAATCACGGTGACTTCTGCTCCAATTGAATCGCCGCTTTTGCGCAATTGATCCATGAATTGTTCTAATTTAGGAACGAGCGCCGCATCACCACAAAAGAATGGATTGCATTCAACTTCATTCCAATCATGCGATTGTGGTTTTAATGGCCCGAGTTGGGATAAATACCCGCGAATACGAATGCCGTGCGTATGCGTTAATACTAATTTGGCAATAGCGCCGGCGGCGACGCGAATAGCGGTTTCACGCGCTGATGATCGCCCACCACCACGCGGATCACGCCGCCCGTATTTCATTGTGTAGGTGTAATCGGCATGACCGGGGCGAAAACGATCCGCGAGGGTTTGATAATCATGCGAACGCTGATCTTCATTCTGAATCAATAGCCCAATCGGGGTGCCGGTGGTTAATCCGTCAAATACGCCGGATAATAATTGAATACGATCTGGTTCACGGCGTTGGGTGGTGTGGCGTGATTTGCCCGGGGCGCGGCGATCTAAATCGCGTTGAATAAACTCAGGTTCAATGGCAATTCCCGGTGGGCAGCCGTCCACAATGCCGCCAATGGCGGGGCCGTGACTTTCGCCAAAGGTGGTGACGACGAAACTTTTACCAAAACTATTGCCAGACATACGGGTTTAATAATTGCAATTTAATTGACGGTAAATGATGAAAGCGTGAGTTGCTGCTGTGACTGTTTTAATTGCGCCAAGCGCTGTTCGGCTAATTGACAATACGCGGGATTTAATTCGTAGCCAATAAAATGGCGCTGGTGCAATGCGGCCGCCACGGCCGTTGTGCCGCTGCCCATGAATGGGTCTAATACCAATCCATTCGGTGGGCAACTGGCCAAAATCATGCGTTCAATTAACTCCAGCGGCTTTTGCGTGGGATGCGCCACCCGCTCCTGATCTAATTGATGCAAGCGCGTCACGCGCCACACATCTTTCGGATTGCAGCCCAGTTCTAACCATTTTTTACCGGCAAATAACGCCCGACTGCGCGCCTTTTTCGTGACGGCATCATAGGGGATGCGAATAGCGTCGAGATTAAAATAATGATCTTTACTCTTGGCAAAAAATCCAATGGTGTCATGCACGGATGAATAGCGGCGGGTGCTGCCACCCATACTCGGCACGGCGCGATCCCAAATAATTTCATTTAACATCAGCAGCGTTTGTTTCAAATGACAAAAGATTTCTGGCGAATAGCGCCAAGTTAAAAACAAATAAAAACTGCCGCTTGGTTTTAATTTGGGCAGCGCCAGATCAAGCCATTGCTGCGACCAGATCAAATACTCTGCTGCCGAGAGTTTATCTGAATCATTGCCATAATCCTTGCCTAATCCATACGGCGGGTCGGCAATGATTAAATCCACGCTGGCGTCGGGTAATAATGGCAATGCGCCGAGCGCATCAATTGCCTCAATATAATCAACACGCATGAATGATTAATAACGCGGCGGCGGCACGACGTCGGTTGCTTTTAACCACGCATTGCCTTTAGCTAATACGTCGCGGGTAAGCGTACTGGTCGCTTGGTGCAATAACACGCCATTCAAAATGTAATCATACCGCGCTGATAAATAATCAAACTCGGCTTGAAATAAATTGCGCTGCGCATTTAATACATCCACCTGCGTGCGCGTGCCAACTTCTAATCCCGCCTGCGTGGATTCCAATGCACTGCGGGCGGAAATAATTGCCGCCTGCCGCGCTTTCACGTCGCTGATGCTCGACAATACGCCGCGAAACGCATCTTTAGCTTGATTAACCACCAGACGGCGTTGTTGATCTAACCGATCCTGCGCAGCGCGGAAATTATGTCCGGCCTGACGAGTGCGCGAACTGACCGTCCCGCCCTGATACAACGGCACGGTGACATTCAAGCCAACGTAACCGGTGTCGGTGTCGCTGCCGTACTCCGACTGCGAGCGTGATAAGTTGTAACCCGCCTCCAAATCCACATGCGGCAAATGTCCCGCCCGCTCGATGTCAATGGTTTTACGCGCAGCCTCCGCCGCCTCCCGCGCCGCGACGATGTTGTAATTATTCGCCAGCGCCGTGTCCGCCCAAATGTTGATGTTATTAGGTTCAGGCGGTGACAGCGGCAGCCGTTCACCCAGCCGCGCCAGTGGCACGGTCACCGGCCCAATGATGCGGCGCAGCGCCTCCCACGCATTGTCCAAATCATTTTCGGCACTGATGAGCGTTGCCCGCGAGCGGTCATATGCCGCCTGACTTTCGTTGACATCGGTAATCGCCACCAACCCGACCTCGAACCGCTGTTTGGATTGTTCCAACTGGCGCTCGTCGGCCTTGACCAACGCCTCCTGCACCCGCACCGCATCCGACGTACGCAGCACGTCAAAATATGCCCGCGTGGTGCGCACCATCAAATCAACCTGCGCGGCGCGGTACTGCGCCTCGGCTTGACCAATGGTGTGCGTGACCTGATCCAGACGCACCCAGTTGGCGCGGTTGTACACCGACTGCGACACCAGCGCCTGCGCCGCACCCGTGTTGTAATCCTCAGAACGGGTGGTTTCGCCAAACAGCCCCTGACTGGTGGAATCAACGTTGTTGTAATTCATTTCGCCGTACATCGACACTTTTGGCAGCAAATAGGCTTGCGCTTGCGGTTGATACTCCCGCGTCGCGTACAAATTTTGCTCCGACTCGCGTAACGTCGGGTCAACTTTCACTGCTAAATCATAGATTTGTAGCAAATCTTCAGCGTGGCCAATGGCGGCGTAACCCGTCAGACACAGCGCAGTCAAGATCGCCGAGAGCGGCTTGGTCATCATCGGACATGTTTCCCTGTAAAAACACGCTATTGAAATCGCGGCTAACCTGTGCAGGTAGCGACGCTTAATTCAGTGGTAATCATAACCGACTCGGCTATCGTGCGCATGATGACGGCGGATAAATGGGCGGCATGTTCACCGCACTTGGTCATTAGCAGCAGCGGCGGTTTTTAATCACCCAATCACCAGCGCAATTCAAACACGCAGGCGGGCGCGCCGGCTGCTTGACACGCAATTTCAGTGACTTGGGTGCGGCGGCTGACCAGTGTTTGGCACAATCGCTCGAATGCGCCGACGTAAAAATCGCAGATCGGCTGCGGCGCGGTGGCATCGCGGCACAGTGGGCAGTGGGCAATGGTGATCTGCACCGGCCGGCGCAGATTGAAGTGGTAATGACCACTGCCGACGAATGTCCAGGCATTTTTTTCAATTGCTTTCAATAACATGCGGCAGGCCAGCGCCGGCGGGAGTAGCCGCAAAACCCGCTGCGCCGGTTTGGGAATGCGGTGCGCGAGCAGGTAATCACCGGTGCGTTGGCCGGCGTCGTGCGAGACAGCGCGGGCGGCATCCGCGTCGAGGTGCTGGCGCAGCGCGGCGGCGAGGGCGGTGACTTCGGTTTCCGGCACCATTTGCGTCGGCAATGCTGTCAAATAATGCGTCAGTCCGGCGGTGGTGAATATTTGCGCAGTTAATTCGGGATTGTTGTATTGCGCAGTTAATGCTTCGGCGACGCGGATAATGGCATTAGGGCCAATGCGGGGGATGTCAGTAGTATTTGAGGTGTGCATGAGAATTGAATGACGATAGATGAGTGGTGACAATGAGAATTGGATTGCTCCAGTGCGGGTATGATCGAATTGCGTTTAATAAAAAACCAGCAACGACCAATCAAATGCCGTGCTGGTTTAAAGATGAATCAATAATGCAAGCGCCGCCGAGTGGGCGGCAATTGTTAGCGCGGTTGATTAACTCGCTTTATAATGCGGATCAATGACATTGTCAGCCAATGATTCGGGTAAAAATTGCAATACCCGCACTCCAACCGCCGTGATAAATAACGCCACGGCCACGCCGCCGATGCCTAATAACAACTCCGGCAAACTCGGCAAATAAGAGGCAATCAAATTGCCCTCAGTCATTGCACCAAATGCCACAATCGTTTTGCCCGGGAACATGTTAATTGGGAAGGCTTGACTGCCAATAATCACGACATACATTGCCGCGAATCCACCGGCAATGGTTAAGCCACACGCGGTCGCAATCCAATTGCGGTCTTGGCTATAGTCGGGGTGATACAGCAATACCAATGGGGCAATGCTACCAATTATAATCCAACCGAACCAGAACATTAACGTATACACGCCGCCGCCCAGCAGAATGAAATGCTCGATGTCGTTGTATTTCGCGCCGTACAGTTTGGTTAAATGATAAACCAACACGACGTACAGCATTACCATAATAAACAGCGCCAGCAGATTTTTTAATCGCTTTAACATGACCTCGCCCAGCGGGCGTTGATCTTCATTAAAGCTGAACATCAGCACCAGCAGATAAATTGCCAAGCCATAGGCGAGTGACATGGCGACAAATAATAATGCCAAGATGGCTGTGTCATAGGCATCGCGCCCAACTAAAAAGCCAAAGATTGAGCCAGTACCAGTGGTCAGGGCTAATCGCCAAACCATTGCAAAACTGCCAATGGAATAATTATACGGCCAGCCCTTGCGGTCAGCCATGCTCCACAAATACGCAATGACCACCGCTAAAAAGCCGGTGTATAAAAAGATATTCCAGGCAAAAATAGAACTGAAATTGTAGGTGGTCATGGCGACAATTAACCGGTCGGGTCGCCCAAGATCAAGTACCAGAATTAACAGGCCGCCAACTAATAAGCCCGCTGCTAATAAACCGGACAAACGCCCCAATGGTTTATAAACGGTTCTGCCAAACACCGTGCCAATGGAGGCGATATTCAATGCACCGGATGCTGCAATAATTAAAAACACGGCGAAGACGTGCGGCATTCCCCAGACAACGGAATTATTCATACCGGTGACCCAATGCCCGTGATGTTCCACATAGAGCGTGGACAAACCGGCAATACCAATCACCGCCGCGAGTAAGGCTAATAAACTCCAATAGCGCGATGGGGGAATCCGCCATTCACGATACACAATTCTTTTCATGCGGGGGAAACCTCGTGCAATTAGAGTCCAGCGTAACGCACGCCGGTATTAAGATTCAATTCTTGGCGAATCTGCCGGCTATTGACTTGCGCCAATGCCTGATGCAATGGGCTATTCGGATCATTTAAATCACCGAATACAATCGCGCCCTGACCTGATGCCGCGCAGGCATCCGCGCAGGCGGTGGAGGTTTGGCGATCATCATCGCGGCGGGACACACACAGATTGCAACTTTCGACGCAGCCCTTGCCACGCGGCACTTGCGTCAATTTTTGCGCCACCGGTTGATGCACAAAAGAGCGCGCCTGATACGGACACGCCATCATGCAGTAGCGACAGCCAATGCAAGTGTGACGATCTACCATCACAATTCCGTCAGCGCGCTTGAACGACGCCCCGGTCGGGCAGACATCCACGCACGGCGGCTCGGCGCAGTGTTGGCACATCAGCGGCAGTTGCGTCACCTGACCGGTCAGGTTATCGCGCAGCGTCACCTTGCGAATCCACGCCGACTGCTGATCCGCCCAGTCAGCCGCGTCATCCGTGGGTGATTGCTGCAAATTCAACCCATTTTCCCGTTCACACGCGGTCACACACGCATCGCAGCCGGCCGCACATTTGGTCGTGTCAATCAACATGCCCCAGCGGTGGGTGGACGTGACCGGCGTGGTGCGCGGCTCGGCGGTAGCAGTCAGCGTCGTCAACACCGCCCCGCCGCCCAGTGCAACGGTCGCCACCCCGGCCGCGGCGTAATGCAGGAATTGACGGCGGTCAGTATCAACCGCATCAATTGAATCGGGTGTATCAATCGCGTCTGGCGATGAATGAGAGTGAGAAGCATAAGTCATTATTCAGCGCCCTCTGAAACAGGTGGCAAAAGCAATAACTGCTGCGCCACTTCATGATTCCAACCTTCCCCGCTGGGAATGGTGGCATGGCAATCAAAACAATTGAGTGTCACGGCGGCGGCGGCATGACACGCATTGCAAAATTGGCCAGTTGCGTTAATTGCAATGGGTGCGCCAGCGGCGGTATGACCGGTATGGCAGCTAATACAATTGCTTAAACTGTATTTGGTGCTGCGTATGCCATGCCGCACGGTGGCATCGCGTTGGTGTTGAATTAATTCCATGTGATAACGGCGCATGTGATCGGCCGGTTCAACGCATTGCTTCACCTGCGCGGCGCGTGAACTTGGCACCACATATTCTCCAATCCGATCCGCCGCCAACGTCGGTTGACTAAACAGGATTTGACTGAAAAAGGCGAGAATGCACACGGCAATCCCAGTGAATTTGAAATGAGGGGTTGTCACAGCCATTCGCGGTTTACCAGTGAAATTCCAGAGTGAATAAGTGCCAATCGGTCAAGCAAACAAAAAATTGGTAAGGTGATAATTTCTGAATGAAAGCGGCGCACAAATACGTTAAACACGGCGCGTTATTTTAATTATTCCTGTTAAACAGTTTGCAATTGTTCAATCCCGCCGCGGTCATTGGTAAATGATTAACCAGCAACACACGGCGGGTATGAACTTTTCAATCCCCAGTGCAGAATTGAATTGCCGTGTTATTCACCCAAACCCATTTTGATGTAACCGGTCGGGCAAACATCCGCGCAAATATGACAGCCAATGCACTTGGCATAATCGGTGGCAACATAACGGCCGGTGGTGCGCTCGGATTTGTCCACGCGATACACCGCCGTTTGCGGGCAGAAAATCACGCAATTGTCGCACTCAAAACACATGCCGCAACTCATGCAGCGCTTGGCTTCGGCCACCGCATCGGCGTCGGTAAACCCAATCACGCGCTCTTTGAAATGCCCCAGCACTTCCTCGGCACTCGGCACCTCTTCCTGCCGAACACGACGCGGCTGATAATTGAAATGCCCGAGGAACAACTCGTCATGCGGGATCACTTCGGCACTACCGCGATCTTCAAAGTTATGCACCGCCCAGTTGCCCTCGGACGTGCCGCGCAAATCACCCCGTTCCGCCGGACTAAACGACTCCGGCGCCAACTCGGCTTCACGCAATTTGTTCAACAAATCAAAATGATGCACGTCAATTTTCGGACGTTTGGGTTGGTCGTGATCTTGCAAATACGCATCAACCGACTGCGCCGCAACCCACGCCTGCCCAATTGCGGTGGTCAACAAATGTGGCCGCACGATGTCACCCGCGACGAAATGCCCTTGTTTATCCGGCACTTGGAAGAATTTATCCGCGTTGATAAACCCGCGGCCGTTATCCATCGCATCCAAACCGGTCAGATCACCGCCCTGCCCAATCGCTGACACGATCAAGTCGGCGTCCAGCACCCGCTCGGTGCCGTCAATCGCCACCGGCCGCCCGTCGGGTTGCACGGTGCAATCGGCCACTTTCAGCCCAATCGCCCGCCCGGCGGCATTTTTCAGCACTTCCAGCGGCATCACCCCGTCCAGCACCGTCACGCCTTCATACAGCGCATCGTGGACTTCATGCTCCGCCGCCGTCATCTTGTCGCGGGTGAACAGCGAGGTCAGGGTCACGGTCGCGCCCTCAGCCTTCGCCGCCGTCACCGCGTCATGCGCAACGTAACCGTCATGGATCACGCGCTCGGGCACTTCGCTCTGCCCGGTGCGATTGATGTGACCCAAGCGGCGGGCGACGGACACCACGTCAATTGACGTATCACCGCCACCGACGCACACGACTTTTTCCGCCGTGACCTTCATCCGCCCTTCGTTAAAGGCTTTCAAAAATGCCACGCCGGACACGCAGTTGGGCGTATCTTTCCAACCCGGGACGGGCAAGCCGCGCCCGCTTTGGCAACCGATTGCCCACAACACCGCGTCAAAGTCTTTTTCCAACTGTTCGATCGTGATGTTCGTGCCGACGCGCATGTTGAACTGCACTTCGATGTCGCCGAGGTCAAGAATGCGTTGGATTTCAGCATCTAACTTGTCACGCGGGACGCGATAGCCGGGGATGCCGAAGCGGAACATGCCGCCCAGCGCGGTGTTGGCTTCAAAAATGGTGCTGGCGTGACCCATGCGGCGCAACTGGTACGCGGCAGCTAAACCCGCGGGGCCGCCGCCGATGATGGCGATCCGCTTGCCACTCAACGCTGGCGCGGCGGGGAAACGGTAGCCGTTCGCAATCGCCGTGTCGCCAATGAACTGCTCGACCGCGTTAATGCCGACAAAATCCTCGACCTCGTTGCGATTGCAACCGGCTTGGCACGGCGCCGGACACACCCGCCCCATCAGTGCAGGGAACGGATTGGCGTCAGTGGAACGCAAAAAGGCGTATTCCTGCCACGTCATGCCTTTGGGCGGCTGTTCCAACCCGCGCACGATCTGCAACCAACCGCGAATGTCCTCACCCGACGGGCAACTGCCTTGACATGGCGGGGTTTTATGCACATAGGTCGGGCATTTGTGACTGGTATCCTGTACAAAAATCTTGTCGGTCAACTTGTCCCAAACGTTGTCGCCATCTTCAAACCGGCGCCAGGAGAGCTTGGTCATATCGTCGCTGGCAGTTGCCATGGTGTCGGTCTCCATTATTTTAATTGCGGGGACGGCCCGCGTTGAATTAGTTCATCAATTAAAACTGAAAACGGGAGGCAGTGCGCGCTCCCAACGTAATTATTTAATCATCACTGTCGTCATCATCATCTTGGTCATCGTCACGCGGAGTGAGAACAATCGCATTCGAGACCAATTGATGCACACTGACAATTTGATCCATGTTCATGCCGTAATAGGGCAGCACTTTAGTGAATTGACTTTTGCAAATCGCGCAAATAGCGGCCATGTGCGTCACGCCCTTTTCGCGCATCACATTGTTCAACGCTTCCATACGCGGCAATGCACCCTTCACGCGCAATTCCATTAAATCATCGGTTAATAACCCACCGCCGCCACCGCAGCAGAAGGTGCGATCACGGATGGTTTCTTCATCCATATCGTAGAAATGATTACAGGTGGCGCGAATAATAGCGCGGGGAATATCGAATTGACCGCCGGGGTAATTACCCATGCGCGAAGCGCGGGCGACATTGCAGGAATCATGGAAAGTCAAAACCTTATCGTCATTCTGACTCTTATCCAGATTTAATTTGCCCTGTTGAATTAACTCGTGCGTGAATTCGCAAATGTGTTGCGGCACTGGATAACGCGGATCAAGAAAATCCCACGGCCCGGCCAGCGTATTCAAAAAGTTATAAGCCACGCGCCACGCATGACCGCATTCACCAAAGACAATCCGCTTGACACCGAGTTTGATGGCCGCTTCACGAATGCGTTGCGACAAGCGCCGCATATTGTCATACGAACCAATGAACATGCCGAAATTAGCGGCTTCAGACGCATAAGAACTGAAAGTCCAACTCACGCCTGCTTCATGGAAAACTTTGCCATACCCAATTAAACCGTCAACATGCGGTTCAGCAAAGAAATCCGCCGACGGTGTAACTAATAAAATATCGACGCCGGCTTTATCAATTGGATAACGTACCTGTACCCCGGTGTCATCATAAACATCTTCTTCTAAGCCTTCTAAAGTGTCAATTAACGCCGGCCCCGGCAACCCGAGGTTATTACCAATACGATAAACTTTAGCAATGATCTCGTTGCAATACTTTTGCCCAACACCGATGCTATCCATGATTTCACGCGCTGCCATTGAAATCTCAGCGGTGTCAATACCATACGGGCAAAACACTGAGCAGCGGCGGCATTGTGAACATTGGTGATAATAGCTATACCAATCACTCAACACGTCTTCAGTGAGGTCTTGCGCGCCCACTAATTGCGGGAATAAACGACCTGCCAGCGTGAAGTACCGCCGATACACTTTGCGCATTAAATCTTGACGCGCTACCGGCATGTTTTTTGGATCATGGGTGCCGAGGTAATAATGACATTTATCAGTACAGGCGCCGCATTTGACACACGCATCTAAATAGACGCGCAATGAACGATACTTGCCCAACAGGTCGCCCATTTTGGCAATCGCCTGTTGCTGCCAGTTCTCCACCAATTCACCGGGGAAACCGAGCGGACCCTGAAATTCTGGCTTCGATTTGAATGGACTAGAATGCGCCATCGCATCCATTTTAAGGGCCGGAATCTCTGGATATTCTTTGAGTTCTGGAACAGCAAAATCAACTTTAGCCATCGGTTAACCTCAGCAAACAGCAATCAACATTGCAATTAAAAGTCATTATAAAACGCAATGGCGATAACGATCACGGTTGTTGTTCTAAACGGCGCGCCCAAGGCGCCAGGTGGCGTTGATCGCGGGCGTTATCTACTTGATTGCGCGTTGGGCTAAAAAAGAGACCAGGGGCGTGGAGCAATTTGCTGTACGGGAAAATAATTAACAATGCTGCAACCAATAATAAATGGATTAATAACACCGGGTCGGCTGGCAACAGGTGAAATTCAAAATGGTACAATCCCTGATAAAACGCTTTTACTTGCATAATATCGGTGTGCATAAAAAAGCGCATAAATAATCCAGTCAGCCCAATCGTAACTATTAACCCTAAAATGAGATGATCTGATCGAGCGGTGATATACTGGACGCGATCAACTAAGAAACGCCGCGCCCACAAACCGGCTAACCCAACCACCATCGCAATACCACCATAAATACCAAAGGGTTGAATCATGGTAATGACAACTGGCACCGGTTCTAATATGTAACGCAAATGTCGCAGGGTCACGAGAAATAAACCGAAATGAAAAATCCACCCAAATAACCACGTCCACTTATTGCCACGAAACAGACTTTCAAAAAACACCACTTCACGCAACATCCGCAAAGTCACACCAGTGCGGGTGATCGGGGCGGGCGTGGTTGGGATTTTAAGCGGGGCAGGGGTACGCGCATATTGCACGATTTTGTTTAATAAACCTACAACTAATACCAACGTGGCAAAGTAGTATAAATAAGCGAAAACACTTGAAATAAAAGACATGTTTCCCGCGACCTCTACCTAATGTCGGGTGCGCTCGGCGTACCCTGCTATTAATTCAACAATCAATCACACCAACAGATTGGCATGTCAGATCGTGGCTAAATTTTCATTACATTCGCCAATTCAGGCTGTGTCATTATATTCAAATTAACTAAACTTTTTTGCCAACAATAGCGACTCGCAGTGTTGCTGACAGCCGTATTACACAAGATGACTGAATATAAACTTCGCCATTCAATCAACACATGGCGATGACTTAAACACAAACACCATTGCCCTGAACACGTCGGAGGGCATCATGTTTAATAACGGCGCACCCAGTTTGACATGAAAAAAATCATACAATTACCGGGACACGCCATCATGCTAAACTGCCACGCAATAATTAAACGCAGCCGGTCGGTTTGGGTAAACCTGCATAACGGCAGGCTTGTTTTGCTGGCCCGTAGGGAAATAAGCCATACAGATATTTGCTATTACCCTTATCCTTACCCATCTTTTTACCAACCGCTTTAGTCAATACCCGCACGGCTGGCGCGATTTGGTATTCTTCATAATACTCGCGCAGGAAGTTAATGATGTCCCAATGCTCGTCAGTCAATTCCAGATCATCTTCTTTTGACATGACGGTTGCAACGCCCGGCTCCCAGTCGTTGATGTTAGCCAAGTATCCTTCTTCATCCGTTTCAAACATTTTGCCATTGACTTCAATTGGCATAATTCAATTCCTCTTTAAGTGATTTAATTAGTAAAGGTTATAGCCAGGCTTGCACTTTATCGTGCTGTGCGACCAGTTCAACAAAACCGTCATATTCAACAACAGCCATGCCTGGAATGAGACGATCGGTATCAAAACCGCGTGCTTTTAAATCCGCACCCAACACATAGATTTTATTCGTCGTGAGGGTCTGTTGCATGTGCGCAGCGATTTGACTGCCCTGTAACGCACCATAAACGCCATCTTCAAACAACAGGATGGTCGCATCAGGCGTGATGTGATTAAGACAGGCAGCCAGTGCTGTCTTTTCAAAAGGCGATTTATTGACAGTGTGCAGAATACTCATGGATGACCTCGATTAAAAACTGAAAATGACATCAGCGTCATCCATTAATGCGGCCATTTCTGCCCGCGAGACGACGGTAATAGAGTCTTTTTCTGCCCAATCGTCATCTTCATCTTCCCACGTTAAATGCTGTAGGTCATCAATTGTCAAGCCGCGTTCTTCTAATGATTCGCGCTCAACAAAGATTTTCTTGACATCATAATCACCCAACGCTGCATAGGTTGGGGAAAAGTTTTTCATGCCAATGCCGGTAGTATCCTGCTGTTTGGTCAATTGAAAAACACCGTCATCAAGAAATGCAAGGCTCACCACTTGATCGAATGCGGCGCCAATTAACACCACTTCCAACGACTCCCAAGCATAAATCGTCCCATAAGGCGCGCGGCGATTTAGATAAAGGAATTGTTTCACGATTTCGGACATACACTCAAATCTCCGTTAGATTTCCCGTATCAATCGCCATTAATCACCAAACACAATTAACCGATCGGCTTGAATGGCTGCTTCGACTAATTGCCCCAACCCCGAAATACGAAAACGGGGATGAATATTAGTCGCGTCTTTACCATTACGTTTGGCTTCACCCTCATCAACCATCCCGCGCCGCTGGGCAGCCGCAACGCAGACTACCAGATCGAGATTGTATTGTTCGGCCAATTCGGCCCAGCGATTGACAATATGACGATCATCTTGCGGCGGTGTCGTTAAGCGCGTCGCATTATTTACGCCATCGTGATAAAAGAAAACACGAAAGATTTCATGCCCCTGCGCTAATGCTGCTTTAGTAAAAAAATAGGCAGAATCGGCCGATTGGTGCTGATAGGGACCTTCATTGATCTGAATAGCAAACTTCATTGCGACCTCGTGCTAATGATACGAATTGCGCCATTACTCGGGTTATTAAAACCGAATATGAGAAGACGCATTGAAGCTACTGCGCGCCCCGCGCCAAGTATCAATATGATATTTGGTGAAGGGCAATTCGACTTCTTCAAAGAAGCGTGGCCAACCAATCCGTTCAATCCATTCATTAACCCGTTCCCAATCGCGGGCGCCGGCTTTGTAGGCTTTCAAGATACGCTTCACAATGGCAGTGGCTTCTGGCCAACGCGGCGGATTATTCGGAATACCCGCAGCGACTAGCTTTTGAAACGTCGGTTTACCGCGTGCATTGGAATGATTTCCGCCAACCCAAATCGCCAATTTTGAATGTTCGGCATCATTGATTTGCATCGGTGGGCAGGGTGGGAAACACGCGCCACAACAAATACATTTGCGCTCATCCACTTCTAATGACGGTTTGCCATTAACAATCGCTGGGCGAATGGCAGCAACTGGGCAGCGGGCAACTACTGATGGGCGTTCACATACATTTGCCACCAAATCATGATTGATTTTTGGTGGTTTCGTATGCTGAATGTTAATTGCAATATCGCCTTGTCCACCGCAATTGATTTGGCAGCACGAAGTCGTGATATGCACCCGATTGGGCATGGTGGCGTTGCGGAACTCATCAATTAACTCGTCCATCATGGACTTCACAACACCAGACGCATCAGTGCCGGGAATATCGCAATGCAACCAGCCCTGCGTATGAGAAATCATAGCGACCGAGTTTTGCGTTCCACCGACAATAAACCCAGCACTTTCTAATGCACCAATTAACGGCTCAACTCTTGATTCATCATTCACCATAAACTCAATATTCGAGCGCAAAGTGAAATGAACATAACCGTCAGCGTATTGGTCACCAATGTCGCACAACTTGCGCAATGTGAATACGTCGAGAATGCGCTGTGTGCCAGCTTTAACAGTCCAAATGGTGTCGCCACTGAAGGCAACGTGGCGCAAAACGCCCGGGCGCGGGTGATCGTGATATTTCCACTGCCCAAAGTTCTTGCGCATAGTCGGGTGAAGGTATTGCCATGGATCCGGACAGCCGGATTCAATTGGCTCACGCATATCTTTTGCAGCCATGAGGGATGCTCCAAGTGATTAGCAACAATGCAAAAATAATGAAATAAACCGCCGCGGAGTGCGCAATAAACATACGCACACCGTCAATCAATAGGTGTATTAACCGGCTGCTGCTTGACGTTCAAACCATTGCTGGGCAGCCTCATCCCAACCATCCATACGGATATAGGAACTTTGACGCGGATGACTCAGCATATTTGGATCGGGTTCAATCCCAATGCCTTCGAGGAAGTTCGCCAAGCCAATGCGCTCGATCATTTCGCCGCACCGCTCATGCTCTAATCCATTTTCCGCCCAGAAGTCAATAATGGTTTCGGCCATTTCAACCAATGACTCGTAATCTTCTTCGGTGTCGAGTTTCTTAAATGGCACCACAACCGTACCCATTAAATCACCGATCTTGAGGGTGCGCTTGCCGCCAATTAAAATAGTCACGCCTTTATCATCGCCCGGATGCAATGCTTTAGGCATCACATTCAAACAGTGCATACAGCGTACGCAATCACGGTTATTCACCGCCAGCGTATCATCGTCATTCAGTGCTAACGCCTGAGTTGGGCAACGAGTAATAACATTATCAATTAAATACTGCCGCCCTTTGCTATTGACGTAATTCTTAATTTCGGCTTGATCCACCTTCATGTCATCACGCCAAGTACCAATCATCGCAAAGTCGGCGCGCTCAATCGCATTCTGGCAATCATTTCCACAACCGGACACCTTGAATTTGAATTTATAAGGCAGCGCGGGGCGATGCACATCATCCACAAAGTTATTGACCAACATGCGATGTGCTTTGAATTCATTGGTGCAGGACATTTCACAGCGTGCCGCGCCAACGCATGACATTGCGGTACGGACACACGGACCAGCACCACCTAAATCCCAGCCGTATTCATTCACTTCATCAAAGAAAACTTGGGTTGATTGAGTGGTCGCACCAATAAACATGATATTGCCGGTTTGACCATGAAAGGTCACTAACCCAGAGCCATATTTTTCCCAACTATCGGCTAATTGGCGTAGCATTTTAGTGCTGTAATGATTGCCGGCGGGTGGCTGAATGCGTAAAGTATGAAACTCTTTTGATTCAGGAAAAGCTTTGGCGACTTCAGAGAATCGCGGAATGATGCCACCACCATAGCCGAATACGGAGACGGTGCCGCCTTTCCAATAGCCTTTGCGGGTTTCATAGGAATGTTCTAATTGCCCGAGTAAATCATTCGTAACTTTATTAATGCGCTCGTCAGGATGTTCATCACGCAACCGCTTAATTCCAGAAATAAAACTCGGCCAAGGGCCTGTTTCCAATTGGTCAAGCATCGGCGTTGGATGTTTATCAATTGCCATCGCGCTACGTCTCCCGTTAATAACGTGGAAGTATGAATTAGGACAACCCAGTGATGGCTGTTATGATAGCCACAATTGATTGTCTTGGGTCTGTATTAGGATTTTTAGTCAGATGTTTTTGTTTCACTAGCGATTTGAGTGTTGAATCGCTTGCCCCCATTTACTAGGATGAAACCCTGATCATTACTTTTGCACTGTAAAGCAAACACCTGAGTGGGTAACATTCCACTGATGGGGGAGATCAATATGTCATGCTATTCCTTTAGGGATAGTTGACGTCTAAAAAATTAACTAAACGGTATCGCCTAAATTGCTGTTTGAACTATTCGCTGCGTGAATGTAACTGACATTTCGGCAATCGCCGTTTTGAAATTGATTTAATAAGGATGAAAAAAGTGATAACGGATTAAATATACCAATCAGTCGGGGTAATGGCACCTCTTAAAAAGAAATCATATTGACTAACGGAACAATGCAACAATATGGTTGTTTTTGGGCGAGTGAGCCGCAATGTGTCAGCACAGCATGTGACAAATTTTCTATATCTGCCCTCAGATTATGAGTTGATTATCAATAGATAATAACGGGTTCAAAAATCATGTTAAAGCTAAGTGATATTTTAATATCCCACCATGAACTTAAATCATTCGATGAACTGATCCCAATCGTTCAAGCAATTGCACGACAGGGCGAACGATTTTTTCGGATGGATGTCAAACCCCCTTTTCCTGATACGCCTGATGCTTGGGAAGATCGTTTAGAGGCAGCATTTAGCGGCTTAATCCGTTAATGTTTTTATGCGGGTGATTACAACCACATCATCAACGCAATCAGTGCGTTATATAGGATTCAACAACTATGAGTCAATTAAACCAATTTGATTTAATGCCAACAACACTTGCAGATCTGGCGGCGGATTCGGTCGGTCGCATGGCCGAACATACTGCTTTAGAAACGCATCTTCTAACATTAGAAGAGCAATACCAACAATTAGGTAGGTCTTGCGCAAATGCAATGGCGTACGCTGAATTAGAATTGCAAATAGCTCGCGTTTTAGTTAACTTAGAACGTGGTGAAAAAGCCTGGTCACTAGGTCGCGCCGCATTTGAGCAGTTTATGGCCGTGCAAGCATTCGAGAGCGCTGTAGATTGTTGTGACGTATTATTCCGTGCTAATCAACCTGATTCGCTTTGCGCCCTTGGACAAGGTATTTGGTTGGCTGTCACTTATCCAATTGATCCTGAATTGGCAATAGAATTATTAACCCATGTTATTGAAGAAACCCCCGATGATGCAGACGGTGCAGCAGTGGCAGCCACAACTGCGTTATTTTTAGCAGATATGCGCGCTACTGATAATGATCGAGAGAACTTACTATTCTTTACATCACGATTGCTTGGGACGGTGGCATACCGGCATAGTCATATTACCACACAAGCGGCTTTCGATCATTGGCGCGATCAGTTAGAATTGCGCGAACCACAGCATTTTTTAGGGCGATTACGCAATATAATCGATGTTTTAGTTCAAGATGATTGGTGGTTTGATCGCACTGCGTTACAAGCACAATTACCATTAAATTGAACGGATTGCTGGTTTATTTGGGCGTATTTTGCATTGATAGTTTAATAAATTGCCCGTTGATAAGAGCATCTAAAAATGACGCGCTATTGGCAAGAACCAGATGAACTTAATACAGCACAGTCCACTATTGCTGTGGTAGATGTATTATTTAATTTAGTTGGACGCAGTTTACCGGTGGATCATGTAGTAGAATTAGCACAGGCAATTCTCGCACACGTTCCCTGGTTAGCAAATGAACCCTGTGGTGGTATTCATTCAATTTACGTTGCTGGATCCCAAAATGGTTGGGAACGACCAGGTGTTAATAGCAATCAACCATTGATGTTATCGCGCCGCACGAAATTGATTATTCGTGTTCCGCAGACACAAGTAGCGATATTACAAGCCGCATTAGCGCATCAAACATTAATGATTGCCGATTTACCATTAAACATTGGCGACAGTAAAACGCGCCTGCTGAGTAACGAAACAACGCTATTTGCGCGGGCGGTGGTGGATGAAAAACTGACTACGGCATTAAAAACCAGTGCGTCTCCAATCATTGATCAAGATGAAACCGCATTTTTAGATTGGGCCGCTAGTGCATTAACTGCATTGAATATTCACATTCGTAAAGCATTATGCGGTAAACTCGCTATAATTGCGCAGCCAAACGGTGAACAACTTGCCACACGCCGCCTATTATTAGCCAATTTATCGCGTGATGAAGCGTTACGGTTGCAGCAATACGGTTTAGGGATGCACCGAATGCTCGGTTGCGGTTTATTTTTACCACATAAAGGCATTGCGGCACTTGCTAAACCTGAAGGATAATACGGTTGTTTAGCACGGTTAAATGTTAAGCGCATAACGGTTGTATCTGTTTATATTCTCATATTGATACTGCAATGGATTAAACGCAGACAACGCATTCGGTTAACCACGACTGTAGTTCACTCGTTTACTTTTCTATTGCACAGTTCTACAGTATAATTTTTATTGTTAATGTGAAATTTGACGTCAGTTATTAAAGCGTAACTGACTCCAACCTGAAGAGGAGTACTTGTGCATGGCCATCGAGGTCAAGGGTCGAACAATTGAAACGACAGAGAGTGGTTATCTGGTTGATCACACTGCATGGGATGAAGATGTCGCATTAGCATTAGCGGCAATTGAAGGAATTGAGTTATCCGATAAACATTGGGATATTATTCATTACCTGCGTGATGAATATAACAACAATAGTCAAAATCAACCAATGGAACGAGCATTACTCAAGGATATGGGCAAGCGTTGGGGAAATAAACCTACTAGCAAGGATGTCTATCTGCTTTTCCCATTAGCACCCACTAAACAAGGCACGAAAATAGCCGGTTTACCCGAGGTGCATCGCAAAGGCGGCTATTAAACCTATTGCGGTAAATCGTGCAGATTATTTGACCCAGGGATGGGTCAATAGATACTTAACAATCACAGCCAGGCGATTTTTGATAAGATGGATATTTATGGCTTACTAAAGCATTCATCCAATACTTCAGTCAATTTTGCAATCCGAATTGGTTTAGTTGTAAAAGCATTCATGCCCGCGTCCATACAAGCCCGGCGGTCGTCTTCTAACGCATTAGCAGTTAATGCAATAATAGTGGGCTGTTGATCGGGTGGTAGCAATTGACGGATTTGCCGACTGGCGCTAATCCCATCTAATTCCGGCATTTGTAAATCCATTAAAATCACATCATAATGTTGACGTTGCACTGCCGTAACTGCTTCAGCACCATTATTTGCCACATCCGCAGTCATTCCCAACGATTTTAACATTTTTAGTGTCACTTGTTGGTTAATCAAATTATCTTCTGCTAATAAAACCCGTAGATTTGACCAAGATGGTGCCGGTTTATCCGTATGCGTTTCTACTGGCGGCGGTTCAATAGCTGTCGGTAATGGTAAAGTCATTACATTGGATGCTAATGGCGGTTTATTTTGAAATGGCGGGTGTGCTGGCAATAGCGGCTCTTGATTAGAACACGCATATAATGGAAAAGTACAGCGGAATAGACTGCCTTGACCGTGAATCCCGCTACTTTCAATATCAATTTGCCCACCAAATAACTCAACCAACCGTTTGCAAATAGCTAATCCTAATCCGGTGCCGCCATAGCGCCGTGTAATAGAACTGTCTACTTGGCTAAACCGTTCAAATAATCGTGACCGGCGTTCTTTGGGAATCCCGATTCCTGTATCCTGAACAATTAATGTCAATTGATAAACGCGGTCATTGGCACTGATTAAGTGATCGGGGGGACGCATTACCACCCCTAAAACGGCAGCAGTTGTTTCCTGCCCATCCAGCGTCACATCAATTCTACCTTGCTCAGTAAACTTAACCGCATTGGCAAGCAAGTTGGTTAAAATTTGACGGAAGCGATTGCCATCACCAATAAATAAACGTGGCAACTGGGGTGCTAAATGAAAATGTAATGCTAACCGCTTTTCCTCAGCCTTAATCCCGATTAACTCCAATACTTCTTTTATACAATCCGCCGGGCTAAACCGCACGGCGTCTAATTCCAACATGCCTGCTTCAATTTTAGAATAATCCAATACATCATTAATTAATGCCAATAGTGAACTGCCGCTATTTGTAATCACTTTTACCAGTTCGTATTGACTAGGTTCTAGTGGAGTAGCCGCTAATAATTCACTGAGACCAATCACTGCATTCAATGGTGTACGCATTTCATGGCTCATATTCGCAAGAAATTCGCTTTTTGCTTGATTGGCTGCCTCGGCGGCAATTCTTGCCTGTTTCAATTCTGTTTCGGCAAGAATCAACCGAATTTGTGTACTAATGCGGGCTTCTAACTCACCGGCATCGAAAGGTTTATTAACAAAATCTACCGCACCTGCTGCAAAGGCGCGCACCTTACTTTGGGTATCCACCTTTGCACTGAGCATAATAACGCGCAGGTGTTCCAATTGCGCACTTGATTTAATAATCTCTAGCACTTCAAAACCATCTAACCCTGGCATCATAATGTCGAGTAACACGACATCTATTCCAGTTTCTGTCTCTAAAGTGACTAGCGCGTCAGTGCCATCTGCTGCTTGTACAATCTCATATTGTTGATTAAAACACATGACAATGAATTCACGAATAGTGTCTTCATCATCTACGACGAGTAATTTACGACGTTGATTTGTCATGGCGATTCTCTGAAGCGTTCAATGAGTTCAACTAATTGTTCACGGCGAAATGGTTTAGTGACAAATCCATCTGCACCAGCAGCGCGAGCGCGTTCTTCATCAATTGCCTGGGTGGCAGCAGTAAAAATAATAATTGGAGTATCGCGGGTATGACTATTGCGTTTTAAAGTACGGCAAATATCATAACCAGAAATGCCCGGTATCCACGCATCCAATAGCAACAAATCAGGTTTTTTATTGATCGCTTCTTTAATGGCAGTGGCGCTAGTTTGTGCAGTAAAAATCGTGTAGTTTTCTTCCAATAAATCGCGTGTAAAAGTAATGACATCGGGTTCATCATCCACAATCAATACCGACAACTTTTCTTCTGCTGGCAAGGCAATTTGCGGTTTATGTTCTTGCTCAAATCGTAAGACTTTAAACGCCGGTACCGCATCCGTATCAACTATTTTCATTGCTTTAGTATCAGCAACAACAGCGTGGTCTATTGTTATCAATTCTGACGGTTGCGCAATTGGAGTGATTGTAGTTGATACGGTTAATTCTGTTGCAATTGGCAAAGTGACATGAAAAATACTGCCTTTGCCATATTCACTTTCAACCCAGATATTTCCGCCGTGCGCCTGAACAATCCCTTGCACAATCGATAAACCTAATCCTGTGCCACCGGCCATAAACTCATTCTTGCCAGTGCGGTGTTTAGTAATATCGCCCAGAGTTGAGAAACGTTTAAATAGCTTGCCAATATCTTCTGGTTTAATGCCAATCCCTGTATCATGTACCTCAATATGAACCTGTTCTTTTTCGGCGTATGCCCGAATCATGATTTGTCCATTGTCAGGCGTGTATTTAATGGCATTACCCAATAAGTTAATAATCACTTGGGAAATACGATCCGTGTCACCATTAACAGGCGGTAAGTCGTTTTCTAATTCAAGGGTTAAACGATGTCCACGACTAGCAAAATACGGCTGTTGCTCTTCAGCAATATCTTGAATTGCTGTTTGCAATGACACCGGAGCAAATTCTAATACTAATTTGTTTTCTTCAATGCGCGAAACATCTAACAATTCAGTCACGATACGCGCCAATCGCGTGGCATTACGCGACACCGTATCTAACATTTTGTGCTGTTCAGGTGAAATTGCACCGCCCTTGCCTTCACGAATTAAATCAACATAGCCCTGAATGGCAATAAGTGGTGTGCGCAATTCATGCGATGCCATTGAAATAAACTTGGATTTCAATTGGTCGAGTTGTAATAACTCTTGGTTAGCCGTTTCGATTTCGTCAATTTTAGCCTTTAAGTCAATTGCCATTTGGTTAAAGGTCACGGCTAACGCTTCAATTTCATCGCCGGAGCGCAGTTGAATACGATGATCCAGTTCACCAGCACCAACACGTCTTGAACCTTCCGCAAGTAATTGGATAGGACGCGAAATAGTGCGTGCAAATAATAGGGCAATTAAAATCAAAACCAGTACTGTACCTACGATTAGCCACAAAAAAGTTTGCACAAGTGATGCTGAACGTTCATTTAACATAGCCGAGGTTGTTTCACGACTTTGTTCAATCTTTTGATTCGTTAGTAATGCCGGTGCAATCACTTCCTTGGCGGGTACGACAATAGCAACACTCCAGCCTGTGACGGGAATGGCGTGATAAGCAAAGAAATATTCCTGACCATTTTTTGGATCGGTATAGGTAGTTAAATCATGTTGTCCTTGTTGCATTGCTTTAATAATGCTTTGAAAAGCAGCATCGCGTACTTCAGTTAATGAATGTTTAAATGCTTCATTTTCTTTAAAAACGCCTTTAAGACTACCATGAAATTCAAGAAACTCTGCGGCACGTTCTGGAAATGCAATTGCCTGACCGCGTTCAGACATTAAAAATGCAAAACCACTGTCTTCAATTTGTAAATTGAGAATGCTTTTAATAATGCGTTCTAGGGTAATATCAATTCCAGTGACTGCCACAACCTTATCTTTAAGATAGACGGGTGCAATACTGGAAACCATCCAACCTAATCCGGCTGGATCCCAATATAGTTCTGTCCATTCAGGTCCGCGGTCGGGGTTATTTTTAGCATCGGCAAGATAATAAAAATCAAATGCTGTAACGTCCTGTATTTTGGCAAATTGAATCGTGGCATCAACCCACTTGAATTGTCCATCAACAAACGGCATACCGCGTGATAATTGGTTAGCGGTATTAATGTATAGCTGTACAGCATAACTATTCGTTTTAGCAACGCTCTTAAACACAATATCCATGTATTCAGTAAAGTAGATTTCTTTGAGCGTTGTTTTACTGACATTGCCTTTTTTATCTACACCATTGCCAAATACTCCAAGCCATGAGTTTTCATTTGGTTGACGGCTACCAAACATTTTATTTTCTGGTGCTGGTTCATAGGTGCTGGGGTAGGCATAACGTTGCAAAGTTTTACTGTGTGTATATAAATAATTTGCAAAATCAGCAAGATGAACTGTGTCAGATTGCACTTGCTGTAATAGTTCGTTAATGTCGCCTGCATACCCTTCGGTGAGTGCTTGCAGGCGAGTTTTTAATTCAGATGACAGAGCGGCACTGCTATCTGTCATCGCTAAATCTGCAATGTTACGATTGGCTTTAGCAGCAATTTGGCTAATGTTTATGGTACTGCTATAGCCCACCCAGCCTATCACCATAATTGGTATGAGTGCAGTGAGTATTAAAATAGTGAGCAGTTTGGTTTTAATCTGAACTTTCATTAGCAGTACAGCTCTATCACGTCAAATGATTGAAAATTAGACGGGCGCGTCGTTGGTAGGATTAACCCGTGCTAAACGATGATTACTTTAGCACAGGTCGGGTGCTATTCTTTAAATAGAAATCTCCGTCAAGTTAACCATCTGTCGTGATGTGTTCAATTAACTCCTTGAGTACATGTTCAGCATTGTTATTTTCAACTTGGCAGGTGCCAGCAGCTTGGTGACCACCCCCACCATATTGCAACATCAATTCACCAACGTTGGTTTTTGAACTGCGGTCAAAAATAGATTTGCCGACAGCAAAAACCGTATTTTGTTGTCTGACACCCCACAAAACATGAATAGAAATATTGCACTGCGGAAAGAGCGCATAAATCATAAAACGATTGCCCGCCCAAATGGCTTCTTCATGGCGCAGATCCAATACTACGAGGTTGTCATATTGGGTGGCACACCGTTGGATTTGCTCTTTAAACTTTGCTTCCTGTTCAAAATATAAATCCACACGCTCTTTTACGTCTGGTAGAGCTAAAATGTCATTAATGCCATGACTTTTGCAATAATCAATTAAATCCATCATCAGGTTGTAATTGGAAATGCGAAATTCACGAAACCGCCCCAATCCGGTGCGCGCATCCATGAGGAAGTTTAATAGCACCCAGTCAGTTGGATGCAGCACTTCATCACGCTCAAATTGCGCCGCATCGCCCTTATCCACTGCCGCCATCATTACATCCCATTCAATTGGGAATGCGGCATATCCACCATAATGACGCCACACGACCCGCGCTGCTGAGGGCGCGTCCGCATCAATAATATGATTATCGTGTTGTTCATTGCGCAAGGTTTCAGATAAATGATGGTCGAATGCTAAATGAACACCATTAACATAGGGTAAATTGGTGGTGATGTCATTTGGGGTAATGTCAATTTTGCCATCCTGCATGTCTTTGGGATGAACGAATTGAATCGTGTTAATGAGTTTTAAATGTTTTAATAACACGGCGCAGACTAGTCCATCAAAATCACTGCGGGTCACTAAACGAAATTGGCGCTTTGACATAGATTGTTCTCCGATTGATGATAGGGTTCAGTGTGATTGCCAACATCATAACTAAACGTTTCTTGTTCAAACAAGTGACTGGTTGATTGAGTCGGCTAATGTGAATATTGACTGCTTAAACCGGTATTGTGTCATAACTTGATCTATCTAATCAAAATTTGGCAAAGGCGAAGTGCGCCACCAAGTCGCTTGCGTCGTATCATAACGCCATTCTTGGCGGTCAATCAGAGATTTTAACCGCTGATGATCGCTGTGGACATAATCAATACGCACCTGTTGCGTGGCCACATCCGCCGGATTAATCACCAGTGGTTGGATGACTTCGTAAGCGGTAATACGAATAGCGCGTAGCGCCGTCAACGGTATTGTAGCGCGTTGTTTGGGTGGTAAAAACCCAATCAGGTTATCGTAATATCCCCAGCGCAGTGTTTGACCATAATGATAAGTGATGTGTTCTAATGCCGCCGCTTTGCGATCTTCTTTTAATGACGCACAACTGGTTGTGAATACAGCAACGATTAAAAATAGGGTAGGAAGAATGGTGGGCATAGTCAGTGCTTATCCAACTAAAATCGGCCAGCTCGTCGGTGGTATGTGCATTGCGTTATTATTCACGGGCTGCGCCACTCCGACTGCACAATTAAACGAATTGGCGGCGCAGCACGGATTAAAACGTGAATTGATTGCCGCGCCGCCCTTTCAACTTGTCGCCTATTCACGCTATTTAAAACCAGAATTAAACGCTGTCAAACATCTTGAGGTTTATTTAGAAGGTGACGGGCTGCCCTGGGCGACGCGCACCCGCATTGCCAATGATCCAACGCCGCGCACTCCATTGGCATTGCGGTTAATGACCAATAGCCAAGCGCCCGCGGTGTATTTATCTCGTCCATGCTACAACGGTTTTGCTACAACGCCTGCGTGCAATGCGTGGTATTGGACGTCCGGACGCTATTCTGATGCGGTGGTGACGGCGCTGGCAACTGCCTTGCACACCCTGTTACAGCGTACCGGCGCGACATCGGTCACGCTGATTGGTTACAGCGGCGGCGGCGTGTTGGCATGGTTATTGGCGGCGCGAGTGCCAGAGGTGACGCGCTTGGTGACGATTGCGGCGAATTTGAATGTTGCGGCTTGGACACAGTGGCATGGATACACACCGCTGACGGATTCGCTCGACCCCGCCACGCAACCGCCGTTGCCGCCGCGTGTTCAGCAGGTACATCTACTCGGAGCGCGGGATGTGACCGTGCCCCCGGCCTTGACGCAACAGTGGTTAGCACGACACAGCCCGACGGCGCAGGTATTTGTGCTACCGTCCGATCATGCGTGTTGTTGGGAAAAACTGTGGCGGGAAAAAGGTGGGATTTGGCTGGGGCGCCAGGATTCGAACCTGGGGATGCTGGGATCAAAACCCAGTGCCTTACCACTTGGCGACGCCCCAAAAAACTCGTTAAAACCGTGACTTATGACTGGTTACAACCCGCGCTCGTCAAGTGGTGTGACCAGCGGATTGCAGGAGCAATTATACCCCCGCGCTACGAAACTTGACCAGTGTTTTGGCACGTCTGACTGCAATTGCCGCGCTGTCGCTTCCGTGTCACAAGTGGCGAAAATACAGCTACCCGTGCCGGTCAACTGCGCCTCCGCCCGCGCTGCCAACCATTGCAACGCTTGATCTACCGCCGGATACCGCTGCCGCACCACCGGGGTACAGTCGTTGCGTTTATCGCCGCGTGTAAAGTCGGCCATTGTGATCGGTGGCGAATTTCTTGTCAATTCTGCCGCGTTAAAAATTGCCGCCGTCGCCACTTCGCAGTCGGGTTTTATTACCAAATACCAGGGTTCTGGTAGCGTAAGTGGTTGTAATTGCTCACCAATCCCCTCCGCCCACGCCGCCCGCCCGCGCACGAACACCGGCACGTCCGCGCCGAGTTGCAAACCCAACTGCGCCAGCGTGTCGAGGTCAAGCCCGAGTTCCCACACCTGATTTAAGCCGTGCAACGTGGTCGCGGCATCTGAACTGCCGCCGCCCAAACCGCCGCCCATTGGAATGCGTTTATCAATGGTAATGTCCACGCCGCGCTGGCAGCCGGTGTATTGTTTTAATAAATGCGCGGCGCGCACAGTTAAATCACGTTCTGCTGGCACTTGATCCGCCCCGCGCAGCAATTCAATACGCGCATCATTACGCGGGTTTAACCAAATTTGATCGCTGTAATCAATGAACTGAAACACTGTTTGTAATAAATGATAGCCGTCCGCTCGCCGCCCAATAATGCGTAACATTAAATTGAGTTTGGCCGGCGCTAACCATGCACCATTCGTTTCCGGGCGCGGTTGAATAGATAAATGTGGTGTCATGGTGAATTGCGTTATTTCGGCGCTGGTGAGTTAGTTTGATTGCAGTGCTATTCAGCACTAATCAACCACGAATTAAAACGGCACCTATCGTCGTTCCCGTAACGGCGGGAATGCGGCAGATGAGACACATCTTACTTATTAGCCAACCTGTGCTACTTGACTATTCGGCTCATGCCCAACTTCATAGGTTTCGATTAAGTCACCCACCACTGCAATCAAAGAATAAAGCGGGTGACAGGCATCATCACGAACCGTATCAAGCAGACCATTGAGTAATGCAATCATCTGTTCATATTGCAGGTCGTTTTCGATTGCGGCGTTCATTTAGAGTTATTTTAACGCAGATCATTAATAATGATCGTTCCCACGCTCCAGCGTGGGAACGCACTCTTCTTTGAAAATCAAACGGTTATCATTCAAGTTGCATGATACTTAATATTAACTAATCGTTTCAATGTTGGGCTGACAATAGAATGATCGTTAAAACATGATGCCGGTTTTAAACTTTAACCGACTGATTTTTTGCAACACTACGTTCCCACGCTGGAGCGTGGGAACGATCAATTATGCGGGAGCGTGGGAAAGATGAATGATTAGTCGCTTGCTGTTATTTCGGCGCTGGTGAATTAGATTTAATTGGCGGTAATGACGCACCCAAATAGCGCTGCATGGTGCGCAATAAATACTCGTGATCGGGCGCCTGTTGCCGCGCATGATCCCAAATGGATTGTGCTTCATCACGCCGTCCCGTCGTCCACAATAATTCACCCAAATGCGCCGCTATTTCGCCATCATCAAATAACTTTAATGCTTTGCGCAAATACGGTTCGGCTTGCGCGATTTGACCGGTGCGATACAACAGCCACCCCATGCTATCCAAAATTGCCGGCTCATCTGGTTCTAATTCTAATGCCCGTTCAATAAACGCCCGCGCTTCATTAAACCGATTGGTTTGATCGGCCAGCGTATAGCCCAGCGCATTTAACGCATCGGCATGATCGGGATTGAGTTTTAATACGCGGCGCAGGTCTTGTTCTAATAACGCCACCTGCTGCATTCGAGCGGCTAATAACGCCCGCGCATAGAGCAGATCAATATCATCCGGCGCTGCTGTTAATCCTTGCGAATACACCTCGCGGGCTAATTCCAATTGCTTGGCCTCGGTCAGCAATTCCCCCTCGGCTAAATAAAACCGGCTCTGGTTATCGGGGAATTGATGGCGCAATTGTTGTAACACTTCCCGCGCCCGCGTTAAATCACCGCCGTTGGCCGCAATTGCCGCCGTGCGTAATTGCGCATCAATTTTTTTATCACCGCCGACTTGTTGATACCAATTCAACGCCGCCGGATTATCCCCCGCCGCCTCTTCCACTTGACCGAGTAAAAACAGCGCCTCATCCACCTGCTGTCCATTGGTTTTTAATTGCAAAAAATAGCGGCGGGCGGCAGGATAATCTTTTAATTGTAATGATAACAACGCCGCCGCCAATAAAACATTTTCGGCATTCGGGCGCTGCTGTAAAATAGTGGCGAAGGTTTGACGAGCGGCGGTGAAATCTTCTGCTTCAATTAACAACTGCGCATATAACAACCGCAAATCTAAATCATCATACCCGCCGGCAAAATAGCGTTCTAATACCGCTCGCGCTTCCGCCGGGCGATCATTATCAATAAACAACTGCGCTAATAACTGCGGCGGCCGTGACCAATTCGGGCGCAGCGCCGCCGCCTGCTCGGCATGGGTGCGCGCCACGTCCAATTGCCCCGCGCCCGCCGCAATCGCCGCCAACGCCAACTGCCCATCGGCATCGCTCGGATGGTCGGCAATCAAGGTGCGCATCAGGTCAACGCGCCGCGCCGGATCGCCCACTCGCGCCACGAGGCGAGCGGCAGTTTGGTAGCCCTGCTGCGGCGTTTTCGCCAGCGCCACGACGGTGCGCAGGTGGTCAAGCGCCGTCTCCAGCCGCTCGGCTTTGATGGCGACGTATGCTGCAAGTTGTTGTGCCGACAAGGATTCTGGTGACAACTGCAACCAGTAATTGACCGCCAACTCCGCCTCGCCTTGCGCCTCCGCCGTGATCGCCGCCCGCGTTGCCAACTCCGCCAGCTCGGCATTGCGCGCCCGTTCGGCGGCGGCGAAATAGTAGCTAAACGCGGTCAGCGGTTGATCGCGCTGCACGGCAATTTCGGCGACCAGCACCTGATACAACAGATCAGTCGTGAACTCGCGGGCGGGCGCGGCGGCGGTGGTCGCGGACGGGGGCGGCGCGGTCGCAGCAAGCGTGACCTGAGCGGTCAGCAGGCAGGCGGCGGCGGGAAGAAATAAGCGATAGTGCATCATTGGCGCGCAAAGTTGGTTGCAGTTTTATTCATGCGACATCATAGGCGAAATTGACCGAGCTAACAAATTGTTATCACTGCCGGACGGCGGCGGTGGATGGGTTAAACTAGACAAGCGCGCCGCTTTATTTGCCATCATTTTATTCAAACCTATTCAATGTTATGACCCAAATTCATCAAACGCAATTCACCGCTCCATTTAATCAAGTCACCGCGTTGGTCAAGCAATTCGCCGCGCACGAGGCCGATTATCTTGCCCCATCCTATAGTGAAGCGCAGGTGAGACAGGATTTTATTGACCAGTTTTTTCATGCGCTGGGCTGGGATGTTTATCATTATGAACAAAAAAATCCGTATGCGCAAGAAGTGAAAATTGAAGCGCCGATTAAAATAGAAACCAGTCAACGGCGGGCGGATTATGCGTTATTTATTGCGCCGGAGTTTCGTCAACCGAAATTATTATGCGAAGCCAAACGCCCGGCGCGGGATGTGCGCAATGCGGATGATTATTTTCAGGCGGTGCGCTACGGGTGGAATCGGCAAACGCCGCTGGTATTATTATTTAATTTTAGGGAATTGCATTTCATTGACAGCCGCTATAAACCCGACATCGCCACTGCATTAGATATTTGGTATAAACGCTATCGCTATCGTGATTATGCCAATCCCGAGCAATTTGCGGAGATTTATTATTTATTGGCGCGGGATGAAGTCGCCAATGGGGCAATTGAACGGTTTGTAATGAATGACATGCCGACGCCGGCAAAAGGGAAGGCGGCGAAACAAAAAAGTGCGTGGTTGGCGAATTATCAACCGGTGGATAGCGCGTTTTTAACTGAATTAGATCGCTACCGCACCATATTGGCATTAGCGTATCAACGAGCGAATCCAACCTGTGCAGTGGAGGAATTGACCGAAGCAGTGCAGCGCACCTTAGATCGGCTGGTATTCATGCGGTTTTTAGAAGATAAACAGATTGAAGAAGCAACGGTTAAATCATTCGGTAAGCGCGATGCCACTTGGCACAATTTTTTAGCGCGGTCGCGGGCGTTGAATGATAAATATAATGGCTTGATTTTTAAGCCCAGTTTAATTGATGATCCACAGCGCTTTACGCCACCCGAGGCGCAGGTGTTTCAAGCCATTATTGAACAATTAGCCGACGCCGCCTCGCCCTATGATTTTAATTCTATTCCCATTAGTATTTTGGGCAGCATTTACGAACGCTTTTTAGGGCAGGCCGTGACTATTAACGCGCTTGATCCGACAATTGACTCTGCAACTGAATTGGCGATTGACTCGGCAATTGATCCAGCGGCGACTCAAGCGCCCGACGTGCGCAAACGTAAAGGTGTTTATTACACCCCAGAATACATCGTGCGCTACATTGTGCAAATGACCGTTGGGCAATTGATCGCCAATAAAACGCCCGATGAGATTGCGCAATTGCGCTTTGCCGACATCGCCTGTGGTTCGGGATCATTTTTAATTGAAATGTACACGGTGTTATTGGAATACCACGCCCGGTATTATGCCGATCATCCGCAATCAGCGCGTCCGGGTGAAACCGAATTAAAAGACGGGGTGCCGGTATTAACGTTGAAAAAACGGCGCGACATTTTGCAGCAGTGTATTTTCGGTGTGGATATTGATTTTCAAGCGGTTGAAGTATCGCAATTATCGCTGTATTTGAAAATGCTGGAGGATGCCACACCCCATGCGTGTTTTATCTTTCCACAGGATTATAAAACGCAGATTTTACCGGATTTATCGCGCAATATTATATGCGGTAATTCATTAGTCGGTAAAGATTTTTGGTCAATGTTTGGCGATGAAGAGCAGAATACGCCACAAGAACGGCGGCAAGTTAACGCAATGAACTTTAATACCGTATTTCCCGCAATTATGCAGCGCGGCGGCTTTGATGTGATTGTCGGGAATCCGCCGTATGTGCGGCAAGAAACATTAGGTGAGCGATTCAAACACTATGCAAAACAGGTGTATCGCACCTATGCTGGCACGGCGGATTTATTCGTGTATTTTATTGAACGTAGCTTGAATGTCTTAAAACCCGGCGGCAGTTATGGTGTGATTGTGGCGAATAAATGGCTGCGGGCAAATTATGGTCAACCGTTACGGGCATGGTTAAAGAAGACGCCAACGCATCAATTGGTTGAGTTAATTGATTTTGGTGATTTGCGCGTGTTTCAGGGCGCTACCACCTATCCGTGTATTTTACGGTTAATGAAAACGGTGGCAACGGATGAATGCAATCAACCCGCAACTTTTTTAGCGGCTGAAGTAAAAACGCTGGTGTTTGCTGATTTGGCGGAGTATGTGAGTGACAAGCGTTTTGTCATGTCAATCAAAGCGTTAGAGGATGCAGGTTGGACGTTGGCGAATACGGCGACGCTCGATTTATTAAATAAGTTGCGCGCCGCTGGGGTGGCGTTGAGTGAATATGTTGACGGCAAGATTTATCGCGGTGTATTAACGGGGTTGAATGAAGCGTTTGTAATTGATGCCGCCACCAAAAATCAACTCATTGCAGCCGATGCGGCCAGTGCTGAATTGATTAAACCGTTTTTAGCCGGGCGGGATATTAAACGCTATGCCCCGCCGCGCAGTGAGCAGTATTTGATTTTCACGCGGCGCGGTGTTGATATTGAACAATACCCCGCAATTAAAGCGCATTTGCTCCAATTCAAAATGCAATTGATGCCAAAGCCAAATGACTGGCGCGGTGCGTATTGGGCAGGAAGGAAAGCGGGCAGTTATCAGTGGTTTGAAATACAAGATGCTGTTGATTATTATGCCGAGTTTGAAAAGCCTAAAATCATTTATCCAAACATTTGCAAAAAACCTGAATTCACGCTCGATGAATGCGGGCTTTTTACCAATCAAAAATGCTTTATTATTCCTGTGCCAGACAAATATCTGTTGGCGATTTTGAATAGCAAAGTGACGCATTTCTTATTTCACGCCATTTTGCCTAAACTGCGCGGTGATTTTTTTGAACCGAGCTACGTTTATTTCAAAGATTTCTCCGTGCCGCAACTCGATCTTGCCAATGAAACACAGCAAGCGACGCGGCAGCAACTGGTGGCATTGGTGAATGAAATATTGCAATGCAAACAGGAATACGCCAGCACGCTGTTGGACTATCGCCACACGCAATTAGAAATGGAAATTGCCGCGCTTGACCAGGCGATTGATACGCTGGTGTATGCGTTGTATGGATTAAATGAAGCGGAGATTGCGTTGATTGAAAACACGACGCGGGGGTGAAATGATTGCTCTATTACCAATAATTCTGTTGATAAACCCTGAATAGGAATACCCACAATGTTACTTAAAAAAACTCAGCCAATAGTATTATTCGCAATTGCTATCATCATTGCAATGCCCAGCTTTGCCGCGCCAACCTTCCCGCCCGCGCCGGCGGGATTTCAATTCCAGTTTAGTCAACCACGCAGTCAAGGTTGGTCACTTGATTTAAATGAACGCGAAACAGCGCGGTTGTTTTTTCAAATCGTTTATCACGCCTCGGATGGCATTGACGCCGAATGGACGGGCGATATTGCAACCTGTCAAGCGGGTACGGTGTCGGCGGATTATCAAGCGGCAACCTTGCGGCGGGTGAATTGGTATCGGGCAATGGCGGGCGTGCCATCTGATGTCATTTTGAATGATGAATACAGCCGTCAAGCGCAGCAGGCGGCGTTAATGATGTCGGCAAATAACGCGCTCAGTCACACGCCCCCGAGTAATTGGAATTGTTATTCAACGGAGGGCGCTACGGCGGCGAGTAAATCCAATTTATCATTAGGTCATGCCGGCGCTGAAGCAGTTACGGGGCAAATGCAAGACAATGGCGCATCTAATTCAATAGTCGGTCATCGGCGTTGGATTCTTTACCCCCAAACGCAACAAATGGGCGCGGGTAGTGTCACGCCAATTGACGGCCGTTCTGCAAATGCACTGTGGGTATTTGATGATAATATGTGGGAATTAAGACCGGCGGGGCGCGATCAATTTGTCGCGTGGCCACCACCCGGTTATGTCCCCTATCAAGTGGTGTATCCGCGCTGGTCATTTTCTTATCCCGATGCCGATTTTTCACTCGCATCAGTCGAGCAATTGCATAATGGAACGCCAATTAACGTATCGCTGGCGAGTGTGCAAAATGGCTATGGGGAAAACACATTAGTTTGGATACCGTCGCCCTATGCAGATGGCGATAATTGGGCGCCGCCACCAGCGGATGATGTCTATGCAGTGACCATTAACAATGTGCGAATTAACGGGCAATCACGCAGCTTTAATTACAGCGTCACAGTATTTGATCCCGCTGTTAAAGGACTGGATTATGAACCGCAATATATCACCGGCGCCGATCAACTCAACCGCAATGAATCAGCAACCTATACCTTTAATGAACTTGCCATTGCGGACGGTTATGAGTGGCGCGATAGTGGCGTCAACTCTTATACAACGGTGAATGATGCGGAGAATGGCTTGAGCAATTTTATTGCTGAGATTTCATCGAATTATCAAGCAGTTGACAGCACCCGTCCTGCCACTGGTGATGCGGCTTATCATTTAGCCCACCCGACGGCCACGAATCAGTTTTTAACTCTGGATAAAACCTTTTTGATTAGTGCAAATAGTCAATTGCAATTTAACAGTTATCTTGGATATGCAAGTGCTAATCAAATTGCGCAGGTTGAATTGTCTGAAGATGACGGCAATTCGTGGATTGGAATTTGGCAACAAGCTGGTCAAGATCGCCCCGCTACGCGCTATGAATTGCAAACCGTTTCACTCGGCGAGTATGCGAATAAAACCATTCAACTGCGCTTTAGTTATCTATTTGATACCGGCAGTTATTATCCGCAAACGACGGGTAACGTGGGATGGTTTTTTGATGATGTTGAATTGATTAATGTGAATCAAGTGACACGCGGCAACCCGCAACCTACGACCACACAAACCAGTTTGGTGTTTAATAGCAGCCAAGCGGGGCAGCATTTATTACAAGTCAGACCGCGTGTATTTGGTGAATATAGCGGTGAATGGAGCGCGGCAAAGTTAATCACTGTGAATGAGAATACCACGCCCGATGCGGATGATTCATTTGATCGGACTACATTAGAGTGGCAAGTCACCGAAATCTATATTGCCACGCTCGGCTATGCACCTGATAATGAAGGTTTGCAATACTGGGTGAATGAATTACGCAATGGCGGTTGGACAACTACGACCGTCGCACAGGCGTTTTTTGATAATGAAATTGTGCAAAATTTGTATCCAGAAGATCAGGGTTATGCGCCGTTAATTGAGGCGCTCTATCGCAATATTTTTGGGCGAGAAGCCGATACAACCGGCAAAGAATACTGGTTGGGCAAATTAAACAGCGGTGCAATTAACCGCGATCAAATGATCATTGCACTGATTAACGGTGGGTGGGAAAACGCTGCCGCAACAGCTGATATGAAACGCTTTGGCAATCGTATTCAAGTTGGATTAGCATTTGCAAACTATCAAGCGCAACATCGCATTGTGTACACTGCATTATCTACCGCCGCGCAAACGCTATTAAGACAACGGGGAGCGGAGGTATTAACATCTGTCACTGATAATAATGCAACCCGTGACGCCGCCATTGCCAGTATTCCAAGTTTATTCAGTGCGTTTTGAATTAGCACAATTGAAAAACAATTCAATTGGTGCAATAGTTGAATTAAACAAAGCGGGCGGATTGCAGAATGAACCGCCCGCGCCGGCGTTATCGCATTTTATTGCAGTAAAAATCACTTGCTTTTTGGGCGCTCAGTAGTTATTATGCGCAACATCAATTGCGGGGTGGAGCAGTCAGGCAGCTCGTCGGGCTCATAACCCGAAGGTCGTAGGTTCAAATCCTGCCCCCGCTACCGTTTTCCCTTCCCCAGCGCATTTAATACGCGCACATTCCCCCCACTGTTAATCAAACACAACTCGATCATTATTGCCGGGTTTATTCGGTTAATAGGGCATCTGGTTTTTGATTATTTGTCATTTCAAGTTCCAACTGTTTAGCCAACCACGCCTGCGCGGCATCGCGTCCCTGCCCGGTGTGCGCCGAAAATGTTAATACCTCAACCGTCGTTGCATTGAATAACAACGGATCACGTTGCACCGCCAAGCGCGTTTTTTCCATTGCCCCGCGACTCAATTTGTCAGCCTTAGTTAATAGCACTAGCAATGGCAACGCTGCTATTTGACTCCATTCAATCATTTGCCGATCTAATTCGGTCAACGGGTGACGGCAATCCATCACCATGACCAACCCGCGTAATGAAACCCGCTGTTGTAGATAACTAGCCATGACCGTTTGCCATTGCAGTTTAATTGACAACGCCACCCGCGCAAAGCCATACCCGGGCAAATCAACTAGGCGCCGGTTTTCCACCGCTAAATTAAAAAAAATCAATTGCTGAGTACGCCCTGGTGTTTTACTGGTGCGCGCCAAATGACGTTGTTGACAAATGACGTTAATTGCACTTGATTTACCTGCATTCGAGCGGCCAGCAAAAGCGACTTCATAGCCGCAATCAGTGGGTGCCTGTTTTAATTGCGCGGCGGCGCTTAAAAAGGTGACTTGTTGAAAATACGGCTGCCAGGTCATCATAATGCTATTATTTCCTTAGCCAAGTGAACATTGATTAACAATTCACACGATAGTTGGCGACGATATGATCCATTTGCCCAGCTAACTCTTTTAAGGATTCGCCCGCTTGGGCGCTCTGTTCTGCCGAATAGGCCGTCTCTTCGGCACTATCACGAATGCGGGATAAACTACGATTGATTTCTTCAGCCACTGCGGTTTGTTCATCCGTTGCTGTTGCAATTTGACCATTCATTGTTGCAATAGCATTCACTGCCTGCTGAATACTGTTTAATGCGGTACCAGCCAATTCAATTTGTTGCACACATAAATCGGCTTGTTGACATTCCTGGTGCATTGTCGCTACGGCAACTTGAGTATCGGTTTGTAAATGACTAATCATTTCTTGAATCTGTTGTGTAGATTGCTGAGTACGCTGCGCAAGTGTGCGTACTTCATCGGCTACTACTGCAAAACCGCGCCCTTGTTCACCCGCTCGGGCTGCTTCAATTGCAGCATTTAATGCCAATAAATTAGTTTGTTCAGCAATACCACGAATCGTATCCACTACTGAGCCAATCGTATTGCTGTGATTTGCCAGCGTTGCAATAGCGCATTCTGCGTCACGCACTCCATTTGCTAAATTTTGAATAGCAATAATCGTTTGATTTACTACACCTAATCCGCGAGTTGTTTCTTGATCGGTCTGTTGCGTCGCCTGTGCGGATTGATTTGTATTAGAGGCAACCTCTTGCACCGCACAACTCATTTCATTCATAGCAGTCGCCACTTGTGCAATGTCTAATCGCTGCTGTTCCATGCGCGTATTGGTTTGTTCAGTCATCGCAGATAATTGTAATGCTGCACTGGATACTTGATTGGATACTTCCGCTATTTTAATAATGGTTTGCTGCAAGTTATTAATCAAAGAATCCGTTGCTTCGCCCAAATGTCCTAATTCGTCTTTGCCCGTCACCTGAGACCGAATACTCAAATCATGGGTTTGCTGCACCCGTATTAATGCTGTGCGCAATTGCTCAACTCGTCGGATAATAGTATTAGCAATGAGTAAAGAAAAGGTCACTAAACCAACAAACAAGATGAGATTCATCGTCACCATGCGCAAAATACGATTATAAAAAGTTTTATCCAAATCATCAATGTATAACCCAGTACCAATAATCCAGTTCCAATTGGAAAAGCGTTTTAAAAAAGACACCTTACGCACGGGTTCTTCACTGCCTGGCTTTGGCCACGAATAACTGGAAAAACCACTTCCATCTTCTTGGGCAATGCGCACGAATTCTTTGAACATGTACACGCCGTTTTTATCTTTAGCGCCGAGTAGATTTCTACCTTCTTGCTCAGGTTTAGCCGGGTGGATTAGCGCCACGCCTTCCATGTTAATAACCCAAATGTATTCACCATCACCATAGCGCATGGCACGAATGATTTCACCCACCAGACGCTGTGCTTCAACCTCGGTCATTTGCTGATTTGCGGCTAATTGTGCATACTGTTGAATAATGCCATAAGCAGTTTCGACAATATGCTGCAATTGCGCCTCACGTTCGGTTAACATGGTAGTGCGTAAATTAAAGCCGCTCCAAATACTAATACCAATCATACCAAGTGCGGCGAAAGCAATAATTAGACCGAGTTTAATTTTAATGTTGAGTTGGTTAAACACTGCGTAACCGCCCGGTGAAAAATGGTGAACATGTTTAA
>NZ_JABVCQ010000090.1 GCF_014145225.1 Thiospirillum jenense
TTGCGCGGCCGACGCAGAGCATGTGGTTATGGCTGCGGCGCGATCAATTGCGGCAAATTGCGCGTGAACATTCTTATATGAGCGGGCAGCCGGGCGATTTGTTTTTATCCAAATTGTCGCGGATGGTGGTGGATATTAACGAATTGGATGCGCAGGGGGAGTTTCCGCTCAGTCAATTAGTGGAGCGCCTGACGGCGGCGCTGGATATTGAAAAAGTTACTAAGAAGTTTTTCAAAGAGTTTAATCAACAACGGTTGCAGTTTGTCGAACTGATTGATGGCATTCCGAACGAACGCGAGCGGCGCTGGTTGGCGTCGGTGTTAATGAATCGGTTGATGTTTATTTGGTTTTTGCAATGCAAATTATTATTAGACAAGGGCAATAGTCGGTATTTGCTGGATCAATTGGCGGCGAGTCAGCAGCGCGGTCAGGATTTATTTTACAGTGAGTTTTTGCAGGCGTTGTTTTTTGAAGGGTTTGCGAAACCGGCCTATGAACGCAGCGCGGCGACGCAGGCGCTCATTGGCGATATTGTGTTTTTGAATGGCGGGTTATTTTTACAGCATTCGCTGGAGTTGCAATACGGCGCGTCAATTCGTATTCCCGATCAAGCCTTTGCCAATTTATTTAAGTTATTTGGCAGTTATTCGTGGCATTTGGATGATACACCGGGCGGGCAGGATAATGAAATCAATCCCGATGTGTTGGGTTATATTTTTGAAAAGTATATTAACCAAAAGGCGTTTGGCGCGTATTACACGCGGCCGGAAATTACCGAGTATTTATCCGAACGCACGATTCACCGC
>NZ_JABVCQ010000091.1 GCF_014145225.1 Thiospirillum jenense
AATCCAGCAATCAACCCCACTTATTTTCCAAATAGCAATCCGTCAGCGGCGTTATGGTCTAGCTCACCCATCGTTGATGATGTTAATAAAGTATGGTATGTCCATTCTTCAGAAGGCTATATTGGTGATTTGCCGCGAACAACCAATTCTAATACCCGCGTTCGCCTCGTGCGCGGTGGTCAAGTATTCCCGTCTTTTAATTTAACTGTGAATAAAAACGGCACGGGCAGCGGCACCGTCACCAGCACTGTCGGTGGAATTGATTGCGGCGCCACCTGTTTTGCGCAACTTGGTTTAGGCACAAGCGTCACTTTCACTGCCACACCAAATAGTGATTCATTCCTAATAAACTGGCTTGGCTGTACTGTCATTAACGCTAATCAATGCCAAGTGACAATGGACGCGCCCAAAACCGTCACCGCGACGTTTGATGTAGGCAAAACACTCGCAGTCAATATCACCGGCAGCGGCACTGTTAATGCAACCTATGCCGGTGTGAGTACGCCCTGCACCGCCAACTGTTCATTGTTTTACACGAATGGATCATTGGTTGCATTAAATGCCACACCAGCAACTGGCTATAGCTTTACTGGTTGGGGAAATGATTGCCTCGCCGCCGGTAGCGGGGTTTGTTCTTTAACTCTCAATGCCAATAAAACTACCAGCGCCGTCTTTTCGCCTATCACTTACACCGTCACTTATAATGGCAACGGCAATACTGGCGGCGCCGCGCCAATTGATAATACCGCATATTTGAATAGTGCATCTGTCACCACTCAAT
>NZ_JABVCQ010000092.1 GCF_014145225.1 Thiospirillum jenense
CTTATTAAATAAGTCACCCGATCAATCAGTGTTGCTTTGTCGTTCCCATAAAGCCACTCATCTCTGGCGGTCAAAATACCTAACGAATACAACTTAAAAACCGCTCGCTCATTTCCCGCTGTTTTCGCCGACTTGGTTTCTTTACTTGCCAACGGCAGCAATGACTCGAAATCATTATTGGTCAAATCTAACCACTGATTGCGGTCATCGGGAATGAGTTCTTCAACCGCCATGTCGCGCAATTGATGACTATCCAACCAAGTGAGTTTATCGGCAGCCGATTGCACCAATTGATTTGCCGCAATGTAATAAATCCGCCCGAACGATTGTTTAGTTTGTTGACTGCGTTTTTTAATCCAAAATGAAATGGCCACGCCCGTGCCAATGCCAAACACATTGCCGCCACTCGCTCGCGTATCACCCGATTTTTTCCAATCACCGCCCAAATCAATAACCCAAGCCTCGTGAAATTCATTTCTCACACATTGGCGAAATCCATCAAATGTCCGGCTGTCAATAAAACTGCGATTGGTAATTAATGCAACAATGCCATCATCTTTTAACCGATCACTCGCCCAGCGAAAAAAGCGCGCATACATGTCATACAGTTTGGTTTTTTGCGCGGTACTGGCGGCAATGTAAGTCGCACGAATACGGGTATCAACCGCTTTGTACTCGCGGTTTTTATTATTATCGTTCTCATTCATTTGATTCGCATTATACGGCGGATTACCAATAATCACACTAATACGCCGTTCATTCTGCCGT
>NZ_JABVCQ010000093.1 GCF_014145225.1 Thiospirillum jenense
CTTGCCGGAAACCCGCGAGCAGCGCTTGGCAATTCAGAATGAATTATCCGAGCGGGTGTATGAAAATCTGTTGATTTTTGTTGATTCAATTGCGCGGCCGACGCAGAGCATGTGGTTATGGTTGCGGCGCGATCAATTGCGGCAAATTGCGCGTGAACATTCATACATGAGCGGGCAGCCGGGCGATTTGTTTTTATCCAAATTGTCGCGGATGGTGGTGGATATTAATGAATTGGATGAGCAGGGGGAGTTTCCGCTCAGTCAATTAGTCGAGCGCTTGACGGCGGCGCTGGATATTGAAAAAGTTACTAAGAAGTTTTTTAAAGAGTTTAATCAACAGCGCATAGAATTTGTCACATTGATTGATGGCATTCCGAATGAACGCGAGCGGCGCTGGTTGGCGTCGGTGTTAATGAATCGGTTGATGTTTATTTGGTTTTTGCAATGCAAATTATTATTAGACAAGGGCAATAGTCGGTATTTGCTGGATCAATTAACGGCGAGTAAACAGCGCGGTCAGGATTTATTTTACAGTGAGTTTTTGCAGGCGTTGTTTTTTGAAGGGTTTGCCAAACCGGCCTATGAACGCAGCGCGGCGACGCAGGCGCTAATTGGCGATATTGTGTTTTTGAATGGCGGGTTATTTTTACAGCATTCGCTGGAGTTGGAATACGGCGCGTCAATTCGTATTCCTGATAAAGCATTTGCCAATCTATTTAAGTTATTTGGCAGTTATTCGTGGCATTTGGATGAT
>NZ_JABVCQ010000094.1 GCF_014145225.1 Thiospirillum jenense
GATGTTCACGTTGGATGCTTTGTACAACCGACTCGACGCCGGCACGACGGGCGCTAAAGTCTTTTTTACCGAGCCGACCGTGGTACCAATCGGTATCAGCGGCAAAACGTTAGATGAGGTGATGGCGAAAATGCCGGTGGTGGATAACGTGAACGGCGCTGCCGTGGGAGATGTGGCCAACGGCAAAACGTTCTGGGGACTGCGCAGCGGCGCCGGCTGGGGCGTGTTGACCGGCACCTACACCGCACCTAGTGCTTGCACAGGTACCGCGAGCGCCGCCGAGGTGCTTTTTGGCAAGACTTTCTGTAACACCAGTGGAGATCAAACGGGCGGGCTTGCGACCCAAACGCTCTCGAACACAAATGACACCGTTTCCGCCGGGTATTACGCGGCGACCACTTTGCACGCGGTTGATGCTGACCTTGTCGCTGACAACATCAAATCCGGCGTCAGCATTTTCGGCGTCGCGGGCAGTTACAGCATCACCTTGAGCGGCGATGCCGCCGTCGGCGACGTGCTGACGGGCAAGACCTTCTGCAACAGCAGTGGCTGCGGTCAGAACGGCGCCATGACCAATGTCGGCACTGAAAACATCACGCCGGGCATCAGCGATCAGACCATCACCGCCGGCTATCACAACGGCAGCGGCGTCGTGGCGGGCGATGCGAATCTGAACAGTCGCAACATCAAAAGCGGCGTCTCCATCTTCGGCGTCGCGGGCAGTTACAGCATCACCTTGAGCGGC
>NZ_JABVCQ010000095.1 GCF_014145225.1 Thiospirillum jenense
TATAAACAATACGACATTCTTCGAGTTCTTTATCGTTTAGGGTGTAATCAATCATTGCAAAATAATGCCATTCAATCGGTTCTTTGCCAATCTCTTTGATCCAAAATCCGAAAACCTGATTCAGGGGTGTATAGAGCAATACCATGCAAACGGTCAACATTCACGAAGCAAAAACCCATTTATCGCGTTTATTGGAAGCAGTTGAAAACGGCGAAGACATTATTATTGCCCGCGCTGGTCAACCGATTGCACTGCTGTCTGCTTACCAACCACCACGCAATAAAATTGCACCGCCGGGCAGTATGAAAGGTCAAGACTGGTGGATGGCGGATGATTTCGATAAGCCACTTGATGATTTATTTGATTGTCTGAAACCAGAGTGCGAAGAATGAAATTATTACTCGATACGCACTTGGCATTCTGGTGGCAAACAGGTGATCCACGCTTAACGCAAAACATTAGAGCGGTTATTGAAAACAGCATCCAACCGCCGTTTGTGAGTCGAGCGTCACTGTGGGAACTAACGATTAAAGCCGGTCTTGGCAAACTGCGGATTGATTTGCCGACCTTTATCGCGCAAGTTGATGCGATGGGGTTTGCTTGGCTGCCAATTGAAAATGCACATATCTTACAGATCAGTCAATTACCAATTTTTGCTGATCATAAAAACCCATTTGATCGTTTACTGGTGGCGCAATCTAT
>NZ_JABVCQ010000096.1 GCF_014145225.1 Thiospirillum jenense
CTTTATTGTGTTATCATTAATTATTTACGTTAAAACAACTCTATTGAAGCAATCGCGGCATTACAAAAACACTATCAAACCGTGCGCCAGATGTTTGCTGGGTTTAATTATCATACTGGTTTAAATACTGGTTTAACCGGTAGCCCACCGCAACGCTTGACAGTATTAGCTGGTGCAGTGGATTGGATACTCACCGTGCAACAGCAAATCGCTATTAACATCACAGATACGCAACAAAAACGACACGCGCAACAGCAATACAGTGCTGCGGTTGCAGCGTTATCTAAAGCCTTTGCATTGACTGCTGCGAGTGCAGTCGCTCAATCAATTCGCAATGAAATTGCGTTTTTTCAAGCGGTGCAAGCCGCTTTAAACAAAACGATTCAACTTGCAAATCCAGTGACTTCAACACAGACATCTGCAATTGCCGAATTGATTGACCGCGCTATTGTCGTGACGGGTATTGATGATTTATTACGCGCAGCAGGGATGCGCTCGGTGGATTTATCCATCTTTTCAGATGAATTCCTGAGTGAATTACAAGGCATGGAACAGAAAGCGTTAGCATTGGCGACGTTAGAGCAATTAACGCGGGGCGCAATTCGAGAACATCATCGGATTAATGTTGTGCAAAGTCGCGCTTTTTCAGAGCGTCTGAAAACAGCAATTGCCAAATATGACAATA
>NZ_JABVCQ010000097.1 GCF_014145225.1 Thiospirillum jenense
CTCAAACAACGGCAACCGCCCCGCGCCCGCTGCCGTTTTGAATAAATGACTATCATTGGTCATGTGAAATTCTTGAGATAATCGTACATTCCATTTGCCATCAATCGTCTCACCTAATAACGGGAATTGCAGCAACTTCTCCGCAATTTGTACATCCAATGCGCTTTTGAATTCCATCACCGACTGCGAATCAGGCGACAAGCGGCGGATCAATTCCACAGACAATAATAAATCCGTTGATGACGGAAACGCCGCCAATTCATTCACCTGATGACGCATAAAGGCCGCGGGGAATTGCCGCGTTGATTGCCCTTTTTCAAACGTCAATACCACAAACTTAAAACTACGATGCACGTTTTCAAAGATTTCATTGCGATTTTCAAAACAAAACAACCCCGTCACGTCGCACTGATCGAATAATAAATCCCGCAAGCCTTTCGCGCCCAAATCCGTATAAATCCCCGACGGAATCACAATCCCGCACTCACCGCCCGCCCGCAATAAATTGACGCATTGCTCGGTAAATAATTTATACAGGTTAATATCACTTCCCGTCTTTTTTCCATTCACGATTGCCGATTGAAAACTGAACTGCGGCGCGGCGCGAAACCACGCCGATTGATGCGGAAAATGCGACGCATAATCCAACCAATCAACGCGAATTTCCTGATCTGCT
>NZ_JABVCQ010000098.1 GCF_014145225.1 Thiospirillum jenense
GGATGTTGATTTGAAACAAACGCGGTTTTATCAAGAGGTTTTCACAGAAGGAAAACAAGAAGGTTTTGAAGAAGGGCATGAAGAAGGTGATAAATCCGCCCGCTTGCGCATTGCCCACAGTTTGCTTGACATCATTCAAGATGATCGCGTGTTGGCGCAACATACTGGATTGACTGAATTAGAAATTCAGCAGTTGCGGAAAGAAAAATAAACTGCACTCGGCGCAAGTGATGCTAACCAATTTGAGCGTCACTTGTCGCCAATGATTAAAGTATGAGGTTACAGTATGGTGGAGTTAAACGCTGAATAATGACACCTAGAAAAGGTAATAACACTTGCGAACTGACACACTGTTTTATCGTTTATTTCAGGATTGGCCGGGGCTGGTATTGGAATTAGCGGGGCTGGATCCTACTCTGCCGGGCTATCAATTGCAGGCCCCGGAAATTAAACAAACCGGCTTCCGTTTGGATGGCGTGTTAATGCCGCCGGCGGCGCGCCCTGAGTTGCCAATTGTGTTTATTGAAACGCAATTTCAATATGACGCTGACTTTCATGGGCGGTGGTTTGCGGAGTTGTTTTTGTATTTGTATCGTCATTCAACTGAGCGCGAATGGCGGGCGGTGACGTTATTTGCAAGCCGTAAAACTGAACAGGGACCGCAGCGCCGC
>NZ_JABVCQ010000099.1 GCF_014145225.1 Thiospirillum jenense
CAATCAGACTATTTCTGTCAGCAATGCGAATATGCGGACCAATGCGTATGGAAATAACTATTCTGTGGCATCTGGTGCGGCAACTAGTAATGTTGCTGCAAGCGGCAACGGGGTTTCGGGTGGTGCCGTGAATATTTTAGGGCATCGTGGACAGATTATTGGTCAGACTAATGCGGGTGCATCGGGTTTAGCAATCGCGGCTGCAACAACGGCCCAGACGATGGCCACCAATATCAACAAGTATACCGATGCAACCGGTGTGACGGCGACTGCGCGTACCGAGGCGCAAGTAATCTTCGACACCGCCGGTAGTTATACACTGAATATCACCTCAGATAACTCCACTGCTCAAACTGTCACCTTTAGTCTTTCAAGCGTCGGCACTGCGGATGGCTTGAGTGCTGCGGTCACGGCAATCAACGATCAAGCATCAAAAACCGGCGTGACTGCGGTGGTCAATGAAGCTGGCTCGGGTATTGTTCTGGCTAATCAGACGGGTAATGATATTATCCTTCAAGATACGGCGACTGTAAATGCTGGTCTGGTGACCGTACAGAAGGCGTATCGTGACGGTAATGGCACCCTCACAACAGCAGGCGCTACTGCAGGCCTAACGGCTGACAATACGGCAAACTACACCAACACCAGCGGCTACGTTCAG